>JABSOX010000010.1:0-229788 GCA_013215655.1 Colwellia sp.
AACCACTGATAAGCTCTGAGTGGGAACAAACTTAGTCAAATTGGTATAAGGCCAATTTCATTTGAATATATTTTTCTACAGCTAAAACAACTGCGTAAAGCTTTTGAGTACTCATATGACTCTTCTCGACAAGCTTGTTTAAGAAGGCTAAACTATTTATATGACAGAGAAAACACATAATATACAAGAGTGGGCCTGGTCAGCAGGAAAGAAACCCATTTCACTGTTTAGCAGTTATAATCTGCAGGAAGTCCCTTCAAAATCCCCTTTATTGTTCATCGGTGGGATGCACGGCGACGAACCAGAAGGTGTGCATCTGGCAGAAGAGTGGCTTAATTACTTAAGGGGTTCCTCAGAGGAGCTCAAACCTTGGATTTTGATACCCTGTATCAACCCAGATGGTTACGCGAAAAGACAAAGAACCAATGGAAACTCTGTAGATTTGAACAGGAATTTCCCTTCAAAGTGCTGGACGAGTGAGCATGACAAAGATCGCTATTTTCCGGGGAACTCAGCAGGCTCAGAGCCGGAGACAACAGCAATTGTTGATCTCATAAAAGATGTGAAGCCCTGTCAGATAATTCACTTTCATAGCTGGAAGCCGATGATCGTTTACTCGAATCAAAAAGCAGAAATGGTTGCGCGACATTTTAGTGAAACCTCAAAATTTGAACTTAAAAATGACATTGGTTACCCAACTCCAGGAAGTCTCGGGGAATATGCCGGGAACGATTTAGACATTGGGGTTATTTGCATTGAAGAGCAGGATGAAATGAAAGTTCAGGAACTCTCAACTATTTTCCCGCGCTTTAAAGAATCTCTGATTTGGCTCGTTAGCCTAGAGAGTTAAACAATAACTCTCTTCCCTCAATAAAGCCTAAGCGTCTCAGTCTTCTTTGTTTTAAATGACCTTGGCTTCTTACTTATCGACCTTGGTCAGTGCTATTTATCCCGAGGTGAGGTTATCTAGAGTAAAAACGTGTTGTTTTACTTAACCGTACATCGGGCGCACTTAGTGCAGAAACCACAAAAGTGATATTACTGATCCTAGTTTTTATTTCTTGTGGAGACCGTGTTAGCGTAACCGGAATGTTGATTGCTTCACTTGCGTTAATCGTCATAGTGTCTGGCATTGTTAATACGCCTTTATTATTACCATTCACTTTTATCGAGTAGTGCTGCTTAAGTTGAGACTTATTAGTGATCTTAATGAGATACGTATTGGAAACATTATCGTTAAAGTCAACTTGATATAACGTATTACGGTCCCTAGAAATTGATACTTCAAGCGGAACTCGGCTGACGATGGTATTGATCATTAGTGCGACAAAAAGCATAGATAAACTTGCGTAGGCTAATATTTTACCGCGAAATAAATTTGTTTTTTTACCAGCAAGGTTACTTTCACTGGTATAACTTATCAAACCTTTGGGGTAATTAAATTTTTCCATGGTTTGATCACAAGCATCGATGCAGGCGCCACAATTTATGCATTCATACTGTAAGCCGTTACGAATATCTATGCCGGCGGGACAGACGTCCACGCAAAGACTACAATCAACACAATCGCCTAAATCATGATTATGTTCACTGCGTTTACGTACTCCCCGA
This sequence comes from Colwellia sp., assembly GCA_013215655.1. Taxonomy (GTDB): domain Bacteria; phylum Pseudomonadota; class Gammaproteobacteria; order Enterobacterales; family Alteromonadaceae; genus Colwellia_A. Next base: position 1,612 of record JABSOX010000010.1, read on the forward strand.
GTTTCACCGCGTTTTTTGTCATAGGCGACTAAGAAGGTGTTTTTATCAAACATAGCTGATTGAAAGCGTGAATATGGGCACATGTAGATACACATTTTTTCTCGTAACCAGCCAGCATTACCGTAAGTACACAGGGTAAAAAACACTATCCATCCAGTGATAATCGCGCTGCTATTAAAGCTCAATAAATCGCGATAGAGCTGAGTTACAGGAGTAAAATAACTGATAAAACAGGTCGCGGTAAGCACAGACATCAGTAACCAAAGACTGTGTTTCGAAATCTTTTTAAGCACCTTATTAAGTGACGTTTGCTTTTGGTCAAGCCCTATTCTTTGATTACGAGTTCCTTCGATTTTCTCCTCAACCCAAATATAAGTGAACATCCAGACCGTTTGAGGGCATAAATAACCACACCAAATACGGCCTAGCCACGTAGTGATAAAAAAGAGCAAAAAACAACCGACCAGAAGTAATAGTGCCAGTAACGTTAGATCTTGCGGGAAAAATGTTTGTGAAAATATACGAAAATGCTGAGTCTCAAGATCGAGTAATATCGCTTGTTGTCCTTGGTATTCAAACCAAGGTAAAAGTGCAAACAGGCACATAAAAAATAAACCAGTGAACTTTCTTATGCGCTGATATTTTCCTTTTTGTTTTCTTACATAAATGGGGCTGTCATTTTTATATGGTTTAATTATTAAATCTTCGTCTTTAAAATTGTATTTCATCTACAACAACAAGTAATGGAACTTACCGCAGATATAGCAAAATCAATTCCAATCAGTAATATTAGTTAATCTTTTGTAATTAAAGGTTTTTTTTGCATTGTAAAAAGCAATGAGGCACGATATATCGTGGATGCGTGATATGTCGTGGTTTATGGTTGGCTTGTTGTCTTTTAAGATGGGCGATTAATACCCAATTTTTTCATTTTTGAACGTAAAGTACTATCGGGCAATTTAAGTATTGCGGCTGCGCCACGACTACCGCCAAGTTGCCACTTACATATTTTCAAAACCGCTTCAATATGCTGCTTTTCATTTGCAGATAAAGACGACGCACTGACGTTACTGAGTTTTGTTAAGGATAACTGTTGCTTGATATCCAAAATATTACTATTGCTGAGGATAATTTCTCGCTCAAGTATATTTTGTAGTTCTCTAATATTGCCTGGCCAGTCATATGACTTCAGCATTTTCATGCTCTTATTAGTGATAGCTTCTATGTTTTTTCCCAGTTTTTTATTTAGCTTAATAATAATGATCTGACACAAAGAGGTAATATCTTCGGGACGCTCTCTTAAGGCTGGAATGTTGATGGGAAAGACGTTAAGTCGGTAATAAAGATCCATTCTAAAAAGACCTTGTTCAATCATCGCCAACAAATCACGATTTGTAGCAGCAATTATTCGAATATCAATTTTGATCGTTTTATTACCACCGACACGTTCAAATTCTTGCTCTTGCAGAACACGCAAAAGTTTACTTTGTGCAGCCAAAGAGAGCTCGCCAATTTCATCCAGAAATAAAGTGCCTTTATCGGCTAATTCAAAACGACCTTTACGCCGCTCGATCGCTCCAGTAAAAGCGCCTTTTTCATGACCAAATAATTCCGACTCTAATAAGCTTGGTGTAAATGCTGCACAGTTTACTTTTACTAGCGGCGATCGGCTTCTTAAACTTAGAGCATGGACATTGCGAGCCACTAGTTCTTTACCTGTACCGTTTTCACCCAGGATCAATACCGTGCTATCGGTTTTAGCGACGAGACTAATTTGCTCTAACATTTCTGTTAATATTTGGCTTTCTCCGACTAGTCCAGTTACAGAGAACTCTTGGGCGAGTTCACTCTGCAAATAAGTATTTTCAGCGGTTAACTGTTCAGTCAGTTTCTGGATATCTTGCAGTGCAGCGCGTAGTGCACTTTCGGTTTGTTGCTGTTGGCTGACATCTCTAAATATCGCTACAGCACCGATGATCTGCCCATCTTTATAAACGGCTGTGGTGGTATATTCAACTGGGAAACTGCTACCGTCCTTACGCCAAAATACTTCACCACTTACCTGGCGAGCAATACCATCTTGTGCGGTATTATAAATCTTACAATCATGGGCATGGTATTTAGTGCCATCTGCATGGCTATGGTGGTGGTATTGGTGAATATTTTTACCGAGTAATTCATCTGCTTGCCAGCCGGTCATTTTTACTGCAGCCGGGTTAATAAAAATGGCTTTACCTTGGGTATCAAAACCATAAATACCTTCACCAACAGAGTTGAGCAATAATTCAGAATCGGCGAGAAATTGCTTAATTGTTTTATTCATATATTGTTATTAATCATAGCCACGATATATCGTGCTCTAATTCTGGACGATGTAAAATAATTTAACTAGTTATTTTTGTAATTTTTTGAAAGTTTTGAACCGCTAGTTGATAGTTTGATGTTTCAGTAATGGCTGTTACCACCGCAATACTATCAACTCCTGTTCGCCACACTTCTTGTGCACGTTCCAAATTAATACCGCCAATAGCAACTACGGGAATATCGTTAGATAAATTCAATAACTGTACTAAATTATCAATACCTTGAATTTGCCCGGTCATGTCTTTGGTTTTGGTTGGAAAAATAGCGCCAACGGCAAGATAAGACGGTTTGAGTTGTTGTGCTAATAGAAATTCATAACAACCATGAGTACTAATGCCGAGTCTTAAACCTGCTTGTTGAATTATGGCTAAGTCAGCATTCTGTAGGTCTTCCTGACCAATATGTACACCATAAGCATTATGTTTTATCGCTAATTTCCAGTAATCGTTAATGAATAAACGAGTTGGATAATCTCGACTTATAGCAACAGCTTCTGCAATTATTTGGTTTAGCTCAGAGTTTGTTTTATTTTTTAACCTGAGCTGAATGATATTTAAATTAAGTGGTAATAAACGTTTTAACCATTCAGTTGAATCAACGACTGGATACAAGCCTAATTTATTAGTAAGTGTTAAAGATGGAAATGCTGGCAGATTTGAGTATTGCTGATTAAGTGCAGCGCATATTTGCGGAAAATTATCAGCATTTTTTGGCCATGATCCTTGTTCAAAAGCGCCGTAGTATTCAAGTTCACCCGCTCGCTTTGATAATCCTTGATTGATTAAAGCTTTTGTTAAGGTGAACGCATCTCGTAATAAATAACCATGGGCTAAAAATGATGAAAGTGCAGTGGCGAAAGTACAACCACCACCATGGCTGTAACTGGTATTAATACGAGGTGATTTTAATTGATATTCTATTGTTTTGTTGGTCGTCGCTTTATTAGTAGTGCTGTCTTGAGTGATGGTATTTAGGGAATGTAAACAATAATCACTACTATGCTCACTTTTTAAATGACCACCTTTAATGATGATACTTGCAAGGCCAGTTTCTAATAGTTTCTGTGCATGTGCTTTAATATCGTTATTATCTTCACCGCTTAGTTGCTGAGCTTCTGATAGATTAGGCGTTAAGACGTCACAAATCGCAACCAGTCTTAATCTCTCAAGGTGACTAATATCAGAAAACTTACCGCCGACACTTGCTTGTCCAACAGGATCATAAACAATAATCAATCTAGGGTTGCGTACTTTTAGTGTTTGAATTGTGGTTATTAACCAAATTACTTGTTCGGTATTGGCGACTAACCCTATTTTAATAACGCTTGGGGCTTTATCAAAATACAAAGCATCCACTTGTTGCTGCAATAGCCCGATAGTTACTGGATTCACTGCAATAAGTTCAGTGGAGCTTTGCACGGTATTGGCGGTGATCAGATGACAAATCTCTACGCCTAAACCATGTGCCGTTTTTATATCTGCCGCTATACCAGCACCGCCGGAGCAATCAGCGCCAGAAATCGTCCATATTATTGGCTTCTTAGTCTTGTTCATATTTATTCCAAATAAATTTATATAAAGGCAAAATAAATGACTTCTATTTGAGGCGAAAGCACGGAGCCTAGTTTACTAGGTGAGCGCATTCAACAAAGAATATAATACCAATTCCATTAAGTTTCTTCCCTCTCAGCGAGACTTAAAAGGCTTAGAGGCAAGGCATTGATTGAAGAGAATGGTTATTCCCTTGTCAAAATCAATAACGCAGCATGTAAGCCTTTTAAACTCGCCCTTTGGGAGTTTGTCAGCGATTCGAAAACCGCACAAAATTTCTTTCATATAGAACAACTACGATGTAAAAAAATTCTAATTGTTCTCAAACCGCTGACAAGTTCTGAGTGGGAACAAACTTAATGGAATTGGTATATGAGTATTTATGATGCTTTTACCATTAACTTTGGTGCCAAAACGGTGTATCTAATGTTGGCGTGCTGGGGTGAGCGGTTTGTCTCTGTTGCATAATGCCAGCCACATAACCTTGCTCGCCGGCGGTAAGCGCTGCCGCAAAAGCCTTAGCCATGATCACTGGATTATCAGCAAGGGCAACGGCACTATTTAGTAGCACACCATCGTAACCCATTTCCATGGCAATACAGGCGTCTGAAGGTTTGCCAATACCCGCATCTAAAATAAGCGTAGCGTCAGGTAAACGTAAACGAATGGTTTCAAGATTATAGGGATTCATCAGGCCTTTACCTGTGCCTATTGGTGATGCCCACGGCATGATCACCTGACAACCTAAATCATATAAACGTTGGCACAAAACCAAATCATCGGTGCAATAAGGCAGTACTTTAAAGCCCGCTTTTATCAGCTGCTCGGTGGCATTAAGCAGCTCGATAGGATCAGGCTGCAAATTATAATCGTCGCCGATAACTTCGAGTTTGATCCAATCAGTATTGAATATCTCACGACTCATCTGTGCCAATGTCACCGCTTCTTTTGCGGTTTTACAGCCGGCGGTATTAGGTAATAAATATCCTTGGCATTGCTCAACAATTTCTTGAATATACTGCCAAATTTGTGCACCAGACTTATCCGCAGGATTTTGTCGTTTTAGCGATAAGGTTACTACTTGCGATTCGCTTGCTAATATCGCTTGTTTCATTATTTGTGGTGATGGATACAAGGCAGTACCGATCAATAAACGACTTTTTAATGATTGACCATAAATATTTAAAGACATGATTTACCCACCTACAATCGGAAATAAAACATCAATGCTATCGTTCGCCTGTAGTGCTGTATTGTGATAATTGTCTTTGCCAATAAAATCACCATTTACGGCGACCGCAAAACTACTTTTAATTTGGCGATCATTTAAAAATAAGGACAATGCAGCCGCCAATGTTGTTTGCTCAGCATTGATCGTTTGGTTTTGACCATTAATGTATATGTTCATTTTCTTCACTTATTGGTTCTTTATTTATGATTTTTTATTTATGGGTAATAAATGTGAATAAAGGGACTCGTTGTAATCGCTTGTGCCAGCTTGAATGTTCTTAACTAGCTGCATAACCTGTTCAAGTACTACTGGTGCAATCAAAAAACCATGGCGGTATAAACCGTTAACTTGAATTAAATGTTGGTTAACAATAATTTTCGGCTGATTATCACTAAATGCGGGTCGACATTGACTAACATGTTGTCTGATATTAGCTTCAGCAAAGCCGGGATGTACGCTGTACGCAGCACTCAATAACTCCATAGCAGAACGTACTGTCATTGGTGAGTCATCATCACTTTCAATTTCGGTAGCACCAACCACATAAAAACCTTTCGTTTTTGGTGCTATATATAACTGATACCTTGGGTGCATTAAACGCACAGGTCTAGTGATATGAACATCGGGTGCAAATAATTGAAACAATTCACCTCGTACCGCGCGTAAATCTTTTAAGGCACTATTTTTGTTGGCATTCTTATCAGTATTGGCATTAGTACGTGCACCAGTACCTCGACAATCAATAGCTAAATCAAATGTTCGTTGTTGTTTAGTTGTTTCGATATGTTGAAAGCTCACCATACAGCCATGATTAATAGGTGAAATATCACAAATAAAACAATCACTTAACCATTCAATGGCAGCTTGTTCAAGTTGGTGTTTTAAAGCAATTAATAATGTGCGATTACCAATTTGTCCTTCATCAGGAAGAAATAGGCCCTGGCTAAAAGAGCGACCAATCTCAGGCTCCAAATCCACAAGTTTTTGTCGATCAAGTTGCTGACATTGATGTTGAGGATAATGGTTTTGTAAATAACGAGCAAGGCGGCGGTAATCACCTTGGTCTTGCTCGTGACTGACCATTATTGCCCCTTGTTGTTGAAAGTAAGTATATTCATCTAACGTGGCTAAAAATTTTGGCCATAACTTAAGTGAAATAAACCCCATTTCAACGATATTAGGCTCGCAGTGCATTGCCTCACCAAGTGGCGTTAATAATCCCGCAGCGGCATAAGCGGCACTTTGATGGGCAGCTTTTGTATCTTTATCAAAAAGCGTTACTTGATAACCTTGTCGATGTAACGACAAAGCTATCAGGCGACCCATTAAACCAGCACCAATGATGGCAATTGTTTTCATACAGCTAATAGCTTGATTTACTTAACAGCATGGTAGATTTTACTACCCGTTGCTTTAAATTCAGCTGATTTCTCTGCCATACCTTTTACCGCTTCCTGATTGTTAATAGTTAAGTTGGTAGCATCTAAGGTAATGGTTTCATCAAGCAATTGTATTTCGATTATTTCACCTTTTTCCAGTTTGGCTGCATAATCACGTACTTCTTGTGAAATTTTCATTGAGCAAAATTTAGGACCACACATGGAACAAAAATGAGCAACTTTTCCTGACTCTTGTGGCAGCGTTTCATCGTGATAGGCTTTGGCGGTTTCAGGGTCTAAGCCGATATTAAATTGATCATACCAGCGAAATTCGAAACGCGCTTTTGACATCGCATTATCACGAATTTGTGAGCCGGGATGCCCTTTGGCTAAATCACCCGCATGAGCAGCAATTTTATAGGTGATTAAACCTTCTTTCACATCTTCTTTATTGGGTAAACCTAAATGTTCTTTAGGTGTTACATAACAGAGCATGGCACAGCCGTACCAACCAATATTTGCCGCGCCAATGCCTGATGTTATGTGATCATAGCCCGGTGCAATATCAGTAGTTAATGGCCCTAAGGTATAAAACGGTGCTTCACCACAATGCTTAAGTTGCTCTTCCATATTTTCTTTGATCATATGTAATGGTACATGACCGGGACCTTCAATAATGACTTGTACATCATGTTGCCAAGCGATTTTAGTGAGTTCACCTAAAGTATGTAATTCGGAAAATTGTGCTTCATCATTGGCATCAGCAACAGAACCAGGACGTAGGCCATCACCTAATGAAAAGGAAACATCATATTGTTTTAGTATTTCGCATATATCTTCAAAATGGGTATATAAAAAGTTCTCTTTATGATGCGCTAAACACCATTTTGCCATGATCGAGCCCCCACGAGAGACAATGCCAGTAACACGTTTGGCGGTCATAGGAACATAACGTAGTAATACGCCGGCGTGAATAGTGAAATAATCAACGCCCTGTTCTGCTTGTTCAATTAAGGTATCGCGAAAAATTTCCCACGTTAAATCTTCGGCAACACCATTTACTTTTTCTAAAGCTTGATAGATCGGCACAGTACCAATAGGTACGGGAGAATTACGCAAAATCCATTCACGAGTTTCATGAATATTACGACCTGTTGATAAATCCATTACGGTATCAGCGCCCCATTTGGCTGACCATACTAGTTTTTCAACTTCTTCTTCTATCGACGAGGTTACTGCTGAATTGCCGATATTCGCGTTTACTTTAATTAAAAAGTTACGACCAATAATCATTGGTTCACATTCTGGGTGGTTAATATTTACCGGAATAATAGCGCGACCACGAGCGACTTCATCTCGAACAAATTCAGGTGTCATTTGTTCAGGAATGCTGGCACCAAAAGATTCACCTTTATGTTGTTGCAATAAGATTTCGTCTTTGACATGTTCGCGTTTTAAATTTTCACGAATGGCAATGTATTCCATTTCAGGGGTAATAATACCTTGGCGAGCATAGTGCATTTGGGTGACATTTTTGCCTTGTTTAGCAATACGCATTTTAGGTAAATGTTCAAAGCGAATATGATCGACGCCTTCATCAGCAAGGCGTTGTTGTGCATACTGTGAACTATTTGATTGTAAAAACTCAACGTCATCACGACCATCAATCCAGCTTTCACGTAAACGAGGAATGCCTTTATGTACATCAATATCGACGTTTTCATCGGTATAAAATCCTGATGTGTCATAAACACAAAGAGGTTCATTTTTTTCATAAACTGGATGGTCTTTATCGCTGCCTGAAATAAGGGTATCTGAAAGCGTAATTTCACGCATACCTACTTGAATATCGTGAAGTTTCCCCTGTACGTAAACTTTTTTAGAATTTGGAAAAGATTGATCAGATACATTTTTTAAAAATGCTTCCGCAGCAGCACGTTTTTCGCGTCTGCTTGGTTTAGCTTTGTTAGTCATATTCGCTCACCTTTAGTTTATAAATCGAAATAATTTAAAAATAAGGCGGAGCTTTAGGGGTATAAACGAGGAGTAACTGCAGCACTATGATGAATAAGTGTAATGTACTCTTTTGTTCCCTTCGCAGATGTTAATCTAATCAGGTTCTACGGATCCCGCTTTCGCGATCTCAGCCCTTTGGCACTCCGACAACTTGCGTTAAATACTAAATTTTATTTGGTATATGTAAAATAACGCAAAAAGATTTTAACGTGAACACTAAAAATGGTGCAAGTGATTATTTGTTTTTTCTAGTATCTACTATGAATAATATTATTTTGCATATAGTATACGATCTCGAAAACACCTTTAAATTAACAATAAGAATAATGATTATGAAATCAATATTAGCTGCCATTATATTTATTATCAGTGCTAGTTTTTGTACTTCTGCCAGCAACTGGAAGCAAGAAAGTGGAGATATAACACACCAAGAGCATTTACGTGGAACAATAACTCCAGAACGCTCTTGGTGGGATTTAAGCCACTATCATCTCGATATAAAGGTTGACCCTGCAACTAAAATATTTTCTGGAACTAATACCATGACTTATCAGGTATTAGCTAAAGGTCAACGTCTGCAAGTAGAGCTGCAAGCACCAATGAAGCTTGAAAAGGTGATACAAAATGGTAAGCAGCTTAAAGTTGAACAAGATGGTTTTTCTTATTTTATTACGCCTATAGTTGAACAAAAAGTCGGCTCAGAGCAAAAACTGACCATGCATTTTTCAGGGCAGCCGGTTACCGCTAAACGAGCACCATGGGATGGCGGTATTACTTGGACTAAAGATAGCAATGGTATGGATTTCATCGCTTCATCTAACCAAGGTATTGGTTCGAGCATTTGGTGGCCAAATAAAGACCATCCAGCTGATGAACCTAATAACGGCGTTTTAATGAGTATTGAAGTGCCTGAACATTTAATGGATGTATCAAATGGTCGTTTAATCAAAACTGAACACAATAAAACTGATAAAACAAAAACCTATCACTGGCAAGTTGTTAATACGATAAATAATTATAGTATCAATATTAACATCGGTGATTACGTACATTTTGGTGAAGAGTATCAAGGCGAAAAAGGTCAACTTGATATGGACTATTACGTTTTACGTGAAAATTTGGCAAAAGCGAAAAAACAATTCAAAGATGCAAAACGTACTATGGAAGCTTTTGAATATTGGTTTGGTCCTTATCCATTTTATGAAGACAGCTACAAACTGGTTGAAGCACCTTATTTAGGCATGGAACATCAAAGTTCCGTCACCTACGGTAATGGTTATCAAAATGGTTATTTAGGAAGAGATCGCAGCCAAGCAGGTCCGGGTATGTTATTCGATTTTATTATTGTGCATGAATCAGGTCACGAATGGTTTGCGAACAGTATTACTAATAAAGATGTTGCCGATATGTGGATACATGAAAGTTTCACTAATTATTCTGAAAGCTTATTTTTAGAATTTCATTATGGTAAAGAAAAAGCATTTGAATATATTCGTGGTCAACGCATGAACATTCAAAACCAAGCTCCGATTATTGGTCAATACAATGCTAGTCGCGGTGGCTCGGGTGATATGTATGACAAGGGTGGTAATATGATACATACCATTCGTCAAATTATTGATAGTGACGTTACTTGGCGCGAAATATTACGGGGTCTAAACAAAGATTTTTATCATCAAAATGTTGATACCAAAGATATAGAAGATTACATCAGTCATAAAGCGGGTAAAGATTTCTCCAAAATATTTGATCAATACTTGCGAGATATTCGTATTCCAAGTTTTGAGTATTTTGTTAAAGACAAAGTGATGAAAATTCGTTGGGGTAATGTTATTGAAGATTTTGACATGCCATTACGTGTTTATATCAATGGCAAAGAACAATGGCTATCGCCAACAACAGCTTGGACTACGGTTGACTTAGTTGATGCAAATCCCACTGTAAAAGTTGATGCTAATTTTTATATCAGTATTCAGAGTGTATTAGGAAATTAAACGTTATTTTACTTGTGCTTAACGTTATTCTTTAGAAACGATCGTTGACCTGTTTGTATTATTAATCAGGTCAACAATTTCTTCACAACGCTAATAAAGGCCGTTGCAGCAGTTATTCATTCTATTTATTGCTAAATTTCTTTTAGATATTGAGTCGTAGCGCCATTGTCCTTAATAGATTTTAAGGCGATAACTCGACCTTTATCTTTGATAACTTGTAGACGAAACGAAGGGACACCAACTAAAGAAAAAGTATCCAAGTCGATGGCTTTTAATAAGCGTTTAGTTCGATTATTTCTAGAATAATATAACTGACCATTATTCACCGTTAATAAGCGTGGTCCAAATTGACCCGCATAAGACTCTAAAGTAGCGGTGTCTATTTTTACTGGTGTGGCATTAGCCTTTGCTTCGTCTAAGTACCAACGATAGTAATCTCCTGCTGAACCTTCATTTTTCATTGCCAGTTTTTCTAATGCATGAGCATGTGCAACATTAAGTGCATCAGCTGCTAGTACATTGATGTGTGGCTCTACACCAACACCTTCCCAGTTAGTTTTTGTAATTGGATTAATCGCTCTGCTTCTAGGTAACCAGGCCAAAAAACGATCATTTAGCACCTCAATCCCCCCAGCATGGGCTCCGCCACCTGTTTTCTCGCCAATTAATGTTGCACGTTTTAGATTTTTAAGGTTATAACTAAATTCTTCTGCCGCTGAAAATGTATTACCACTAGTGAGTATATAAACATCTCTGTCGGGTCTACGAAGACCATTTATATAGGGTAAAGTCCAATGTTGGGTGAGTGTATCGCTGGGGCGATGGTAAAGACTATTTAAATGAACTTCTTCACTATCAAACAAATAACTACTAATAAGTTTGACCATTGAAGGTGAACCACCACCATTGTAGCGTAAGTCAAAGATAATTGAGTCTGCATTGCTTAAACTATTCATCGCCGCTATAGCAGCATCACCTGCAAATTCTGGATGGTAGAATTGTATGAGGTTAAGGTAGCCAATATTACCATCGAGTATTTTTAACTCTTTAAAACCAAAGTTTCGACGTTTCATTTTCTGAATATCTGCTGCTGAAGTTTCTTCCTCTAATTCTTGGTTTTGTTTTCGTAAAATTTCAACTCTGTCAGGATCAAAGAATACCTTTAAGTGCGCATCATTAGCAATTGAACGAAGATCCTCAGTTAATTGAGAAGCTAATGATGAAGGGTTAATGATAGTTTTGTATTTTCCATCACTTAACTCATCTTTAATATGTATTGCCATTTTTGTGCCTATCTCGGGGAAAACATAATTTTTCGACATCTGATTACTAAGACTATTTATGATCTCATTTAATTCTTTTTTATCCACAGAATTTAATTCTTCTGCATAACCAATAAAGGGAAGGGCAATTAAACAGGCTGTAATAAGATTTAGTATAAATATTTTTTTCATTAAGTTTTTCCTTAAATACGTTGGAACCGAGTTAAACATTTTATGCGCCGAAATAGCTTATGGAGTATAAATAGCAAAACAGATGCCAAATGGTAATAGATTGTAATTTAAGGTTTTTGTGTTTTTATAACTATTGATATTCCCGATATCACAATGTAATTTTGTGATGTCGGGAAGGGTAGTAAATTAAGAGTAAGTGAGAATTAATGATTATTTTTTTGCTGTATTAGGTTCTGCAGTTTCAAATAAATTTGAAGTTGAAGTGATAGAAGATTAGTGATTGCTTAAGTGATTAAATACCAGGCGGATAAATGAGTCCGTTTGGTACTTTTTTAAGCATGATCTTAGCTATGAGTTTAGAAAAAAATTAATGTATTGATACCTAGTAGCACTAACAATATTCCTAAGCCTTTTCCTAAAACGTCTCCCTTAGGTAAGCATTTCTCTACTAACACTAATAGCGTTAATATGAATATCCATTTAAGGTTCATCACACCAGTGACAAATAATAACGCCATTAAAAACCAGCAACAGCCTAAACAATATTGACCGTGCTTAAAACCAAGCCTTATTGCACCATTAATCCCTTCTTGCCATTGTGTTGTGAGCAAGCTGAGTGGTGAACGACACAATTGTAGGCATTTCTGTTTATAAGGTGTCCATTGATATAGCCCTGCAATGAGTAACAATATGCCGCTGAAAATATGATTTGCACTGATCATCATTGCCGACAATATGCTTAAGTGATGTAACCACCATTGGATTAATGTAATTAGTGCACTATAAAATATCCATGCTAATAAATAGCCACTAATAAAAAATAAGGTGTGAGTGAAAGGGGCTTGACGAGTTTTACGTTGTTGGTTGAGTTTGTTTATTAATAAAATAACTGGGGTTGCGGATGGCAACATCATGCCAATCATCATGATGCTCCACATCACAAATAACATTAATATATCAGTGAGTTGCCAGGATGCTACAGGTTCCATATTCATGGTCATGGCAAATACCATGTAATACCAGCTTAATAAAACAACCCCTGATATTGCCGCAATGATTAACCAAGGGTTTAACTTTGTATTAGCGAATAAGTTAATATTCAATTATCTAGTTACCCCAATTGGCAATAGCTTTTGCAGAAAACTGACCGACATGTTCAAAAGCAATATTACCATGATTGATGGTCATTGCTTTTGAATTGCCGATATTGCCGTCATCCCACATAAAACCGCCGCTAGGAAAGGTAATATGTACTTCTTGCTCTTCACCGGTTATCGGATTTATTAATGGTGTTTGCTGTACTTCAAGAATATCTTTTATTGAAAAAGAGGCATGCTTTTCATCGGTATCCATTTCAATATCGACAATTATCGGTCCTTCAAACTCAGTAAAGGTACTGGCGATAGCTTCCACAGGCATGCCACCCGCTTGACCCGACATTATGGTTGCTAATGCAGTTACTTGTTCTGCAGATGCTGAATTGTCTATAAATAATGCGCCTTTACCATTTCCTTGATGAATTGCCTGTGGCCACATCGCTGCAAATACCATTTTTAAACCGGCTAAATCTAGTTCATCTAAATGTCCTTTGATTATAGAAAATCCTAGTAAAGCTTCACAGTTTCCATTTTCACTATCCGGAAAACCGCCAAATTGACATCCACAACCATGACTACAGTTGCAGCACTCGATTTGGTGCATTGATAATGCCCATTGATTTTCATTAGACATGCTTTCACCACTAAGTTAAGAAAGGAGTTAAAAGTATAGTCCAACCGATAGCGGTCATGGCTGAGTGACTCTCTAAATTGTTATGATGAACGGGCACTTGCTAATAAAAGACCAAAACCAACAAAAATACCACCTGTTAAACGATTGAATATTTTTAGAAAGCTTGGATTAGAAAATTTGGAATTAATCTTTTTACCCATCAATACGTAAATAACCTTAATCATATAATCAACAACTAACCACGTGGTCATCAGAATAACTAACTGCATAAATAGTGATTGCTGGTCATTTAAAAAGGCAGGGAACAAAGCGGTAAAAAATAGTAAATCTTTTGGATTACTTATTCCGGTTAAAAACCCCTGTTTAAATAAAGAGCTATTTTTTTCGAAAGTAGCATTATAACTTGCTTTATTACTATCAATAACAACAGATTTACGCCATGAATTGATCCCTAAATAAATTAGATATGAAGCACCGATATATTTGGTCAGTGTAAAAACAGTTTCGGAAGTGGTTAATAAAAGTCCTAGCCCAAGGGCAGACAAGCCCATCAGAATAAAAGAACCAGACATATTACCAATAATGGTATGGTTAGATTTTTTAAGACCGTACTGATAGCCATGTAAAGTAATTAATAACGATGATGGTCCAGGTAATGCTATTAATGCGGTGATCACACCTAAATATGCAAACCAAGTAGTTAATTCCACAGAATACTCTCTTTTCATAAGTCATAAATCAATCACTATAATATGCGAATTGCCACATAAGTGTTATCGGCAAGTAGCCAGTATGTAACGGTAATTCGCCAATGAATATCTGCCACAAATTAACAAATAGATTATTCATTATTTCAGTCAGTATTGAACAAGACACTGTAAATCATGGTGTTGTTCAACTATGATTAGGCAAAAATCATTTCCTATTTACATTATACAGTTGACTCAAAGAGATCATTGCTATGTCTGAACAATTTATCAAAGCAAAAGCTGCCATTGCTTGGGGGCCTAAACAGCCATTATCCATTGAAGAAATTGATGTGATGTTGCCTAAAAAAGGTGAAGTTTTAGTTAAAATTATCGCCTCTGGTGTTTGTCACACTGATGCTTTTACGCTTTCAGGTGAAGATCCTGAAGGAATATTTCCCTGTATTTTAGGCCATGAAGGTGGTGGTATTGTTGAACAACTTGGTGAAGGTGTAACCAGTGTTGCCGTGGGCGATCATGTTATTCCACTGTATACACCTGAGTGTGGTGAATGTAAGTTTTGTTTATCGGGTAAGACAAATCTTTGCCAAAAAATACGCGAAACCCAAGGTAAGGGACTAATGCCAGACGGCACGACACGATTTTATAAAGATGGTCAGCCTATTTTTCATTACATGGGCTGTTCTACATTTTCTGAATATACGGTTCTACCTGAAATATCTCTGGCTAAAGTTAACCCAGTAGCACCACTTGAAGAAGTATGTTTATTAGGCTGTGGTGTAACAACAGGTATGGGCGCAGTAATGAATACCGCAAAGGTTGAAGTGGGCGATACCGTGGCGATATTTGGTTTAGGTGGTATTGGCTTATCTGCGGTTATAGGTGCAGCTATGGCAAAAGCGAGTCGTATTATTGCTATTGATATTAATGAAAGTAAATTTGAACTAGCGAAGAAACTTGGCGCTACTGATTGTATTAATCCGAAAGACTACGATAAACCTATCCAAGACGTGATTGTGGAACTAACCGATGGCGGTGTTGACTATTCATTTGAATGTATTGGCAATGTAGATGTAATGCGTTCAGCGCTTGAGTGTTGTCATAAAGGCTGGGGTGAGTCGATTATCATCGGTGTTGCTGGCGCTGGAAAAGAAATATCAACACGACCTTTTCAATTAGTGACTGGGCGAGTGTGGCGTGGCACCGCTTTTGGTGGTGTAAAAGGACGAAGTGAATTACCTGAATATGTAGAGCGTTACCTTGCAGGTGAATTTAAATTGGATGATTTTATTACCCATACCATGGGTTTGGAAAAAGTGAACGAAGCATTTGATTTAATGCATCAAGGTAAAAGTATTCGCAGTGTTATTCATTTTGACCATGAGAAATAACTAATGGAACAATTAGCTAACATCACAATGTTTGCTGGTGCTCAGCAGCAGTTTACTCATCATTCAAATAGTTTAAACTGCAACATGCGTTTTTCAATTTTTTTGCCGCCACAAGCAAGTGCCGAAAATAAAGTCCCTGTGCTTTATTGGTTATCAGGCTTAACTTGTAGTGATGAAAATTTTGTGCAAAAAGCAGGTGCACAACGTATAGCGGCAGAATTAGGTATCGCCATTGTGTGTCCTGATACTAGTCCTAGAGGTGATGATGTTGCTGATGATCAAAATCAAGCTTATGATTTAGGATTAGGCGCTGGATTTTATGTCAATGCGACACAACAGCCATGGCGAGATCATTATCAAATGTATGATTATATTGTTGATGAATTACCCGCCCTCGTAGAAAAAAAATTTCCGGTATCAAACAAAAAATCGATCAGTGGTCATTCGATGGGTGGACATGGCGCATTAACTATTGCCCTTAAAAATCCAGAGAATTATCAGTCAGTATCGGCATTCAGCCCAATTGCAAATCCGATAAATTGTCCATGGGGGCAAAAAGCTTTTAGGGCTTATTTAGGTGAGGATAAAAGGCTTTGGCAGCAATACGACGCTAGCGAATTGATGCAAAACTCTTCGACAAAAAATCAAGTTCCGGCATTGGTTGAGCAAGGTTTAGCAGATGATTTTTTAATAGAACAACTTAAGCCTGAAGCTTTAATTAACGCTTCACAGATAAGTGAGTATCCACTGACTATCAATCAACATCAAGGATATGATCACAGCTACTTTTTTATAGCGAGTTTCATAGAAAAACATTTACGTTTTCATGAGCAATATTTGAAATAAAAAGTGATAGATATTAGATTTTGTCTCGATAATGCCAAGCCTTGCAGAAAAATACAATTTGGTTTAAATGTGAATGGAGTAAACTGTAATTTTTCTGCTTGAGGCTTTTGTTATGTGCGTTTACCCGTTTGATCTGGTGTATCGTTACATAGCTCACAAGCTACCCCTTTACGTGATTGATAAACTCTCGAACTGATAAAAACTGACACAGATAAAAAGACCCATAAAAGCGCAAATAATATTGAATCCTGAAGAGCGTGTCCTTTAAGTTGCTCAACAACAAATAATAAAATCACCACTAAAATAAAAACCTTAATTGCTCTAATAATCCAGAATTTAAAACCCATACGTTTTCCTTAACGATAAACACATAGCCCGTTTAATAGGCTAAAGTTAGTAATGAAGGAGCAAAGCCAACTGTCATATTCCCTACTAAAAAGCTTGTTAATTACTACGTACTAAAATCAGCTCTGAAATATCCTCAACTGAATCACTAAGATAAGACTCTTTTCTAAGGATTTTATTTAAATCTTTAGAAAACTCAAAACCCAAAGAGTGCTGGTGAGAATCCGCTAAATCAATCAAATTAGTCGCATCCAAAAAGCTAAAGTTTAAGCTATTAATTGTAGAGTTTTTTGATAATGTCAGTCTTGGTTGATTTCCTTGTGGGCAATAATGAGTTGCCATCAAGTTTTCATTATCTAAATGGTACATAGTAAATGAATGTTTTTTTCCTTTATGCAGCCAAGTTTCAACTAAAACAGAGCGATTAGCGATTAATTCAAATGACACTACAAAAGTTGGATTATTAACACCTTCTTTGTGCCAAACACCAACGAGTGATTTCATTTCATCAAATGCATCAGCTACATTTAACCGTGCATTTGCATTAACTTCTGAGGGCATAAAAAAAGTTAAAATTGATGATAAAATAATAATTAACGGTTTCATCTAAACTCCATGTAGTATAGCCGCTATAAAGCGACAATAAATTGCTGGCTAAAATGTTGAGGAACAAAAAAAGCCAATTAATTTTTCGTTTAAGCTACTTGTTGTGTGTTTTATACAAGTTCAATGCTATTGCTTTTTTGATGGTTTTTGATTCTTGTAACCTCATCCACAGCATCATCATGAGTATCATAAAAACCTAGAGGAATATAATCAGTTTTACTGCTTGTAGCCAATGTTCTGCGGTTAGCTTTAAGCATATCCGCAACTTTTTCTATATGGAACACCTCTTGTCTAGGGCTCCATGAAACTACATACGATTCTAAATTCATATTATTTAATTATCCTTTTCATATCGAAAACAAATATTAGTTTTATAGAGGACTCAGCATTCACTTTCAACTTAAAAGAATACCTGATTTCTAAATAATTAAATTAAATCACCATAACCTGTTAGTTATATAAATTCAATGACTTACTAATAACCATCAACTTAATGATTGTTAAAATGTGACAATTTATCTACTTTGTTTTGCGGACAGAAGGTTTTCATTAAACTGTGGATTAATACGGTTTAAATATAGATTAGAATAAATAGGGTAAATAATTTGTAGATAATGTTTCGATGCGATTCAGACAGGGTATTGGGTTAATCAAAGAGCAATATAATGGTGATCTTGGCTTATTTCTTTCAGTTTTAATAAAAGTGGCTATTTAATTTCTTAAATAGCCATAATTATCTTAATCGTCAGATGAGGTAGCGTTCTTATGACATCGTCATACGACTATTTTTAGACCCCAGCCTCCACAATCGCTGTTTATCCATGTGAGTCAATGTGAAGGGATGGGACATAATTTTTTGTATTACTTAGCAATAATACGGGCATTTATATTTTGTACTGGGCGATTGGTATCGCGCCCCATGGTTTTACTAAAACGTTCTATTTGAGTTTTAGATGCTGATATTGGATCTTTTAAAACAAACCAACGCACACCTTCAGAGCACGGTGGTGTTGTTAAAGAACCATTAAAGCGGAAATAATCACTACTTACAGGCATTAAATCTTTGCTGTTTAATAAACCTGATAAATCTTGTTTACCACCAGAGTTTTTAGGCATTTTTGACCAAAGTTTTACTAAGGTCTTATTCTCTTGTCCTTGTTCAAACATTACACCAATAACGGCTAAACGACCTTGTGCATCAGCATGAACAAAATGTACTTCCATTGGGAAAGACTTACCATCAATGGTATTTTCACTTGGCGCATGAAAATGGAACTGTTTCAAATCAAAACTACCTGAATCATTTGTAAAGGTGCTGCCGTCAGCAACATTGGCTTGAATGGTATGACCGTTATTAATAACTGTTGCTTTGCCTGCTTGATAGTTAATATCTAATGCTGGCAATGACGCTTCGATCGCACCGCTAATATTAATCGGCGATTGATTAACTCCTGACTGACAAGTCGAAAATTTTGAAGATAAACTACTCCAATGTTCAGCACCATGTTTGCCTTCATAATCCCAGTGAACATCAGCTGCCATAGCATTTATAGATACTGTTGAGAGTAAAACCAAGGCTAAACGAGTTGTTGTTAAATTCATTATTTCTCCGAAATCAAAAAGTTATAAGTAGAACAGAATATAGTCTAAAGCAAAAAATCATACGAATGTTCATATGTGACATATTATGTCGGGCGGTAGTGTAGAGCGGGTGACATATTATGTCAAGCGTCTTTACTAAAACCAATTTGCAAAAAATATTTTTATAGAAGTTAATCGCAATTTATACCCGTTCCACTTGAAGATGCAGTTTCAGAGTTAAGCTAGGAAGTCAGATCAAGACGCGATACGAAGCTAATGGTTATTCCCTTAACAAGTTTTGCAACGCTGGACTGGGTTTCTAGCTTAGCTCCCTTCGGGCAAGCCGATAAAGGCTCATCTCCTGCGTTATTGATTTTGGCAATATTCCCACACGGATGTGGGACATTAGGGCAACGCAGGACGCAGTTGCCGAGAATAACTATTATCTTCAATCAATGCCTTGTACCTGACCCTTTCTCGACTTGCTGAAATCTGTATCTTCAAGTGGAGCGGGTATATAATACTGCAGTTTACTCTTTACTTATTAAGGCGCATTTATGTTCACCATTATTTCTCCAGCACAATTTAAAACCCTTCCTTGGAAAAACGGCAAAGGTGAAACTATTGAATTAGCCATTAATAAAAATGCTAATTTAGATGATTTTGAATGGCGTATTAGTATGGCCAGTGTTGTTGAGGATGGTGTGTTTTCAGATTTTTCCGGTTACATGAGAAATTTAATATTGATTGAAGGCAATGGTTTGAATTTACAACATGATCATAATCATATTGATAAATTAAGTAAGTTACTTGATGTGGCGACTTTTGATGGTAGCTGTACAACGGTTGGCAATCTTCATGATGGTGCAATTACTGATTTTAATATTATTACTGCTAAAGCTAAATACCAAACTAAGGTCAGCACTTATCTACAAAAAACAATACAACAAATTAAGCTTACAGACTTATGTTTTGTTTATAGTTTATCTACAGATATAACCTTTTCCAGTGACAATAATGCGATTAATGAGGTATTAGCACAGGGGCATCTATTACAGATCAGCCAACATCAAGCTTCGCTGCTAATAGTAGAAGGTGAACAAATGATCATTGTTGAACTCAATGCGCTTTAAATTAATAATTGCTCGGTAATTAGACGTTTTAAATCGACCATTCAACGGTTATCTCTGATAATTATTTTAAGATAACGTAAAATTTCAAAGTAATACGCTGTAATAAAAGATTAAAATAAAACAGTGTTCTTTTAGAGGGAAAAATAAATGAACAATAAATACCTAGCAAGAATACTTGCATTGGTTATTGCTTTTTCGCCATTGGCACAAGCTGAAAATGAACGAAAATTAGCGATTGATGAAAGTAGTACCACTAAACATAGCACTAAAGTGAACGGTAAAAAATTTGGCTACACCGCAACCACTGGTACACAGCCGGTATGGAATGAAGAAGGCAATCCTACGGCAAGCTTATTTTATACGTATTACCAACGTAGCGATGTAAAAGATCGTAGTTCAAGACCACTGCTTATTTCTTTTAATGGTGGTCCCGGTTCAGCATCTGTTTGGATGCACGTTGCTTACACGGGACCTCGGGTACTTAATGTTAATAATGAAGGATATCCACTTCAGCCTTACGGCGTTAAAAGAAATGACTATTCAATACTCGATACTGCAGATATTGTTTTTGTTAACCCCGTTAATACGGGATATTCACGTGTTTTAGCTGATAAAGACGGCAAAATGCCTTCTAAAGAAGAACAGAAAAAAATGTTTTTTGGGGTCAATGCTGATGTTAAATATTTAGCCGATTGGGTTAATACTTTTGTTTCACGTAATAATCGTTGGCAGTCACCCAAATACCTTATTGGTGAAAGTTACGGAACAACACGTGTTGCAGGTCTAGCGCTTGAATTACAATCTCGTCAGTGGATGTATTTAAACGGTGTTATTTTGGTTTCACCAACGGATATTGGCATTAAACGTGATGGACCCGTAAAAGCGGCAAATCGTTTACCTTATTTTGCGGCGGCGGCTTGGTATCACAAAGCGTTAAAAAACGATCTGCAACAAAAAGATTTAAGTGAAATTTTACCTGAAGTTGAAAAATTCACTATTGAGCAATATATGCCTGCACTTGCTAAAGGTGGCTTTATTTCTAATGAAGAAAAACAGCGTATTGCTCAGCAAGTTTCATATTATTCAGGATTATCCAAACAAGAAGTATTGCGTAGTAATTTAGATATTAGTGCATCATATTTTTGGAAAGAGTTATTGCGAGATCGTGAACAAACTATTGGACGTTTGGACTCTCGTTATTTAGGCATCGACGAAAAAGTAACGGGCTCTCGTCCTGACTATAACGCCGAGCTTACTTCTTGGTTACATAGCTTTACTCCTGCAATTAATTACTACTTACGTGAAGAGTTAGGCTATAAAACCGATATAAAATACAACATGTTTGGTAATGTGCACCCATGGGATCGAAGCAACAATCACACGGGTGAAAATTTACGTTTAGCTATGGCGCAAAATCCTTATTTAAATGTCATGGTGCAGTCAGGTTATTATGACGGAGCCACCAATTATTTTGATGCTAAATATACGATGTGGCAATTAGACCCAAGCGGAAAAATGAAAGAAAGGCTTTCATTTAAAGGTTACCGTAGTGGTCATATGATGTATTTACGTCACGAGGATTTGAAAGCCGCTAATCAGGATATTCGTACTTTTATTAAAGCCACGTTACCCGGAAAGCAGCAAGCAGCAAAATATTAATCCATTGAATAATAAAGTTATTTGCACTCGTTCTAGCTACATAATATTCAGTTGGAACGGGTATAAATATTGAGCAACTTTCTTTACTTACGTTAACAATCAATCTATATTAATTTTACAACAGTCCAACATAGTAAATTGTCATGGAAGATAACACCCTCAAGACTAGTATTCTTATTGTCGACGACAGTATCACCGCTTTACGTCATATCTCAAACATGATTGTGCCATTAGGGCATAAGATTCACGTCGCTAAAAGTGGCCTACAAGCCTTAAAATTATTAACCTTGATTAATCCATCACTCATTCTTATGGACATTGGAATGCCTGAAATGGACGGTTTTGAGTGTTGTGAGCGACTTAAACGAAGTGCTTGCCGGTCCCATATACCGATTATATTTTTATCGGGTTCTCATGATGATAAAGATCGAGCAAAAGCAATTGGACTAGGTGCCACTGACTATATTACTAAACCTGTTAGCCAAGATGCTTTATTTGCAAAGCTAGAATATCATATGCCTTGGGCGCAATGATAAATTACGTTTTTATTGCATTGTTCTTTACACTTGATTGTTAGCTATATATATTTAATTTATAACTGAATGACGGTGATTTTTTATATGGAAGACGACAGCTTAACTTCCAGTGTGCTAATTGTTGATGATAGCTCACTAAACATAAGTTATATCTCAAATATCATTGAACCTATGGGCCATCAAATACATATTGCAAAAAGTGGCCTGCAAGCGTTAAAACTATTAAAAACATTAAGACCTAGTATCATCATTATGGATATCGGTATGCCAGAAATGAATGGTTTTGAATGTTATCAACACATCAAAAAATACAAACAACTGGCTAATATTCCTGTTATTTTTGTGACGGGTTCACATGACGAAGCTGATAAAGCAAAAGCAATCAGCCTTGGTGCAAAAGCTTATTTAACTAAACCTGTTCGTGTCACAACACTAGAAAGCGAATTAGCCCAACATATGCCTTGGGCATAAAAAAGCCGCTATTTTTACTAAATAACGGCTTCATTTCTATGTAAACTTAGCTACTAAATTTCATAATCTATAACTTGATAACCTAGTGCTTCTAACTGCGGTTTTAAAGTTTTTGCATCGCCGACCACAACCATCAACATTTCTTTTAACTGCAAATGTTTTTTAATTAAAGCATTAATTTCATCAGCCGTTATATTTTCTACAATTTTAGCGCGCTCTTTAACAAAGTCAGGTGTTAAGTTGTGCTCCAATATCTGTGCAAGAAAGCCAAGTTTTGCTCGTGGTGTTTCATATTTTAGCGCATCCTTTTGATTTATAGCTTTACGCATAAAGGCAATTTCTTCTGCTGTAATACCATTTTTTACGTAATTTTCTATTTCTTTAACAAACTCAATGATGGATTTATCGGTAACATCGGCACGCACTTCAGCACTTGCCGTGAAACTACCTGATAATTTATCAGCGCTAAAATATGAGTGTGCACCATAGGTATAACCCTTATCTTCTCGTAGGTTTAAATTTATACGGCTATTAAAAGCACCACCTAGAGGAAAGTTCATTAAGTACGATTTATAATATTCACCAACGATATCGCGAACAATTGAGCGTTTACCAATACGAATAGCAGATTGAGCGGCACCCTCTTTATTAACCAAATATATCACGCCAAGTTTACTGTTTGATTTTGGTAGTGTTAATGCTAAATTTTTGCCTTTACCCTGCCAGTTATTAAAGATAGCGAGTTCAGACAATATCTCTGTTTGTGATAAATTTGATACTGCAATAATTTGGCTATCTTGTGGTTTCACTTGTTGATGATAAAAAGCTTTTACATCATTAAGCGTGATATTAGCTAAAGATGTCTCTGAGCCGCCACTTGAAGTGGCAGCAATATTATCGGCATGTAATAGCTGTCGATATGCGGTTGATGCAAGGTAACCTGCATCTTTTTTCGCGTTGATGATACCTTGAATAGTATTGTTTTTATTACGATCAAATTCACTCTGTATAAAGGCAGGTTGCATCAGTTTTTCATTAACTAATAATAGTGTTGCTTTGATGTTTTTAGTTAATGCATTAATGTTAATGGTTAAATAGTGGTTCTGTGCGGATATATATACTGAGCTTCCTAGTTTTTGTAATGCCTTACTCATTTCTTCAGCACTGTGATTATTTGTTGATTCGTTTAACATGTCAGCAAGTAAAGACACCATACCCGCTTTGTTTTTGTCTTCGTAATAATGACCAGCTGGTATTTTTAATAATATTGATGTTGTTGGCGTTTCATTACTTTGAGTCCCTAAAATTTTAATGCCATTAGTTAGCGTCTTGTTCCACATTTTGGGCACATCAACAGCCTTATTTGCTTGCGCAATGGGCATAATGCTACGGTCAAAATTATCTTCAGCTTTGCGAACCTGTATATCATCTACAGATGTCTGTGACGATGCTGATACTTGATGCTTTGTTGGTATAAAATTATCTTGAGCAGCAATCATATTTAGTTTGCCTTTAGGGACCACACTCATTACAACGGCATGTTTACCCTTAATATATAGTTGATATACACGCATAACATCCGCTTTGGTAACATTGGCATAGCGCGCAATATCTTGTTCAATATAATTAGGATTGTCTTTAAAGGTTTGATTAGCGGCGAGTTGACTGACTTTACCCGCAACACTTTGTAGACCAAAAACAAAGCCAGTTTCCATTTGTGCTTTGGCTTTAATCAAATCATCTTCTTCAACACCTCGTTGCTCAAATTCAACTAACGTATTACGGATGATTTTTTCTATATCAGCTAATGACTTACCTGCCGAAGGGTGTGGTAAGGCAAATAAATTAAACGTACAAGCGAGTTCAGCGCAAGGATGACTTACTGAGGCTTGTACAGCCAATTGATTTTTTACTAAGTTTTTATAAAGTAATGAGGTTTTTCCGCCACCTAAAATGCTTGATAATAGATCTAAAGGTGCTTCATCCTCATGGCGAACATAAACCGTTGGATAAGACATATAAACTAAAGGTAAATGAACATTATCTTCCATTGAAATATAACGGTCTTGCTCAAGGACTATGGCTGTTTTTGTTGGCATGGTAACTTCTGGGCCACGAGGAATCGAACCAAAATATTTGTTTACTAGTGCCAAGGTTTGTTTTACATCAAGATCACCACCAATGCTTAAAGTCGCGTTGTTTGGGCCATACCAGCGTAAAAAGAACGCTTTTAAATCATTAACATTAACGCGATTCAAATCATCCATAAAGCCGATAACCGGCCAAGAATATGGATGTCCTGCAGGATACAAAGCTTGTGATACACGTTCGTTTAATTGTCCGTAGGGGCGATTATCAACACTTTGACCACGCTCATTTTTAACGGTTTCACGTTGTACTTCAAATTTCTCTTGAGTCACGGCATCAATTAAAAAGCCCATACGATCCGCTTCTAACCACAACATTTTTTCTAATTGGTTCGCAGGGACGGTTTGATAATAATTGGTTCTATCACTGTTGGTGGTGCCGTTCATGGTGCCACCAGCTTCTGTTACTAGTTTAAAGTGCTGCTCATCGGCAACATGTTCAGATCCTTGAAACATCATATGTTCAAAGAAATGAGCAAAACCAGACTTCCCTAATTCTTCGCGAGCAGAACCGACATGATAAGTCATGTCTACATGTACTAAAGGGTCGGAATGATCTTGATGGAGAATGACAGTTAAACCATTCTCAAGGGTATATTTTTGATAGGGAATAGCTGTTTTTCCAACTTGAGCTTCAACTCGTTCAATGAATTTTATCCCTGAAATAACGGTCGAAGGAATGCTCTTATTATCCGTTTGTTCTACTGTTTGTTCACATGCGGTTAAGCACGTTAATAACACAGGTATTAGCCACTTATTCAATGGAATGTTCCTTATTTTTGTTATTGTAATTTTCAATGTTACATACAATAACAAACTGCCGATTATTGTGGAAAATTTTGTTTAATAAAATGTTAATGGAATAGGGGGTGCTTGTGGGAACAATGAACAAAAAAGCAGTCTTAGTACCATCAGACTGCTTTATTTTTTGTCGTATTAAATAATAATATTATTCATCTTCTTTTTTTTCGCTAGTTTCTTCAACTTGATCCTGATCTTTTACAGGCTCATGGTTTTCTCCACCACAACCGCCACAACAACTCATAATGCTCTCCATCTGTTTAAAGTGGATGCATAATAGGTGATGTATAATATTTACTTTTTGATCGGGATCATCAAGGCTCTATTTATTACGGCTAAATCTAATAGGGGGAGTAAAAAATGAAAATAATAATGTAATCGCAAGAATGGAGATTATCATCCATAGTTGGTCAATATAGTTTTCTTGTTTTAATTGGTCGCTAGCCATATCATTTTGACGAATAACTTTATCATGATCAGTTTTTTCTACTCTTGCTTGATAAGTTGTTTGTAATTCTTGAAAGGTTTCTGCTCGATCTTTTTCAATTTGATTTATTTGATTCTCATGAAACTTCTTAAACCAAATAAAGGCATTTTGATAGTCATGATTATATTCATAAGCGCTAGCCAACATTTGATAGACATCATGAAAAAGATTGTTTAGATTTTCTTCTATAATACGGTCGTGCCCGAAGTGTAATGCTTTAATTCCTGCTTCTTGATCTCCCAACATCACTATCGCCATAGCACTGTTTAAACCACAAACAATGGCCAAATCAATATTTTTAATGTTCTCTGCACTTTCTATACACTGGTTTGCTCTTATTTTTGTTAGTTGATAATTTTTATGGCGTAAAAAATAGTCTGATAAATTAGCATATATTGTTGTTATCAACTCTTTGTTTTTTGACTTTAAAGCTAAGTTTTGAGCTAAAATGAATGCTTCAAGTTCTTCCTCAGGACGGTCTAAATAGCCAAGGATAATGGCTCTATTAATATAGTTTCCGGCAGATAACCTTAAGTTCTTATGAGGTAATGCTTCAACGGTAGTGATAGCTTTATCACTATATTTAAGTGCAGTAGCATAATCTCTTTTATACAGAAAGAGAGTGACAATATTTACATAGACAGTGGAGATTCTAAATTCGTCATTATTACGTTCAAAATATTCTAATGCAGCCAAACTATCTGCAATTGCTTGGGCATGGTTGCCAATTTTGCCATGAAGAATTGCACGTGTGGCTGTTGAAGAAGCAATAACTGAGAGATAGTTCAAGGAAGCCGCTAATTCAATAGATTTGTTGGCATATATCATGGCATTTTTAAAGTCGCCACGGCGTAGGTATAATTTTGCACGTCCTTCGTGTGATTTTACGATTGCCCAGTCTTCACTGTACTGCACACCAAGCGAATGTATTTCGATGAGGTGTTTTTCTGCATGAGCAATATTTGATTGATTTTCATAAATAGCGAAATTGGCCAAGTGGATGGCAATTTGTTCAACAAAATTATCATTGTCATAGGATTTTTTTACATAGCTATCGAGTTTTTCTCTAGCAAGTTTGCTATTAAGGCGAGCAAGTTTAATTATTTCGAATAGATTTTTTCCTCTGGGTAAATCTCCAAGTGTTGCTAAGGGATCAAATTCAGTTGCCGTTTGCGCTTGTACAATCTGCAATGAATTACAGATAGTTAAAATGATGAAAGTGATTATTATTGTTATTTTTTTTAAGTTCATTAATGACTCATATTAAAGGGTATACATTATCTTGGGGAATTAAATGGTTAATAGGTTTAACATTATCAATAACTATAGTGTATTGAGTGCTGATTTGAAATTTTAAAATATTATCCCCGTTACTAATTAAGATGCGTGTTACAGAGTGCTTGCGTAATACCAATACAAGGCGCACCTTGAGGTTGCTTAGGTATATGTAACAAACTGATATAAAGAGATACGTACTAGTTCTGTAATTTACTTAGGGATAAGGTTATTTTATTACGGAATGAAAGCTACAAAAATAAAAAAGCCGATAACAAACGTTATCGGCGTATTAGCTATGAGGAAAGCTAGAATATACAATTATTACAACAAGCGTTCACATAGGAACAAATTCAGTATAGGGGTTAAATAGTGTTCAATCAAGATAAAAGTGTAATTAATTTACATTTTTGTTGTTTTGTTACTTAAATGTGACTGGTTCCTATCAGCTACTAAAAACAAAAATGGCCCCTACAATTTTGTAGAGGCCTAAACTTGAAGCACACCATAAAGGGATTAAAAAGGTGTATTAAATAAGAACAGTCATCGGTGAATAAAATTTCACTATGTTACTAATCAATGAGTTTAGCTGTAGTTAGTGAGCTTGCTCCCAGTTATCACCAATGCCAGCCTCGGCAATAAGTGGCACACTTAAAGTTACGGCATTGTTCATTAGTTCTACCAATTTAGCCGTTGTTTCTTCGACAATATCTTGATGAATTTCAAAAACTAATTCATCGTGCACTTGCATGGTCATTTTAATACGAGGATCATTTTGTGCAAGAATCCATGCATCTACCGCTAACATTGCCTTTTTAATAATATCAGCCGCGGTACCTTGCATCGGCGCATTAATCGCGGCACGTTCAGCGCCTTTTCTACGCATCGCATTCTTAGCTTTTATATCTGGCAAATATAAACGGCGACCAAAGAGTGTTTCAACATAGCCCTGTTCTGAAGCTTGTTGACGAGTTTCTTCCATGTATTGCATCACATTAGGATACCGTTCAAAATACTTATCCATATATTCTTGTGCGCGATGACGAGGCACATCTAATTGCTTGGCTAAGCCAAATGCTGACATCCCATAAATTAAACCAAAATTAACCGCTTTAGCACTACGACGTTGATCGCTTGTTACATCGCCTAAATCTACCGCAAATATTTCTGCTGCAGTTGCTCGATGCACATCTCGACCTTCAGAAAAGGCTGAAACTAAACCGGGATCATCTGATAAATGCGCCATAATACGTAATTCAATTTGTGAATAATCTATTGCGACAATTTTATGCTCGCTTGGGGCAATAAACGCTAAACGTATTTTTCGTCCTTCTTCACTGCGAATGGGAATGTTTTGTAAGTTTGGATCGGTTGAAGACAAACGTCCAGTAGCCGTAACCGCTTGATGATAAGAGGTATGCACACGATCACTTTGTGCAGCAACCATTAACGGTAACTTATCGGTATAAGTTGATTTCAGTTTGCTTAAACCACGATTTTCTAGAATAACTTTAGGCAATGGATAATCAAGTGCAAGCTCTTGTAGTACTTCTTCTGCTGTTGATGGTGCGCCTTTAGGCGTTTTCTTCAGCACTGGAATTTTTAAATCTTCAAACAATATTTTTTGTAATTGCTTCGGTGAAGCTAAATTAAAACTTTGTCCCGCCAAGTTATGCGCTTCAATTTCTAACTCTTGCAAACGCATACCAATTGAATGACTCTGTTCATTTAACAAATCACAATCAATCAATACCCCATGCTGCTCCATGCGTGCCAGCACGGGTAACAGTGGCATTTCAAGGTCAGTAAATATTGATAATTGATCTGGATATTTTTCTAATTTTGAAAAAATCGCTTGGTGTAAACGCAAAGTAATGTCGGCATCTTCAGCGGCATAGTGCCCTGCTTTTTCCAACTCAATTTGATTAAAGGTTAATTGTTTCTTTCCTTTACCGGCAATATCTTCAAAATGAACCGTTTTATAAGCCAGATATTTTGTTGCTAACGCATCCATATTATGACGAGTGGCAACACTGTTTAAGCAGTACGATTCAATCATGGTATCAAATGTAATACCCTGCATTTCAATATCATAATGACTTAATACATTGGCGTCATATTTCAGGTTTTGTCCAACTTTAGCTTGCGCTTTATCTTCAAGTAATGGCTTTAATTGTGCCAATACCCAATCACGATCCAGTTGCTCAGGCGCATCTTCATAATCATGAGCTACCGGTACATAAGCCGCTTTACCAATCTCAATACTAAACGACAAGCCGACTAACTGAGCTTTCATATAATCAACACTGGTGGTTTCGGTATCAAAGGCAAACAGTTCGGCAGTCTTTAACTTTTCCAACCAAGTATTAAAATCATCTTTGGTTAAAACGATTTGATAGTCAGTTTCAATCTCTTCAGCACTCATTTCATCATCAACGGCTTCATCATCAGTAGCTGCTGCAACTTTGCTTGTGCTCGTTGTTGACCCTTTTTGTAAATCAGCCAGTAAACGGCGTAATTCATATTTACCATAAAGTTCGGTTAACTGCTCAACATCAGGTTCACTAGGTTGTAATTGTTCAGCACTCTGCTCAAGTTCAACATCCAATTTAATGGTAGCCAACTCATAAGAAAGTGGAAGAAAATCCAAAGCGTCACGTAAATGTTCGCCAATTTTACCTTTTACGTTATCTGCATTAGCCATGACATTGTTCATGTTCTCATGCTCAAGCAGCCATTTAACCGCGGTTTTAGGGCCACATTTATTCACCCCTGGAATGTTATCTACTTTATCGCCCATTAACGCTAAATAATCGATGATTTGATCAGGACGAACACCAAATTTTTCAACAACGCCAGCTTCATCCATTTTAACATCGGTCATAGTATTAAATAGCGTGACATGCTTGTTAACCAACTGTGCCATATCTTTATCGCCAGTTGAGATCACGGTATCAATACCTGCTTTTGTCGCTTGATCCGCTAATGTACCAATAACATCGTCAGCCTCAACCCCTTTAATAACCAATAACGGTAATCCCATCGCCGCCACAATTTGGTGCAGTGGTGCTATTTGCGTACGCAAATCATCAGGCATCGGTGGACGATTGGCTTTATATTCTGGATACATATCATTTCTAAAGGTTTTTCCTTTAGCATCAAAAATCACCACAATATTGCCATTAGGATAGTCTTTTTTCAGACTATTCAGCATATTTAGTACACCCGTAATAGCTCCCGTAGGTTGACCATCTTTGGTGGATAATGCTTGTAAATAAGGTACATGGTAAGCGCGAAATAAGTACGAAGAACCGTCTACTAAAATGAGCGGTGATAAAGCAGGATTTGACATAATTTTTGAACTGGCGAAAAAGTTTGGCTAAGAATGCCATATTCAGCGGCTTGTCTCTAGTTAATAGCTAAAATTAGTCACAAATAGATTGTTAAATTGTGGATAAGTATGTTGAAAACCACGACGAAATGTCATAAAGATCTGATGACCGATATGATGAGTTTATGTTAACTAAGTGTTTTTATTGAGGAATAATGATGAATTCACTGTTCTTCACACGTTTTTTTATTTTTTTTATTAATGTGGATAAATTAATTGTTCTCATTATTTTAATCAGCGTATGGGAAGTGCTAATTACAATAAAGGAGCAAAGAGATTACCAGAAATTGCCCCCATTACCAGACAATTATTAAACTATTTTTACAGTAAAATGACACATACAAATAACAAAAAAATATAAGCCATAAAGGGTGTGACTTGGCGGCGATTTATGAGTTTTTTTTATTGGTTAATTATTTATGACAACGTTGTCGTTTGTACAAAAACGTTGCCAAATTCTTCGATAAATAAAAATTTAAAACTCAATCAGTTCTTTAGTGAATTTATTGAGTTTAATTTTCCGTTACTTTTTCTCAGGGACCACAAATTTCAAATATAGGGTCGGTAAAATAAATAACGTGAGTAAAGTTGCTGTCACTAATCCACCAACCACAACCGTCGCTAAAGGCTTTTGAATTTCAGCACCGATACCTTGCGATAATAACATCGGAATTAAGCCCAAAGCTGAGGTGATTGCTGTGATCAAAACGGGTCGTAAGCGTGAGCTCGCACCATAAAACACCGCATCTTTGCTCGTAAGCCCCGCTTTCAATTGTTGATTTATACTTTCAACCATCACCACGCCGTTTAATACAGCGACACCAAACAAGGTGATGAATCCTACGGAGCTGGGCACTGAGAGATATTGCTCTGATAAATACAAAGCAAAAATTCCACCAATAACAGCAAGAGGTACATTTACCAAAATTAATAGTGTTTGTGTTATTGAATTAAAAGCAAAGTAAAGCAACAAGGCAATTAATAATAGCGATAAAGGGATCACCACTTTTAAGGTGTTTTGCGCCCTTTGTTGGTTTTCAAATTGACCACCAATAATCACTGAATAACCTGCAGGTAAATTTACATTTTCAGCAATTGTTTGACGAATATCGGCAACAACGCTACCCATATCTCTATTTTGAACATTGGCTTGAATAACCACTCGGCGCTGTACATTATCACGGCGAATTTGTGGTGGACCGATGGCGATATTTATATCTGCAATATCGGCCAAACGTACCCATGCACCTGTTGACGATAATAGACGGATATTTTTAATGGCTTCGATGTTTTTGCGATAAGGTTGTGCAAATCGAACATTGATATCGTATCGTTCGTTGCCATTAATTATTTGCCCTGCATTTACACCACCTAAACCTTTTTGTACAACAGACATTACATCGGCAACGGCTAAACCATAACGAGACAATTGTTTACGTTTAGGTTTGATTATTAACTGAGCCTCACCTGCTATTTGTTCCATTGCGACATCTTTAGTACCGGCAACATCTTTAATAGCTTGTTCAATCTCTTTGCCCTTCAGTGCTAAAACATTAAGGTCCCTGCCAAAGAGTTTTATCGCTAACTGAGCTTTGACGCCAGATAATAATTCATCAACACGTGTAGAAATCGGTTGTGAAAAAGTAAAAAGTAGCCCCGGAAATAATGATAACTTTTCGGCCATTAGAGCTTGTAATGCTTGCCGATTATTTGCACTGGTCCAGTATTTTCTATCTTTAAGACCAACGTATATTTCGATATTACTAACCGGTTCTGGATCTCCGCCTAATTCCGGTCGACCAATGCGGCTGAGGGCATAATCAACTTCTGGAAAGGTTAATAGTAGTTGTTCTAATTTTGGCGCAACCATTAAAGCGGTGTTTAAGCTCGATGAAGGGGCCAATGTCACACGAATATTTAAAGTACCTTCTTCAAGTTCAGGTACAAATTCCGTACCTAACTTAGGTACAGTCCAAAAGGCGAGTAGCAGTAATATACTGGCCCCAGATAATAACCACTTCGGATTCAATAAAGACCACGTTAATAACCATTGATAGGCTTTTTCTAATGAATTAAACCAATGAATATTTTTAGTTTTATAACCACGACTAAACAAAAACACTGCCAATGCAGGTACAAAGAATAAAGCGACGATAAGGGCTGAAATGATCGCAATCATGATACTGGTTGCCATTGGTTGGAATAGTTTAGCTTCCACGCCAGTAAAACTAAATAACGGCAAAAACACCACTAAAATGATCACTGTGGCAAAAAATACGGGTTTAGCAACTTGTTGAACGGCAGTGGTAATTAATTCGATATTGTTAACATTATCTTTAGTGTGGTTTGGACTATCTGGTTTTCGGTCTTTCAAGTGATTAATAATATTCTCAACGATCACCACCGAACCATCAACGAGCATGCCGATAGCGATTGCCAATCCCCCTAATGACATTAAGTTGGCAGACATTCCTAACCATGCCATTATCGAAAGGGCAATACCTATTGAAATTGGTATTGAAATTAAGACTAATAATGCTGCACTTAAGTCCATTAAAAAAAGCATCAAGATAAAAATTATCAAAATAAAAGCAAATGCTAATGCGTTGATTACGGTATTAATTGCTTGCTCAATAAGGTCAGCTTGGTCATAAATGACTTCAAACGTTACCCCGTTAGGTAATGCTTGATTGATCATTTGTTGGCGTTGTTTAATGCTATCGATTGTTGCTTTGGTATTCGCTCCTAATCTTTTTAGAACGATACCTGTGACTACTTCACCACTGGCAACGAGTTCTGCGGTGGCATTACGTTTGCTCATCGTTGCCGCGCCTTGCCTAATTTCACTACCAATAACAACATCAGCGACGTCACTTATTTTTACTACTGTTCCAGATAAGGTTTTGATTGGGATTTGTTTTATTTGGTTAATACCGTTTTCACCTGCATCTAACCAACCAACACCACGGATCACTAATTGTTCTTGACCACGTTCAAGATACCAACCACCCGCATTTTTATTATTATTTTGTAACGCATCAATAATCACTTGTTGATTAATTTGATAAGCCAATAACCTTGCGGGGTTGATGTTTACTTGGTATTGCTTTACGGCTCCGCCAAAAGATAAAACTTCAGTTACACCATCAATTGGCATCAGTAATAATTTTACTAGCCAGTCATTTAAACTTCGCAATTGAATAATATCCATATTTGCGTCCGGTTCCGCAGACAATAGATATTGGTATATTTGCCCCAAACCTGAAGTATTTGGACCAATTTTAGGTATGCCTGTTCCTTGTGGAATGATTTCCTTGGCACTTTGCAATCGTTCAAATACCAATTGTCGAGCAAAATAAATATCGGTTCCTTCTTTAAAAACGACCGTAATTCCGGACAAACCTGTTTTAGAAATTGAGCGTACTTGTACTACATCGGGTAGGGCATACA
This sequence comes from Colwellia sp., assembly GCA_013215655.1. Classification (GTDB taxonomy): domain Bacteria; phylum Pseudomonadota; class Gammaproteobacteria; order Enterobacterales; family Alteromonadaceae; genus Colwellia_A. The sequence goes on from JABSOX010000010.1 coordinate 36,157, forward strand.
TTAATGATTCAATAGGAAAGGTAATTAATTGCTCAACCTCTTCTGCCGCTAAACCTTGAGCTTCGGTATTAATTGAAACCTGCACATTAGTGACGTCAGGAAAGGCATCTAAATTTAACTTTGGGATCATAACGCCACTGGTGACGACTAATATGATTAAGACCATAAGCATCATTAAGCGATGAGTTATGGCAATATTGATCAAACGATTCAACATGATAAAACTCCTTAATGATTGTGAATATCAAAGCCAGATTTAGCCGCTTGCGCAGCAATGAAAAAAGCACCTTCAATTACAACATTTTGCCCTTGCTTTAACCCCGTTACTTCTTGCCATTGCCTCATCTTTAGATCATTTTCATTTTGTAAAGTAGCGCCAAACTCAACTTCTATTGCGGAAAAATTATTTTTGCTGGTTTCAATAAAAACCTGCCAATCACCATCACTACTTCTGGAAAATGCCGATTGTGGTAGTGCGATCACAGGATTTGTCGTTTTTAAGAGGAACGCCACATCGACAAACATGCCGGGGTGCAATTGATGTTGATTATTATCAACAATCAAACGGACGACTCGTGTTCGTGTTTGCGCATCAATATTATGAGCTGCTTGAATAACGCTGGCGCGATAAAGTTTATTACCAAGAGAGAGTTGCGCAATGGTTCCTTTTTCTAAAACTGTACTTTCTGTTGCGGGTAATTTAGCTTCAACCCACAACTGACTTTCGTCGGCCAAAATTATTATTGTATCGCCAGCGTTTATTCGTTGTCCCTGGTGAAAGTCATCGGACAATACTGAACCAGCACGTTGTGCAGTTAAGGTATATTCACCCAGTGCAGAACTACTATCTTGTGTAATAACTGCGATGGCATTATTAGACAAACCATAGGCTTTGAGCTGGCTAGTGGCGGCGATAAATTCAGTTTCAGTCGCTAGTTTAACTTTTTGACTGATCACTTCAGACGTTAAAGCCTGCACTCGCTGCCATTCTGCATGGGCAATGCGATAACTTGCTTGTGCTTGAGCCACCTTTTCACTAAACAAGGAGACCAATGCTTGACCTGCTTTAACTTCATCACCTAATTTTACATGACGTTTTAAGATAATAGATTCAATACGCGGGGAAACATAATAGCTGGTATAGCCGTTGGTCATTATTTCTCCCGGAGCATATAGTGATATATTCATTGTTTTTTTTGTGATAGCAATAATTTTAATTTCAGCTAAATTAATTTGTGTATCAGACAAGGTTATTTCTTGAGTGCTGGTAGTGTGTTCATCAGAGGTCTCTTGATGTTCCTCTGCCTGAGCTAAATTGCCCTGCAATGGCATGATTAGGGAAAAAATAGTAACTTGGAATAATTTTAAAGTGTTCATAATTTACTCTTAGCCATAACAAACCATAGCGCTATGGGCTATGGATTGTTAAATGGCGATAATTTAAAATAAAAAACGGTTCAGTAAGCCATAAAACCATGATGGTAAAAGCTGCTGAAAATTTAATAAATATAAATTATGAGTAGATAGGAGGGCGTAGATTTTCGCTTAAATGTGGCGATAAAAAAGCAAGTTGCCCTTGAGCAAACTTATCATTTTGTAGTGAGCTTAAAACTTGCGAACCTTCTTTTATAATAAAAACAACACTACCATGATGACAATGCCCGTGATGACACTCTTGGTGGGTATTGCCGCTATCCTCTTCAAGTAATGAAGAGTGTATTGAATGTGAATCTTGCTTTGTGAGCTGGGCTGCTTCGTGAGGTTGATGACTCGAAACTTGCTGTGGATTAATTAACGTATGTTCACTTTCGATTTGATGACTGTCAGCGATCGCAAAAATTGATTGCAGAACAATCATTAAAGCCAACAGATATGAAAACGACAACTTAGACATTTATTACCAAAACATTAATTAAACAAATAAACAAAGTGAAAAATATTTACCGTTTACTCTCATTAATAGATTGTATCGCGGCAGTCAATAATTGTTCCATAGTTTGATGCATATTACTAGGCAACCAGTATTTTATTGCTTGTTTCATGCGATCATTTTGATACAAAATGTGTAACGCTTTGTCTATTTCAATAACAACTTTTTTACCCCAAGTGTTTTTTGAGCAGCCAACATAACCAGTAACATGGCCGCTACTTTCATCTATAGGTAAGATAATGAATTCATTTTTCATCTGCAGCTTCTCAGCTGTGTATTTAAATTCTTCAACGTATCCCAGCACAATTTGTACGCGGTTTTTATCTAACAATTTTAATAAGCTGGAAGATACATCAACACCGGATTTGTAGAATATCTGTTTCTTATATTTAGGATTATTGATGACTTTATCTAGTTCAATATCATAGGAGCGACCTCTAGCGATACCTAATCCAAATTGGTATTTGTCTAACAATTCATTTAACGAAAAATTAATATTAGGATTGGTACTTTTTGATTGAATGTCTTCTAACTGATAATAACTATCTAATCTCATAAATACTTTTTGGGTAAAACTTAACGTTGAAAAGTGCTTAGAAAAGTACATGTTTTTTTTACGTTTAGCATTTTTGAATAATGATATAACACAATAATTATTTTTAGGATTTGAAACTTCAGCTATGATTCGACTGATAGGAAAGTGCTTCCATGAGAAGTGATGTTTGGGTAACTGACTATTGATGAGATTGACTAATTGTTGGTCTCTGCCTTCACCTTTATTTTTTCCATCAAGAATGTAATACGGTGGGAAATTATTATAAAGCCAAGTGATTTCTGCAGAGATAGTAGAAGTAATGCTTAAAGTTAGGATGACAAATATCAATTTTCGCATTATTTATTCCAAAAGCTAATAATGCTAAGTGGATTAAATAGTATGATCAAAATAGGGCGCTTGCATATTGCCAGGATGTAGTACCAATGCCATTTAATACTTAGTTTATTTATGGAGTATAAATAAAGATTAGCTCATCATTGATTTTTTGCAGATATTTTTGAAATTTGTTCTAAAATATAAAAGATACAATGATTTAATGCAGTTGTATTGATTCGTTCAATAATAACAGATTAATTAAACTGCATTTATTTTTGAGAGGGTAGATTAATGTCATTGATCAGTGCTCGAAAATTATCTTTACTGTGCTATTTATCTTTTTCATCCAGTGTATTATCCGAAGAAAATTATAACTCTTTCGGAGTGTCTCTAGAAGACTTATTGAATCTAGAAGTATCTATTGCTTCTAAGAATGATATGTCTCTAAAGAACAGTCCCTCTTCAGTGACAATTTTTACTCAAGATGATATTGAACAATATGGCTTTCTTAGTTGGGTTCAACTACTAGGCCAGGTGCCCGGCTTTTATAGCATGATGAATCCGGTTGAAGGAAATCAGTCGCATTTAATCATGCGAGGACATGCACAAAAGTATGCTAATACTTTGTTGGTATTGCTCAATGGCCATAGAATAAATGATGATTATACAGGTGGCATTAACTATTTAATACGTTATATGGATTTAACTAATGTCGAACGGGTTGAAGTTATCAGGGGACCTGGTTCAGCTATTTATGGCTCAAATGCATTCAGTGGTGTGATCAATATTATCACCAAAAGTGAAAATAGAATTGAGTTGGGTGTGGGCGAGTTTAACGCCAAAAAACTTATTGCCAGTGTAGCAAAAAACATCGGAAACTGGACGCTTGGTGGCAGTCTCTCTTATTTAAAAGATGATGGTGAAAGCTATAGTGATGTATTCGACCGCAATGGACTACAATCTACTACTCAAGACCCTAAAGAAGTCACACAAGTTCGAGCAGCTGTACAAAATGATAAAACTCAATTTTTTGGTCAGTATTTAACCTCTAAACGCTCAGATTATTATCTGTTTCGTCGATTAAGAGATGATGTTACAGAAATAAAACTAAACCACCTTATTCTCGGGATAGACCATACATTCATTGATGTTGAAGAAATGGCGCTAAGCTTTTCTACTTCTTATCAATATGCAGAACGTGAGTCTCTTACTGCTTTAGTACCTCGAGGAGAAGCTCCTTTTGAGCAGGTGGACTTTTTGTTTGGGGAAAGTCTAAATTATCGTTCTTTAAATCTTGGTTTGGATGGCAAATATCAAGTATCAGATAGCTTTATTATTAATGCGGGTCTATTTTTTTCTCAAAGTCAGATACCTGACGGTTTTATCAAAAGTAATTTTGATTTGTATGGTGACTTTACCCAACTTGATCAAGTAGTCACTTTCACTGAAGATGATCAAAGGGTTGTACTTGATAAAGAACGTATAATTAAGAGTGCTTATTTACAATCTCAATTGGATTTAAGTGAAAATCTTATTTTTACTTTAGGCCTGAGATATGATGCTTATAATGATGTTGATAACTCTCTTACGCCCAGAGCAGCACTAATTTATCATATAGATAATGAGCAAACTGTGAAGTTACTATACGGTCAGGCATATCGCGCTCCATCATTAGGTGATTTATACGATGAGGAAAGTGGTTTAACTTTCGGTAATCAAGATTTACATGCCAGTGAAATAGAAACAATAGAAGCTGTTTATATTAAAACTCTAGAGCAACTTCAGTTAACTATGACGGTGTTTTCAAATGATCAAAAAAATATAATTGGCTTCCGTCCTGACGATGAAGGCAATCAACTATTAGATAATGTAGCGGCTAACCAAGTATATGGTTTTGATTTTGAAACTATCTGGCAACCAACAGTGGGCTTTCGCGTTAAAGCTTCACTTACACATTTATGGAAAAATGACACTGATTTAGGTCAGGGCATAGGTATTCCAAGATCTGAGGAGATCGCACCTAAAAGTTATGCTAATTTCACCTTGCAATACTATAGAGAAAGCTGGTCGTTCAATTTAAATGGAAATTGGCGTAGTGAAGTTAATGAGCTTGACTCTGGTGATTTATGGCTAGTGAATACAAATATTTCCAGGAATTTATCGGAGAATTTTAAAGTCATTATGACGATTTCGAACTTGCTAGATAAAAATTTCTCGACTTCGTCTTATGTATCTCTGGGCACAGATGAGCAAGGTAATAACGTACAAAAATATCCAGGAAGAGGCCGCCAAGCATTTCTTAATATCAATTATCGCTTTTGAACAGTAGGAAAGGTCATAATAAGTTTGTAATTCTGTGGTATTCTAAACGTCTTACAAGGCAGATAAGCGATTCCTGCACAGTATGCTATCTAAATTATTCGTTTGGTCACTTTTGATAATTTACTATAATTTAATACCTGTTTCTATAACGCAAACATTACTTTAGTGTGCAGGAAATTTAATTATAAAACGGGTTCCTTGCGGTTGATTATTCTCAAGTGATATCTCACCCTTAAGTTTTTGTTTAACGATATTATATACTATATTTAAACCCAACCCTGTGCCCCCTGAGCCTCTCTTTGTCGTGAAAAATGGGTCAAATACTTTATTTTTTATGTCATCGGGAATACCACAACCAGTGTCTTCGACTATAATCGAAAGCTGTTCATTAGCTAAATTCACAATAATATTTATTTCACCTTGTACACAATCGGATAAACCATGTTTAATACTATTAACAATCAGATTAGTCACCACCTGATTCAATGACCCTGGGTAACTAGTTATTTGGGTTTTATCATCTCCTAATAAATTAATCTTAATTGGTAAAGTCTTATAACTGGGTCGTAAGCTAGTTATCAGTTTATCTAAATGTTGTTTAACATAAAAATCGACTTGAACGTCAGAGCTTTGATCAACAGCAATTTGCTTAAAGCTTTGAATTAAAGTCGAAGCTCGTTCAAGATTTGTTAATATGATACTTGTCGCTTCCGAAGCATCACTTAAATAAGAAGTGAAGCCAGATTTCGTTAGTTTTCCATTTTTAAATTTATTGTTAAAAAGCTCAGTCTGTTCATACAAAACAGATGCAGCTGTAACAGAAACACCTAACGGAGTATTCACTTCATGGGAAATACCTGCGACCAAACAGCCCAGAGAAGCCATTTTTTCAGATTCAATTAAGTGATTTTGTGCTTTTTCTAACTCTATTAAGGTCTTAGTCAAAGCCTGATTTTGAATATTTAATTCGTTAGTTCTCTCCCTCACTTTATCTTCCAATGTTTTATTTTGTTCTTCTAATAGTCCATTCATAGAAATGTTTTGCAACGAAGTTGTTAACAAATGACTAATTGACAAACAAAAATCAACCTCAGATTGTTTAAGATTTTTAAGGTGATGTTTAGTACACAAAATTAAATGTAAAGCCTTCGAATTTTTTTGTCCAAAAGGTATCAAGACTAATGAACAATAATCTGATTCATCTGAAATTTCAGGTAGTTGAAATGTAATAAACTCTTGTTCTTGCATGCCATTGTCGATAGCAGTATTAATTCCCTGATGATGATCAATAATGTTAAGTAAAGATGAAATATCACCTTGTTGCTTTTGGTTTGAACTTGAATAATGCGTCAGAAGTTTAAACTGGGCATTAAGATTCGTATGAAAAACAAGTGCTAGTTCAAAAGGCAGTTGTTTTAGTATTCCTTTCAATACCCATTTAAAAGCCTGAAGTTCATTGTGAGTTTTTGCCAGCTCCTCGCCAACCTGATTGATCTCGGCCAAATCAGCTATAGTTTGGTTTATGGCATTCGTCATTGAATTAAAATTATTCGCCAGCATGCCTATTTCATCGTTAGTCTCGATTTTAATAACGTGATCATATTGACCTCGAGCAACAATATCAGCGGCCTCAGTCAACAAATTAAGAGGAACGGTTATACGTCTTGCCAGTTTATCTGTGCGCCAAAAAGTAATAATTAAGGTAATAATGCCAACCAAAATCAAAGCAAATAATGTTTGCACCAAAGATTGAGTTGCTTTTTTATTTGCTGTAGTTATAGCTTCCGTTAGTACAATCGTAGAAAGGCCATAACGAATGACGCCAAGAATTTTTCCGTCTAAGATCACTGGCGCTGCAAATTCAATCACCTGCACTTTATCAATATTAATTAATTTTGAAGCGGCCTTAATTTGCTCAAACGCCCAACGGGCATTGGCATCTACGGCAAGTTTAATTACTGCAACGTCTTCATGTTCAATTGAGTTAACCCAATCATTGTGATCTGAATCTGAAAAAACACCATAAACAATATCATCATCACTAACGACTGTTTTTGTCACTATCTGCTCAACTGCAGTAAAAGCATTATCATCAACTAAACCAATTAATGCATCACTGTTATTTTCAACTAACAACATGCCCTTATTGACTAATGAGGCTTTAGTACGGCTTTGAATATCTGCAATAGATTCATTGAAGTCTAAGGTGTTTTTTACAATAATTAATAAAATTATAAACAATAACGCTAGCAAATAGGTAAAACCAAGCTTTATTACTAATTTTTTACGTAAGCTGCTGAATTTCACTTGTTTATTTTTTAAACTCATTGACGATTTGACTCTCTATTATGTAATGTAACGCCTTACATTTTAATGCCATCGGGTAATATAATTGTGAAACAACTACCTTCACCAATTACGCTGACTAAATTAATTTCGCCAGATAAATTATCTTCGACAAGTTTTTTTACTATATAAAGTCCTAGGCCACTTCCCCCTTCATCTGGCTTAGTTGTATAGTATTTATCAAACATGATATTTTGTTGTTCTTGACTAACACCCACCCCATTATCTGATATTTTAATAATCACATTAGTATCTGATTTATCGATATTAATAGTAATGCAGCCTTTATCATCAGCTAAGAAAGCATGTCGCAAAGCATTATTAATTATATTTAATAATATTTGTGATAAAACGCCTGATTCAGCAAATATGAATATGTTACTTGCACAGTTAAAAACTAAACTATGGGGAGAGTTTTTAATTTTGGGTCCTAATATAAGTTCGATATCTTCAAGGTAGACAGCTAAGTCAAAATTTGTTTTTGATTGATTAAATTCACCAACAATAATTTTCCTGAAGCTATCAACCAGGTTAATCGAATGGCCTAAGCTGGATAGCACAATATCAAAACTTCTCTCCAATAAATCAAGAAAATTATCGAGTGTATTTTTAGTGACTTTTTGGCTATTTAATTTTTCTTTAAATAAGTTTTTTTGATCGACTAAATTCGTCATGGCTGTATTCATAATGCCTAGTGGTGTAGAGACTTCATGTGTCAATTCACCTACCATTTCCCCAAGATGACTAAGTTTTTCTGACTTTTCCAATTGCAAATCTTTAGCTTTACTCAATTGTTCTAATTCAATATTTTGCACTCTTAGCTGACTAATTAATTCATTTCGCAATAAGATCAAATACTGTAATTTAATGTGGGTCGCCACTCTGGCAATAATTTCTTCATGACGAATGGGTTTAGTAACATAATCAACAGCACCAATATTAAAAGCTTCAACTATGTCACTCACTTTGTCTTTCCCGGTCACAAAAATAACTGGTACCTCTTTTAGACCGTGCAAGGATTTCAGCCGCCTGCAAGTTTCAAAACCATCAATCCCTGGCATCATGACATCGAGCAAAATCAAATCAGGCAAATATATGCTTGCAACCTGAATCGCTTTTTCACCATCCATAGCAAAAGCAATTTCATAACCTTCCGCTGTTAAAATTTGTACAAGCAGTTCCACATTCTCTTTTTTATCATCGACAATAAGAATTTTACTGCCTCTTAAATCAATTTTACTCTTCTTCATGTTTGATTTCCTCTAATGCCTTAATGAGTCCATTCATGTCGAGGCTCTGGATGAAATTGAGTAAATAATCGATGTAAATACCATTACCAGGCTGCAACGTGGAAATTTCAGATAAAATCTGATTTACACGAGACAAATGATTGATTGAAGCGGATAACTTAAGCTCATCCAAAAGCGATTTTTTCAGTTTAAATTCAGCGATGTTTACTTGTTTATCAGGCTGACTTATGGGCAATTTTGGTTGTATTTCTTGTACTTCAAAACGATCAGGATAAAATCTTAACAGGCAACTAAATATTTCAGGGAAGGTAAAAGGTTTAGCAATAAATTGATCAAAACCTATACTTAAATAGTGCTGTATTTCATGTTCCAAACTAAATGCGGAGACGGCAATGCAAACGAGCTCAGTTTGTTTAAGGTCATTACGTATCACTTGGATCGCATCATCACCACGCATAACTGGCATTAATAAGTCCATGAAAACAACATCAAAACGTTGCTCTTTTATCAACTCAATGGACTCTTGACCGTTGCAGGCATAGACTACATCAATACCACATGACTCTAAAACGCTGCCAAGTATTTCACGATTCTCAGCAACATCATCAACACATAAAGCTCTAAAGTATTTACCTTTAATGCAGTTTATTTGTTCAACAATAGTGGCTTCAACATAAGCGTTATCGGCCTCAGTCGGAGATAATATCAAGGTAAAATAAAAATGAGCTCCTGCACCTATTTCTGAATCTAAGCTAAGTTTACCGCCCATTATTTCAACTTGTTTTGCCGAAATCGCTAATCCTAAGCCGGTGCCTCCTTTTTGAATACCTGATTTTCCCTGAGTAAAACTAACAAATAACTTATTTTGCTCTTCGCTATCAATTCCGGGACCTGTATCTTTTACACTAAAGAGATAGTGATCTTTTGTTGGTTGGGATAAAGTCAATGTGATAGAGCCATTTTGGGTAAATTTAACTGAGTTTCCTAGTAAATTAATCAATATTTGGCGTATTTTTCTTTGATCACCCTTAACAAAAATCACTTCTTGAGTGTGGTTTAAAAAATTAAACTGTAATTGTTTTTCTTCGCAGCGGAACTGCAACATTTGTCCAATATCTGATATTAAGGCGACTAAATCAAAATTAACTAAGTTAACTGACATAGCACCTGCTTCAATTTTAGAAATATCCAATACATCATTAATAATTCCCATCAAGTGTTGGCCTGCTTTAGAAATTTTATTTAGTATTATTTTTTCCTGGGAGGCAATTTTTGTAGAACGTTCTAATATCTGAGTGAAACCTAAAATAGAATTCATAGGAGTTCTGATTTCATGGCTCATATTTGAAAGAAAATAACTTTTTGCCAGATTTGCCTGCTCAGCTCGTAGGCTTGCTTGCTTTAGCTCTTGAGTACGTTGAACAATTTTCACTTCTAATGTTTGATTGATGCGAGCCAAAGACTCTTTCATACAGATATTGTTGCATACCGTTTGAACATTATTGGCTAAGTTTAACAATAATTGTTTCTCTTCTATTTCTATCGGGTTGGCGTATTTTAATGCCAAATAAATACTGGTAGCTGTATTCGTAGCCTCCTCAGTTTCAAAAGGACAAATATAGAGTAGCGCGAATTCATTATTAACTAGGCTATGATATTTATTGATTTTAATAAATTCGATAAAGCTATTAAAACCAACAGCTAAGCTATCCGATTGTTGCTTCTCTTGTTTAACTGGAATGAATAATGTTAATTCTTCGTCATTAAATTCGAATAAATTGACGATTACTGGTGAAGTTTCGAATTTTTGTGCTAAGGGTAAAATTTTACTCATGTCATCACATAAAACGTCTAAGAATTCCATTTTATCCGTATGTTCTAACATAACTTCTGAGTTGTTAAGCATCTTGATTAGCGCTTCTCTTAGCGCCTCTGATTTAGCAATTTCCTGATATGATCGTAATGCAGATACTAATGCGGTGAGTAATTTTGTACTGGTTAATTCAGTTTTTGTTTTATAGTCATTAATATCATAATCATTAATCACTTTAGCTTCAGGTGCACTACCCGGCTGGCCTGTTCGTAAAATAATACGAACTAAAGAGTTTTTAAGTATGCCGCGAATATACTTTGCAACCTCTAAACCCGCCTGCTCTGTTTCCATTACTACATCTAAAAAAATTAAGGCAATATCGCTTTCTTCTGCGAGCATTTTTTTTGCCTCAGCTCCAGAATAACATCGGTAAAATTTTAATGGCCGCTGAGCAAAAACAACCCCTTTCAAAGCAAGTAGAGTCACTTGGTGAATACTTGGGTCATCATCAACTAGCATTATTTTCCAGGGTGGTTTCAAACACTCTAGTTCTTCCTGCTTTTCCTCCTCAAAAAATTGTAGGGGTTCGTCATCGTCCATCATAATAAATCCCATTGATTAGGCTTGTAATAAGTGTAGACGAAATACAAATAATTAGCCTAAATCCGCTTTTGTTGGCTAAAGGTTACGAAACTCATTAAAAACACAATCTACTGAAAATATCGATTTAAAATTTATGTCTATGCAATGGCCTTTATTTGATGTTATTCAATCGCTAAAAATACACCTTAGCTTTAGCATAAAGTGTCGGATGATTTGAGCAATAAAACCTTGCTTCTTTGAATAGCGTGATCTAACAAGTTGTATTGAACACTCTGGATGAAAGTCACTTTCAGGGGTAAAGTTATAGCGCTCAAATTAGATAGCGAATTCTGATCTAAACCGATGTGAAAATTGAAGGGTAGATTAATAGCAAATTAAGGCATAAAAGCCAAAGTTTTTGGTTGTTTCAGACCAGAGTACATTGGATTGTAATAGCTTGGCATTTTTTAAACGGTTATTAATATCTTGTTCAAAATTATCGCGATCATCGCTAAAAAATACCTGACAGAATTTTAAATAGTCAGTCTCGAATTGGTTGGTTTTCATTTTTGAAGCATTGGCTATAGGAATTAAATTTGTATTTGAGTTGTTATTCGGCATTAAAATAAAAACCAGCATGGCGCGAAGCAACAGAGAACCAATTATTTTGATATCAAGTTTCATGATTAGCCCCAGAAATATGTTCGAAGTGTAAGTAGGCTCATGATCAATGGATTGTTTCTATATTATGTAGTATCAGCCAACTATGTTTCAGTGTAGTTGAATTTTTGCCATTATGTTCATAGATAGTAAAAACCAAAATCACTGCTAAACTTAAATAGATTAACTTAAATTATTTACAATTTGATTGATGAATATGGTCAAGAAGGACGTTTGAATTCTAATTATAGATACTCAGGAAAATTAACATGATAAAACACATAGAAATAATTGTGTTTGCCATGGCTTTCTCTTTCCCTCTCGCAGCGAAGTCATTATATGTTTTCATACCTACGGAAATTAGAGCAAATGTAATGCAAGAAAAAATGGGCTCGTTTTGTTCGGGAATTGATATAACCGTTTTTGGTCGTGCTAAAGATTTTCATAGACAAGTAAATGCAAATCCCCCTAGCGCTATTTTATCCTTAGAGCCGGTAGTTAAATACAGTAAAGCCTTTAATACGGTGCTCACTGGTAGAAAAAATGGTTTTGAAACAGAGGGCTATGTTCTAGTTTCCATCGATAAACAACTCGAATTAGCAAGTATTGCAGGGAAAAAAATAGGCGTTGTTGATTTATTGGGACGTAAACCGATGGCGGAATTTATAACTAACCTTTTTAAGACCAAGATTCAATTAAAACGTGTAACTAAAGTGGAAGATTTACTGCCGCTAATAACTTTTGGTTCTGTCGATGGTATTTTTATTTCCGAATCTATTTATAGCCAATTAAAATTAAAATCAAATTTGAATTTAGTTGAAACAAAGCCGGGTATTAAACTCGGACTCGCATCTGCCGCAATCGATAGTTCAAATGATAGAGATGTAATACAGTGTATTGCTGCATTTGACACTAAATTAAATACTATATTGGGGGTGGACGAATGGCGTCTATTATAAACCCAATAAATAGTAAAGTATGTAAATTTTGCTTAGCTTTCATGTTACTTAATTTACCAATATACGCAGCTTTTGCAAAAAACGCCTTAGTCATTAGGGGAACAAACCCATCTTTTGACAAAATTGTAAAAAGTTTAAATGATGAATTGGAAAGCGAAGTTTCACTCTATGAAATGATGGTAAAAAAGGGTGTGACGATAAAGAAAATTGAAGATTTATTTACTCAAGACCCACCCAAAATAGTGATTCTTATCGGTAATAAAGCTGTTAACTTGTATGCTAAATTTCAGGAAAAAAGAACAGTCGAAAAATTCCCCCCTGCGATAGCGATCGCAGCATTATTTGTCGATACTTTTGTAGACAAACTTGAAAATACAACCGCTATTCGATATGAGATTCCTGCAGTGATCAGTGCTGTTGCCATGCGCACCATATTAGGCATACCTGTAAAAAAACTCGGTGTTATCCACCGAGACTGGATGTCTGATATTATTGAAGAAAACAGACGATTTTGTAAAGCAGAAGGCATTGAACTGATTGCTATTAAACTACCAAATAAAGCTAGAAAAATGGAAGAGCATGTCAAAAATGCCCTTAACCAGCTCAACAAACAAGTAGATGCTTTATGGATTCTAAATGATAATGCGTTGTTAACTTCTAATGCATTATTAAAGGCTTGGTTACCGTCAAGAGCAAAGTCAAAATTACCCGCTATTGTTGGGATCAGACAATTTCTTACTAAAATACCACTTGGTTCTTTCGCAATCGTTCCTGATCATTATGGTTTAGGTGAGCAAGCCGCAGGAATTGTTTTTGAAATAATGGAGAATAATTGGCAGTTAGCAAATATAGAAATACAGCAACCGGTATCAGTGAATAAATTCATTAGTACTGCAAATCTTGATAAAAAAGGGATTAATTATTTGCCCGCTAAATTAAATCAGGTTGATGAAATAATAAAGTAACCCGTAATTTCATTCACTATTACATCTTGTCTACGATAGTTTGAGCTATTCTAATAAAGACAGGGTCAGGCTTGCTCTTCGTCATTTAAACAAATTTAATACGATAAAGTAGGTAATTATCAGCTAAGACGGATTATGGATAAATTAGTTTAGATCTCCATGTTTTCCAGAGATCTAAACATGTAATAGTAGTTTTATATACCATCAATTCAACGTAACAAACTCTTCTGCTGACGTAGGATGAATAGCGACGGTATTATCAAAATCAGCTTTGGTTGCACCCATTTTCATGGCGACAGCGAAGCCTTGTAATAATTCGTCACTACCAAAACCGATACTGTGAATACCAACAATTTTTTCTTCTTTACCAATACAAACTAGTTTCATGCGTGTTGGGTCGCGGTAATCTTCAGTAAGAGCTTGATAAAGCGCAGTAAACTGTGAGTTATATACTTTAACTTGCTCGTCGCCGTATTCTGCAATGGCATCTTTTTCACTTAAACCAACAGTACCAATAACGGGGTGACTAAATACTACCGTGGCAATATTCGTATAATCTAAATGCTCATAAGGCTTATTGTTAAATAAACGTTCACATAACCGTCGTCCTGCGGCTACGGCTACGGGGGTTAATTGCGCGCGGCCCGTATTGTCACCGACCGCATAAATATTACTGACATTGGTATTCTGATATTTGTCAGTAGGGATGAAGCCACGTTCATCAACCTCTACACCTGCAGCAGCAAGATTGATTTTGTCATTAGCAGGCTCACGCCCTATTGCCCAAACTAAGCATTCTACTGGGCCAACTGAGTTGCCATTTTCAAGATGTACGGTTAATAAGCCATCACTATGTTTTTCAATACGAGTAGGGATGCTCTGGGTATGTAACGTTGGTCCATGTTTCGCCATTTGCTCGACTAAGGTATCACTTAACATATCATCAAAACCACGTAACGGTTTTTCTTTACGCACTAATAAATGTGTTTTTGTACCTAACGCGTGAAATACTCCAGCTAATTCGACGGCAATATAGCCAGCACCAATAACTGCAGCACTTTTAGGTTGCTCTGTTAAGGCAAAAAAGCCATTAGAGTCTATGCCATATTCTGCACCTTCAATATTAGGAATTGAAGGACGACCACCCGTAGCAATAGTTATATGGTCAGCGGTATATAAAGTGCCATTGACATCAATTGTATTTTTGTTAACAAAAGTGGCAAAACCATTGATAATAGTAACATCGTTATTATCGAAACCACGCTGATATGCAGCATGAATGCGCTCAATATAGGCTTCGCGATTTTTGACTAAAGTTGACCAATCGAATGATTGTAAAGGAGCTTTAAAACCATAATCTGCCGCATAATGAAGAGCATCTGCAATTTGACCTGCATACCACATTGCCTTTTTAGGTACACAACCGACATTAACACAAGTACCTCCCATAGGACCCACTTCAATGATTGCTGCTTTCTTTCCTAAACGGGCGGCGCGGTTTGCTGAGGCGATACCACCGCTGCCACCACCAATGGATATATAATCAAAATGTTGGGTCATGTGAGGTTCCTTGGGTGTTAATAATTAACTATTAAAAGAGATGTGGGAGCAAAGCAAAAATAATCAAGTATTAGCTGGTTTATTCGTGCTTATATGTACGTATAAACAATCATTTTGTACGTTGGCGCACAAAAGAGCTTTAATATGAACTAAAATGCTAATAACTCTGTACTATTTATTTCTAGCATTTCGGTTATTTTACTCGCTTCAATGGGTCTGCTATATAAATACCCTTGAATATAATTACATTCGCGCTCAGCTAAATAATCTAATTGTTCTTTGGTTTCGACACCCTCGGCAATACAACGCATATTTAAATTTTTAGCTAAAACAATGGTTGCATCAACAATGGCTTCATCGGCACTGTCTTCACCAATGCCTGAAACAAAGACGCGGTCAATTTTAATGACGTCGAGAGGAAGGTTTTTTAAATATGATAATGACGAATAGCCAGTACCAAAATCATCTAAGGCGAGTGATACACCAAGCTTAGATAAAGCGCGCATGGTTTTAATGGCTTTGTCAGGTTCAGATATTAAGGCGCTTTCGGTCACTTCCAATTTTAGTGCCTTTGCGGGTAAGTCATTTTCAGCTAACAGCTTGGTGATGTATGGCACTAAACTGTCTTTAGCAAAATGCTGTGGTGATAAGTTAACGGATAAAAACATTTTTGGGCGTAGTTTGCGCCATTTTTTTAAATCCGCTAAACCACGATCTAATGCAGCCTCAGTCATCGGGATAATTAAGCCGAGTTCTTCTGCAATTGGAATAAAAGATAGCGGTGGTATAAGCCCATCTTTGGTTTGCCAGCGCATTAATAATTCAACGCCTTTAGCTTTGCCTTCAAAGGCATCTACAATAGGTTGATAATGATTAATAAATTCATTATTTTTATGAGCAGCTTGTAAGTTACTTTCTGTTTTCAGCCGAGCACTAGCCTCATAGTTCATCCGTTGCGTAAAAAACTGAAAAGTATTACGACCTATTTGTTTGGCGTGGTACATAGCAACATCAGCATGGCGCAATAATTCGTCAGAATCATTTGCATCGTCAGGATAAAGCGCGATACCAATACTTGCACCTACACCGACGGTATTTTCATTTAAAATTACAGGTTGTTCGATCACATTAATAATTTTTTGGGCAATTTTTCCCAGTTGTGAATTGTTTTTGAAAGATTCAAGCAAAATAACAAATTCATCACCACCAATACGCGCAACAGTATCATCAACACGTAGAATGTTTGATAGGCGGTAAGTAATTTCTTTGAGTAACATGTCACCATAGTCATGTCCTAATGAGTCATTTATTTGCTTAAAGCGGTCTAAATCAATAAAGAATAAAGCGATTGATTGTTTTTTACGTTTTGAATATGCCATGGCATGTTTGATACGTTCAAGCAGTAGTGAGCGATTAGGTAAATTGGTTAAATAATCATAATTGGCTAAATAGCGTAACTCTTGCTCTGCTGTTTTTTGTGCCGATATATCTGTAAAAATAAAGACATAATGTAGATCATTGGTAGCTTCATTCTTACTGACATTGATTTTAATGATGACATGATATTCTTCACCATTTTTAACTTGTATTAATTCTTCCCCTTGCCAATGCTCCCCTTCTTTTAAGGTTGATAAAATTTCTTTATAAAATCGTTTGCGTTTGCGACTTAATCCTAGAATGTCGTAAGAAAACTTAAATTCTTCTTCAGACCAACCAAAGACATCTCTTAATGATTTATTTGCTGTTACCCGAGTAAAGTTTTCACTAATAATAAGCACCCAATCTTTGGTTTGCTTAAAGGCATCACCGTAATATAAAGCACGTTCTTGTACTGCTCGCGACTCGGTAATGTTGGTATATGAACCTGTAATGCGATTTGGTTTGCCACTTTCAGATAAAGCAACAATTTTTCCTAAATCTTTATACCAAAGCCATTGTCCATCGGCGCTTTTTAATCGATAGGTACAAGAAAAATTTTTACTCATATCGCTGGCGAGAATAAACTTTTCCCATTTGAGTAAAAAGGCTTCTCTATCGTCAGGATGGATTAATTCAGCATGTTTGGTGAAATGATACGAAGAGGCTAAGTCGGCATAACCCAAATCGTTTGCACCACGTTTACCAAACATTAAATTGTCATTGGCTTGCCAGTCCCAAACTTCACTGTTACTACCTGTTAATGCTAATTGCAGACGGTTTTCTCGATACTTAACTTCTTCATGGGCAAGTAATAACTGTTTACGCTGAATCCTTCGACGATATAACCAAAAACCGAATACTGAGAAAATGAATACGGTATAAATTAAGTAGGCTCCGGGAGATGCCCAAAGTGCATAACTGACCTTAAGGTGTAATTGTGTTGGTTGAGAAAAATCACCGGTTATTGGCGATTTAGCTCTAATGGTTAGAATGTGATGTCCTGATGGTAAATTGGGAAAAGTAATATGATTTTCGTAAGTTAGGGGGTAATCAATATTTTTATTACCAGATAGCGTATATTTAAATTGGATATTGTCACTCTCAACATACGATAAAGTGGAGAAATCAATACGAATGCCAAAGTCATCATATCGCAATGCTAAATCCTCCATTGAGTTGAGTAATAAAGGAAAGGTTGCTTCTCTTGAAAGTATTTCCACATTGGTGACTTTCACTTGAGTATTTTTCTGACGGTGTACATTTTTTAATTTAATGGGATCAAAAATACTGATGCCCCCCATTGAGCCATAAACTAATTTACCATTAGGTAACTTGGCATGTGCTAAGGCATTGAATTCAGTGGCTACAAGACCATGGCTGGTGGTAAATTTTCTTAAGTGCTGGCTTTCTTTATTTAGTACAAAAATGCCACTGTGGGTGGAAAACCAAATATCACCATCAACATCGGCTTGTACACCATATAAATCATCGTCAATAATGGAATTGCTCTGGTCAAAGAAGTACTTGGCAGTAAAAGATGGTAATTCTAAACCAACGAGTCCTTTACTTGAATAACTTAGCCAGAGAATATTGTCGTTTACTACCCAGTTATCAATATACGACCACTCCGTAGCGAGAACATTCTGGTGATGGTACAAACGTTTCACTACTCTGGTATTGTCATCAAATGCCCATAAAGCATCATTGGTTGAAAAGAGAAATAAAGAGCTATTAGGTAAAAAACCAAATAGGTTATAAATTTTATCCGCAGAAACTTTTTTGGTTATTTCAGGTAAATAATCAATGGCTTCTGTGGTTAGAGATATTTTATAAAGCCCTTCAGAACTGACCGTCCACAAATTATCAGATGTATCTAAAACAATGCTTTGTTGTTCTGGTTTTAATAAGGCTGCCACTTTATCACCAAATGGTGATTCAATGATTTTTTTAGATTTGGTATCAAATACACGCACGCCCTTTGGCGTGGCTAAAACAAGCCGTGCTTGACTATCTTCTAATATCTCATAAATATAACTACTGGTATATTGTGCTTTTGAATCTAAATTTACGATAAATTGCTCTACTGTATGAGCTTTATTATTAACTAAATTTAGGCCATTAGCGGTACCAACCCAAAATAAGTTTGGGTCGTTACTATGGGGTGAAATCCCCCAAATTTCATTTGTACTTAAACTCGCAACACTATTTTGTTGATAACGAAAATTTGTTATTAACTCCCGTTGAGGCTGCCATTGATAAAGCCCAGTGGAGTTTGTACCTAGCCAGAATATCCCCGAATTATCCATAAAGAGTGAAGAAATAATATTGTCTGATATATCTTCAAAGGCATCACTGTAAGAAAATAAATATTCAACCTCATGGTTTGTTGTATCTATGACAAACAAACCCTCATGACTACCAATATACAGTTTCTTGTTATCTGTAAAAAACTTCCATGTCGAAATGCCTTCAATGACCAATTGATATAAAGGCAGATTTTTTTCTTTAGCAATATATTGATGCATATCACTTACATCAAGACTAAATACACCGTCGTTACTGCCTATAAATAATTCATTTTTGTCACTTATGTTAACGGTATATGCTTTGTTGGCTTCAGCGAGATAAAATGAATCTTTATGTGTATTTGAATGAGATACATCGGGCAGCTTACGTAGTGTTTTTGTTTTTATGTCGTAAACAAAAACGCCATCCCTCGTTCCTAAATAAACAATTTCATTGTGTAGCGCTATTTCAAAAATATTATCTTTATTTTTTAACTTCGATGATAAATCGATAACTTGTTTTGATTCGCCTGTATCAGCATGGTAAAGCACCAATGTTTTAGAGCTTGCAATCCAATAACTATTATTAGCATCTTCTTTTACATCTATAATGTAATAGTCTTTGTTTTTAGGAGCATGAGATAAAATATGTTGATAGTGGTCATTTTTGGGGTTGTAGGTATATAACCCTTTACTATAAAGATTTATCCAGATCAGTCCTTTGCTATCTTGCATCAAATCTATAACGCTAAAGTTTTGAAAATCTCCATCGGGGCCATTGAGTTGCTTGAAGGAGTAGCCGTCATAAATATTGATGCCATTTTCGGTACCGAACCACATAAAACCACGGCTATCTTGCAATATCGTATTAACGGTACCTTGTGATAAGCCATCTTTAACGGTTAGACGATCTAAGTGAAGATTGTTTATTTTTGCTTGTGCTAAACGCATAGAGCTGCAATTTAACAAAAACGTTAAAAACAATAAAAAACATATTTTAAAAACCGTAAAATTCAAAAAAAGCACCAAATATTAATAAAAAAAGAGTTACTTACACAGAGTAAAAAACCAACGAATATACGTTATGTTAATTTTAGTACAATTTGTTGAACCTTTTAAAGTTCTTATGTATTTCACTCACTAACGTGCAACAACATGTTTACATTGTATTCACGGTAAGCGTTGTCATCTTGATTAAAAAGAAAAAAACCTGATTTCATAACTGAATTTTATAAGGATGTTATTTATTAATCCTAATACCGACCTTGAATTTTTGCTTATTTGAACTTACATCTAAGGTATCATTTATTAATTTTCACTACCTATGACTAATCCACTTTTATTACAAGCAAGTTTACCTCTCTTTTCAAAAATAAAACCTGAACATGTAAAACCTGCTGTTGAGCAGGCCATTACAAAATGCAAAGACGCTATTGCCGATGTGCTCGCCAATCAGAAAGTTTTCACTTGGAAAAATTTGGTGATGCCCATTGATGAAGTTGATGATGTCTTAGGAAAATTATGGTCACCCGTTTCACATATGAATTCGGTAGTGAATAGTGATGAATTGCGTGATGCATATGAGTCTTGCCTGCCTTTGCTTTCGGAATATGGGACGTTTGTAGGTCAACACCAAGGCTTGTATCAAGCCTATCAACAACTAGCTGAAAGCGATGATTATAAAAATCTAAACGTGGCGCAAAAGAAAGTAATCGATAATGCTTTACGCGACTTTAAATTATCAGGTATCGCCTTAAACGAGCAAGATAAAAAACGTTATGGTGAAATATCAACACGTTTGTCTGAGCTTAGTTCTCAATTTAGTAATAATGTGATGGATGCTACACAAGCATTTAACGTAAATATTACCGATGAAGATGAATTAGCGGGTTTGCCCGATAGTGCTAAAGAGGCAGCACAAGCACTTGCTAAAGAGAAAGAGCTATCTGGCTGGTCATTTACCTTAGACTACCCTAGTTATTTACCTGTAATGATGTATTGCGATAACAGGGACCTTCGTGAAAAAATGTATAGTGCATTTTGTACCCGAGCATCAGATCAAGGCCCTAATGCGGGTGAATTTGATAACAGCGATAATATGGCTGAAATCTTAAAGCTTCGTCATGAATTAGCCTTGTTGCTTGATTTTGACAACTATTCAGAAAAATCTATTGCCACTAAAATGGCAAGTGGTACGGCCGAAGTTTTAACCTTTTTAGAAAATTTAGCGGTTAAGTCAAAAGAACAAGGACAGAAAGAGTTTGCTGAATTAACAGATTTTGCTCAGTCATTATCGACGGATAATACCAACCTACAAGCTTGGGATTTACCTTATTATGCTGAAAAGTTAAAACAAGAACGCTATTCTATTTCAGATGAAGCCTTACGCCCTTATTTCCCAGAAGATAAAATAGTGAAGGGTTTATTTGAAGTGGTTCGTCGCTTATTTGGTTTAACCATCAAAGTGCGCACCGGTGTTGATACTTGGCATAAAGACGTTAAGTTTTATGATGTTTTTGATGTGGATAACAATCAACGTGGTAGCTTTTATCTTGATTTATATGCGCGCGCCAAAAAACGTGGCGGTGCGTGGATGGATGATTGTGTTGGTCGTAGAGAACTTGTTAATGGTGAAATACAACTGCCGGTAGCCTATTTAACTTGTAATTTTAATCAACCCATTGGTGATAAACCCGCGTTATTTACGCATGATGAAGTGGTGACCTTATTCCATGAGTTTGGTCATGGTATCCATCATATGTTGACGCAAATTAATGCTAGCAGTGTTGCTGGTATTAATGGTGTACCTTGGGATGCTGTTGAATTACCAAGCCAATTTTTAGAAAACTGGTGCTGGCAATCTGAAGCTT
The DNA here is from genome assembly GCA_013215655.1 of Colwellia sp. GTDB lineage: Bacteria > Pseudomonadota > Gammaproteobacteria > Enterobacterales > Alteromonadaceae > Colwellia_A. The sequence continues at coordinate 57,989 of JABSOX010000010.1, forward strand.
TAGCCTTTATGTCAGGCCATTTTGAAACAGGTGAACCTTTACCTCAAGAAATGCTTGATAAAATGTTAGCCGCTAAAAACTTCCAATCGGCGATGCAGATGTTACGTCAGCTTGAATTTAGTATTTTTGATTTTCAAATGCATCTCAATTATGCAGAACAAACAGCTACAACAGAACAAGATAACTATATTCAACAAATTTTAAACAAAGTTCGTCAGCAATATTCGGTGACTACTGCGCCAGAATTTAATCGCTTTCAACATGGTTTTAGCCATATCTTTGGTGGCGGTTATGCGGCAGGGTATTATAGCTATAAATGGGCTGAAGTTTTATCGGCTGATGCCTTTTCGCGCTTTGAAGAAGAAGGTGTCTTTAATGAGCAAGTTGGCAGAGATTTTCTGACCAATATTTTAGAAAAAGGTGGTTCACAAGAACCCAGTGAGTTATTTAGTGCCTTCAGAGGTCGAGCCCCAGAAATTGATGCTCTATTAAGACATTCAGGTATCGCGAATTAATTAGTTGATTTATAAAGGATTGAATAAACGTAGATAAAGTTAAAATATATTTATCTACGTTTTAGTTTTTAACTGAAATCTCTCGGTCACTGTAAATGGTTATTTAAAAAACACCTTATCACCAATTATTTTAAAAGCAGGTGTACCTTTAATCAGCGTATCTCGTGCAAAGATAACCTCACATTGAGGGCAAGTGCAGGGTGTCGTAGTAAAGTCTTTGCTAATCCGTTCCTTGAAACACTTTACTAAGGCTCCTTTACCACCCTTTCGATATTTAAATAATTGTGTTCGGCATTTACTACAATAAATATCGACGGTTTTAGTTGGACCTTTTTTGTTGGGTTTCGCCATTAATTAGTCCATTCTGTATAACAATCATTCTTAACTGCTGTTTTTATTGAATACTTTCTCAATATTTAATTCTTGTAAGTTTCTGGCGATATCTTCTGCAGCCGTTTTAGGGTTAATATCATCGTCAATTTTTAAGATCTTACCTTCTTTTGAAATATAGAAAGTGACGCGGCTGGCGACACGGACAAAATTTAGTACATCATATGCTTTTGCCGTTGCTTTAGTTGGATCGCTGAGCATCGGAAAATCAGCTTTCGTTTTTTCAGCAAAATCTTTATTGTCCTCTAATGGATCAACACTCGCCATAAAATAACTGACGTGGTAATCACGAATAAGCTGCCCTTTTTCAACCAAAGACTTACATTCGATAGTGCAGCCACGAGTATTTGCCATGGGATACCAAGCTAAAACTATAGTTTGTTTATCTTTGTAATTGCTAAGTTGATAGAAATCGCCATTGGTGGCTTGTAATCTAAAGTCGGGAGCAATATCACCCACTGACAAGTCAGTGGCTTGTAATGTGAAACAACTAAAGGTGACGATTAGTGTAAATAGTATTTTAATTTTTTTAAGCATTTGAATATTTCTCTTTGTTAGCTAACCAGCGGTTAATAAGTGCTTGGGCATTCTCTGGATATTTCTTCCAAAGCAAATAAGCCGTTTGTTGTATTTCTGGAATGAGTGCGGCGTCGCGCACTAAATCAGCAATTTTTAATTCAGCCAAACCTGTTTGTCGAGTGCCTAGTAATTCGCCGGGGCCTCGTATTTGTAAATCTTTTTCGGCAATGACAAAACCATCGTTACTGTCACGAAGCACACCAAGACGTTTGGTTGCTGTTTTGGTTAAAGGCGTTTTATACATTAACACACAATGAGATGCTATAGCGCCACGGCCAACTCGGCCACGAAGTTGATGTAATTGTGCCAAACCTAGTCTTTCAGGGTTTTCTATGACCATTAAGCTGGCATTAGGCACATCAACACCAACCTCAATGACTGTTGTGGCAACTAATAAGTGTAATTCACCTGATTTAAAGGTATCCATAACCGCTTGTTTTTCATCGGACTTCATTCGACCATGTACTAAGCCAATTTTTAATTCAGGCAATTGTTCCTGTAAATATACAGCAGTATCTTCAGCGGCTTGGCACTGCAATACTTCTGATTCTTCAATAAGCGTACATACCCAATAGGTTTGTCGGTCGTCATTAATTGCCCCTTGTTTGATCCTTGCAATGACTTGGTCACGACGAGTATCCGGTAACGCAACTGTAGTGATTGGAGTTCGACCGGGTGGTAGTTCATCGATGACGGAGGTATCAAGATCGGCATAAGCGGTCATCGCTAAAGTTCTCGGAATGGGTGTTGCTGTCATGATCAACTGGTGTGGATATTTGTTATCAAAAACACCTTTCTCACGTAACGATAAACGTTGATGTACGCCAAATTTATGTTGTTCATCAATAATGATCAAGGTGAGTTTATTAAAAATGACTTGTTCTTGAAATAGCGCATGGGTACCAATAACTAATTGCATATCGCCGCTAGCAATATGTTCAAGTGCAACCCTTCTTGCTTTGGCCTTGGTTTTTCCTGCTAACCAACCTACAGCAATATCCAGCGGAGCAAACCATTTTTGAAAATTAATCGCATGTTGTTCAGCAAGTATTTCTGTGGGCGCCATTAAAGCAACTTGGTAACCCTGCCCAATTGCGGTTAATGCAGCTAAACCCGCAACCAGAGTTTTTCCTGAGCCTACGTCTCCCTGCACTAAGCGCATCATTGGCGTTAATTTAGCGAGATCCTTGCGAATTTCTTCAACCACACGTGTTTGTGCGTTAGTTGGTGAAAAAGGTAAAGAGTCTAAAAATTTCTGATTTAGCTCATAGTCTGTTTCTAACGCGAGTGCATCAAGTTTATCTACCGACTGTCTTAGTTTAAGCATACTGAGATTGTGGGCTATTAATTCTTCTTTTATTAACCTTAGTTGTGCTGGATGTTTACCTTCTTCAATTTGGACTGTCGACGTTTCTGGTGGTGGCCGGTGAATAATGGTTAATGCTTGTTCAAGTGAATATGATTCGTTAATAAATTCATTGGGCAATAACTCTTCCACTTGACCTCGTTTAAGTCTAACTAATGCTTGTTCAGTTAAATTACGCAGGGATATTTGTCTTAAGCCATCAGTTGTTGGATAAACCGGTGTTAGCGTTTCTTCAACAGGGGTTAAGCTTTGATCGTTATCAAGCGGTTTGTATTCGGGATGAACTATTTCAAAACCCCGTGCACCGCGGTTAATTTCACCATAACAACGGATATTATTACCGATGCTTAAGTGATTTTTTTGACTAGCAGAAAAATGGAAAAAACGTAAATTAATTGAACCTGTGCCGTCATTAAGTGTAACCATTAACATTCGGCGTTTACCCTGCACTATTTGGTTATTAGTGATTTCACCAATGATGTTGGTATAAATACCGGGTAACAAGTTGCGAATGCTAGTGATCCGTGTACGGTCTTCATAACGTAGCGGTAAATGAAATAATAAGTCTTGCAGGGTATTTAAGCCTAATTTCTCAAGCTTGGTTGCCATACCCGGCCCGACACCTTTTAATACCGTAACAGGCGTTTGGGCAAGCTTACCTAATCCAGAAGGGGACTGAGACATTTAACATTTATCCATGAACTGTAAAATTAGTCGTCGATGTTTTGCCATGCATCTTGGGTCATTTGCATTTTTTGCCACCAGTTATCAGAAGCAACAATTTGTCCGTCTTCGTCAATTTTTGGATAAGGCAGCCCTTTACGTTGGCAAGCTTGAGCAAAAATAGGATGACCACCTTCAAATAATACTCGCTGACGGCGTTCTTCAGATAAACGGGGTTTGTTGTACATGCCCGCTAGTTGTCGTTGACGTTGAGCCTCATATAAAACTACAGAACAAGCTACTGAAACATTGAGTGACTGCACCATGCCAACCATAGGAATGACGATGTCTTGATCGGCTAATTCAAGCGCAACTTCAGAGGCGCCAAACTTTTCTTGGCCTAATATAATCGCTGTTGGTTTGGTGTAATCTATTTCGCGAAAATCGACAGCGCTATCAGAAAGGTTAGTCACTAATATTTGCATATTTTGCTTTTTAAGTTCGGCAATAGCATCGACGGTATTGGTATAGTTATGTACATCGATCCAGTTTTGACTACCCGCAGCACTGCCACCAGAGACTCGCATGCGTTCATTTTTCCAAATAGCATGTACATCACTTACACCAATAGCATCAGCTGTACGCACAACGGCGGCTAAATTATGGGTTTTGTGAACACCTTCCATACATACTGTTAAGTCGGGTTGGCGCTGGTCAAGCATATCTTTGATGCGTTGATGTCTTTCTGGGGTCATATATTCAATCTTTGTGGTTTAATAAATCCGCTGCGCATATTTAGTTATATTCAAGCGATTAGTTGGTGCTTGGTAATTCCATGATGCCATCAATTTCAATTTCTACATCTTTTGGCAACCTTGATACTTGTACGGCAGCACGAGCAGGATAAGGTTCTTTAAAATAACGGCTCATTGTTTCATTAACCGTGGCAAAATTAGATAAGTCAGTCATGAAAATATTCACTTTGACCATATCATTAATACAACCACCTGCCGCTTCACAAACACTCACTAAGTTTTTAAATACTTGTTCGGCTTGTTCAGCAAAACCACCATCAACAACTTTCATGGTATCGGCGATTAGAGGGATTTGGCCAGAAAGGTAAACCGTATTTTTAATTTTTACGGCTTGGCTGTAAGTACCAATTGCACTTGGGGCTTTATCTGTTGATATAATTGTTTTCATAACTTTTAGCTACTCTTAAATGATTAAATTATTTATTACGGATGACACGTTGTACGTCAATCATAACTTTGATTTTTCGAATAATATCAGCAAGGTGAATACGATCGCGACAGGTTATTTCCATATCAATAACGTATAAGCCCGAATCTTTTTCTCCTGAATTTAAGGAGTGTACATTAGAACCTCTGCGGGCAATAACGTTGGTCAATGCAGCTAGTGCGCCTTGATGATTAATGATTTCAATGCGTAATTTGGCAATAAAGTCCCTATCAATATCATTATCCCATTTAACCGGGAATAAACTACCTTGTTCATGTCCTTTGATATTACGACAACCTTGCTGATGCACCATTAAACCTTTGCCTGGACTTAAATAAGCTAAAATACTGTCACCTGGGATGGGTCGACAACATTTACCATAATTAACCAGCATGCCTTCAGTACCTTTTATCGGCATTTTAGCTTTAGGGTTTTGACTTTGCTTATCAGAATCTTCTGTAAACTCATTGGTTAACCTTCGTGCTATACCGATACTTAGTGCATTGCCGAGACCAATACTGATCAGTAATTCATCAAAACTTTTATTGCCACTTTCTTTAACTACTTGGTCAATTTTATCTTGCTCAATATCCGCAAGTTTTGTATTGCCGAGCGCATGACTTAATAAACGTAATCCTAAGGATTGAGATTCTGTTTTTTCTTGTGATCTCAAGTATGTTCTGATCTGCTGACGGGCTTTAGCTGTGACTACAAAGTTTAACCATGTTGCATTAGGGCGTGCAGCTGAAGAGGTGATAACTTCAATGGTTTGTCCTGAATCTATTGGTTGGCTTAGCGGATAAGGTTTACGATCAACTTTAACGCCGACACATGAATTACCGACATCGGTATGTACAGCATAAGCAAAGTCTACAGATGTAGCGCCCATGGGCAATTCTATAATACGTCCATCAGGTGTAAATACGTATATTTCTTCTGGGAATAGGTCGGATTTTACATTCTCGATAAATTCAAAGGAACTACCTGCACTTTGTTGGAGCTCAAGTAAACTTTGCATCCAACGGCTTGCTTTCATTTGTGAAGTAGTGCCTCTTTCATCGCCTGATTGTTTATATAGCCAATGAGCAGCAACACCTTTATCTGCCATTTGATCCATATCAGCAGTACGAATTTGAATTTCGACGGGAATACCGTGCGGTCCAATTAAGGAAGTATGTAATGATTGATAACCATTGGTTTTGGGGATAGCAATGTAGTCTTTAAAGCGTGCTTCGATAGGTTTAAATAAATTATGTACGGCGCCTAAAGCGCGATAGCAGTTATCAATTTTGTCTTCAACAATTACACGAAACGCGTATATATCCATGACTTCGTTAAACATTAATTCTTTATTTAACATTTTACGATAAATGGAATAGAGATGTTTTTCTCGGCCAATGACTTCGGCTTTAATGCCACTTTCAGCCAAGCGAGCGGCAATTTCTTCTTGGATATTATTGATAATTTCTTTGCGATTACCACGTGCTTGTTTTACCGCAGATTTAAGTGCTCGAGATCGCATTGGGTATAAAGCTTCAAAACCTAATACTTCAAGTTCGTTTTTAATATCGTGTATGCCTAAGCGATTTGCAATTGGAGCATAAATATCGAGTGTTTCACGGGCAATACGACGACGTTTTTCTGGCCTTAAAGACCCAAGTGTACGCATGTTGTGGGTACGATCGGCAAGTTTGATTAAGATCACACGAATGTCTTGCACCATGGCAAGTACCATTTTACGGAAGTTTTCCGCTTGCATTTCTTCTTTATTGTCGAATTTGAGTTTATCTAACTTACTGACGCCTTCAACAAGCTCAGCAACAGTATGGCCAAACAATTCAGCAAGTTCGTCTTTAGTGACAGAGGTATCTTCAATAACATCGTGTAATAACGCAGCCATCAAGGATTCGTGATCAAGGTGCATTTTAGCGAGATTAATGGCTACAGCAACAGGATGAGTGATATAAGGTTCACCACTTGATCGCATTTGACCTTCATGGGCTTCTCTTGCCACATGATAAGCTTGTTTGAGTAAGTCTATTTGTACTTTCGACAAATAACTGGAAACGAGTTCTTTTAAAGGCTCAAAAAGGTACACTCAAAATATCCTAAAGGGTGGTTAAAAATACGACTCTGATTGAGTTTAGTATGTGATATTGATAGATAACTTAAGGATACGTTGATTTATTGATAAAGCCAATATTTTTGCTTATATCCATTTGACCAAAAGACAAATAAAAAACGCGTAATAATTAAAAATTAGTTACGCGTTTATATTCAGGAAGAACCTGTATGCTACGTTCACATGGAAGCGAATGGTAGCGATGCTGAATAATCGAAGTATTATCAGCCTATTTGTTCTTGACCACCAACGATAGCAGCAACGGCAGCTAATTCAGCTGACTCTTGTTGTACTTGTGAATGATGATCATAACCATCCATGATTTCAGTAGTAATTAATCCTGCTTCAATTTCACGTAAAGCTACTACTGTTGGTTTGTCATTTTCTACTTCAACCAAAGGATCTTTACCACCCGTTGCAATTTGACGAGCACGACGAGATGCGACTAACACCAAGTCAAAACGATTACCGATTTTTTCTACGGCATCTTCAACAGTTACGCGAGCCATTTGGTCACTCCAACAATTAAAATTTATAAAATAGTGGCGTAGTCTACTTGATCATTATGGTACTAAGCAAGCTACGAGTGATATTTAAACGATAATATATTAGCTAATATTAAGTAAATCAGCAAATAACTGTTCGTGAAGTACAACTTGCTGTTTGCGTTTTAAACGTTGGTTGTTCACTACCGTTGTTAAATCTATTAATGCTTGTTCAAAATCATCATTGACAATAATGTAATCAAATTCTTGATAATGTGAGCATTCTGATTGTGCTTGTTGCATACGCGACTTGATAATATCATCACTATCCTGCCCACGCTTATGTAATCTTTGTTCTAATTCTTGTTTTGAAGGAGGAGCAATAAATATTGTCGTTACTTCAGGTTTTTTCATCCGTACTTGTTGAGCGCCTTGCCAATCAATATCCAAAAACACATCAATGCCTTGTGTGAGTTGCTCATCAATCGCTACTTCTGAGGTGCCGTAATAGTTATCAAAAACTTGCGCATGTTCGTAAAAAGCATTTTTACTGATTAACTTTTTGAATTCATCAACAGAAACAAAATGATAATGTTGACCATTTACTTCTCCGGGACGAGGGGAGCGTGTGGTATGAGATACTGAAACTTGCATTGGTCGAGAAGATTTTTGGGCTAACAGTGCGTTAACTAAGCTAGATTTTCCAGCACCACTAGGAGCTGAAAGAATAAATAAATTGCCGTGAGTGACCAAAACTGTTGCCTTTTGAATAGTAAAATTGTTCTTCGAACATGAAGTTTATCAAAGATAGACGTTTAAACCTAAACGGATAGTGTTTTGTTAACAAAAAAATCATCAATGGCTAATTTTAGTTCATTAATTGAATGAACAAGGTAATCTGGCTGCTGTTGTTTTAGAGCTTTGATAGAATTATAGCCCCAACTTACAGCGACAATTACCAGTTTACAATGATGAGCAGCAATAATATCTCGTATTTCATCTCCGATATATAAGGTATTGTCGATACTTAATTTTCTTTTTTTGAGCGTTTTTTGTAAAGCTCGTTCCTTTCCTAAAAGCTTGGCATTACAGTGAATAAAATCAAAAAAATCAAGTTGGTTATTAAGCAAAAATTGAATGATGTTTTTTTTTGAATTAGTCGTAACAATACCCAATTGATAATTTTCTTTTAATAAATAAAGCAGTTGCGGTAAATATTCAAAGGTTTGTACGTTACTTATTTTTTGTGCCAATCGCTTTTTACCTTGATATAAAATATACGGCGTTTTATACCAAGGAATTTGAAAGAATTTAAGCACTTCCTTCGCTGATAATGTTTTCAAACGCTGCATATCTTCAATGGTCATTTTTTGGAAATGATATTGTTCAGCGAGTTCGTTCATAATTACAAAATTGATCTGCTCGGTATCCGCCAAGGTACCATCAAAATCAAAAATTAGGGTATTGCTTTTGTTGCTGACTGTAATGTTAGTATTCATCGCTGATATTTGACTAATTCAATATCGGTAGAAAAGTTAAATATTTTACCGAGTAAGATAAACATTACCCAACAAACACTGCCAAAAAATATGTAACCGCTGAAGCCTAAAATAGGCATTTCAAAAACTAAGAACTCTTGAACATACGGTAAATTATATTTCCAGTAGTTAGGATTATTAGGGCTACTCCAAAAATTCCACATCTCCCAAAACAAGCTGTTAAACAGTGTACCGATACCAATTAAAATACAAGGACCCCAATCACCCGTTTTGATGGGTGAAAATGGTGTCCAAATTTTTAGAAGGCTTAAGATAGCGCTAACAACCATTAAAGGACCTAGCCAAACCATCCAAAAAAATAAGTCATACCAAATACTCGTGGTAATACAAATAAGAGCGCCGATGACGCCGATAAAAACTTTAGACTTGAGTGATAAATCAATAACAGGTCCAGACCTATATTTATGAGCAAATGTAGGCATTGTTTTTAATAAATTATACCAAATAAATAATGACGGCCAGATAGTACTAAAGGTAAGTGCCGACCATACATAGGTGAAAGGGCTAGCGATTAGGTCAAGATCTGGGTAATACCAATTTTGTAAAACAAAGAAATTTAAATATTCAAAATAATACCAGCCAAACATTGACGTAATAGCCGTAATTATTAACGTCTTAGGATGTTTTGAAATAAAGGAAACCCCCTGATTTCGTTTAAACAATATACCATCAAGAAAGAGTATAAATCCCCACCAAAGAGGTACAAAGGTATAATGTAAAGCGAAACCAAGAACTGAAAACTGTCCCCACATAATCAGCCAACAGCTAAACGATGTGAATGCACCTAACCAAAACCAAAAGGGTAATGAAGTTTGGTTTTTGATTTGCATGTTTTTCTTTGCAGTAACTTTCGTAAAACCAAAATAATGAGGGAATAATAAAAAAGAAAAAATACTGATAAACATCAAAGATAGCACTATAAAAACCGTTAAATTGAAACTCGGTCTGCTTATTTCTGTTGTTGCTAATATTGAAAACTCTGGCGGTAAATCACCCCATGCAATATAACCACCCAATAAAGGTAAGACAATGATGGCGATTAAAGTGAACATTAAACTTATTTTTTGAGGAAAAGATCTCATGATTTATTATCTATTTTACCAAATCTTCGTTCACGTTGACCAAAGGTATTAATTGCTTGTGAAAATTCTTCAACAGTAAAGTCAGGCCATTGGGTTTGTGTAAAGTAATATTCTGCATAAGCTGCCTGCCAAATCATAAAATTACTTAACCTTTGTTCACCGCTGGTACGGATCATTAAATCGACGGTCGGTAAATCTGTGGTATCCAAATTTTCTTGTAAGTCATCAAATTGGATGTTTTTAAAGTCACAATTTTTTTCTGCTAACTTTTTGATACTTCTTAGAATATCATCTTGACCACCATAGTTAACCGCTAAAACAAGCTTCAGGCCTTTGTTTTTAATTGAAAGTTTTTCAGCGTTGCTCATTAAAAAACGAGTTTTTGTTGATAATTTTGAGCGATCGCCAATGACTCTAAAGTGCACTCCCCTTTTTAGAAAGGCTAAAATTTCAGATTCTAAGTAGCTATTCAAAATGGACATGATGCTAAGCACTTCATCATCAGGTCGTAACCAATTTTCGGTAGAAAAAGCAAAGAGTGATAGTACTTTAATGTCTAAATTAATTGCTTCATGAATAATATCCATGCATATTTTAGCACCTGCTTTGTGGCCTTCATTACGGTTTAAGTTTTGGTTTGAAGCCCAACGGCCATTACCATCCATAATCAAGCCGACGTGGCATGGTTTATTCATTTATTATTTTCCAGTTTTAACTTACACACTTGGCATTAGCTATTTGTTTTTTGATTTGGTATTTTAGCATTTTTGAGATTTAGGTATATACAGGTATAAATAATAAAATTATGAATTCAATATTATCTTCAGATAAAACTCAAAATAAAAATTTTGATGACCCGTATATTTATTTGTTATCTTCACAAGCAGAATATCAGCAGGCAAAAACCGCTGGGGTGTTAGTACGTGACTCATTACAAAGTGAGGGTTTCATTCATGCTAGCCCCAAAAGTCAACTCACTCGCCTTGCTAATAAGTATCATAAGAATACCGAACAACCGCTTATCCTCAGTGTCGATAAAAAATTAGTAAAAGCTGAAATAAAATGGGAACCTGCAACCGGTGGTTTATATCCGCATATTTACGGTGCGATGAATATGGATGCTGTTGTTAATGTAAAAGCGATTACTTTAGATGTTGGGGGTTTGTACAATTTATAACTAAAAAACAGCTAGGGCGTTTAGTTACTTATTGCTGTGAAATATTATATGACTGCTTCCGGTTGTTTGAGCTGTCGATAATAATAAAAATTGAGTGAGATAAATCATATGGTTTAGTAAAGAAACAACATTTTTTATGGAAATATGTTGTCAGTAGTCTATTACTCTTATCGCTTATATCTGGATGTGGTAAGGAAAAAACACTAATGGAAGTGGTTGATGCATTGCCTATACCTGAACAGCCTGAACCAGTAGATATGTGGTGGGATGTTGAGTTACCTGATTTTTCAGATAATGTAAGCAGACCTGTTATTTCATTGATTGGTGAAAAAACAATAATTCTTTCACTGGGCGAAAGCTATGAAGAAGAAGGGGCTACTGTAGCTGACTTAGAGGATGGAGATATTAGCGCTTCTATTCATTTTGAAGGTCAAGTTAATAGTAATACTATAGGAGACTATCTTATTCGTTATTCTATAACTGATGAGGATGGTCTTTCAGCAATAGAACAAACACGGCTAGTGCGAGTGATGGATACCACTACAACCATGCTTTATAGAAGACCTTTGGGAAGCACCATGTCTAATTTTGGCTACTTAGAATATCTTCCATCCGATTATGGAAAACAGGAAAATCAAAAGCCACCACTATTAATATATATTCATGGCTTTGGGGGAAATGCACAATTTGCAGATACCAATCCTACCCTAGCATTAGATACTGTTATTGGAAATTATGGTATTCCTAAACTTATTGAAGACGGGGAATGGGATGGTGAGTTGTCTTTTGTCGTACTTGCGCCTCAAATAGGGTCTGTGCCAGGATCAGGCCGTAAACTTATTACGGATCGAATTGATGCTTTTGTTGAATATGCAAAAAATTACATATGATATAGATCCTGCAAGAATTTATATGGTGGGATGGAGCCAAGGCGGTTTTATGAGTTATGACTATGCTATTTCTCACCCTGAGAAAATAGCTGCTGTGGTACCAATATCCGCCGGACTTACTGTTGAACTTGATGAATTACCGGATAATTTTTGTAATATTGAGCAAGTACCTTTTTGGGCTTATCACGCGACCAGTGATGCAGAAGTTGGATTCGGAAATAGTATCAGTGGATTCAATGCGATCATTGATAATTGTCAACCAACCGTATTACCTAAACTGTCAATATTAATAGGCGGTGAACATGCAATTCATCATGCTTTCTTTGACCTTAGTGCTTTGGTTGGAGGTAGTGCAGATCCGGTATACGACTCTAGATTCGATCCCTATGATGAAAGTATATATGAGTGGTTATTGAGTCATTCTTTATTAGATAGGTAGTTTTTCAATGTAATGAAACTTTAATGGTTGGTGAAGATAATTATACATTTCACCAACCAATAAAAAAGTTCATAACTAAATTCTATATGTTTACTGTTAATTCAGAGCCAAATAAGTTGGATTGCTCACGAAATAATGACCTGATTTTACTTCTACTTTTTTACAAGTATATTTTCCTTTTTTAGAGCCTAATGATTTTTTACCACGACACTTCATATGTTGTGCTTTTACGCCATATTGTTCGATATAGTTTTGGGCTTCATCATTCGCTTCTGTCAAGAATTGTTCTGGTAACTTACTATCTAGCATTTTTAATGGCTTAGCCCAAGCTTGAGAGCGTTGTTCATTGGCAACCGTTAACCAAGCATAGCTTTTCAGTAAATCTTGCTCTGTGCCTTGTGCATTTAAATACATAGTGCCGACGATGTATTGAGACAATTTATCGCCTCTTTTTGCAAATACCTCTAATTCAGGTAATGCTTTTTCAAAGTCAGAAGACTGATACAGTCTAATTGCTGACTTAAGTTGAATGTTATAAGTTTCTATTTTTAATAACTCATCAGATGTAACGGCGCTGCTGGTAAATGAACACGCTAATAATATTGCACAAAATGTAGTAATAAATTTTTTCATGGTATGAACCTCTGGTATTTAAATTCAACTTGTAGGCTGAAATTTCACTGCTTCTACTAGTTAAGTTGCAAATACTATGACAAAGGTTGTGTTTATAATGAAAAAAAAGTTAGTGAGTTGATAAATAAGGTTTTTTAATTTATAGAGATAATTGGCTATTTTAAATACATTAGCGAAACAATCTAAAGGTGGTCATATATACTAAGTTTAAGTAAAAATAACCATAAAATCGTTTTGTGTTAATTTGAGTTGTGAAGTGCCATTCCCGAAATAGGGACGTTCATTCCCGAAATAGGGACATGTGCCCGAATTACCTAGAAATACAAAGTTTCATTTTAATTAGGTATACCTTGGGGTCATACAAACGAGACTAGATTTTTTGTGATTAATACTTGTCCTTGTAAATTTTGAACAAGATATATCATAAAATATCGAATAGTCATTAATATTCAGTATTGATAAAAAGTTAATTAAGGCAGGAATAAGGTGAGAGTTTGTAACCAGTGGTTTAAATCCACATGTTTATGATGCAATGAATACGGATGCTGTTATTAGCGTCGAAACCATTGTTGTAAATTCTGATGATTATTTGAGCTGATTCTATTGATGATTAAAAACCCCGTAGTGATAACATTACGGGGTTTTATTTATGTTCAGGACGAACAGTATGTCACGTACACATGGATGTGAAAGAGTGACGATAAGTTAACTTAATGTTTTTAATCGACGACTATAAGATCTTAGCAATTGACTGTGCTAAGTAATCAACATTACTGTTGGCAATACCAGCAATACTCATGCGGCTAGAACCTACCATATAAATGCTATATTCATCTTGTAGTTGCTGTACTTGCTCTGGGCTTATACCTAAGAACGAGAACATACCACTTTGGCGTGCGATAAAGCTAAAGTCACGAGTTACACCGTTTTCTACTAGTTTATCTACTAATAATTGACGATTGCCGTTGATACGATCACGCATTACTTTTAACTCTGCATGCCATTGTGTACGTAATTCATCAGAACTTAAAATGGTCTCTACCAGTGCTGCACCATGTGCTGGTGGCATTGAATAAATACCACGTACTACTGAAAGTACGACTGAATTGGCAATGTCTGCACTTAAAGGTGTTTCGCCGATAAGAGTAAAGCCACCGATACGCTCACGATATAAACCGAAGTTTTTCGAACAAGAGCTACATACAATCATCTCTTTAACATTTTCAGCCATTAAACGTAAACCGTAAGCGTCTTCGTCTAAACCTTTACCAAAACCTTGATATGCCATATCTAGCACCGGTAAAAAACCAATACCTTTGGCAACTTCAACAACTTGCTGCCATTGTTCATTATTTAAATCCATACCACTTGGATTATGACAACAAGCATGTAATAACACCGCATCATCGCTGCTAACTTCTTTAAGGGCGGCTAACATACCGTCAAAATCTAAAGTTTTGTTTTCATAATCATAATACGGATAAGTCTTAACGGTTAAGCCAGCGGCTTCAAACAAGCCTGTATGATTCGCCCAAGTAGGATTACTTACCCAAATAGTAGCGCCTGCTTTACATGACTTAATAAACTCAGCAGCAACACGTAGAGAACCTGTGCCTCCGGGAGTTGAAATAGTACGAGCACGGTTTTCGATTAAAACTTTATGATGACCAAAAATGAGCTTGCTCATTTCGTCATTGAATAATGGTGAACCCGTTGGGCCAATATATACTTTGCTATCTTCGGTATCGTTGCGATGTTTCTCGGCACGTTTTACACAGTCTAAAACTGCGGTGTGTCCCGCTTCGTTCTTATAAACACCAACACCCAAATCTATTTTTTGTGAGTTTGAATCTTCACGATATTTAGCCAATAAACCTAAAATTGGATCGGCAGGCAAAGCCTTTAAGCTACCAAACATGTCTCCGTTTACCTTATACAATGAGCGGGAATTTATTCATTTGTACGCCTTCGTAAAATGAATGATAAAAAGTCCCTGTGATTAAAGCGCAAGCATAGCGGTAATAAGGGGGGAATTAAAGTTTTTGTTAGAGAAAATAGTGAATGAAATATACCGATTGGCACTATTAAAGAACATATTAGTTACTGTATCTTTACAGGTAATAATTCGCGATAACTTTCATTTATTATCGCGAACTTATTCTTTTATTATAAAGTGTCGGTAATTGCAGCGATTAAACCGATAATACCGCCAAAAATACCGCCCCAAACCACTAACCAACCCAAGTGTTTACGGATCATGGTTTGTATTATTTCTTTTACCAACTGCGGTGTTAATTCACTGAGGCGTTTTTCAATGATGTCGCTGACTTTTTCACGCATGCCGGCCATGACATTAGGTTGTTCAAGTTCTTTACGTAATAACTCGTTGAATTCTTCGCTTTGTGAAATGTTGCCTATAGTAACCTTCATCTTTTCGATAAAAGGTTCACGTAAAGGCTGTAATGCTTCACTGCCGCCAACCATCGCTAACATACCGCCAAATGATGAATTTTCAATAACCTCAACTAAGTCATCAAATGCTGGAGAAAGGTCAACTTTGTCAATTATTGGTGTTAAGTTGATAGTTGTTGCGGTGCTAGAGCCACTCGATAGAAAGCGATCGATATTTTCTTCAGTGAAGAATTGATCCATCATTAACGAACGAATTCCTATTTTAAAATCTTCAAAACGAGCAGGAATGACTCCTGAGCCATATAGTCCCGGTACTTTTTCAAAAAGCATATGCACGGCTAGCCAATTGGTTATGGCACCTGACAACGCAAATATACCGATAGGAAAAAGAATATGGTGGTTGAGATAATATCCAGCTAACGTTGCGATTAATGCAAGTAAGTTGGTAACGAGGCTTTTGTTCACTGAAACTCCAAAGTAACGGATGGATGATATTTTTTGCTATGTTAACAATCAATATAGGAGTGATCCAATTTGTTTGTAGGTGATAATAAAAAATATTCATCGTTTAAGTGATTTCACATTCATTTCATTTATCACGTTATAGGCTTGCCATTTTAAATGAATGAAGAGAATTATATGCTTAATAAATTTGCCTTTGCTTTGATTGGGGTAGGATTTTTCTTTGATATAGTGGCAGCAGAAAATATTATAGTAGATGCTACACAGCTGAAGAAAAAAATAAGTACAGCAATAGCTAACTTTGAACAGACGCCTCGAAAAAAGTGGGCATATCAGGTAAACCGCTTCGAAAATGAAGAAGGAGATATAACCAGCAGTATTGAACGCTTTTCACCAAATATTAAGTTAAATAAACAGTGGCAACTTATTAAAATTAATGGCGAAGTGCCAACGGCTAGGCAACAAAAAAAATTCATCAAAGATAAGATAAAGCAAGCTAATAAAAAAGCAGAAGGCGCAAATTATTCAATGAAGCTTGATGAAATGATCAACCAAGATACTCTTCAGTTTGTATTCGATAATGGCAGTCAAATTAAGGCAAGCTTTAAAGTCTATTTAAGTCAATTAGGGGATGATGCTCAAGGCAAGTTACAAGGAACATTAATTTATAATAAACAGTTTGAGTTCATTGAAGAGATCAGCATAGTCAATAATGCCGATTTTTCACCGGTATTTAGTGCCAATATCTCAGAATTAGCTTTAACATTTAATTTTATTCATAAGGATGGCGCAATATTACCTCAACAAAACAAATTACAGATGAAAGGACGATTTGCTTTTTTTACAAAAATTGATGAAATTTCGACTGATAGCTATTCAAATTATGAGTTTAAAGATATACCAGCAAGATAAAATTGCTATGAGAATTTAATTAAAGGCAAAAAACTCTAATTAATAAGTTTAACTATTCCTTCATTTTTGTTTAACTCTACCAAACAAAAATAATAGGACGTAAAAATGAAATTAGCGATACAACCGCTGTATGTTTTTTCTCTAGCTTGTCTTTTATTAACAAGCGCTTGTAATGCTGAAACAGAATGGCGAGCGCTTAGTCCCGAAAATACCGTGTTAATGACCCTACCACAAGGTAAAGTCGTGATTGAGTTGGCGCCACAATTTTCTCCTTCTCATGTTCAACAGTTTTCAAAATTGGTTAAAGAAGGTCATTATGATGGTAATAAATTTTACCGAGTGATTGATGGTTTTGTTGCCCAAGGTGGCCCAGAAGACGGTAGTGCAAAAGATAAAGCGGTACCCATCCTTAAAATTGAAGGTGAATGGACAACAGATAAAAAGTGGTCATTTACTAAAGTGCAAGACAACGATTTATTTGCTGAGCAAACGGGCTTTAAAGACGGCTTTGCTATTGCTCATAACCCCAGCGAAAAAGCAGCATGGCTAACACATTGTCCGGGAACTATCGCTATGGCTAGAGGTAATGAAGCGGATTCTGCATCTAGTCATTTTTATATACCTAATGGCCAAGCACTACGGTATTTAGATCGAATTATGACAATATTTGGTCGGGTCGTATTTGGTATGGAGCATGTACAAGCAATTAGAAGAACATCGGTTATAGAAGGACAGCCCGCTGTTGATTCACGAGACTTTACGCCAATAGTTAGTATGCAAATGATGAGCGATGTGCCAAAAGAGCAACAAATTTTAATTGAAGTAGAGAATACTGAAACAACAGCTTTTACGGAGCGATTAGTTAAACGTCGTAAACGTGACAATCCGTTTTTTTATAAAAAGCCACTGCCAGTATTGGATGTTTGCCAAGTGCCACTTAAAACACGTTTAGTTAAATAATTTATTTATATAGGTATGGGTAACTGCCATGACTACTGCGCTGCAAGGCATTAAAGTTCTAGATCTCAGTCGAATTTTGGCGGGTCCTTGGGCTAGTCAAATGTTAGCAGATCTTGGCGCTGAGGTTGTTAAAGTCGAAAAACCTAATAGCGGTGATGATACGCGCTATTGGGGTCCGCCATTTATTAAAGAGTCCACCATAGAGCAACCTCCACAAGCCGCCTATTTTCATAGTGTTAATCGCAATAAAAAAGCCATAGCCATCGATATTAGTCAAAGTGTAGGGCAAAGGTTGATCCGTGATTTGGTTTTACAAGCTGATGTTTTCATTGAAAACTATAAGGTTGGCGGGCTAAAAAAATATGACCTTGATTACGATAGTTTAAAAAAGATAAACCCACAGTTAGTCTATTGCTCTATCACTGGTTTTGGTCAAAATGGTCCTGCCGCTCATCGAGCAGGATATGATGCCATGATCCAAGCAGAAGGTGGCTTGATGAGCTTAACTGGTGAAACCAACGGCTCACCAATGAAAGTGGGTGTAGCCGTCGTTGATATTATGACTGGTCTTTATAGTTGCAATGCTATTTTAGCGGCGTTAATGGCTCGTCATCATACACAAACAGGCCAATATATTGATATTGCATTATTAGATGTGCAGGTCGCGACATTAGCAAATCAAGGCATGAATTATTTAACCACTAAAGCATTGCCAAAAAGGTTAGGTAACGAACACCCCAATATTGTTCCTTACCAAATATTTGCGACTCAAGACGGTAATATCTTGCTGGCTATTGGCAATGACACTCAATTTGAAAAGTTTTGTCAGTTGATCGACCGTAGTGAATTAGCTGTAGATCAACGATTTAGTCGTAATGAACAAAGGGTTACGTTTCGAGCACAACTTATTCCAATGCTTGCTATAGAGTTGGCAAATAAAACGACACAGTGGTGGCTAACTCAACTTGAGCAAGCATCTATTCCTTGTGGAGCGGTAAATACTTTAGACCAGGTATTTGAACACCCTCAAATAAAACATCGTCGTATGGTAAAAAAAATACCCGATAAAAATGGTGAGTTGGTGAATACCATTGCCAACCCTATTAACTTATCAGCCACGCCGATTAAGTATCGCAGTGCTTCTCCTGAACTAGGAGAACATACCGTTGAAATTCTTGCTAAGCAGTTAAACTATAACGAAGAGGCGATTAATGAATTATTTGCGCAAGGGATTATTCAGTGATGAGCTCGAATACATGCAAGCTATAACTTATACCCGTTCCACTTGAAGATGCAGTTTCAGAGTTAAGCTAGAAAACCAGTCCTGCGTTATTGATTTTGACAAGAGAATAACTATTCTCTGCAATCAATGCCTTGTAGCTAACCCTTTCTCGACTTGCTGAAATCTGCATCTTCAAGTGGAGCGGGTGTATAACGAATATGGGTAATATCAAAAACACGTTCACCTTCAGGGGCTTGTACGACGACTTCATCATCAACATATTTACCTAAGAGTGCTCTTGCCATGGGAGAGTCGATACTTATCTCACCTTTTTTAACATCCCATTCATCAGGGCCAACTAACCGATAAACAACTTGTTGGTCATCTTCATTGATTAAAGTGACCCATGCACCAAAAAATACGCGCCCTTCTTGCTGCGGATCAGGGTAAACAATATTTAGTTCTTCAGTGCGTTTTACTAAAAATCGTACCCGTCTATCAATTTCACGTAATCGTTTTTTCCCATAAATATATTCAGCGTTCTCACTGCGGTCACCTTGTGCTGCAGCTTCAGATACTGAGCGTGTGATCTTGGGACGTTCGTCTTTCCAAAGAAATTTCAATTCTTTATCGAGACGATCCCAGCCTTCGCGGGTGATATAATTCGAACGTTTCATTTATTAATCATTTATCCATTGGTGCCGCTTGCTGAAGTAAAAGAATGATACCACAGCAAAAATTGCAAGTTGAAGGATAAAAGGGGAGTCGTGACAAATGAGAATCGCTCTCAAATGTCACGACCCTTTTTATTTAAAAATAAAAACACAGTAAAAAACTTAACACATTGAAATAAAATAAATAATAAGTGTATTAACTTCTAAGGAAGGACGATTTCAACGGCACACTTCAATTAAACTCTCCTTTTCTGATACAAAAATATTGTGAACCTGATTTTTGAGATTTGATATTCAAACACGTTCTGATATTTCACAGTTCTATTTATTCGGAGTTAGTTTTGAGAAAAATAATAATAAAGGCGTCGCCGCTTAAGTTCATTTCACTAATCAAATCATCTTTTATTTACCCTTTTTGCAGTTTGTTTTTACTACTCGGTTGCCTCGATTCTGGTGGGCCATCGGGCCATGTAGACACTATTTCGCTTGAAACTAAGTC
This sequence comes from Colwellia sp., assembly GCA_013215655.1. Classification (GTDB taxonomy): domain Bacteria; phylum Pseudomonadota; class Gammaproteobacteria; order Enterobacterales; family Alteromonadaceae; genus Colwellia_A. The sequence goes on from JABSOX010000010.1 coordinate 78,272, forward strand.
GAACCATATCAAGGCACTTTTTTTTGGCACAGGTCCTTATGCATCTGTACTTTCAGGTGATAACGGTTGTCCTAGTTCGAGTAGCCGCTGGCAGGCTTTTCCCGCCGGCAGTGCAGTCGAAGTGATAATACCTGCCAATGTCAGTAGTGAGGATGAAGTATTTGTGCTGGAGGAAGTTAATAAATTGAATGTCGCATTCGCAGGTTACATGACCATTAATGTGGTGGTCAGTAGTCATACAAAAATACCGAAAGCAACAACAAATCAATTAACCATTAATCTGCTTAATACCGCGGAAATGAAGAAAATTTGCTCGAGTTCTGGTGGAGGCTGTATTAAGACAAAATTCAAGGGCAATAATTACGAGCTAATTAAAGGTGACTCTTATTATCCAATCAACCTCGGTATTTTTGATATCCATGAAATAGGGCATGGTATTGGTCTTTGTCACGTAGATTCAGAAGTCTTTCCTGAAGGTACCATGGCATCAAGTGGTGGTGTTGATATTCGCAGCTTTAGTGACTCTGAACTTGACGCTATTAATACCGTTTTTACTTCAGGTTTAGTTGTTGGCGCAACCGAGCAAGATTTCTGGGATGCTGGATTGCTCCCATAATTTAACTGCCCAAGTTACTCTTCAAAGGTAAGCACTTTTAGCTTAAATAATGAAAAAAGATGTGGTAAGGATGGGGTGAAGTTTGCGCTACTTATGATTGTCAGCAACAAAAATCGTCCCTTCTCTCTAGATCTTGGGGTCACTTGGGTCTTATCGTATTTTAATTTAATTTTGACTTAAAGCATCAATAAATAGAGGATCTTTGCTAGATGTTTGATAAGCTCGTTTAAGTCTATCCAAAAGCTCTTTATTGACAGTCACTTTTGAAAAGGCAAAGTAATTTGCTGTTTTTGTTAATATAAAAGGGTGTATTTTAAACGCTTTAAGATCTCTAATTTTTGAATTATCACTTCGATAAGAAAAAATATTATATAGGAAACCATCGATACGCCCACGTAACAGCATCTCTCTCATTTGTTGAAACGAGCTAACCTCTATAATTTTCTCTTTTAATCCTTTATTACTACTCATTAACTTCTCAAAACTGCTGCCATAGGAAAAGCCTCGTTCTATAGCAATAGAACGGCTCAATTGCGAAAAGTCGTCGTAGCTCTTAATATCCAGTTTACTTTTCTTTGAAACTACGAGAACAACATATTCATAATATTGAGGCCCTACAAAATGGAACGATTTTTCTCTGCTCTCAAACTTGCTTACATGCATCAACATGTCGATCTTTCCGTTTTTCAGATACATAATGGCGCGTTTGAAAGGTAGTTTCTTAATACTATATGAGCAACCAGCATTACGAAGTAGAAGATCAACCATCGAAATACTATACCCTGACCATGTATTGTTCTCATAGACAAATGCAGGGGGTCTGCTAGACATTGGTACACGTAGTTTTAGTTCACAGGAGTATGTAAACTTTGAAATTAAACACAATATTAAACACAGCCATTTGACCATCTGTTACCAAATAATAATTGTTGTCAAAGTAAGTTTAGACGAATATTAATTGAAAATAAATGGGCTGTTATCTAACACTATGGTTTTAGTTTTTAAGCCTCATTTTATTCATCAATTTTTATGAAAAAAGCAACTAAAACCTTAACCACAGGAGTAACAATCAAGATCACGGGAAAAGCGACAACAAAAGCAAAGCCCCAAGCTTTTAACCAGATAAAAAAGATGTTTTCTATGAAACCTAAATTAAAAAGACTAATGACAAAAGACATGATGCCTGACATCAACAAAGCCATAAAAAATGAGAATACTAGGCTTTGATATTTTTGCTCAATCACTATAAACCACCTACAAAATCATTGATAATCTCAGTTAACTCTTGGTCATGTATTTGAGTAAGTACGCCATCAATAACCGTGTCATAAAAGCTACCTAAGCTATATGAACCCTTCATATCCGCTCCCCACCAAGGCATTAATTGCGTTAATGTTTTAAGATTAGTAGCTCCACCATTAGGACCCGGCGAAGTACTAAGTAACAATACTGGTTTTTTACCAAAAATTGGATTGTCAGCATTGGCTAGGCGTGAAAGCCAATCAATGGTGTTTTTAAATACGGCAGGCATTGCACCATTATGTTCAGGGCTAGCGATGATGAAAGCATCATGCTCGGCAAGAATATCGCGAAGTTGTTTAGCTGTATCAGGAAAACCTTCTTGTTCTTCAGTATCGATACCGTACATTGGCATCGGGTGATCTGCTACTTCAACTTTAGTGAGTGTATGCCCCGTTATTTTTTGGCTAGCAATGTTTAATAAGGTACGATTAATAGATTGAGTGTTATTACTTGCAAGTAAGGTCAGTATTTTAGCCATGATAGATTTTCCTTATTTAAAAATTAAATTGTTAAACATTATTAAGTGAAATTAGAGTCAAATGCACATTGTCTGAAAGTACTGAGAGTGTCAGATCTTGCCCATCAATAAGATCGCCATCCTTTACTTGTTCACCATTTACGATTGCTTCACCGTTAGTAATATAAGCTAAGAATTTTCCTTTTTTAGTGACGCTTTGATTTTTTTCAAAAATGCCAATTTCAATAATGGTATGGCTATCAAATGTTGCTGATTGTTGTTTATTGCCGCCATAAATTTTTGTTAATTGGTTTTTTTCTAACTCATAAAATTTATAACCCGCGGCTTCTCCCGCTGTTTCAGGTAAAACCCATAGTTGTAATAAACGATTTTCACTCTGCTCAGGATTAACTTCATTATGAGCAAAACCTTCGCCACCAGCACGTTGTACTTGCACTTGGTTGGCAATCATCGATTGACCATCTTTCAGAGAACCTTCATGAGTGATGCGACCTTCTAACATCACTGTTATTACATCAATCTCACGATGTGAATGCATGTGTGTTTCACCATGAGGTAAAAACCGAGCATCGGCTAAATATACAAAATTACCTAAACCATTCCAAGTATTATGGTTGCCACCTATTTTATTATCTACAACTAATCGTGTTTCTTTTAAACCCGCAAAGCCACCGCGTGGTAATGAGTCTATGTGTAGTACTTTCATTTTAATTCCTTAGTTTACAATTCAATTGTTTTTAAATTTTGAAGATGGAACTATTATAAAACCTTGGAAAAATATAAAAATCGGAATATATTGATAAAACTATTCAATATATTCGAACAATTGAAATGAAATTAACATTAGATGCGTTAGAAGTACTTGATGCTATTGAAAGAAAGGGCAGTTTTGCTGCTGCGGCAACGGCACTTTTTCGCGTACCATCAACCATAACCTATACGGTACAAAAACTAGAGGATGATCTCGGTTTTGTTATTTTTAGGCGTGAAGGACGCAGATCCATTTTAACACCCGCGGGCAAAGTATTATTAGAACAAGGAAGGGCGCTATTAGTAAGTGCCGAACAAGTTATTGAAGCTGCGCATCAAGTAAATAGTGGTTGGGAATCAAACCTTAATATAGCTATAGATACTTGCTGGGATATTCATGAACTTTATCCCATCATTACTGAGTTCTATCAGCTTAATACCGGGGTGCAGGTTAATTTGTTTGAAGAAGTTATGGGCGGTAGTCTTGAAGCTATAATTGAAAATCGTGTTGATATTGTTATTGGTGGGCCAGCACCGGTGATGAATACTCAAGGAATTAAATTTGAGCAGCTGATGGTGGCAACGTGGTTGTTTGTTGTTGCTAAAGAACACCCTCTTATAAACATAGAACAGCCATTAAAAGAGCGTGATATACAAAGATATCCTTCCATTATTATCAGAGATTCATCAAAGAATTCACCGATTATGGCGCATAGAGTTTTTGATAAACAACAAAAACTGAGAGTGAGTCATATGGAGCACAAGATCGCCGCGTTATTACAAGGAGTAGGCGTTGGGTTTTTACCATTACATCGTATCCAAAAACATCTTGAGTCCGGTGACTTAGTTGCATTAAATATTGAAGAACAAACGGAAGATACACCTCATTTTTGTTCATGGCGTACAAATAATAAAGGTAAAGCGCTACGGTGGTTTATCGATAAAATATTAGCTTCGGTTAAAGTACACGATGGCTGATTGTTTATTGGACGACTATCCAATAAACAATTCCAAAAGAGAAGCTAATAACTTTTTTAATAAATAGCCAGCAAGTCGATAAATTACTTCTATACTGAAATGTATTCCGTTGAAGAACAACGATAAGATAAAGGAAGATCATGAGTACATTATCTGGTTCAACTGCATTACGTCCCGACCTAGATTGGAGTCAACTTAAAGAAACGGTATTAATGTTAAATTTAGCGGTTGCACAAATTGATCAATCTATGAATGAAGGGAACTCTTCGGTGGCAACACTCTCTGGTTCATTTACTGCTTTGGCGACAAATTTAAGTGACATCCAATCATCAATATTACAAATGAAAAATGAAGATGAAGATGTTGAGAAACTTAAACTGATCATTGAGGGCTCAACAACTACAGCCTTAGATAAAGTGCATTCAGCTATAATAGCTTTTCAATTTTACGATAAATTAACCCAACGACTTGACCATGTTAGCCAAAGTTTAAGTGCATTAACAACATTAATTGCGGATCCCACAGCATTGTATTCTCCGATAGAGTGGCAGGCACTACAAGAGTCAATTCGAAGTAAATATACCATGGAAGAAGAGCGCAATATGTTTGATAAAGTTATTGCGGGTATGCCAATTGAAGAAGCTTTAGCTGAGTTTAAACAAGACCTTTTAGCTCGTGGCGACTGCGAAGAAGATGATATTGAGCTTTTTTAACCATCTTGCTTATTTTCTATAGATTTCTCGAGGGTAATCTAAAAACTTACGATCTGCTTTTTCTAATTCAGTTAAAGCATTTTTAGCAATCCATCGTGCTGACTTACTATTCATTCTTAAAATTTCATAAGCAGTCATTATGGCGCTAGCATTAAGATCTTTATTACGTTTACCAATATTTCGTAATACCCAATTTACCGCTTTTTTAACGTAAATTCTGTCATCATTGGTATGTTGTTTAATCACGGATAAAAAAGACTCAAATACTTCATTTTCTGCTTTTTTATGGGCAAAACCATAGGCGGCCATAATCACAAAGCCAGCACGCTTGATAAATTCGTGTTCACTTTCTATCCACACAAATGCCTTTTGTAATGCAAATTCACTTTTTACAAAAAAGCCCATGCAAAATGAGTCACAGATTTCCCAGTTTTCAAAAGTGGCTACCCACTTATCCATTAACGCTGTTGTTATGTCTTCAGGCTTAAAAATTTTACTGCACAGTAATCTCGCTTCGTAAATACCACTATCAAATAATTCAAGAGCTAGCTGATTATTACTGCCAATTTCTTTAGCAATAACTTTAAGATCTTGATGGTAAATTCCCAATGAGTTATGGGCTGAGATAGCAAACTTCTCTTTTTTAAGGTGAATTTTGTCAGGATTTGCCAGTTGTTCGAGCCTTTTGATAACATCTTGAAGAGTCATTTTCGCTTACTTATCTTATTTGTTAATTGATGCGGTGACAGCACCTGCGGTTGCTAACATCGTGCCGCTAACTTTATTAAACGTACGTTGAAATTTATCTGATTTTACCTTACTGCGTAGGTAACCAGCAAAATTTGCATAAAAAGACGCGCTTAATGCCGATACCATCAAGAATGAGCCAGCCATCACTAACATTTGAGGTAATGCCGCTGCTTGCGTATTGATAAAGAGTGGGAAAAAGGAAATGAAGAATATTATTCCTTTAGGGTTTAATGCCGTCACAATAAGTGCCTCTTTGAAGATACTATTCTTTTTAGCTGTTATCGTTTTAACTTCTTCAATATTAACTTCACTACGCCATGCTTTGATACCAAGGAAAATCAGATATAGGGCAGCAAGCCACTTAAAAACGCTAAATAATACTGCGGATGTGGCTAATAAAGCGCCGAGGCCAATGAATGAAACCGTCATCGCTATAATATCACCACACAATACGCCAAAAACTAAAGGCAATACCGATTTCTTGCCATGATTAAGAGACTGCGCCATAACAATAAACACGGTGGGGCCGGGAGTAAAACATAATATTGAAGAGGCTAAGAGGAAGGCAAACCAGACATCAATACCCATTATTTTCCTTAGAGATAGAAGCTTTTTAACGACAATAAAGTGAGTTACTAAGCATCTGTAAGTTCACTAAAGTTTGATAAAAGAAACAACGCCGAACTATTACTGACACAACAACGCAGAAATTGCGGTAAATAGTCAGACTCAACTATATATTCATCTGTTCCAGGAGCATGATTACATAACTTTTCGATCATATGTTCGGGAACGGCTAAGCGTGTTGCTAACAACATCCGATAACCATAACGTTGTTTATAGATATCGCTAAGAAAAAATATATCGTAGTTTATACCTGCTTTTTCCACTCGCTCTGGCGTTAAAATATATTCTGCAAGAGCAATAGCAACAAAGGTAAAACGAGATTTTTTATCTAGGGTTTCATTGAGTTTTAATAGTGGCTTTTCTGCCATATTATTACAGGATATTTCGCATAGATTTTTCATATCCTTTTCTTTAACTAAAGCGATAGTTACTTTTAATTCTTTCGCTAACGCTTTGATATCAAGAGAATCATCTTTAGTGGCGTCTTTAATTAGTTTTTGTAATAAAAATGGCTTCATGGTTATTTTAAAATCTCAAAAGCAATGTATATTCGGGAAGATGAATTTTCTAAAGTATAGTTTACAACGGATTATCATCAAATCATTTAAAAAGGTATATATTGTTACTAATCAATTCACGGGGATAATTAATTATTACGCTATTTATTAGTAAATGCTAATGTAATAAAGGTAACTAATTTATAGGCTAAATAACATGTTAAAAACTATCCCAGACATCGTAAAGCAAATACGCCAAACGGTAAATACTATTACCGCAACAAATGCTTATCGACAATGCCTTAACAATAACGGTGTTATTATTGATGTACGAGAACCAAGCGAAGTCAGTCAAAAGTTGGTTAAGGGGTCGGTGAATATTCCTCGGGGCTTGTTAGAAATGAAAATTCTTGAGTTATATCCAAATGAAAACCAATTCATTTATTTACACTGTGCAACAGGTGCTAGAGCCACATTTGCGGCAGAGCAGTTACAGCGTATAGGTTACATAAACGTTTTGGCGATCACCTGCAAACTTGAAGATATTTGTTCAATTGAGTCATAAATATTAAAAAGTTATTGACCTTGGTGTTAACTCCAAGCTTTATAGTAGCATTATTGGTTAATTGAATAACGAGATATATGATGTATAAAATTGGTGAATTGGCGGGAAAACTCTCTGTTTCAACAGATACCTTACGCTATTACGAAAAGCACCAGTTGATCACACCAATAACACGAAGTGCTGCAGGTTATCGTTTGTATAATGACGATGCTTTACGTGGCATGCATTTTATCATTCGTGCCAAAAGTGTTGGTTTTAGCCTAAATGAAATCAAAGAGTTGTTATCAATAAAAGTTGATAAACAACATCATAGTTGTGGTGATGTTAAAACATTCACAGAACAAAAACTGCAACAAGTAGAAGCTAAAATAGCTGAATTATCTCGTTTTAAAGATTCATTAAGTTTATTGGCTGATGCTTGTTGTGGTGGTGAAGAAAACGCAAGTAACTGTTCTATTTTATCTGCATTGGAGAATGTTGATGCTATTACTCAATAATTTTTGGCAACTGTTTTTACTTTCAGCACCTTGGTTATTATTAGGTTTATTTATTGCAGGCTTGATTAATGTTTATTTACCCAAAGATTTTTTGAATAAACATTTAGGGTCTGAAGGCTTTGTTACGACGGTAAAAGCCGCTTTAATTGGTGCGCCAATGCCACTTTGTTCTTGTGGTGTTATTCCTGCCGCATTAGGTTTACGAAGAGCGGGCGCATCAAAAAGTGCCACGACCGCTTTTTTAGTTTCAACCCCTGAAACAGGTGTTGACTCAATTTCGGTTTCTTATGTTTTATTGGGTCCATTTATGGCGATAATTCGACCAATAGCGGCTATTACCAGCGCCATTGTTGCTGGTGTTTTAGTGGGGCGAGATGATAAAAAAGAACAAGAAGCAGAAAAAGGGCAGCACGTTGAAAGTTCATGCTGTTCGTCAAAAAGTGAAGTCATTATTGAAGAGCCTTCATGCTGTAGTAGTCAAAAACCAGAAGAAACGGTTGAAAGTAGCTGTTGTGCTAGTAAAGAAAAACAAAAAAAAGCAGATGGTCATTGGCAGAAATTTAGTCAAGCGATAGCTTTTAGTTGTACAAAGTTATTAGAAGATACGGTGAAATGGTTACTTATAGGGTTATTTTTTGCGGCACTCATTCAAACTTATGTTCCGGCTGATTTTTTCACACGATGGGGTGATGGCATATTAGCAATGGTTGTGGTGATTTTAGTCAGCATTCCTATGTATATTTGCGCTACTGCATCTACACCTATTGCCGCCGGTTTATTATTATCGGGTGTTTCTCCGGGAGCTGTTTTAGTCTTTATGTTAGCCGGACCAGCCACCAATATTGCTACTTTAGGTGTTGTTGCAAATGAGCTCGGAAAAAGAGCGGTAGTTTCTTATTTAACCGGTGTTATTGGTGTTGCAGTTTTATTTGGTTTATTAACTGACTTCCTCGTTAAACATTATGATATTGAAGTAGCCCCGATGTTAGGTGAACACCATGAAATATTACCGTACTGGTTTGCTCTGAGTACGGCAATTTTACTCATTATTTTAATATTGCGACTTGTTGTTAAACACTTTCAAGCGATTCAGTCGAAAAGTGCTTTGCAAAAAGTTGGATAACATTGATATCGGTATAATTATTTCGGTGGCAAATTCCAAGTTTCTAACATACCGCCTGTAGTCAGGCTCATTGCTTGATGCTGTTCATTAAAACTAGTCGCTAAAACAGAGGCTCGGGTGCTTTCTTGATATGCCTTCCATTGTCCAATAAGTGCGCCATCAGATACTCGCCACAATTGTAATTTTTGTTTGGGAGAGCCAGAAAGTAATACTTTATTATCCGCCGAAAATATTGAATGGTTAAATTCAAAGAAGCGTAAATGAGTATCTAATTCTGAAATTGATTCACCACTTTTTAGATCCCAAATATTGTGGTCTTTTATTGAATCAATGGTTACACCAACTAAACCATCGTCACTAATTTGTACATGGTTTACTCTAGATTTATGCTTTAGTGAGTGCTTACTTTTACCTGTTTTGGTATGCCATAATATTGCGGTTTTATCACTAGAGCCGGTAAAAGCGGTAAGGCCATCACTAGATAAAGCGACAGAATTAATGTCGAGACGGTGTTTTTTAAAGGTGAATACTTCGTTGGTAAAAGGTCGAATGATGCCTGCTTTGCCGTTGCGTAATCCTAACAAAATAACATCGGCGTTTTTTGATAGGGCAATATCATTAATAATGTTTTCACCTAATCGCCATTCACCTACTTTTTTACCATTATGTAAACGGTATAAGCGAACAACAACTTGATTGGAGGTTATATAATAAGCATTATTTTTCGAAATTTTAACAATCTCAATATAATCCTTTGCTTCACCAACCAAACAGCCATGTTGTAATTGGCTGGTAAGGTTATTCCATACGCAAACTTTTTGTGGATCAGCAATTAAGGAATATTGACCATCACTTGAAATATCAGCCGCAGCAACTAAATCAGTACTTTGCTTAAATTGTGTTAAGGCATTTGATGAAAAGGTATTTGATTGACCACAACCAGTTAAAAATAAACCTAATGTGAATATGGATAAAAACTTCATGTAATTTCTCAGTGTGAGCAAAAGGAGCTTAATGAAAAGCAGAATAGCTACTATCTCTTGACGACAGGAAATACGACCTCAATTTCCCCGGCATTTTTAAACTCAAAGGTCATTGTTATTTCTTGATTTTCTACCAATGAACTTTCAAGGCCCATTAACATAATATGGTAACCCCCCGGTGCTAAAGTAATTTTACCATGGGCGGGTATTTGAAGATTATCAGCAGATAACATTTTCATCATACCATCAACATTTTTTGTTTGATGAACAGACAATGAATTTACAACAGTACTAGTTACATTTAATAAAGTATCTGGTTTATTAGACGAATTATCAATAGTTACATAGGCTGCAGTGTGCATAACAGTCGGCGGTAACAGTCTTATCCATGGGGTACTGAATGTAATCGTTTTGTCTTCATTGCTGTGCGCATTTATCAAGTTACTCAACAAAAGTATTGATAGCGTTACTAATATTCTTGCCAATGCCATGTGACGATTCCTTCAATTATTATTGTATTGTAAAAGCTGTATTACTAATTTGTACGAGCCAGTAAAATTAGCAAATTATAACAAGAGGGTCAAAGTGTTAGTCTATTTAAATGAGAGGTTGCAGTAACTTACAAAAAAATACGTCACGGATGTTGAAAACTTGCGTTTATTTACAGCCTGTATATACTCACAGTTATTACTGTGCAAAAATACAGGACACTGTGCTATGAGTAAGAATATGACCAAATTTAGACCACTAACACCTCGCCAGCAGCAAATTTTTGATCTGATCAAAGAAAAAATATCTGATACCGGTATGCCGCCAACTCGTGCTGAAATAGCGAGCTTTTTTGGTTTTAAGTCTGCGAATGCTGCTGAAGAGCATTTAAAAGCACTAGCTAAAAAAGGTTATATTCATATGTTGCCCGGTACTTCTCGAGGCATTCAGCTCGCAGAAGAATTTATTGAACAAGAGGGCTTGCCCTTAATTGGCCGTGTGGCTGCTGGTGAACCTATCCTTGCTATTGAACATGTCGAAGAACATTATAAAATAGACGGTAATTTATTTCGTCCTGCCGCTGATTATTTGTTACGTATTAATGGTGAAAGCATGAAAGATATCGGTATATTAGATGGGGATTTATTGGCGGTACATCAAACAACCGATGTGCAAAATGGTCAGGTAATTGTTGCCCGTGTTGATGATGACGTTACGGTAAAACGTTTTAAGCGTGAAGGTAATATAGTTTACTTACATGCAGAAAATGCAGATTTTTCACCAATAAAAGTAGATTTGGCATCACAGGACTTCAATATAGAAGGAATTGCTGTAGGGGTTATTCGTGCTGCTGATTGGATGTAGAATGCATTGACAGAATCTGTTTTGTATAAAAGCCGCTAGTTAGTGGCTTTTATGTTTAAGGATAAGTTATGTGCTTATTTTTTTTAATAATTTTACTTACCAATACATTTCTTAAATGTATTTTTGTCAAACTAGATTCTAGGATTTATAGTCACTTTGTGACATAAGTCATCTGTTTTTATACTTTAAGCACTTTTTCATTATCTAAGCTTCATTTTTATCAAATAATTATCATTGTTAATAACAATTTACGTAAATAGATTAAAAAACGTCCATTTTATAACCCGCTCCGGATATCTGAAATAAACAGTTTGTTTTTCCTCTTGTATGAAATTAAAACAATCATCACAGCCCTTTGTTTATCCGTGATATATGTTATTAGAGTTAGTACTCTATTGTAATTGTTAGATTTTATTTCGTTGATCTCTTTAATTATGAATTGACCTAGATCAAGTTTTGAGTAATTCTAGGGTGTAAAACGTACGAAAATAACAATAAATCGCAGTTAATCTTAATGTTTAGCGCGAAATTAATAACAACAAAAATAGTTAGCAAAACGTAAATGTAAGAAATTATGTCTATTTCTGACGTTTGTATTTTGCTTTTTGATAGAAGGGTGAAAGGAGATGTCGTGTGAAAAGACGTAACCTAAGTTGGCTGGCGTTAGGAAGTTTATTTTCTAGCTCAGTTTGGGCAGATATGCAACTGAATCTGACCAAAGGTGTAACTGAAATAAGTAGGGAAGTTTATGACCTACATATGCTTGTTATGTATATATGTACTGCCATTGGTATCGTGGTCTTTGGCGCGATGTTTTGGTCTATGGTCTTTCATCGAAAATCAAAAGGAGCAAAAGCAGCAGACTTTCATGAAAGTACCAAGGTAGAAATTCTCTGGACTGCAATTCCCATTGTCATTCTGATCGCCATGGCCGTTCCAGCGACTAAAACACTTATTGCGATGGAAAATAATGATAACGCAGATGTGACTATTCAAGTTACTGGTTCGCAATGGAAATGGCATTATAAATATTTTGACCAAGACATAGAGTTTTATTCCGTTCTCTCTACACCTCGTGATCAATACGAAAATCAAAATGGTAGTTCTGCTGAGAAAGGCGAAAACTACTTATTAGAAGTTGATAATCATCTTGTTATCCCAGTAAATAAAAAAGTACGTTTTCTGATAACTTCTGATGATGTAATTCATGCTTGGTGGGTACCAGCATTTGCCGTGAAGCAAGATGCCAATCCAGGTTTTATCAATGAAGCATGGACGAATGTTCCTGAGCCAGGTATTTACCGTGGCCAATGTGCTGAGCTTTGTGGTAAAGACCATGGTTTTATGCCGATTGTTGTTGAAGTTAAATCTGAAGCTGATTATGCCGCTTGGATTGAGGAACAACATCAAATGACAGCCAATGCAGCAGCAGCTGAAAAAGCATCATTAAATGCATCTGTTTCAATGGATGAGTTAATGCAATTAGGTGAAACAACGTATGTTGCATACTGTGCGGCTTGTCACCAAGTTTCAGGTGCTGGTTTACCTCCTGCTTTCCCTGCATTAAAAGGCAGCCCAGTGGCGTTAGGTGATATTAGTACTCATATCAATACGGTGTTTAATGGTAAAGCTGGTACGGGTATGCAAGGTTATGGTAAGCAATTAAGTCTTAAGCAAATTGCTGCAGTAGTTACTTATGAGCGTAATGCTTGGGGTAATAATACGGGTGATGCTGTACAGGCATCCGATGTGCAATCTGCTGTTGGTGGTGCTGAACAAAGTATGTCAGAAAAAGTGACTGATGAAGTAAAAGCAGTTGTTGACGATGTTGTTGCACAAGTAGCACCCGCTGAAGACTTAACTAAAGAATATAGCCATGACGAATTAATGAAAATGGGTGAAGAAGTCTACATGACTGCTTGTGCTGCTTGTCATCAAGCATCTGGCGCAGGTTTACCTCCAGCATTCCCTGCCTTGAAAGATAGTGCAGTTGCGAAAGGTGATATTGCTGTTCATTTAGACATGGTCATTAATGGCAGTAAGAAAAATCCAGCCATGGCCGCTTTTGGTAGTCAGTTAACAAAAACACAAATCGCTGCAGTAGTTACCTATGAAAGAAACGCATGGGGTAACAATACCGGTGATTTAGTTCAACCAGCTGCAGTTGATGCTGCCAGTGCGAAGTAGGGGGAAGAAAAAATGACAACAGATGTTATAGAACAAGAATCTCACGATTCGCACGACGATCATCATGATGATTCACATGGGAAGATGACAGGTATTAAACGTTGGTTATATACCACTAACCATAAAGATATTGGAACCTTGTATTTATGGTTCTCCTTTATCATGTTCCTTACCGGTGGTGCGATGGCGATGGTGATTCGTGCTGAGTTATTTCAGCCCGGGTTACAAATAGTTGAGCCAGACTTTTTTAATCAGCTAACTACCGTGCATGGTTTGATCATGGTGTTTGGTGCAATCATGCCAGCATTTACGGGATTTGCTAACTGGATGATACCAATGATGATTGGTGCACCAGATATGGCATTACCAAGAATGAATAACTGGAGCTTTTGGATTCTTCCTTTTGATTTTGCTATTTTAATTGGTTCCTTTTTTATGGAGTCAGGAGCGCCTAACTTTGGTTGGACCTTCTACGCGCCATTATCAACCACATATTCTAATGGTAGTACCGCGTTTTTTGTATTTGCCGTACATATTATGGGTATCTCATCAATAATGGGTGCAATTAACATTGTTGTTACCATTATGAATTTACGCGCGCCGGGCATGACTTATATGAAAATGCCGTTGTTTGTATGGACATTCTTTATAACCGCTTATTTATTGATAGCGGTGATGCCCGTGCTCGCTGGTGTGGTTACTATGTTATTAACCGATACTTACTTTGGTACCAGCTTTTTTGATGCTGCTGGTGGTGGTGATCCGGTTATGTTCCAGCATATTTTCTGGTTCTTTGGTCATCCTGAAGTTTACATCATGATTTTGCCAGCGTTTGGTATTGTATCTACGATTATTCCAGCCTTTTCACGGAAACCATTATTTGGTTATGCGTCAATGGTTTATGCAACCTCTTCAATTGCATTGCTATCATTTATTGTCTGGGCACATCATATGTTTACAACGGGAATGCCACTATTTGGTGAGTTGTTCTTCATGTATTGTACGATGTTGATTGCGGTTCCAACGGGTGTGAAAGTCTTTAACTGGGTGGCAACAATGTGGCGTGGCTCATTGAGCTTCGAAACACCGATGTTATTTTCATTAGCTTTTGTCATCTTGTTTACTATCGGAGGGTTCTCTGGCCTGATGTTAGCGATGACACCGGTTGATTTTCAATATCACGATACGTATTTTGTAGTTGCGCATTTCCACTATGTATTAGTTACTGGTTCATTGTTTTCTATCTTTGCAGGTGCTTATTACTGGCTACCTAAATGGACAGGTCACATGTACAGCGAATCATTGGGTAAATGGCATTTTTGGTGTTCATTAATCTCGGTTAACTTATTATTTTTCCCAATGCACTTTTTAGGCCTAGCGGGTATGCCTCGTCGTATTCCTGATTATGCTTTGCAGTTTGCTGACTTTAATAAGTGGGTCAGTATTGGTGGTTTTGCTTTTGGCTTATCACAATTAATATTCTTAGTTGTAGTGATTAAGTGTATTAAAGGTGGTGAAAAAGCAGCCGCTAAACCATGGGATGGTGCGGAAGGATTGGAATGGACAGTGGCAAGCCCTGCTCCATATCACACCTTTTCAACACCACCAAAGATTGATTAATAAAAAGTGACACAGATGAATAAAGGTACCGAACAAAAAAATATCCAGAGCAGTAACAGCAAAGTCGTTAAAAAGCTTGTGCTTATAGTGTTTGGAATGTTTGGTTTTGGTTTCGCTTTGGTACCTTTATACGATGTGTTTTGTGATATTACCGGGTTAAATGGAAAAACAAATGGTGCCTCGGTTGCTTATGCAGCCGATGGTATCGATACATCTCGAATCATTACTGTGCAATTTATTAGTCGTACAGCACAAGGTATACCATGGCAATTTGAACCCATGGAACGAGAAGTAAAAGTTCATCCCGGTGAAGTGAAATTTGTTAAATTTTACGCTAAAAATGAATCAAATCGCGACATTATCGGTCAAGCCGTACCGTCAGTGTCACCCGGACTAGCTGCTGCGTATTTTCAAAAAATAGAATGTTTTTGTTTTACACAACAGCCATTAAAAGGCGGTGAAGAAGTTGAAATGGGTTTACAGTTTTATGTAGATCCAGAATTATCTGAAGATATTTCAACACTGACTTTGTCATATACTTTATATGACGTTACAGGCAAGGTAGATTCATAAGCATTATGTGCGCTCACGCGTATATATTAAGTTTAGGGGAATAACAATGACGACAAAAGAATACGAAAGTTATTATGTACCAGCGCATAGCCATTGGCCGATTGTTGGTGCCGTGGCATTATTTATGATTGCGTTTGGAGCCGGAAACTTTGTTTCTGATAATTTTGGCAACAATCAATCAGCAGATGGTTATGGTGGCTATTTATTATTGGCTGGCATAGGTCTGGTAATTTACATGTTATATGGCTGGTTCAGTAATGTTATTAATGAATCTATGTCAGGTAAGTATAGCCATCAAATGGACAGCTCGTTTCGACAAGGCATGAGCTGGTTTATATTTTCAGAAGTAATGTTTTTTGCAGCCTTTTTTGGTGCGTTATTTTACGTGCGTATCTTATCGGTTCCTTGGTTAGGTGGTGCAGATAATAATGTTATGACAGGTGCAGTATTATGGCCTGAGTTTGTAGCAAGTTGGCCATTACTTAAAACACCAGACGGTACTGAAACGACACAAATGGGTTGGTATGGCTTGCCATTGATTAACACTATTTTGTTATTAACCTCTTCAATTACTGCTCATTTTGCACATACTGCTTTATTAAAGGATAACCGCAAACAATTAAAAATATGGTTAGGTTTAACTATTATTTTAGGCTTAACTTTCTTGTTCTTCCAAGTTGAAGAATATATGCATGGTTATTCAGAAGAGATGAAGCTGTATTTAGATAGTGGCATTTACGGTACCACTTTTTATATGCTGACAGGTTTTCATGGTATGCATGTTACCTTAGGTACCATCATGTTGATTGTGGTGTTCTTAAGAGTATTAAAAGGTCACTTTACACCTAACAATGCGTTTGCCTTTGAAGCGGCAAGTTGGTATTGGCATTTTGTCGATGTTGTTTGGGTTATACTATTTGTATTTGTTTACATAATTTAGGTCGAAATTTGCTTATATAGATGTAAGTACTTAGTTTATGTCAAGAACTGATAAACTGCATTTTGACAAGTATATAAATAATCTAATATTAGTTTATACCCGTTGATTCTAAAGGTAGTTCTTAAAATTTAATGGGTATAGTAAAATGAAGGTACTTACTTATGATATAAGTTAGTGCCTTCTTTTTAACGAATGAATTAGAGGTAACGGTTAAAAAGGGCGGGGATTAGGGGTAATCACTCCAGTCATTATTCCGACTAACATTAGGATCACAATAAAAGCTGAAATCATCACACGACGGCCAATAAATTTAGCCATAGATGCTTTGTTAGGGTCGTTTCTATTCATGACTAGTAGAGCTTTAAACAAGTTGTAAATCATAAAAATTAAACATCCAACGAGTATTATTTTAATTATCACTAAAAGATCTCCTAATTGTTCATATTGACGTTGTTGTAAGGAATCCATCTGTTTGAAAAATATCGTAACAAACATCTCCATACCTTGGTTGGTGTTTACTCTATTGGTTTTAGCCTTATTAATCAATTTAGGTTTATGGCAAAATGATCGTGCTTTAGAAAAAGAGCAACGTTTGGCGAGAATTGAGCAACTCAGCAATAAAAATGCCTTAACTTTGGCACAAGTCCTTGAACAATCACCTGATGAAATTAATGACCTACCTATTCGTTTAAACGGCGAATTTGTTGATGAAAAACAATTCTTGTTAGACAACCAGACCAACAGTGGCCAACTTGGCTATCGTGTTTATCAAGTACTTGAGGTTGACGATAAAGCAATATTGGTAAATTTAGGCTGGGTTTTAGGCTCAATTAGTCGTCAAGAATTACCTGACATAAAACCTATTGTTGGTAGTTATCAATTAAAAGGTCATGTTCGACTGATTGAAGCAGGTATTTTGTTAATGGAACAAAAATTTAATAAAAATCAATGGCCTTTGCGTGTTCAGCAAATAGAGTTGGAAAAATTTTCACAAGTAATTGATGTTCAGCTCTTGCCCTTTGTCGTTTACTTAGATAAAACAGATAAGGTAGGTTATAAAAAAAATTGGCAACCGATTGTGATGCCCCCAGAAAAACACCGAGCTTATGCTTTCCAATGGTTTAGTTTAGGTGTTGCATGGTTGATGTTAATGATTGGGGCATTAATCAAATTTAGTAAAAATGAAAACCAAGCATAACAATAATAATAAGGTTTAGATGTATGAGTGTGGCACAACAAAAAAAATCACGTACTAATATGGTGCTAGTCTTAGTAGCATTCACCCTTCCCATTATTTTAGCAAAACTCGCGTTAACCCAAAATTGGTTCAATTATGGTGTTACTAATAAAGGTACCTTGGTCGAAAACGAACTGACATTAATGAAGTTAGGTATCGCACAACAAGATTTAGAAAAAACATGGCTTATTATGTATGTATTGCCAAAACAATGCTCGGAGCAATGTGAACAAACACTATTAAGTGTTCACAATACCTATGTGGCCTTAGGAAAGGAAAAACCTCGCGTAAAACATGTTGCCTTAGTGCAAGGGACGTTATCAGATAAACAACGAGCAAGGTTGCAGCAAAAACAATGGACACTTGTTGCAGCAACCAGCGAAACAATTAACGAGCTTAAAAAACCACAAGTATTGATAGTTGATACTTTAGGAAATGTGGTGTTATCACACCAACCTCCTCTTGATGTAAATGCACAAGCAATGTTTGGTAAAGAAATATTAGCCGATTTGAAAAAATTACTGAAATATTCAAGGATTGGCTAAGATGAGAGCTTCTCAAAATACTGATTTAAAAAGGTTAGTCATTGTCAGTATTTTATTGGCAATAATCGTAGTAAGTCTAGGCGCATATACACGTTTAACACATGCTGGACTAGGTTGTCCTGATTGGCCCGGTTGTTATGGTTTAATTGACGTACCAGAAACCAGTGAGCAGATCATTAAAGCTCAACAGGCATTTCCCGATCGTCCAGTAGAGCCGCATAAAGCATGGAATGAAATGATCCATCGCTATTTTGCTGGCACATTAGGCCTACTGATTTTAGCGATTGCATTTTTGTCTTTTAGACGCCGTAAAGAAGGAACCCCTGTATTCTTACCACTGTTTATTCTTATTGTTGTTACTTTTCAAGCAGCACTAGGTATGTGGACAGTCACGATGAAATTAATGCCCGTTGTGGTAATGGGTCACTTAATGGGCGGCCTAACTACCTTATGTTTGTTATTTTTATTATATTTAAGGCTCAGTCGTTTTCGTATTCCAGGTGGCGATTATTCTCTGAAAAAATATGCACGTTACGCCATGCTGGGCGTAGCAATTTTGTCCGCACAAATAGCTTTAGGTGGCTGGACGTCATCGAACTACGCTGCTCTGGTTTGTACGGAATTACCTATCTGCCAAGCCGGTTGGCAAGAACGAATAACCTTTGATGATTCTTTTGATCTAATACCACCAGAACGCGAAACATATGAATTTGGACATTTAAGTCATAATTCACGTGTCACCATTCATGTTGTGCATCGAGTGGGCGCCATAATTACCGGTGTTTACCTATTGTGGCTAGCCATTGCGATTTTTGGTCGTGCACAATCTCGATTTTTGAAAAATGCAGCCACCGGTCTTGGCGTTGTTTTATTGTGTCAAATAAGTCTAGGTATTAGTAATATATGGTTTTCATTGCCTTTAATAGTCGCAGTTAGTCATAACGTGGTTGCAGCATGTTTAATGTTAATGTTAATTACTTTAACTTATAGTTTAAAGCGAAAAATATAGGAAAGAATAATGAGTGAAGTAATAGAGTCCGATACAAGTATTGAGTCAACTGAAAGCGCTACTTGGCGTGATTATTATGAAATTACCAAGCCTCGGGTCGTAGCTTTATTAGTGTTAACTGCACTGGTAGGCATGTGTTTGTCTGTACCGGGAGCAATACCTTGGCAAGTGTTAGTGCCTGCAATGCTTGGCATCGGTTTTTTATCATCTGCAGCTGCAGCAATTAACCATATTGTCGACGAACGTATTGATGGCATTATGGGGAGAACACATAATCGACCTGTAGCAACAGGACGATTAGCTCCAAAAGACGCAACAATATTTGCGATGATGCTAGCCGTAAGCGGCTTTGCGATTTTATATAGTTTTGTTAATCCACTTACCGCTTGGCTGACCTTTGCTGGTCTCGTTGGCTATAGCTTTGTTTATACGATGTATTTAAAACGGGCTACGCCACAAAATATTACCATTGGCGGCTTAGCTGGAGCTATTCCCCCTTTGTTAGGTTGGACGGCAATGACTAACGAAATACATGGCAATGCTTTGTTGTTGGTGCTGTTGATTTTTACTTGGACACCGCCACATTTTTGGGCATTAGCAATTCACCGTAAAGATGACTATGCCAAGGTAAATATTCCGATGTTACCAGTAACACACGGTGTTAACTTCACTAAAACACAAATATTGCTTTATACCGTGCTGTTATTTGTTGTTGGCTTATTACCTTATTTAGTCGGTATGTCGAGTTGGTTGTATTTGATTGGTGCTGTCGTTTTGAACTTAGGTTTCTTTATGTACGCATGGAAATTGAAATTTAACGCTACTGAAGAAACTGCAATGGATACCTTTAAATTTTCGATTATTCACTTAATGATACTATTTGTGGTGCTGTTGTTAGACCACTATCTATTGCCAATGGGCTAATCGAAAATTTATTAATAAAAGAAAAATAATAACCTTATGACCAAATTACTTTATGCCATTGTTGCATTAGTAGCACTTGCTACTGGTGCGCTACTTTTTGCTAAGTTATCTCAAAGTGAATTACCTGAGTATGCGCTGTATTATCAGGAGCCACGTGATATTAATGAATTTAGCTTAACAGATCATCACAATCAGACGTTTACTCGACAGCACTTGCAAGGGAAATGGTCGTGGATATTTTTGGGCTATACCTCTTGTCCTGATGTATGTCCAACAACATTACAAGAGCTTAATTTTGTTTATGATGATTTAAAGTCTATCACTGCCGATATACAAGTGATGCTCTTATCGATTGATCCTAAACGAGATACTGTTGACGTTTTAGCAAATTATATTAAATATTTTAATAAAGAATTTATTGCGCTTACTGGGGGGCATGAGGTGTTATTCCCATTAACACGCGATTTTGGATTAATGTATGCAATCAATGATCAGTTAGACGGCAAACCCTATACGGTTGACCACAGTGCATCAATGATATTAATTAATCCTAAAGGGCAGATAGCCGCAATATTTCAGCCGAATCAAGTTTTAGGCAAGATACCGACTATTGAAGCTGAAAAGCTAGTTAGCGATTTTAAAAAAATTGTTAACTTGTATTAACAAGACTCTGTGCTTTTAATGGTATTTACAGCGGATACCAATCGCCATTGTCTTCTAAAATAAACCATGGTTTTGAGTACCAATAGTATCTACCGGGTTCACTAATACTTGGCGCCGTGCAGTTACATCTTACTCGCCCTACGGGTAAAGGTGAGCTGTAAGATATTTTAAATGTGCCTTTATTTAACCAGTTGACTTTCTGCTTTCCTAAGCCTGAAATGTAGCAATTGAGCTGGCTGGGGTGAAAGTCATCAACGATAACATCGAAAGTAATTGAGCTTGATTGTTGATATAAAAATACAGTTTTTGCATTATCACCGGATAAAGTCATCGTAAAAGGTAATGAATGCAACTTATCTATTAGTCGTGGTATTTGATCATAAGGTGCTGATACGGGATAACGGGGCACAGCACTTAAATCTGTAGCTAAACCTACTGCTCCCGACTGCTGGGAAAAACCAATATAATCATTATCTGTAAGCCACTTTTGTGCTGTTGGTGTGAATTCGCCAAAGGGAAAAGCAAAATATTGCCAATTTTGACCGATATTATCTTTAATAAGTTGCTCTGCCTTAGCCAAGAGAATAGTTTGTTTTTCAAACCATTGTTGTTCGTTGAGATCCAAAGGCATTCTTGCTAATGAGTTATGCTCTAAACCATGGTTGGCAATAATCACTCCTTCTTCTGCCATGAGTTTTAATTGTTGCCATGATAAAAATCCGGAGTAATTATTATTTATCGTGGCAGGGTTAATGAAAATAGTGAATGGGTAGTTGAATTTATCGAGTAAAGGTTTAGCATTATCGACAATATCACGGTAGCCGTCATCGAAGGTGATAGCCACGCTCTTATTAAGTAATGGTTGCTGCTTTTTAATGGAATTCATAATCTCGGAAAGAGGCACAACATTAAAGTTATGGTCTTTGAGATATTGTAAATGTGCTGCAAATTGTTTTGGAGAAATACTTGTACCGGATGAGGTATTCTTCGATACATGGTGATACTGTAATATCACTGCTGAATGAGAAAAGTAGCTGCAGCAATAGAGTA
Organism: Colwellia sp.; assembly: GCA_013215655.1. Taxonomy (GTDB): domain Bacteria; phylum Pseudomonadota; class Gammaproteobacteria; order Enterobacterales; family Alteromonadaceae; genus Colwellia_A. Next base: position 100,252 of record JABSOX010000010.1, read on the forward strand.
AAATTAAAAAAACCAATTTATATCGTTTCATAACATTCGCTTTTAATCTTGTTGAACTATTAAAAATAGTACTTTTTGTCAAAAAATTCCTCACTTTTTCCTAATAAATAAGAGTAAACATTGTTCAAATTTAACCATCACTCACTACATCAACAACTCTTTGCTCTTGCTATTCCGATGATCTTATCAAATATTACCGTGCCACTTTTAGGTTTGGTTGATACTGCGGTCATTGGTCATTTGGATCATGCCTATTATTTAGGTGGTAGCAGTGTTGGCGCAATGGTGATCACCTTCGTGGTGTGGTTGTGTGGATTTCTTCGTATGTCAACAACCGGTCTTGCCGCACAAGCTTATGGTGCAAATGAACATTGTCAAAGTTTCAGTATTTTAGCCCGAGGTTTACTTGTCGCCGGTGGAATTGGCGCGATGGTTATTATTTTACAAACATATTACTTAGATTTAGCGATGTCGTTGGCGGGAGGCTCTGAACAAGTACAGTTTTATGCACGACAATACAGTGATATTCGTATCTGGGGCTTACCTGCAGGTTTGGCTAATCTAGTCATCTTGGGTTGGTTATTAGGAAATCATCAAGCAAAATCTGTTATGTGGATTTTAATCGTTACTAATCTTGTTAATTTAGGCCTGGATCTCGCTTTTGTATGGGGTTTGGGTTGGCAGGTTAAGGGCGTAGCGCTAGCAACGTTAATTGCCGAATATACGGGCTTATTTTTGGGGTTGCTTTTTATTTGGAAAAAATACCAGTCACAGTTATTGAAGTATCGAAGTGATGTTTGGCTTGCTCTTTTAGACAAAGTGGCCTTAAAAAGCTATTTTAAAATGAATAGAGATATTGTTATCCGCACATTATGTTTGCAAATATGCTTTATGTTTATGACCTTTCAAGGGGCAAGGTTAGGTGATAATGTTGTTGCCGCCAACGCTATTTTGATGAACTTTTTATTACTGATTTCATTTGGCTTAGATGGTATCGCTAATGCTGCTGAAGCGTTGGTGGGACAGGCTAAAGGAGCTAAGAACAGCAATAAAATAAAAATGATTGTGAACATTTCATTATTTTGGACCTTTATATTTTCGTTAGGATATACCGCGGTATTTTATATTGGCGGTGAATTTTTTATTCGTAATATCTCAACGATACCTTCAGTTATTAATTTTGCTAATCAACATTTAGTCTGGGTCATTATATTGCCGCTTATAGCTTGCTGGTGTTACTTATATGACGGTATTTATATCGGTTTAATGCAATTTACGATTATGCGCAATAGCATGCTTATTTCGACCTTTGCTTGTTTCTTCCCTGCATGGTTTTTATTAAAATCATGGGGTAATCACGGTTTGTGGGCAGCATTCTCCATATTTATGCTGGTACGTGGTATCACCTTAGCTCGGCATTTCAATAAAAATAAAGAACGAATGATTCTTAATGAGGAAAGTGGAAAATAATATGAGAATTGGCTAAGCGATTCATAATAAAAAGCCAAGTATCAAAGAATGATAACTTGGCCTATTTTTGGTGACAAATTTAATTTACTATTAATGTTTAATAATATGAATGGTCGCCACGTTCGTGTTCTGTTGCGTCTTTAACACCTTTAATCTCATTACCCATTAACTCAACCAATTGCTTTTCGATACCATCTTTAACGGTGACATCAATTTGACTACAGCCGTTACAGCCACCGCCAAATTGTAAAACGGCATAACCATCATCAGTAATTTCAACTAATGAACATTCTCCACCATGGCCAGCCAATTGAGGATTAACTTCAGCTTTTAAGAAATAATCAACACGCTCAAATAAAGGTGCATCGTCATCAACTTTGCGCAATTTCGCATTGGGCGCTTTAAGCGTAAGCTGTGAGCCCATCTGGTCAGTAACAAAATCAATCTCAGCTTCTTCTAAATAAGATTTACTATCAGCATCAACATAAGCAGAAAAGCCTTCAAATGGAATTTCAATGTCATCAGCTTCTATAGCGTCTGCAGGGCAATATGACACGCCACACTCTGCGCTAGCCGTGCCGGGATTTACAACAAATACACGAACAGACGTACCTTCCGCTTGTTGTGATAATAAATTTACAAAATGACTTTGGGCAGATTCCGAAATAGTGATCATAGCGCCTTATACTCTCTACATATGTCGTGATAATTAATACTTGAGTAATTTACTCAAGTATGGGTATTTTACTCTGCAAATTTCATTGGTGCTAGTGATAGATTAGAATAAAAGCACTTATTTGTTGATCAAAGGTTATTTTTAGTAAATATATTGGTATTAACTTCATAAATGCATAGAGGAAATTTGGCGCAATGGCTTTTTTCTTTTAGAATAGGAAAATTGTACGACAATTCCACTAATTCTAAGTCTTTCTACAGGATCACTACATGTTAGTACGTTGCATACGTTTTATTTGTTTTTTTGCTATTTTATCTGCCACTATGCTGCAGGCGGCATCCGTTGAAAAATATTTACCTGCGGGCCATGCTTATAAAAGCGAAATAACAAAACCCGTTGATAGTTTAGGGTTTGGACTTGGTGAACGTCACGTTCGTCATGATCAATTGTTGAATTATATGCAAGCCATTGCTGAACAATCGCCGCGTATGAAATTAACGGAAATAGGTAAAACACAACAGCTACGTAAACAAGTTTTGCTGACTATTTCTAGCCCGGAAAACTTAAACAATTTGGATAATATTCTTGCTCGTCGTGCACTGAGTTCTTTAGATAAAAATGAAGCTAATAATAGTGACGAACCCTTAGTTATTTGGTTGGGTTATAGCGTACATGGTGATGAAATTAGTGGTGCAAATGCTGCTATGGTTATTGCCTATCATTTAGCTGCGAGTCAGGAGCAAAGTGTTGAGGAGCTTCTTGCTAATACTATCATTGTTATCGAACCAAGTATAAATCCCGATGGTATGGATAGGTTTGTCAATTGGGTCTCGACACATCGAGGCACTACAGCTAATGATGATCCGAACCATATTGAACATCATCAAGGTTGGAAAACAGGTCGTACAAATCATTTTGGTTTTGATTTAAATCGCGACTGGTTATTACTATCTCAGAAAGAAAGCATTAATCGCTTAGCTTATTTTCATCGTTATCAACCAAATGTATTAGGTGACTTTCATGAAATGGGTGCCAATGGTAGTTACTTTTTCCAACCGGGTATTCCAAGTCGTACTCATCCATTAACGCCTAAAAAGAATACTGAATTGACACAATTATTAGCAACTTATCATGCCAGTGCGTTAGACAAGTCAGACCGTTTATATTACAGCGAAGAGAGCTATGATGATTTTTATTATGGCAAAGGTTCAACGTACCCAGATATAAACGGCGGTATTGGTATTTTATTTGAGCAAGCTAGCAGTCGAGGCATGCAACAAGCAACAGATAATGGTTTGTTAACGTTTGAATATGGTATTCAAAACCATGTACTGACATCTCTCTCCACTATTGAAGGTGCATGGAAAAACAGTGATAAGTTAAAAAACTATCGCCGTGATTTTTATAAAGAATCGGAGCAACTTGCCAAAAAAGAAAAATTTAGTGGTTATCTTATTAGTGAAAGTGACGACAAATATCGTTTAGAAGTATTTCTGAGTAAACTCAAACAACATCAAATAAACGTTTACCCATTAACGGAAGATTTCCGTTTAGAGGGAAAAATATTTAGTAAAAAGCATAGTTATTATGTGCCATTAGCTCAGCCAAAATATCGAATTATTAAGGCTTTGTTTGGTCAAGATACCAATTTTCAAGACAATACATTTTATGATGTTTCTGGTTGGACAATGCCATTAGCAATGAATATAGAGTTTCATCAGGTTGGGCGAACTTGGGGATTAAAGTTAGCCAAAAATGTTTGGACTAAGCCTCCTGTTATTCCACTTGCTGTTGATAAAGATGCATATGCTTACGCATTTGAATGGCATCATTTTATGTCACCAAAGTTACTTAATGAGCTACTTAATAAAAATATCCAAGTAAAAGTTTCGACCAAACCTTTTACTTCAGTTGTTGCTGGCGTTAAAAAGGAATTTAAATCAGGTACTGTCATAATTCCCGCAGGTATTCAGGTTGCTACCGGTTGGCGAGAAAAGTTAATTGCTTCAAGTTATCAAAATTCAATTGAGCTTGATGCGTTATCAACGGGATTAACCGTTGCGGGTATTGATCTGGGTAGCCGTTCATTCCGGTTACTAAAACCAATTAAAGTACTTTTGGTTGGCGGTAAAGGTGTTTCTCAGTATGAAGCTGCGGAAGTATTGTTCTATTTGGATGACACCTTAAATATTCCTGTTACTGTTGTTGAAAAACAACGACTTAATAAAATTGATTTAAGTAAATACAGCCATATTGTTATGGTTGATGGTGACTATGGTGATTTAGGTAAAAAACTCATTGGTAAAGTCATGACTTGGGCGAAACAAGGTGGTGTGATTTTTGGACAAAAACGTGCCGCGCAATGGTTATCTGAAAAAGAAATTCTTAAAGTTAAATTTGTTAGAAAAGATCAAATTGAGCAAATGTTTGATACTGAAAACTTATCATACAAAGATAAAGAAGCGTTGGCAGCACGCAAAAGAATTGCTGGGGCAATATTTGAAACCTCACTGGATATTAGTCATCCTATAGCTTATGGCTACAACAATGAACATTTACCGTTATTTCGTAATAGCACGTTGATTATGGATTATCCATCAACGCCTTTTGTGACGGTGGCAAAATATACAGCGGCACCTTTAATGAGTGGTTATACCGACCAAACGTTAGTTAATCGTTTAGCTAACAATGCCGCAATTGTCGCCCATAATATTGGTAAAGGAAGAGTAATAGCAACCAGTGATAATTTAACCTTTAGAGGTTATTGGCATGGTAGTGCAAAGTTACTCGCTAATAGTTTATTTTTTGCCAAGGTATTTAGTGCACCTATTGATAAATAACCTTGTTTAATTTAATCATTATTTGGGTAAATTTACTTAGGTAACGACAGACAAACACTGAGTAGAGTTATGTGCTTTACTCCGTGTTTTTTTAATAGTTTGCATATTTCATTTGCTGTTGACCCCGTAGTCACAACATCGTCTATCAATATCACATGTTCTGGCAATACTAATTGATTTGAATGCAGTGAAAAGGCATTACGTAAGTTTTTTCTTCGAATCCTACCACTTTGACCAACCTGACTGTCTGTATGTATTGTGCGAATAATTGCTTGCGCTTGATAAGGGATTTTAGTTAATATTGAAAACGCATCAGCAATTAAGTGTGCTTGATTAAAACCTCGTGATTGCCATTTCTTTACATGTAATGGCACTGCTAGAATTAATTGTGGTGGCTCTGTTATAAATGTTGTTGATAAGGATCTCCAGCAGTCATGTAACAACTGCGCAAATAGTTCGGCTATTTCAAATCGCCCGTTGTATTTAAGTTGTATTAACCACTGAGTAAATGGCCAGAGGTAGGGGGCTAGGCAAATAAGGCGGTCAAAAACATTTTTTGGTAATGCCCTATCAATTGCTGGCCAATTAAGTAAATCACCCTGTACGCTATTAAACATAAACAGTGAAAGATCTTGGTAGCAGTAACCACATAAAAGTGGGTAGGTTTGACAAGGTTGCCCACATAAATCACAGCTAGAAAAAAAGATTTTTATGTCTTTTAAAAAGAGTAATAAGTGCAGGCATTTATTTGTTAAAAGTCCATTTTTTTTCATCAAGCCAAATTCCCTTATCAGCAAGTATTTAGTAAACTAACTTCTTGTGAATAACCAAGGTTAATAGAACCTATAATAAGCATGGCAGAAACTTTACATATTACGAGCGAAGGACAAGGACAGACACTTGTTTTTATTCATGGTTGGGGCCTTAATTCAGCGATATGGCAACCAACAGTTGCACGATTAAAAACTCAATATGAAGTCATTACTATCGATTTGCCGGGTTTTGGCCTTAATGTTGATCAAACTTTATCTCCTTATTCTTTACCTGCGGTTGCCAAAAAAATTCAACAGGCCATTAATAAACCTGCTATTTATATCGGTTGGTCACTAGGTGGACTTATTGCCACAGAAATAAGTTTGAGTTATCCCGCACAGGTTTTAGGTTTAGTGACTATTGCCAGTAGTCCCTGTTTTACCCAGCAATCGGTATGGCCGGGGATTGCAGCTGAAATGTTGACCTTGTTTCACCGTCAACTTGCTGAAGATACTAAAAAAACTATCGATGGTTTTTTAAAAATTCAAGCCATGGGCAGTCCTCATATCCGTCAAGATATTAAAATCATTAGAAACCTGGTGATGGCATATCCAATGGCAAGTAGGCAAACTTTAGATGATTCTTTAGCGTTATTAGAAACCGTTGATAAAAGAGCACAATTATCACTTATTAGTCATCCATTTTTGAGAATGTATGGCAAGCTTGATGGTCTAGTACCTAAAAAAGTTGTACCTATGATCAATGACTTATCAACTCAGAGTGAGCACTACATCTTTGAAAAAGCTTCACATGCGCCGTTTATTTCTCACCTTGATGAATTTGTAAATGCACTAGTATCATGGCTTAGCGCTAAGTTTTAACGAAAGGCTTTATCGCATAGAATAGAGTTTTTCATTTACTTTTTACTCCTTTTGGTTAATAATTAAACAGATAATATTTAACTGTCTGCATTAACATTTAACCACCGTTATTTGTTTTGACATTAGAGGAGAGTCCAATGGAAATTCAATCAGCATTCAATTCTGGAGTGCAAGGGTTTCACAAAGCAACTGAAGATGCGACTAAAGCCGCAGCTGATATTGCTTCTCAAACTGTCGTAAATGATCAACAGCAACAAGAATTTCAAAGCCAAGAATCTACATTAGCAAGTGATACTGCACCTGTAGTTGTAAATGAACCTACTAATCTAACGCAATCTTTAGTTGAGTTAAAAGTTGCTGAAGTTCAGGCAAAGGCTTCCGCTGAAGTGATTCAAACGGCTGATGAAACCTTAGGCAGCTTGGTAGACGTAAGAGTATAAAATGAATATTACGTCGCACAATAATAGCATTCCTGTTGCAACGGTGGTTAATCCGTCAATGGATAGTTTACGTCGTGATAATAGCCTTAGAGAAAGAATTATTCCTCCTGAAGCTATTAGTCATGCTGCGGCAGAAAAAGGTGTTGCCTCTGATAAAGAAAGAGGGCGTACACCCGCACAAAATAATGAAAAAATTGATTTTGAAAATTTACAAAAGCAAGCAGAAGAAAAAAATACCACTATTGGTGATTCAAGTTCAGACGATGGTTCTTCTAATCAACAATCAGACCAAGAGCAAAATCAGCAAACAAATAATTCTTCGGTAGACAATTCCTCAGTAGATAAGTCCTCGGCGCCTAGTGGCGAGAGTCAACGTGAAGTACGTGCTGAAGAATTAGTGATCAGCAAACTTGAACAACGTGACGCTGAAGTAAAAGCGCATGAAATGGCGCACTCTTCTGTCGGCGGTGTAGCTACAGGAGCGCCATCATATTCCTATGAGATTGGTCCAGATGGTAAAAAATACGCTGTAAGTGGCGAAGTTTCAGTAGATCTTTCTGTGGTTGATGGTGATCCATTAGCCACCATAGCTAAAATGAAAAAAGTACATGCTGCGGCAATGGCACCGGTTAATCCTTCTATTCAAGACTCAAGAGTTGCAGCATCTGCAGTAAAAATTATTGCTCAAGCACAAACAGAATTTTCTAATTTTCAGCCTACTAATAATGTAGTTAAATCCTCAAAACATTCTGATCTTGATCAAGAAGATTCAGAGCAGGCATTAGCTGGCGATAGAAATAGTTTTGATGAACAAATTAAGAAAACACTTGATGCACAAGAAGAGATAGCGCCAAGTCGCCCTGATATGATTGATAAACGAGCATTACGTATTGAAGGTTTCTATTCCAATATCACATTAGCTTATGAAAAATCGCCAAATCACCAATTCCAGTTAACTGCTTAACTTTTTTTTACGCTTTTTTCTCATTTATAGAAATAATAAACCCGCGTCATAACTCATGATACGGGTTTGTTTTGTAAACTAATAAATTTTGTCTTTGATTAAATACCGTAATCTTCGCGATACTTTTTAATACTCTGTAAAGACGCTAACATTTCAGGTTGATCTTGAGACTTTTCTTCAAGATAAGTAACTAGATCTGCAAGCGTAACTATTGAGATCACTTTGGTCGCAAAATCACGTTCTACTTCTTGAATGGCAGAAAGTTCACCTTTGCCTTTTTCTTGTCGATCAAGTGCAATTAATACACCCGATAGTTCAGCATTATGTGCCTTAATAATTTCCATCGATTCTCGAATGGCAGTGCCAGCGGTGATCACATCATCAACCAACATCACTTTACCAACAAGTTCAGAGCCAACTAAACTGCCACCTTCACCGTGTGTTTTAGCCTCTTTGCGATTAAAACAATATGGCATATCAATATTATGGTGATCGGCTAATGCTACTGCTGTGGTTGTTGCAATAGGAATGCCTTTATAAGCGGGACCAAAAAGTAAATCAAAATCAATATTTGATTCAGTTAACGCTGTTGCATAAAAGCGCCCTAAACGTGCTAAATCGCCGCCAGTATTAAATAAGCCCGCATTAAAAAAATATGGACTTGTTCGACCTGACTTTAAAGTAAATTGACCAAATTTTAATACTCGTTTGCTCAGAGCAAATTCAATGAATTCACGTTGATAATCTTGCATTTTATTTTCTCACAATTATTTTTCGTCACTATTTTCTGGTATCAAAAGTAAAATTAATTAAGGGCCGATTTTTGCTCATCAAATAATTCGTTGATAGCATTTTTAGCAAGTACTAACATTTCTTGCATTTCATCAAAGCTAAACGGTGCTTCTTCAGCCGTACCTTGTACTTCAATTAACTTACCCGTATCTGTCATAACAACATTCATATCAGTATCTGCTGCTGAATCTTCAGGGTAGTCTAAATCAGCAACAGCTTCGCCTTTATAAATGCCTACTGAAATTGCGGCTATCATATGCTTTAAAGGATTTGTTTTGATAATATCTTTAGCGCGCATGTAATTTAATGCATCAACTAAAGCAACACATGCACCCGTGATAGAAGCTGTTCGTGTGCCTCCGTCGGCTTGTATTACATCACAATCTACACTAATAGTATTTTCACCCAATGCTTTCAAATCAACTGCGGCGCGCAATGAACGGGCAATTAAACGTGAAATCTCTAATGTACGACCACTTTGTTTGCCGCTAGCTGCTTCTCTACGCATGCGGGTATGAGTTGAGCGAGGTAACATGCCGTATTCTGCGGTAATCCAACCTTTACCTTGGCCTTTTAAGAAACGAGGAACACCTTCTTCAACTGAAGCTGTACAAATAACTTTGGTATCACCAAACTCAATTAGTACCGAACCTTCTGCATGAGTGGTAAATTGACGAGTAATAGTTACAGGACGAATTTGTCCTAAAGTTCTGCCGCTTGGTCGCATCTTAATTTCCTAAATATAAATAATTGCGCGCATTATAATCGTTCAACTGCTAATTTGACATAATGACGTGAAAACTATTTTTGAAATATAGTTAATTAATGCAAGGTCATCTTAGGGCATAGTTGTTATTTAGAGATTTTTATGAAGTATATTTATTTATTTATTCTTGGGTTATTGATCACACTGAACGGTAATATTCACGCCTTCGCAGCAGAAACAATCGATCTGCCAATTTACAGTACAAGTTATGATGATCAACGTGACCCTTTTAAAGATGCTGTAGCTGCAATTAAATTAGCAAAGAAAACCAATAGAAATGTCATTATCGAAATCGGCGGCAATTGGTGTACTTGGTGTCATAAAATGGATAACTTTCTTGAAAAGAACCCTGATATATATCAACAGCTTCACAGCAAATACGTCTTATTAAAAATTAATGTTAGTGATACCAATGAAAACGAAGAATTTATGAAATCCTTACCTCCTGTTTTAGGTTATCCACATATGTATGTATCTACTAGTAGTGGAAAAATGTTGTTATCTAAAGATACTGCAGAGTTATTAGATGATAATCATTATTCGAAAGAACATTGGTTGGCTTTTATTAACAAATGGCAAGTTGAAGAAACAAACGAGTTAATAAAGGTAAATAAAAATGAAAGTGATTAGTTCCTTTTTTGATGACAGTTATAAAACGCCGAAATGGTTACAACAAAAAATAACACGACGTAATGCACTTAAATCGGCTGCAGGTGCTATGACTATAGCGGCACTGCCAGTTAGAGTGTTTGCATCATCTGTAAACGCCAAAGTTCAGCAGGCAATTCAAGAAGAACCTTGGCAAACATTAGATGCGGTATTGATGCATTTATTGCCTTCATCGACTACTGGACCAAGTGCAAAAGAGATTCAAGCAATAGACTATTTATATAATGTGGTTCATCTTCAACCCACAGAAAAAGATGAAATTGAATTTATCTATAAGGGTGTCGGTTGGCTAAATGGTTATACCCAAAGCCAAGTACAAAAAGATTTTTTCGGCTTAACTAATGATCAGAAAGAAACCATGTTACGTGCCATTAGCAGTTCACAGGCTGGTCAGAACTGGTTAAATAACCTCATTAATTATTTATATGAGGCAATGTTATCACCACCTATTTATGGCGGTAACCCTGATGGCATCGGTTGGCAATGGCTTGATCATCAAGCAGGTTTTCCATTACCTAAAGTTGGTGATCGCTATTATGAGTTACCAGGACAACAAGCAATCTCGATAAGGTTTATTCCAGAGAAAAATTATCTATCGAAAGTGACATTGAAACAGGGGCGACATAAAGCATGAAGTTTGATATTTGCATAGTAGGTAGTGGCGCAGGAGCATCCCCCGTTGCTTATACCATGGCAAAAGCGGGTGCTAAAGTATTGGTATTAGAAAAAGGCCCTTGGTTAACAGAAAAAGAGTTTTTTAAAGACGAATTAGCAATTAGCTTACGTGATGCATACAATCCAAAACTTTCAGAACAGCAACACGTTATTGAAGAGCTTTACGAAACAGAGGATGGGGAAAACTTCTGGCAAGGAGAGCCTACTAGTGAGTCTGGTTGGAGTTTTTGGAATGGCAACGTTGTTGGTGGTTCATCAAATTTCATGAGTGGTTATTTCCATCGCCTAAAACCCATAGATTTTCGTTTAAAATCTGAGTTTGGTGTGATTGATGGAGCCAATATTGCCGATTGGCCAATCTCTTATGATGAACTCGAACCTTATTATGCAAAAGTAGATATAGAAGTTGGTGTTTCTGGTCGAGTGGTTGAACACCCTAATCAAGAACCACGCTCAGCAGGCTTTCCTTATCCTCCTATTGCTGAACATGCTGTTTCAACATGGATAGATAGCGCTGCCAGTAATATTGGTTATCATTCGGTTCCTGTACCAAGAGCCATATTGTCACAACCTGCTATGGGGCGTAAAAGTTGTGAATACTCAGGTTATTGTAGTAGTTACGGTTGTTCCTCTGGTGCTAAAGGTAGTGGACGGGCTGCTCTATTAAACCCTGCCGTTGCAAGTGGTAATTGCACTATAAAACCTGAATCAAAGGTATACAAAATTGAAACTAATGATGATGGCGAGATCAGTGGTATTTTGTATTACGACAAACATGGTCGTAAACAAAAAGCGTTAGCGACAACTTATGTTATTGCTTGCCAAGCAGTTGAAACATCACGGTTATTGTTATCATCAATGGGTAAAAAATTCCCCAATGGTTTAGCAAATAACAATGGCCAAGTAGGGAAGAATTTAGTTTTTAGTGGTGGCGGTACGGGCCAAGGTGATTTTTTCTATAAAGATTTAACGGAGATACAACAAGCACAGCTAAAACAAGTTGGCCCATTCATTAATCGTGCTTTACAAGATTGGTATCGGATTGACGACAAAAAATTTAATGGTGCTAATGCTGATGGCTCAGCGAAAGGTGGCACTATAGATTTTCTTTTTCACCAGAACCCAATTGCCCGTGCTCGAGGTAGTCAATGGGATGAAAATGAACAATTAGTATGGGGTGAGCAGCTAAAACAAAATCTCAAACAAGAATTCACAACCTATAAAACATTACGTTTTGAAGTTTTTAATGACTGGTTACCTAACGACGATTGTTTTGTGACTTTAGATGATGAAGTAAAAGATAAATGGGGTGATCCTGTTGCTAAAATACGCATTGGTAATCACGACCACGATCTAAAAGTAGGGGAGTATTTGGCAGTCAAAGCTGAAAAACTATTATCAGCGATGGGCGCAAAAAACATTTCTTCTGCTATTAGTGGTTATCCTGCCACTAATTTAATGGCAGGTGGCTGCCGGTTTGGCAATGATCCTAAAACATCGGTATTAGATAGAAACTGTCAAGCTCATGAAGTGAAAAACTTATATGTGACCGATGGTTCGTTTATGCCAACGGGCGGTAGTGTGCCTTATACCTATACTATTTATGCCAATGCATTTCGAGTTGCTGAGCATATTAAAAGCCAGTGGCAGTTAAATAGACAATCGTAAAGTTAAGAAATAGTATAAATTCGTGATACTTTTGTGAGGATTTAGTCTCCAAAAAAATTAATAATCATGATGAGCTCAAATCATATTTTGGAAACATCATGCGTATTAATATTATTGTTTTATTCATCTTAGGCTTAATGCAAACCTCATGTGGTGGGGGTGGTAGTGGCGACGCAAAAAACGTAGATGCTCCACCAATCATTACCCAGGCAACACCGACTCTTTATATGGGCGTATTTTTAGATTCTGCGGTCGAAGGGCTTAACTACGCCACCACAACACAAACCGGCATTACAAACAATTCAGGGGAGTTTATATACCAGCTTAACGAAACCGTTATGTTTTCTATCGGAAATATTCAATTTCCCGAGGTGTTGGCCAACTCAATCATGACCCCTCTGGATATTTATGTTACCGACAACATCAATCAAGTCTCAGTAGTTAATATGCTAAGGTTATTGCAAAGTTTAGACGAAGATGGCGAACCAGAAAATGGCATTAAAGTTCCAGCTATTGCCCATGATTTGGCTGACAACTTAAAAGTAGATTTTAGTTCTAGCGAATTTGATAACCAAGTGGCAGATTTAATCGTAATGAGTGGCGGTATAAATCAACAATTGATCACCGCTGAAGATGCTATTTATCATTTTGAAAATACGCTTAATGTATTGAATAACCAAGAGTTAGGTAATTGTGAAAAAAGCCATGCGCTAGTTGGTTATAGTGGTTTTTTTGATACTCTTGCCCACAATGTTGCTGGTAAAGCGACAATTATTGATGACTGTACAATCTTAATTTCTCAGTTTGATTATGATGGTCAGGGGCCTGAGGTATATTTTTATGGTGCAAGAGATCATCAGTATCAAGATTCATCAGCATTTTTAATTGGTCCAAAACTTAATGGAAAAACTTATCAAAATGATGAGTTCACTATCAGACTGCCAACCAATAAAACATTAGATGATCTAACTGGATTAAGCGTTTGGTGTGTGGATTTTAATGCCGACTTTGGACACATGGAATTTACTCCATAACTAATTAAATTATGATAAGACTTGTTTATCTGGATAGATAAAAGCTGCTCAGGCATAATTAATTTATATTGGTAATATTATTTCAAGGTATAAATATGATTCATAGCATGACAGCTTTTTCTCGTTTTGAAGTTAAAGGTGACTGGGGGAACGCTGTTTGGGAAATTCGTAGCGTTAATCAACGATTTTTAGAAACTTATTTTCGCTTACCTGAGCAGTTTCGAGGTATTGAGCCTTTATTGCGTGAACGCTTTCGTAAACAATTAAATCGCGGCAAAGTAGAATGTAATTTACGTTTTAATGCCAATCCTGCGGCAAAAAGTAATATAAGTCTTAATCAAAAGCTAGCTCAAGAGCTAGTGACTCATGCTAATACCATTAGTGCTATGGCAGACAATAGTAGCTTTAATCCAGTGGAAATTATGCGTTGGTCTGGTGTGATGGAAGTTGAAGAAGCCGACATGAATGTTATTCAAGCCGAAATACTCGTTGGTTTTGACCAAGCATTAGAAGACTTTATTGCTGCACGTGCCAGTGAAGGCTCTAATATGAAGGAGCTGATTGAACTACGTCTTCACGGTATTGTGGCTGAAGCAGATAAAGTTAAGGCGCATATGCCTGAAATTATTGAATGGCAGCGTAAGCGTATTACCGATAAATTTACGGATGCCAATATTGAACTTGACTCAACACGCGTTGAGCAAGAACTGGTATTACTTGCTCAAAAAATGGATGTTGATGAAGAAATAGACCGTCTCTTCAGTCACGTTAAAGAAACAAAGAGCATCTTGAAAAAAGGTGGTGCACAAGGACGCCGTTTAGACTTTATGATGCAAGAATTTAATCGCGAAGCAAATACTTTAGGCTCTAAATCTATTAACTCTGACATTACCAATTCGGCCGTAGAGTTGAAGGTGCTAATTGAGCAAATGCGTGAACAGATCCAAAATATTGAGTAACTTATGAGCTTATGGCTTTAAATATCAAGGCCCTTATCTGTAAGGGCTTTTTTGTTGATAATAATTCAAAAATACTATTATCGAAGAAAAAAGGTTACAGGGGTGAAGGTTCATTAATGCTATTGCGAAATTGTTTGGGTGTGCAGTTTTTCATCATCAAAAACCGTCGATTAAAATTAGAAACATTATGAAAGCCACATTGATCGCTAATCGCCGCAATTTGAATCCTTGAATTCATTAACAACTTACAGGCCTTTCCTATGCGTAACTCGTTAATAAATTGATTTAAAGTACGCTCTGTACGTTGTTTGAAAAAACGGTGGAAGTGATTAGTACTCATAAATACAAGCTTGGCTAAGTTTTCAGCAGAAAGTGGGTCGGTATAATGCTGATAAATGTAATTAATGACTTTATCGAGTTTATCAATGGAGATATCCGTTTTTTGTCCAAAAGTATAAAAACTGCTAGCAAGTACATGATAATTTTCATCTTTGACCATTAAATTGAATAACTTAATTAATAAAGAGAAACGCTCAACAGGTTCGGCATTATTCATTTCTGTAAAAATAGAGATTGATTTCAATGTGGTTGCTTGGGTGAACTCAATGCCCCTTAAAGAGAGCTTAAGCATATTTTTTAAGGCACTAAGTTCAGGAATGTTTGTTATTAAATTGTCTAACCATTGCGCTGGAATCTGGGCAACATAAATAGTGATAGGGCTGTCATCTTCATTAATTTCAGTCTGCCAGGTATGTGGTAAGTTGGGCCCAAGTAAAACTAAATCGGGATTGTCGTAATCACTGATGTGATCACCAACGTGTTTTGAACCTTTACTGTTTAACGTTAAGCATATTTCATATTCAGGATGATAGTGCCAGTCAAACTCCTTTACGGGAAACTGAAACTTTTCAAAACGCCATGAACCGTTATCAGAGGCGATCATTTTTCCACATTTCGCTTTCATAAATATCGACTCTTTGAGTATATGTCTCTTCGCATCTTAGCATTGTTTTATTACAAAACGATCTAAAATCATATATTGATTTGATCTTATCTATGACCGTAAATTACTGTATACAATAGAAAATATTTTAACAAAAAGGATATGTGTCATCTAAAAATGATTGATAGAAAATCATTAATAATTGAGCGATTTGTACCACTTATCATTGTCTTTATCCTTAATATATTTTGGCTTCTCGAACATTACCTGTATATCTCTAGTGTAAACAGAGCTGAGAAAATAGTTATTATTTGAATTTTTATGGCCAAAATATTTGTTTTGGCCATTTTTATTCCGTTTTACGAAACTAATTTGAGTACTTAAACAGAAATAACCAATCTTGGTTTTGCGTCTTTATTATTATCAATTTGTGGAGTACAGAGTAATAGCCGAGCTGAATCAATTTTTCCATGTTCTATCACATAAGCTTTAAAAGCTTGTTCTCGTTGTTCGCCAAGAGCTTTTAATTGTTGAATTTGTTCTTTATCATCTACTTCTATGTCACTAGCAAGACCTATATCTTGCGGCACACTAATCGCACATAATTTTACTTGGGTATCGGTTTTATCTTGCATTAAGGCAATAAATTGCTGTAAGTATGCTTGTTGAGAGGTATTTGGAGTGATTTGTTTTATTTCGTAAGGCAAGTCTTCAAAACGAACTTTTAATAAGTACTCGCCCGCGGTTTTCACCAGAGAGACAATATTTGCGTAGGGTACAAAGGTTTTCATTACATAGCTTTCTGCTGCTGACATCGCGGCTTTTTTGGTAACCAAAGCGATAAAGCTACTGAGTCCAAAAGAGGGATCTGATGTTTTTCCTGACAAAGGCACGCCCAGCTCTAGGTTACCATCACCGTCCATTAGCATTCCCAATGCGATATTTAGTGGCATGCTTGCTTGATCTTTCACTATATTAACTTCATCGTTATTGGCAGCTGTGGTTTCTAGCCCTTTAATAATAAAAGTAACTTCACCGTCAATGTTATCGTCAGCTAAAGTAATATCAACATCAGTATTTAATTGACCACTTTTAAGCTCTAGTTGTAAAGCATCCTTCATATAAGTTGATACTGCGGGTAACGACAATTCAGTTAAATCACCTTTAAGGCGATAGGTTTTTATTTTGGCGAAAGGCTTGATAAAACCGTTAAAATTAAATTTAGCGTATTGATTACTACGACCCACTAATTCAAACGGTGTCTCATTTTCTTGTAAGCTATGAGTATTACTTAATGCACCAAGACTGATCTTATCAATATAAATACTGCGTTTATAAATAGGACTGACACTGTTGTCGATAAAGTTAATTTGATTATTATTGATCACATTAAAAGTATTTAAACGGATGCTAAAATCATTTGTGCTTTTGTTATCCGATGTTTTTTCATTACTATCGGTGGTTGTCTTAGGTTTGGTTTCAGCGGGTATTGCCTCTGCATTGCCTGTCGAAATTTCAGTTGCAACCATATTATTATCAACCGCCGTAAATGCTACCAAATTAGCGAGCAATTTATTTTTGTTTAAAATAATGTCACTGCTTAATGAATCAATGTTTATTTCATTTATTGCTAATCCGCTTGCGCTTGCTTCAATATTACTGATGCTAATTTGATTGATAGTTGCTAGTGGCGGCAGTTCAACAGTGTGATTTTTTGACGTTAATAACTTATCTAACGTTATCATCGCTATTTTTACGAGTGGTTCATTTTCTGCGTTCTTAGTTGTTAAAGACTTAGTTACTGAGAGCTCTGCTGCTAAAGGTTTAGTCATTTGCAGCGTAATGTCTTGCAATGATAATTGTGCAAAGCTCATTAACTGTTGTTGATCATTTCCAGCGACTAAATTCGCATCAGTTAAAGTTAATTGTGCATGCCCTTTTAGAGCGGTAATAGCGTTGTTTTCTAAGTTAATAGTAAAATCATTAATCTGGTTGTTAAAGTTTTTTAAGTTAAAGCTATAAAAACCATCATTAATAATAAGATCTGTATTGTTTATCTGAGCTTTATTGAGAGTAAAGCGTATTTCCTCGGGTGAAATGCTTAGCTGTTGGTTACTCTCAAATGTAAAGAGTCCGTCAAGTTTTGTCAGTGGCTTAATAAAATGTTTTAGTTTATTGATAGGGTATTCATTTAATACTAATGCACTGGTAACTTCTCCAATACCTTGATCAAACGCAGCCGTAATCGCTAAATTAAAATTGGCTTGGTCGATTAGTGCAGTTAACGTCAAATTGGCACTTTGCTGTTGCGTGGTTGCGGCCACGTTAGTGATTAATAGCTCATTAAGCTCAAACGTATGGGTATTATCATCGATGTTAATAGCCAGCGTGCTTTTGGTTATTGCTAGTTTAGGCAAAATGATTTGATAAGGAAAATCAGCAGCAGGCTCTGAATCTTCAGTGTTTTCATTATCTGTATTGTTATTTACTGACTTTTTCGGCAGTGATATACCCGCAATAATTAAGTTTTCATCTTGTTGTTCAACTTTTATGAAAAGCCCATCAATAGTAAATGTTTGCAGCTCAATTTTATCTACAATTAGTTTGTGCAACGCTAATTGCACATCTAAACGTTTTATTTTAGCTACTTGAGTCTGCTCTTTTAATAGCGTTAAATCTTTAATGGTTAGTCGCATTAAAAAGGGGTTAAAGCTAATTGAACTGTCATCCGATAAAGTTAAACCAAGATCAGTAAGCGGCTGCGTAGCAAAATGTTTAATTACAGGTGATGAAATAATCCAGATTAATAAATAGAGTCCCATAAAAACAGCAATAAGTTTAACAATAAAATTTTTCATGATGGACTTTGCATTGGATGACATTTACAGACGTTCCTTGTAGATATTAGTTATTGATTTAGTGGCGAGTATGGTATCAAACGCTTAATAAAACTGCTGTGTATTTTTATTTTATATCAGGATATTTACGTTGGTATCTAGGCAACATCGTTTGATTGCCAATTATGCCGCCTTGGTGAATATAAATCACGTCAACATTTTGATCGGAACTTCTAGTCTGCACATTAAGAAACTCCAATAAAACTTGCCAGCCTAAAGGGTCGTACAATAAATCAAATTCAATATCAGTTTCATCATTAAGTTGTTGCCATAATTGATAAAATTCAGCGTAGAGTTTGCCAAAATGATATTTTTTCTGTGGCGTTAAAATTGTTGGCCACTGCTCAGTATTTCGATTTAGTTGCGTAAACTGTTTTCTTAAATAATCATCACCGCCGACACATGCGCAGGTAAGTACTTGATGTGGTAATTGCTGTTGTTTAAACCATGTTTGTAGAAATAAAGCCGTGGTACCCGTACCTGCGGGTAACATGACAAAAGCGTGCTTTATTTTAGACTGCTGGCAATATTGGTTTAGTTCTTTAGCAAGCTGGTTAATACCGTATTGTGCTAACGTTGAACGCCCCCCTTCTGGAATAAATAAAATATTGTCAGAAAAAGTTTGTGCTTTATACGTCATAAAATCATCAAGGTTTTTACCATGTTTGGTTATTTCATCATCAGCAACCTCGATAATATTGGCTCCTAACTTCAATGCGCCGCCGTAGTTACCTTGAGAACTAGCAGCGGGACTATCTTTTAACCAATTTGCAATGCGGGTGACATAATAATCTAATTGCCAATTTTTTAGTTTGGCGAGAGCGGCTAACGAATATAATGAGTTGGCTTGTATTGAACCGTAGCTGACTATTTTTTTTATCTGTGAAGAATCGTTGTCAGAATTTGAGCTAGAGCTTAAGCCCGAACTTAAACCAAGGTAATAAGCAAATTTTCGTGCCTTATTACCGGAAAAATAGTCATTAAGTAAATCATCTCTTTTTACATGAATCTGAAAACCGCACATCTTAACGGTTTGTATGGGTGATTCCTGTAAAATAGAAACTATCGACATTTAGCCGCCAGCGCAGTTCGGTGATTGCTTGGCGCTTTCACCACGCTTTTGCCACTCATCGCTAGTAAAAGTATGTAATGCCAAGGCGTGAATATCATTAGCAAGTTCATCAGCCAATAGTGCATTTACTTTTCTGTGCCTTGCAATCAGGCGAGTGCCTTCAAATTCTGTTGATACAATTACTAAACGAAAGTGGCTCGTAGTACTTGGCCCAGCATGTTTATGACTTTCATTTTCTATTTCGAAAAAAGTGGGAGTAAGTCCAGCTTCAATTTTTGTGGTGATCTGCTCTGCAATCGTCATTTTGAGTAACTTTATTTAAATATTTCAACTATTATGGCAGTTTGCTACAGTGCGGAAAAGGGTTTAACCCTTCAATTTGGCTATTAGGACAAAAAGTGAAAAAACTACTCATTTGGGCATCATTGTTTATCTCGTTATCTTCGCTACCAGTATGTGCGTTAAAATTTGAAATAGAAAAATCGCCACAATTAGGTTTATTAAAAAACTTTAAAGCGAGTGAACTATGTATCGTTGCTGAAAATACTGAACATTATTTAAAAAATAATACTGAGGATACTTTTGCGGTGCATTCAGGTGATATTGTTAATGAAAAGCTTTCCCTTAAACAAATAGAGCAAACTTTAGCGTTTATTTGCAAAACCTATCGCGACGATGTTAAAGCACAACGGCAAAGTCGTTTACATGACAATAAATTTTTATTAGATCACTTTCAGTTTTATCGCTGGTCACCGGATGTAAAAACGGCACAACAAATAGCTATAAAAAGTACCAATGCAGTAAAAAGCAGAATGTTAAATGCTATTCCAGATGAACAAATATTCTTAACTAAGTACTACACTAAATTGCTTGATGCCAGTGCAGTAAAAACGCATAAATATAATCAAGCTTTATATGCACTACCAAAAGATGAGCAGGGCATGTCACTTGTTCAAGCCGAAGAAAAAAAATTGCAACTCACCCGTTTTAAATATACTCGTCAGCAAGTAATTAACGGTGCGTTATTGAAAGAAAATCAAGCAAAATCTTTGGTATGGATTACGGAAGAAGCCTTACATGATGTATTGTTACAAGGTACAGGTGTATTAAATGTTGACGGCAAACAACGTTTTTTTAATGTACATCGTAATAACGGTATCGCTTATGATTACAGTATTGGTAAACGTGAACAGGCACGTTATTGGTACTTTGCAGAAGTGCCTAGCATTATGGGATATGGACAAACCCTAGCGAGTAAGATTGCGGTTAAACCACAGGTGACTTTTGCCGGTAATGTTGCTGATTTAGGTTTAGGTAAATTGATCATGGTCAGTTATCAGCATAATGACCAGCAAATAAGCCGTATCGGTGTTTTGGCAGATCAAGGTGGCGCCTTTGATAACAACTTATTTCAGTTAGATTTATTGGTTGATAGCTACCGAGGTTGGCAAGATTATCATCAAGCCAATAAAACCTTACCTGATTATGCGCAGGCGTGGATCATGTTGTTGAAGTAGTCTGTTTATATATTTACTGAAGTAACTTTAAGAGATTAGACATTAAAAAGCCATTCATTTAACTGAATGGCTTTTTGGTTTTAACTGCCTTGTCCTTATATGTGTAAACACTTTTAAGGACAAATATTACACTTTATTAAAACTTATAGGTTGCTTTAACGTAAGTAAAACGACCTTGTGCACTATGAATCGTATTAACAAATCCAACAAAATCATGATGTGAAAAAGGAGGTTCTTCGTTAAATAAGTTCGTTGCACCTAAAGTCAACGTCATATCGTCAAAGCCAATATAATTAACTGCAGTATCAACTGTAGTCTGTGCGTCAATATCACCTAATCCGTCAGCTTGAACAGAAGCATCCTCTTCAAAGCTGCCGATGTAATTAACTGCTATATTTGCGTTCCAATCACCTTGAATCCACGAGGTATTAAACGTTGAACGTACCTCTGGTTGTTCAAAATCACCTTCTTTTTTAAATAATCGAGCAGCACCTCCACTCGCTAAAGCAGGGCGAGTATCTTCATATTTAAGTACATAGTTAAGCGCGTAAGAAAACTTGAATACACCGTATTCAGACTCTAAACCATAGTTAACTTCAACATCTAACCCTGTTGTTTTTACGTTACCGATATTTTCAAATTTATCATGAATACGAACTACTTCACCGGGGTCGCCAGCAATATTTGAAGGTAAACGCTCAACTACACTGCCGTCATTACCAAAAGTACTAAATTTGAATTGCGTATCTTTAGTGATAATATTTTCAATATCGTAGTCATAATAATCAACTGAGAAATCAAAATTATCTGAAACTTGATAAATAAGACCTACGTTATAACTTTTTGATTCTTCAGGTCCTAATTCTTTATTACCAGTAAGAATTGCAGTGTACTCTTGAGGTTCACAAGCTTTATTAATATTACCAACGGCTGCACAACGAACATCATCTACTAAGGTAGGAGATTCATCGGTATTAGCTAAGCCTAGTTGATGTAAAGATGGTGCGCGGAACGCAGTACCATATGAGCCACGAATAGATAATGAATCTGTTGGTGTCCACATAAAGGCAACTTTAGGATCTGTTGTTGTGCCAAAATCACTATAATCTTCGTGACGTACCGCTAATTGTACCTCTAAGTTTTCAAGTACAGGAATAGCTAACTCAGCAAATACAGCTGTATTATCACGACTACCATTAGCTTTAGTGGCTTCTGTACCAAATACTTCGCCACGTAAAAATTGATCATCAGGATTATCTTTAATCGACACTTCACGATATTCGACACCAACGGCTAAACCAAGTTCGCCATGTTCCATTTCCATTAATGAACCAAATATTTTACCGTCGATAGACTTACTGATAGATTCGCCAACACGGGTCGTTTGTGTTTCGATAAAATCTAGTGCTTCTTGGCTATTGCTTGAAGGTTCAAACGGGTTCCATAAGCCGCTATCGATAGCTTCTTGAGTACGTCTTGAATTTGGGAAACCATTAACGCCTCGTTCAGTCGATGCACTTTTAATAAAGCTGTAGGCTACTTCCCAGCCCCAATCTTCCAATTCACCGTTCAGGCCAAGTATGGTTCGGTAATAATCTGAGCTTACACGTTTTTCACGGTTGCCAATATCAACCATACGACGGCGCATAGTTAAATCTTGTTGGTAAAATTCGTGTGTAGGCATGTTTGCAAATGGATGATTAACATTATCGCCATCCATGTTTAATTCGTTAAAACTTGGGCTACCAGCACCACGGATAGTAGTTTTTGACGTTTGACCATTTAACTCGACAAAAGCGCTAATGTTATCGTTGATCTCATATTTACCCATGTAAATAAAGCTGACACGCTCACTTGCAGGAATTGCTGTCATGACTGGGTTATAGTCATAACGACACAAATTACCTACGATTTGTTCCGCCGGACATACATCATTACCAAAGGTATCTGGCATACGATTAGTTGAATCAGAGCGTAGCGCTATAGTACCTGGAAATCCTGATGAACTTCTAAAGTCAGTGGCAAATGGGTCATCTGGTCTAAGTGCTTTTTGATTTGCGGATTTTGAATAACTACGATCACCATATAGAATTTCTTCACGGTCAAAATAATCTAAAGCAAAAGTATGGCTTGTGTTTTCTGTTGAGTTACCCCAAACAATGCTAATGTTTTTTTCTTGTCCACCACCATCAGCAGTATCACCGAATTTTGCAGAAATCTCAGCACCTTCTATATCATCACGAAGAATAATATTGATTACACCAGCAACAGCATCAGAGCCATAAGTAGCAGATGCACCATCTTTTAGAATATCAACACGTTTTATTGCGGCTAATGGAATGTTATTAATATCAACAAAGGCGGTATCAATGTTATTAGCGAATGGGCTTACCGAAACACGGCGGCCATTAACTAAAATAAGTGTTGAGTCGGCTCCTAAACCACGTAACGATACGCTTGAACCACCGTTACTGGTGTTGTCGCTACTATTACCTTGGGTGGAGAATGTACCTTGTCCAGCCATAGGTAATTTTGTGAACAAACCGATAAGATCGGTAACTCCTGATTTTGCAATGTCGTCAGCTGAAAAAGAAGTGAGCGGCGACGGGCCTTCCATATCTGTTCGCTTGATATGTGAGCCAGTGACTTGAATACGTTCTACTTCATCTTCTTCTGCAGCAAATGCACTTATAGATTGCGTTGAAAAAAGAGCGGCAGCTATACTTAAAGCGAGCGCCTTTTTTGTATATTTTTTCATGTTATTTTCCCTGTGTTTATTTATTATTATCGACTTGTTGTTATAACTATTAGTAAAGAGACTATTTACTAATAAAATCTGTCGCATCTATAAATAGACTAAAAATTCACTTAATTCAAGTAATTAAAGTACGACTTTGTTAGTACATGTGTCTTAGTAACATCAAAAAATGAATGCTGTACAGTTTATTAGTAATTAAATTGTTTACCGCTTTTTGGTGAATTACGAAGATGTGTGGAATTAAGAAGGAATGTTTGAAATCGAGTGATTAACCAGTAGTGCCTATAACATTATAATTAATATATGTTTTTTGTATATGATATTACAAAAAGTTTTAACAGCCCGTAAATGACTAGTTATTCTGTTTGTATACTCGTTCAAAAAACTCAGGATTTTCTTGAACGTTTTTAATGGGATTATCAGGCTTATATTCTAATGGAGCATCCATCAATATTTGTTTTATTTTAGGAACATCTTCATTGCTCATTGCTACTGTTAAGTTATCAACAATTTTAGCGACATCTGCCCAAGGTAAATAACGTTCATTGGCGCTTAATATCCGTTCGTGAAAAGTACGTTTGGCTTTATCGTCAATTAACAGTTCTTCGTAGAGTTTTTCACCCGCACGTAAACCTGTAAATTTTATTGGAATATCACCATTAGGGTTATCATCGTCTTTAATGGTTAATCCCATAAGGTGAGTCATTTTATAAGCCAAATCGATTATTTTAACGGGGTCACCCATATCCAAAACAAAAACATCGCCACCTGAACCCATCGCGCCTGCTTGAATAACTAATTGTGCCGCCTCAGGAATGGTCATGAAATAGCGAATAATGTCTGGATGAGTAATGGTTATTGGTCCGCCTTTTTTAATTTGTTTTTTAAACAAAGGCACAACAGAGCCCGAAGAACCAAGTACATTGCCAAAACGTACCATCACAAAACGGGTATCATGATCTTTGAGTGCTAAACCCTGTAATACTAATTCTGCCAACCTTTTGGTTGCCCCCATCACATTGGTGGGACGAACGGCTTTATCGGTTGAAATTAAAACAAAGGTCTCTACTTCATTATAAATGGCGGCTTGGGCGATTTCATAAGTGCCTAAAACGTTATTAGTTACGCCAGCAATAACATTGCTTTCTACCATAGGAACGTGTTTGTATGCGGCGGTATGATATATCGTTTGGATACTGTTGTTGCGGAGAATATGGCTCATTAACATGCCATTTTGCACGTTGCCAATGAGTGGGATAAGCGTTAAATTACTCTGATTATCTAAGAGTATTTCTTTTAGTTCTTGGTCTATTTCATACAAAAAGGCTTCAGATACATCTAATAGGACTAGCTTTTTAGGATTATGCTGGATAATTTGTTTACATAACTCTTTGCCTATTGAGCCACCTGCCCCAGTTACCAGTACAACTTTATTGGTGATGTTCGCGGATAATAGTTCGGCAATGGGTTCAACAGTTTTACGGCCTAATAACTCTTTAATGGAAACTTCTCGTAACTCATCGATGCTACGTTTTCCTGAGACCATGTCAGACATACTAGGAATTATTAATACTTCAAGGGCACAAGGTTCAAGTGTTGATACAATTTGTTTTAATCGAATAGGGTCAACTTTTGGGATAGCAATCAGCACTTTAAAGTGACCGTATTTACTGACCAGTTTATGTACATCGAGGTGTGAATATATTTTTAAGCCTAAAACACTTCGCCCTTGATAACGTTTCTTTTCATCGATAAAAGCAAGTGGTTGATATTTTTTTCCTAAAGATAACGCTTCTACTAATTGTCGACCAGTGCTACTTGCACCGTAAATAACTACACCTTCACGTTCATCAAACCACTGCTTTTCTATTAATAAACTGGCAATTGCTCGGGCACCTGCAATAAAAATTGTCGCGAGTACTAGAAAAACAATAGGCACTGAACGAGGCACAAAGGCATCAAATATAAAGCCTAGTAAATAAAAAAGTGTACTGGTGAATACTAATAGCCCGAGAATTTTTAGAAACGCTTTTGAATTAAAATAACGAACAACTGAGCGGTAAACGTCAAAGCTATAAAATAGTATGAGTGTGCTGGAGATCACAGAAACAAAGAGTGATATTTCACCCCAAGTTACAGGCGTACCTTCTAGTCCTAAGCGAATAAAATAAGCAAGAAAAAAAGCGGTCGTTAACGAAGCCAAATCATAACTTAATGAAATAAGTAGTTTGATAGAGCTAGGGATCAGATCAATTTTTCGAATCATAGTTAACTTATTGGAGGTGTTAGTTTTATAGGTAAATAAGCGCTTACAAATATATTCTGACAAGTTTTAGTGTTGGTGTCACTATTTAACCCATAATTAACTAACTATTTGTACTTCAGTAACATTTATTGTCACGTTTATTCTGAATCGATGGTGGTAAATACTTCTTTAATTACCTTGCATGTTAATGTTATTTCATCATCTGTTAAGGTTGGATGTACTAAAAACATTAAACTTTCTTCTCCAAGTTTTTTAGCATTAATTAAAGAGCAGTGAGGACGATAGTTAGTATGTTCAAACGCTCTCTCTTTATAAACTTCGGAGCAGCTACCTGAGTAACAGGGAATTCCTTTGCTTGATATCAATTTAATAATTTTATCTCGTGACCAATCAACGGGTAACATTTCACTATTGACTTGCACATAACATTTATATTGTGCATGTTGCATATAGTTAGGAATTTCAGGTACAGTTAAAAAGTTAAATATTCGACCAATAGCAAAAATACGTTCTGCATTTTCTGCTCGTTTTTTCTGCCATGTTGGCATTTTGGTTAATTGAATTCGACCAATAGCTGATTGCATTTCGGTTAACCGCCAATTTGTGCCAAACGATTCATGTAACCAACGATAGCCAGCGGGGTGATCTGTTTCATAAACTGCTTGATAAGACTTACCATGATCTTTAAAAGCCCATGCTTTGCGCCATAAATTTTCATTATTGGTAGTCAACATGCCACCTTCGCCGCCTGTAGTCATTATTTTGTCTTGGCAAAATGACCAAGCAGCTACATCACCAAAACACCCAACAGATTTTCCTTTATATTTTGCACCATGTGCTTGTGCACAATCTTCTATTACTAATAAATCATGTTGTTTGGCTAATGCCATAATGTCGTGCATTTCACAAGGCCAACCCGCTAAATGCACACAAATAATTGCTTTAGAATTATCAGTTAATACTTTAGATATGGTATTTGCACTAATGTTTTGACTGTCTAACTCTACATCAGCAAATACAGGCTTGGCACCTGCGTTAATAATACAGCTAATTGACGCAATAAAAGTACGAGAAGTGACTATCACTTCATCGGATTGATGACCGCCATTACGTGCACCAACTCCCAGTGCAATCAATGCTAAATCAAGTGCTAAAGTGCCATTGGCAACGGCTACGGCATATTTACAGTCAGAAAAAGTGGCGAATTCTTTTTCAAAAAATCGACCTTCTTGGCCAGTCCAATAATTTACTTTGTTTGATAGTAATACTTTGGTGACGGCGTCAGCTTCTTCTTGTGTGAATGAAGGCCATGGGGAGATTGAAGTATTTAACACGATATTTTCCTAATCATTATTCGAACGATTTATTTTTTTAGTTCTCTCGCTGGATTACCGACAAAGATGGCATTTTCAGGAATATCTTTCGTTAAGACACCTCCCATGCCGAGCATAGCACCTTTATGAACTTTTACTCCTTGTCGGATAGAAGAACCGGTTCCTATTTCGGTATAATCACCGAGGTTTACATTTCCTGAAATAGCTACTATTGGTGCTATTGTGACAAAATCACCAAAAATAGAATCATGACCGACAGTTGAATTCAAGTTTAAGATGCAATGTTGGCCTAACTTTATGTCAACAGTTAAAATACAACCAGCACAAATAATGCAACCAGCACCAATAGTTACATGGTTTGAAATTATTACATTTGGGTGGATAAGGGTGGTGAAATTAACTTGGCCGCCAACAATCATTTTATTGAAGACTAAATGGCGGGTTTTAGGAGAGCCTATGGCTAAGACGAATTCATATTGCGCATATTTATGCCATTGTGAAACTGAACCAAGTACATCAATGCCTAATACTTTTTTTCCTCGCATACTTTGGTCGTCATCAAGAACCCCTACTACTTTATAACCACAATCCTCAGCCAGCCAAATGACTTCCTTTGCAAAACCGCCACCACCAACAACAATAATTTCTTTCAATCTAACCTCGTTAATTTCCATTAAATTTACTCATGGTGACTTCACCTTCAGCACTGATGTCTGTTTGAACAAATACTTTTTTTATTGTTAAAAACAGTATTTTTAGGTCTAGCCAAAGACTTTGATTATCAACATACCATACATCGAGTTCAAATTTCTTTTGCCAGCTGATGGCATTGCGGCCATTAACCTGTGCCCAACCAGTAATGCCCGGCTTTACATCGTGACGACGGGCTTGTTCGGTTGAATAAAGTGGCAAGTATTCGATTAATAAAGGCCTAGGTCCTACTAGACTCATATCGCCTTTGAGTACACACCATAAACCGGGAAGTTCATCTAAACTAGTATTACGTAACTTTTGCCCAAAGGGAGTTAATCGTTCATTATCTGGCAAAGGTTGACCATATTGATCAATCGAATCACGCATCGACCTAAACTTTATCATTTCGAATGTTTTGCCGTTCAAGCCCGGTCGTTTTTGTTGGAATAAAATAGGTTTACCAAGATTAGTGGCTACTTTGCGGCCAACAATTAATATTATTGGTGAAAGGAGCAGCAACGCGCTCGCTGAAATAATGATATCAAATAAACGTTTAATCATGATGCTGATAACTCTTCTCAATATAATCGACAAATTGATCGGATAAAAATTCTCGATCAAACTTGGATTTAGCCAGTTCAAGCGAATTGATAGACATTTTAATTAAGCGCTCTCTGTTATTGTTTAATTCTATCAGTGCATCAACCAGTGCCTGTGTATTATCGGCAGGTATGGCAATACCACATTGATGTTTTTCAATAAGTTCAGCTAACCAGCCGGGGTAGTTATTAATCACGGGTAGGCCGGAAGCAATATAATCAAAAAACTTATTGGGAGAAGTGCCGTAATAAAATGCAGGAATATTTGCTAATATTTGCAAACCAACATCTGCTCTTTTCATCAAACCAGCAAGTTTAATTTTATTAACAGGGTCGAGAAATAAGACATTGTCTAATTTAAGGTTACGGGCTTGTTGCTTTAATTGTGCTTTTAATTTTCCTTGTCCAATAAGGATTATCTTAATATTCGTTACTGAGTTTTGTTTTAACACTTTGGCAGCATCAAGCAATTTATCTAAACCATTTGCCTGACCATGAGTGCCGGTAAATACGGCAACAAAATCCTCATCATTTATCCCTTCAGGTTGCCAATGTTTATCTTGAACCGAAAAAATATTGAGATCGCAACCGTTGGGAATATTCGCTATTTTTTTATCTTTTGCTAGATGACGTTGGATGCCGCTAACTATGCCAGGAGATAAACCAATATGACCATGGGCGCTTTTATATGCTAACCATTCAAGTGTTGAAAGCATTGCTATAACAATAGGATTTGTGATCACCCCCATAGCTTTTGGCAGCTCAGGCCATAAATCTCTCACTTCAAAAATAAAATGTTTCTGGCGGAACCAACGAGCAAATATTCCAGGTAAGGCCGCGGTCAATGGCGTGGTGGTGGCAAAAACGACATCGTATTTTTGAGTTAAGGCTATTTTGATACTACGATAAGCAAATTTTGCGAAAGATATGCCGCGTTGAGAAAATGACTGGCTGTTAGAATAAGCCAATTCAAATTCAATAACTTGGATATCATCGACTGTACCACGACGTTGACCGTTAATAAATTTAGTCGTTAACCCTGTGTGCCCACCTTGATATGAACCACAAACCATGGTCACTTGATGACCACGACTTATTAGCTTTTTGGCCATTTCGTATGAGCGTGTACCTGCAGAACCTTCAGGGGTGGAAAAATGTTGATGAAAGTAAAAAATTCTCATAATTACCAGCTTAGCGATGTGGTGATCTGTCCGGCTGTCGTTATGGTTACTTCAAGTACGGGAATCACTTCTTTTTTAAGATAGTATCGCGACTGATAGCCTTCAACAAGAGCTATTTTTTCGATAGCCACATCTGCACTTATTTCTATGTTAACTCCTTTCGAAATTAGCTTTTGACCTTCTAACTTCCATTCTTCGGCAGATAAATGCCAACGTAGTACAACGTGGTTTTTAAAACCTGACAGCTGGTCAATTATGGATAAATTATTATTTGATAAACTTATGAAACGGTGATGATAATGGCCAGTTTTATTTTGGTATTTGGCCGTCAAAGAATTTGAAGACCTTGCTAAAACGTCTATATCTAACCATTGGCTATACAAAAAACGTGACAGCTTTGGCATTTGTTCTAATTGATCAAATTGTGCCGTATTGTGAGCTTTAACACTAGGGAAATAAGTTTGTACTTCTTCTTCACAGTTATAACTATAGCTACCCGTGCTGACCAGTATGTTCTTATCTGCTAACCAAAAATCGACATGTAAGGCATCACAGCAGGCTGGCCTGAATTTCAGGTTAGGTGTTCTAACATAACAATGATTATTGTGATTACTTATTAGATGAAAACTGCTATTGAGAGAATTTGGATTCGGGTCAATATTATTACTGCTATGGATGCTTCTAGCAGGAAGCAACGTTGATAATTGTTGGTAATCTGCGTTTTTATTGTACGGGAAATATCCATAGAATAATGAATACGCCCATTGCAATGACGGGCGAAAGTCCAAATAATCGCAATTGGTCAATGGTAGTAAATTAGCACCATCATTGGGGCCTAAAATCGGCGTTTTACCGTATGTTTTTTCGGTCATTAAAAATAGCCATTGACTGGCTTTTTTTACTTTAAAATAAAATTTTTCAGTAAATCTCTTTTGATCAAACAGTTGTCGAAAGAACTCACTCAGCGACAAGGTATCTAACATTAATCTATGGTAATTGACCGAGTTTTGACTAAAACAACCATCGTCGGAAATTAATTTTTCTGCGCGATTTTCTAACCAATACTTGCCTATTTTAGCCCACTTTTTTATATTGGCATTTGTTTTGAAATTGTCATGCTCTGCAAGCAACAAACTACCAATATATAAAGCTGCAGCTTCACTGGTACCATGATTGTTATCTTGGGCCATAGCGTATGGTATTGTTGGCGCTATGCGTAATAGATGTTCATATATCAAATCGGCCAGTATTTTAGTATGTGACTTTTCCTGGTCTAAGAGAAAACTGGTTGTGGCTAAATGCAATACCCGAATAGCAGCTTCCTGACCACATTTCCAGTTAACCCCCTGATTTACAGGGTTATGCTGACACCAGTCATTTAACCAACTATTTAAACGAACGAGGTTTTCTTCGTCTTGTGTTGAGAGATATTTTAGTGAAAAATGAAAAAGCCAATCAAAACGGGATAACTCCCATACAGATTTTATATCACCAACATTAAGTGAAAAATCACTGAGTTTACTCCAATGTTGTTGATTGTTGTTTACGGTCAATTCGGAATTTACTGCTTTCAGCCAGTTAGGGACTTTTGTTGTATCTAATTCTATCCAGCCAAAAGCTTTTAGTTCAGCTATTTTAATATCAGTATACTTATTAGTATTTTTACTGGATTTAAAATAATTACTTCTATTTTTAGCTATTGGTTTAATTGGCTGGATTTTTAAAAAATACCCTATCTTTACTGCTATTCGATAAGCCGCAACAGTAAATAGATTGGCAATGCCTAACCTTTTATAAGTGAGTATTTTATCGAGTTTTGACATTTAATCTTGTGTTCTTAGTTGCTGCGCAATATCTAAAGTGACCTGAGCAACTTCAAATAGTTCTTCTACCGGGATAGGCGTTTGTTCACCATTTTGGATGGCGGATAAAAAGGCTGCAGCACATGCTTTTTGACCTTTATCCTGCTGCCACAAATTCATTTTTTTGAAGTTTTTGAAGCCAAAACCAGTGAGTCTTCTAAAATTATCCAACTGTAAAACTTTACCTTCAGCAAATACTTCAATACGTTCTTTGGGAAATGATGCTGAACCATTGGCTAAATAATGTATGGTACCAAAGGAGCCATCGGCAAATCCAAGGATAATGGCGGCTTTGTCTTCAACAATAGCACCTGAATCAGTAGAGCTTATTCTTCTTGCTTGGACGGATGTTATTTTTTCGCCTACTAAGAAGCGCATTAAATCAATAAAATGGCATGCTTCACCAATAATTCGCCCTCCGCCTCGTTCAATATCCTGGGTCCAGTGATCTGCAGGGATCATGCCGGCGTTCATGGTCATAATGAATGACTTGGGCTGTGAGATATTATTAAGCAATGCTTTCATTTTAACTACTTGCGGAGCAAAACGACGGTTAAAGCCAACCATTAAATGACTCTTCTGTGCAGCCGTTTGCTCTTCATAGCTGGCTTTCACTAAGTCTAATTGTTGTTGATTTATCGCTAGAGGTTTTTCGACAAAAACATTTTTTCCTTGCTTTAGCGCTTTGCTAACAAATTTTGCATGACTGTGATGTTGTGTAACAATAGCTATAGTATTGATTTCATTGTTTTCTATCATCGCATCAGTATTTGTAGTTGCCTGATGAAAACTATTGTTTTTTCCATGAATAACGCTATTCACTCCGCCAGAAGTAGAAAGGGTGTGTAATTTTGCATTGGCGGCTTTAAATGCGGGGATTAGTATCCGGGATGCATAATTACCTGCGCCGATGAAACCAACAATAGCGTCTTTTTTATCAAAAATTAGTTTTGGGTTAAGCTCAATACTGTCAAGTTGGCTTTCATTTTCATTGTTTTGATATTGCAACAATATACCTAATGCTTGTTTATTGTCGGTAAGAGTCTGATAGGCAGATAAGGCGTCATTAAACAGGTATCTATGGCTGATTAATGGCTTAACGTCGATTTTTCTTAACGACATCATATCAAGTATTGCAATAAAATTACGTTGCTCAGTCCAGCGTACAAATCCCAATGGATAGTCAACTCCTTGCTCTTCATATGACTCATCATATCGTCCAGGGCCATAGGAACAGGAGACTTGGAAGCTTAATTCTTTCTGATAAAATTCACTACGATTAAGTTCAAGTCCAGTCACACCAACTAAAATGATTCGGCCACGTTGACGAGACATATTTGCTGCTTGTGAAACTGGGTCACTTGATGTGGTAGACGCGGTTATAATAACTGCATCAACTCCTTTGCCACGACTGAAACTCAACCCTCGTGTGACCGGATCTTCTCCTGAGGTCGGATTACAGATTTCTGCGCCAAATTGTTGTGCTAAGGCGAGTTTATTATCGTCAAAATCAACTGCTAATACACGACAACCATTGGCAATAAGTAATTGTATGGTTAACAAACCAATAAGACCTGCGCCAATAACCACAACAGATTCACCTAATGTTGGATTGGCTAAGCGTATACCTTGTAAGCCAATTGAAGCTAATACCGTGAATACGGCACTTTCATCATCAACATTATCGGGTATTTTTGCACAGAGGTTTTTGGCAACACGAACTCTATCTGCATGGGGGCCATTGGAAACTACTCTATCTCCGGGAGAAAAATCGCTGACACCTTCGCCGGTGTCAGTTACTTTGCCAACGTGGCAATAACCCAAAGGCAATGGCTGAGCGAGCTTTGAACGCACCGCGTCTATTGTGGTTAATAAACCATCGGTTTGGATTTTATCCAAGACCATTTTTACTTTTTCAGGCTGCTTACGCGCCTTGTCAATTAATGACGCTTTACCAAAGTCAACCAACATACGTTCGGTGCCAACAGAAATTAAACTCACGGTTGAGGCAATGATTAAATGACCCGCTTTGTTTCTAGGGTTAGGTGCGGTAATTAGTGAAGTTTCACCATTGCCCATATTTTGGAGAATTTGTTTCATTTTTCT
This sequence comes from Colwellia sp., assembly GCA_013215655.1. Taxonomy (GTDB): domain Bacteria; phylum Pseudomonadota; class Gammaproteobacteria; order Enterobacterales; family Alteromonadaceae; genus Colwellia_A. The sequence goes on from JABSOX010000010.1 coordinate 134,067, forward strand.
TTAGTGTAACCTTTTTATTAATCAACTGAAATTGGCGAGTACTTTCATGTATTTTTGATATTTTTCGTCAGGAGTTAACATACTTGAAAAAATCATGTCGCCATTACTTTTTAATTCGTTATATTTATTCGGCTCATTGATAAGTAGCTTCATTGCATCAGCTATCTCTATGGGATTATTAGGGTCTATATATAGTGCCGCGTTTTTACAGATTTCGGTAGCGAAAGCCTTTCTACTGGTGATCACTGGTGTGCCAGTCGCAAAAGACTCAGGATAAACGGCTGAAAATGTTTCTATAAAACTAGGTAAAATAGAGGCATAAGCAACGCCATATATCTTCGACAAATCAGCAATATCAATTTTGCCAATATTTAGGCACTGCTGCTCAAGGTTATTTTTAATGATATAGGGAATGAAGTCTTCAACGAATGTTTGAGCGGGCAGTGTAAAAATGATTTTAAAGTGTATTTCTCCCATAGAGTACTTCAAAATATTTGCAGCGTTCAAAAGAGAGATTAAATTTTTATGTGGGTAATCCGCAGACAAAGCAACAAATAGATTATCTGTAAATTTTAACTTTATGCCATTAATATGTGTTTCTTTTATTTTGTTAAAGGATTTGCCAAAACTAATTGAAGTATTAGGTACGACGAAACACTGTTTCTTAGGAACCTTAAAGCGACGAATAAACCCCAGTTTTGCTGTACTAGTTTCAAAAATCCAGCCATTTGCTTTTCGTATATAAAAGGCATAGTAGCAATATTTCAGTATTGATTTGATAATCTTTAAAATACTTCCTTTATAAGTATCAATAAAAGTGGAGAGTGTAGCGTGGGTGATCCAACCGTTGGCAAAACCAGAAATATGAATGCTTTTGAATTTTATATAGCAGGGACCATAGAGTGTAAAGACAATATTAATATTATTCGCTTGTTCAAAGGTTAATATTTCTTTTCTGATAAGGGAATTATGTGTAGAACTCCCTTTGATTATGAGTGAATTCTTTGTCAGTAGTATACCTACTTTTTGTAATTCATTATTCAATTCGTCACTGATAACAAAATACCAAATTAGTGCGGTATCCGCTGAATTTTGGCTTGCCAAGATGAAGTTTACTGCGGCTTGTAGTGCGCCGCCTTTAATTATATTAGCGGCATTAAAGAGAGCGTTTCTTGATTGGTTAGACACCATTATCTGCCCTCGGGAGAGTAGATTTTATATCGCGGACAAACCTTTTTGCCGTTACTAATGGTGAGAAGTGCATTTTATGTATTGCACAATTTTCGGATTGTTCAATTAACAACTGAGGATTATTAATATAAAGATCTAATGCTTCTTTAAAAGATGTTTTGTCTGGCTCAACAATTGAACCATTATATTGGTTTATGATTAAATGTTCTGAAGCTCCTGCGGCATTACTACATAGAACAGGAATATTGTTTGCGATTGCTTCGTGCACCGCCATCCCCCAACCATCTATTCTAGAGGGAAATATTAGTAAATCGTATTGCGCCCATAATTGTTCTACCTTATCGGAGGGTATAACTCCTTGATAAGTCGCATTTGATATTTTTCTTATTTGGTCCGCATAAATTTGATTTTCGGGTTGAACTGAACCGATAAAATCTACAATTAAATCGTTAGAAAAATCCTGAATGACGTCAAGAGCAATATCTGTGCCTTTTTGATAATTCAACTCCCCCAAGATTAATGCTTTTAATGGTGAGGATACTGAAGATTTAATTGTAATCTTATTATTTATGGCTGAGCTGTAATTGGTTATAAATATCTTTGATGGGCAGACGCCCATCATTTCAAAGCTACGCTTGGCTTTATTCCCAATAGCAAACGCAGCTAAAGCACGGCAATTAATACTGGCATAATACCATTTAACAATGATGTTTTTGAGAAAAGAACGATTACTAGGGGCAGGTATATTTTCACTTAAGTGGTACCAGTTTATCTTGAATAAAAGACAAAAAAGCCATATGAAAATATTAGATAAACTACTGCATCCCGTGATTATATGAACAGAGTTTCTGTTATTAATTAAAATATAAAGTTGGGTTAATAAAAACGTTGAATAGTGTTCAAATTCTTGTAATTCAGGTAATTTCCAGCCTAGTTTTTTTCTTCGGTTATGCTGTTTACCTGTATAGTAAATATTAAGTTTTGTTTGTGCGGATAAAGCTTGGAAATATGAACTCTGATGATGAGAAGGCATATTCATCCATATAATGACTTGAGCTTCCACAGGTATCCTTTTTTATGTTTGTCGCCTTAGCAACTATGGTTAATAAAGTATTAGATATTGACTTTACGTCTATTATTAAATTTATTATAACTAAATACAAAAAACACCAAAGCAAAATAGGAAGTACACAGTATTTTTGCAGCGATGATGTTATTAATGCCTGGTGCAATGTTGTAAAGTGAAATGACACAAACTCCCCAAAAAGAATTGAAAATCAGTAAATCTTTAGTCCTACCTTTTGCGATAAGTATTTGTGTATATAAGTTATAGATGCATAAAGGCAAAGCTGTGGAGAGCATTAAGTAGCTTGCAAAAAGTATATCTGCTTTTATTTCAATCGCGTAAAAATTGAAAATGAATGGCATAAATAATGAGATTGCAATGATCATTATCAAACAGAACACAGCTGAACAGTAATATCCTGTTTTCTTTATACGATCAAAAGCCTCTGTGTTTTTTAGCTGTACAAGTCGAGGTAACAGAGCGGTAGCCAACGAATTTGTTATCATTAGTATCATCATTCTAAATTGCATTGATACATTAAATAGCCCCAATTCCGCAAAACCATTTTGTACAACTATTTGATTTGATAAATACCATTGCACAGGAGTTACCATCAAACCTGATATAAATATGGGAAAGGATAACTTAATATAATTGACACAGAACGCTCGAAATTTTGTCAGATTAGTCAGGAAGCTTTGACCAATGTGTAATTTAGGCTTGGCTACGATAAAAAAGTAGCTGTTAGAGATCAATAACGCAATGGCATATGGGTATACCGATAAGTATGAGTCATAGTAAACGCTGACAAAAACAATCGCGCATAATAGAACTGAAAAAATGACTCTGGCATTAAGTATTTTAGAAAACTTTTCTTTCCCGGAAAAGTAGGAAATGTAAGCTGTATTTATTAATTCTAAAAAGGCAATAAGTAAAATCAAGCCAAAATTTTCGATTATATGTTGGTTAGGTGTAAAGATGAATGCATATAGGTATAGCAGCCCTGAAAATACAAAAAACAATACAAAAATATTGGAAAAATAATAACTAAAGCTATCGTTTTTATGTTGATCGGATGACAGGTTTTTTATAAATGCTTGTCCTGTTGCCATTGCTGAAAAAGTAGTAAGCAATAAGGCGGTGGTAATTATATATATGTAATTACCAAAAGCATCTTCTCCGATGCCTTTTATCAATATCGAGGTAACAATTAGGCTTGTTGCTCGTAAGGTTAACGAGGCGGAAAGATTAAAAAAAATATTTAGTAATGGAAGATGTTTAAAAGAATTTATCATAAACATGATGTCATTTTTTAAGTTTTGAATAAAGGTGAAGCAATGGAGAGAAAAAATTTTGGTGTTTTTCTATTTTTGTTAGTATTTTTCGATAACCGTAATACTTAAACTTATTGTATGTTGCTGCCATAGCTTGGGTAAGTGGAGTGACATTTGTTTTTTGAATAAATTTATGTAATTCAGCAGAGTTATGTTGCCAATTCAACTTTTCAATGGCATGTTTTCGAGCTATATTCATTTTACCTTCAAGATTTTCTTCCTCAACATACTGTTGCATTTTTTTCGATAAATCATCAATGTCACATAATTGTTGAGGCCAGTAATAAGCATCTTTTCGGCAATAGAATCTATCTATTGCAACGAGTGAACATGCAGTAGAGATAAATTCTTTCATCGGCTCAGCGTCAGGAACAATGGTGGGTAAACCACTAGAAATTGCTTCAGACACTGTTAAACCTAAGCCGTCAAGGCGACAAGGATAAACATATACATTGCCTAAATGGTATAGACCTGGAGCACTAACCGTTTTTGTGATCAAAGTTAAGGACTCGCTTTTTTCTAACATGGTAAGGCAATCAATGATACTTTCATCATCTTTGTAAAAATCGAATAAGTTTCTTTGTGTATGAATTATTAATTTGAAATTTCCAGTCAACTTTACCGCAGCTTTTAGTAATAAGTCAGTACCTTTTCTTAATGGATTCATCCCACAAGAGTGAAAAAAAACAGCGTTGTTCTTATCTGAAGTATTATCAGCGAGAGTATACTCTTCAGTATTTAAGCCCCATGGAATATAAATAACATTATGGTGATCGTTAAAAGCTTTATAGTGCCTTTTAGTATTACAAATTAAGGCATCATATAAACCATATAGAGGGACTGTTTCTTCTGTATAATAATCGACATACGAAACACTTTTTATGTTGAGTTTCTTTAGCCAGAGTAGCGGTTCAAACCAATGCTGCTCATTAAAAAGTACTAGTTCAATATTGTGAGTTTTTAGCCAATTTAAAAAATCTGTTTTAATGATATGATTTGTTATTGGAATATACGAGTCTTTACCTCTCCACACATTCATTTCAGTTTTTTGATACCGAATATCTTGCTCACCGCCTCGTGAATAAATAAATATATTATGATTGTTTTCGAGAGCAGTAATGTAAGATTTAGAAACAACTGACGCCCCTCTTTCACCCCATACCGTTACAATACCTATGTTCATAAAACGTCTCTTTCTATTGTCATGATAAATTCTTGAGCAATCGCTTTCGGGCTAAATCTAAATGAGGCATAACTATAGGCATTTTGAATCACTTGTTTTTTGTAATCAATATCAATGATAAAACGCTCGATCGCTTGGGATACAGAAAAACAATCATTATCAACAAGTTGCCCATAGTCGTCTGAGGTTATTATATCTTTAGTACCGCCCGCGCAGTGCAAGGCAACCACAGGTTTCCTTTCCAACATAGCTTCTACTAATGTTCGACCAAACCCTTCAGCAAGAGAGGTCGAAAGCAATAAGTCTATTTCACTATACATTTTTGATTTATTGCTGACAAAGCCCTTAAAGTTCACCATTTTTGATAACTGGAGTTGCTCTATCCTGCGGTTCAGCTTTTGAGTATACGCCTCATTGTTCGCTTCCCCATATATATTTAACTGAATATTTAGACCTTTTCGTATTAATAATGCCAAACTTTCGATAGCAAGCAGTTGATTCTTACCTACATCAATATATCCCACTACACCTATAACAAAAGTATTGTTCTTGTTTGTTTCATATATTAAATTTAAATTTTCAACGGGATTATATAAAATATGACATTTTGCCCCTTTTTTGAGTAAGCCCGATTTCTCTACGATGTTTTTCTGGTTTGAAGAAGTGGCAATTACTAAATTCAAATGTGAAGATAAAGTAATGACTAATTTACTTATGCCATTTGTTAAATTACCACCCCTATTAAAATAGACGGTTTTAAAACTAGATACATAACTACATATACCCGTAAGTAATTGAGCATAAATATTATTAGTGATTACTACTGTGTGTTCAGTTTTATTTTTATTGATGAGCCTCAATATCTTAATCAGTAAAGTGACTCTCTTTAACGTTTTTTTTGACTGCCAAAGTGAAATTTCATCGAGCAATAATAAATGGACATTTAAAGCGGAAAAGGCATCGGATAGCTGCCCTTTCGGGCATATAATAAAAATATCAAAGTGGTAACAAATTTCTTTAATTAATGAAGTGACAGAGTGGAGCATTCCTCCCGTAATTGAGTCATACTCCAAAATAAATATTAACCTTACTTTACCAGCGGAGTTTATAGTGTTTTTCATTATTTTCTCTAATAATCAAACCGAAAAATGCAAATGGAATTAATTTTATAAAGGCAAGATAAGTCGATGCATTTGTACTTGAATCATTAATAAATACTACCAACATAAGCAGAGAGGCTAATTTAATCACTTTATTTTGATGTTTGATGTGCTTTATCGTCTGAAACGTTACCAGTAAATATAAAATCATAGAGAATAAACCAAAACAAGTAACATGAGTTATAAGTAAGCTATGTTCTGGAATTAAACTTCCACCTAAAAATATCAAAATAAAATTTCTCTCTTGTAAATAATTCACCACTGGCATTATAGCGACGTCATATAACCGACCTAAAAATATATCTTCAGGTGCAGCTACATTAATCTTTTTATCTAGAAAAGAAAGACCGTAGTTAAAAACGTCCGACTCAATCCCTTCAAATAGGAAAAAAAGAAATATAAGGCTGACTAATGCTAAAAATTTGGCCCTACCTTTTAAATCCAATATAAATAACAGAATAAAAAGTACAACGCATATTAACAATACATAATTTGAGCGTGAGAAACTTAAAATAACTAATAGAAAAGAGAGGATAATGTTGAAGGAATGGGTAAGCCTATATGAAACATTCTTAACATAAAGAGTAAGTGACATGATCATAATGAGTAATGAAATAATGCCAATATTATTTAGATTGAAATATGATAATTCTACTGAGTGATGTGTAAAACCTGAGGACCAAGTAGTGGTTAGTACCCAAATATTAAACAAGTTAACCATTAAAAAAGGATACTTAAAAATTGTAATGTTGATATGCGACTTATAATTAATAACATATAGGTATATAGCCATTGCGAAAAGGTTAGATCTAAATACATTAATCCAACTCGTTTGTGTAATTTTAAAAACAAACATGGTGATAAGAGATATGACAACAATTAGTATCAGAAAGATTGACAACTGATCAATAATTATAGTGCCATTAATAAATCGACCGATTAGAAGGGCGAGGACCCATAAAAATATCAGCTCCAATAAGCCAGAAGTCATTCCCATGTAAGATTGAAATATACAGAGGATGGGTAGTATGAATATGATGAAATTACTTAATTTATATTTATTCATATATCCGAAATATTGTTAATATCTATGAGGGAGGCAACATTACAAAAAATAAATATTAGATATCTGTGAGGTAAAGTTATCACAGCAACCTTGATATGTATATCAGCACTATTGACGATAATTTAAAACCTTTTGTCATGATCCTGTGATTAAATCATAGTAAGGAAGTAAAGGTTTATGTATAGATAAAAAACTTTACCTTATTCTTCATCTGTTGAAGGACAATCAAGTGAGCCTTCAAAGTAACTTAATATATAAGAACATGGTTGTAGATAAATAACATTTTTTGTTAAGCGAATACATTCACCTAAGAGCCTCCCATGTGTAAACCAAGAATGTTAGAAGCTAAAATTCTCTTGATATCACCTAGCAATATTTTTAAATTATATTGATCTAAATCAAATACAAGTAGAAAAACCAATGCGAATGGTTTGCATTTGCCTTCTGTTTTCAGTATCATCACGCCCATAATTAAGACCCTATAAAATTCCTTTTTGATGGACGTGACCAAAATGATGAAGAAAACGATAATTGCTTCTATATTAGTAGGCTTATTTGCCTCTACTAGTGTTATTGCGAATGAAGAGACTCAAGAATTACGTAATGTTATTGCAGAACAACAAAAAATCCTTAAAGCGTTAGAAAGACGTTTAGGTCAAACTGAACAACGCTTAAATGCTACGGCTGATCAAGTAGAAGCAAGCAGTACTGCATTATCTAATACCACCATTGGTGGTTATGGAGAGCTTCATTACAATAATTATGAAGATAAAGATGCCAAAATTGATTTTCATCGTTTTGTTTTATTTTTTGGTCATGAGTTTACCAGTAAACTGCGTTTTTTCTCTGAATTTGAATTAGAGCATTCAATTGCCGGTGAAGGTAAAGCGGGTGAAGTTGAGCTTGAGCAAGCCTTTATTGAATACGATGTGAGTAATTCTGTAACTGCAACAGCGGGTCTGTTTTTAATCCCTGTTGGCATTATCAATGAAACACATGAGCCACCAACATTTTTTGGTGTTGAACGTAACCCTGTAGAGAAAAATATTATTCCAGCAACCTGGTGGGAAGCTGGAGCAGCATTTAATTATAAGCCAGTAGGTGGTTTGAGTTTTGATGCCGCTATTACTAGTGGTTTATCAGTACCAACTGAAGGCAGCAAAGCGTATTTGATTCGTAGTGGTCGTCAAAAAGTGGCTAAAGCTAATGCTGAAGATTTAGCGTTTACCAGTCGTGTTAAATATACGGCTATTCCTGGTTTAGAATTAGCGGCTACTTTGCAATATCAACAAGACCTTACTCAAGGTACTGCTGGTGTTGATACGGCGGATGCAACATTGTTGGAAGCTCATGCTATATACAGTGTCAATGACTTTACCGTTCGTGCATTATATGCTCGTTGGGATATCAGTGGTGATGAAGCGAAAGCAATGGGTCGTGATGAACAAACGGGTTGGTATGTTGAGCCGTCATATATGTTTAATGAAAAAATTGGTGCGTTTGCGCGCTATGCTGAATATGATAATAACGCAGGTAGTTCAACAAAGACTAAGAAAAAACAAACAAGTATTGGTATAAACTACTACCTACATGAAAATGTTGTTTTAAAAGCTGATTGGGAAGACAATACTGGCGCTTCTGATTCACAAGGCTTTAACTTAGGTGTTGGTTACCAATTTTAGGTTGAGGGTACGAATTAGTACCTACATTTAGCTCAGTTAAATGTATTGAAGTAACAGGGAAGTGAATGGGATTTTTTCTCATTCACTTTTTGTGTTTAGAGACTTACAATAGTCTTATATAGCTATCATAATATTAATAATATTTTCAAAGAGATTGCAGTGAATAAAATATTTTTTACCATGCTGTTATTTTGTTGTTTACAGTGTTCTGTTTTAGCTAAAGGTGTCTATCAAACCTCTGAGCAATTTATTGTTCATGCCTTTAATGGTGATATGCCTTCAGCAAAAGTTTTGTGGTTATCAAAAGAAGATAAATTACTGATCGCTGAAATTATGCAGCATAAATTTAACCGCTTACGTTTACGCTATTGGTTAAAAGATAATGAAACAGTATGGGTATTAGACGAAATAGGTAAAGAGAAACCAATTACGATTGGTGTGCATATTAGTAAAAATATGATAGCTGAATTGAAAGTTTTGGCATTTCGAGAAAGTAGAGGTGACGAAGTGCGTCATGAATTTTTTACTTCTCAGTTTCGTGCTGCGAGTATCGACGATAAAAATAAGCTTAGTCAGCATATTGATGGTATAACGGGCGCAACAATGTCAGTACGAGCATTAACAAAAGTTGCTCGTTTGGCTTTGTGGTTACATAAAAAAGTACTCATACCCAAGTAACTTCAAGATGCTCGTTTCAGGACACCGGAGGGATTCATGATCAAGGCGCGTATTTTATTTATGGTTGCTCCCTTAATTACATACGCAACGATGAACATGATTTGCTCAGATGTCCTCGTAGGGCTGGTTTATAATTCCAGCTGAATCCTGTATCTTGAGGTTGCTTGGGTATATAAGCTCTTAAAAAATTATAAACTTTTAAAATAATAAGAATCAACGTTACATGAATAAAGTGAAACCTAAAAAATCTTTGCACTTCAGACTGGTGCGCCGATTGCGTGAGTGGCATAGAACACTGGGCGTTTGGGCGGCATTTTTTCTTATTTTTTTATCAGTAACCGGTATTGCCTTAAATCATACTGAACGTCTATCACTTGCTCATCAACCAATCACAAATACTTTATTATTAGATCATTACGGTATTAATTCACCAAGCGATGTGCGTTTTTACCAAGACAACCGAATGATATTAACTAACAACCTAATTTGGCTTGATCAGAAATTGCTTGTGGAAATATCTAGTCGATTTGTTGCAATGGGTAAATTTCAGCAGCTTTGGTTAGTTGCAACAGATCAATACTTGTTCTTATTTAATGATACGGGCGACTTAGTTGATAAAATATCGGTAGCAACAGGGTTACCGTCAGCAATTGTTGCTATAAGTGTTGAACAAAGCAATGTCATTATTGATACCAGTAAAGGTTATTATCAAGCAGACGATGATTTCCTTACTTGGCAAGCGATTGCAACACTTAAAGAACCAAGTTGGCTGCATCAGAGTAACGCAACTGACCAACAAATTATGCACGCTATTGAATTATATCGTTCACAATTTTTAACGTGGGAACGTATTATTATTGATGCGCATAGCGGCAGAATATTTGGCTTGTTTGGAGTTGTCGTCATGGATATTGCGGCAATATTATTAATACTGCTATCGCTTAGTGGTTTGTATATTTGGATACGTTATGCGAACGCAAAACGATAATTAGATGAATCTATTTAGTTTCTTTCTGAAAGGAAAAGCTAAGTTACTGCACTTTTTCCTACATATATCTTTCTAAAATCACTGGGTTTCATTTCTTTAAATTGTAAAAAACGTCGATTAAAATTCGAGATATTGTTAAAGCCACAAGTATCACTAATGATAGTGATTGGTTTTTGTGTGGTAATTAACATTGAACAGGCTTTACTGATACGTAATTGATTGACGATTTCAGTAAATGTTCGTTCGGTACGTTGCTTTATAAATCGATGAAAATGATTGGTACTCATATGCACTAATTCAGCGACGTCATCGGCTTTAATCTGTTTAGTATAATGCTGATGTATATAGCGAATAACCTTATCAAGTTTATCGGTTGAAGGGTCTGATATTGTTGAAATATTATAACCTGAGCTGGAAAGTACTTGTGAATCTTTATCGTTCACCATCAACAGTAAAATCTGCATTAAGCCAATAAATCGTTGTGAAGGTGTGCCGTCATGCATATCTCGAAAAATGCTGGCGCATTTAATGGTTACCTCTTTACTAAATTTTATACCACGACGAGATAATTCTAATAGGCCCTTTAAATCGGCTAAATCGGGCATGCCAAAAACGAGTGATTCAATCCAACTAACCGGAATTTGCGCAACAAATACTTCGACAGGTTTTCCATTTCGAGAAACGCCTGAAGACCAGGTATGTGGCAGGTGTGGGCCTAATAATGCCATGTCCCATTCATCGTACAATTCGATGTTATCACCCACGTAACGTTGACCATGGCTGTTAAGCGTTAAAGCAATTTCATACTCAGGGTGATAGTGCCAATTAAAATCAATAACATCAAATTCATACAACCAGTATCGCCACGATGAATTTTCGGTAGGCAAAATTTTCTCATACATTGGTTTCATAATACCTCCTTAACAACTTACTAAATCATCTTAATACCAATTTAATACTAATTGCATTTTTATCCGTCACTACTGATAGAAAAGTACCAGTAAAGGGTAGAAAAGTACATCTATACATCTAAGGAGAACTGCAAACTAGAAGAGTAAATAGGGAGAACATCTATCGAAAGAATTGGCCTGTAAAGTAACCATTATGCTGGCGAAATCTATTGATTGCTATTTTTAAGCTGGTACATCGATGAAACGAGTATCGGCTATTTTTGCACTAGGACGTGTGTTTTTTTTAGTTTATATTTTATGAGGTATTTAAAATGACACGTTATATAGCATTAGATGCATTTCGCGGTTTAACTATCGCTTTAATGATCTTGGTAAATACACCGGGGTCTTGGGATTTTGTCTATTCACCCTTGTTACATGCTAATTGGCATGGCGCGACACCTACGGATTTAGTTTTTCCTTTTTTTCTCTTTATCATCGGCTCAGCGATGTATTTTTCTTATAAAAAAACGAATTTTTCCTTTTCTGGAGCCCAAGTTAATAAGTTACTAAAACGTGCTCTTATTATGTTTTTTATTGGCTTAGCTCTTAATGCCTATCCATTTGTTACGCCTTTTGATGAGCTACGCATTATGGGGGTTTTACAACGTATTGCTATTGCTTATTTTTTAGCCGGAGTGCTTGTTCTATTGTTTGAACGTCGCGGCATAATTATCTCATCAGTTATTATATTACTAGCCTATTGGCTGCTGATGTTGGCTGTTGGCAGCGATCAAGCCTATAGCTTAGAGCACAATATTATTCGTCAGTTTGATGTATTTTTGTTAGGTGAACATCATATATGGGGCGGTAAAGGGCTACCGTTTGATCCCGAAGGGTTATTAAGTACCATTCCTGCTGTGGTCAATGTATTAATTGGCTTTGAGTTAACACGCATTGTTACTAGCATTGATAATAAAACCGAGTGTGTTGTTAAGTTAATTAAAATCGGTGTTGCAGGTATTGTATTGAGTTTATTGTGGGACACAGTAATGCCAATTAATAAATCATTATGGACAAGCTCATATGTTATTTATAGTTCGGCTATTGCTTGTTTTGTTTTAGCGTTGTTTATTTATCTTATTGATATTAAAGGCTTTGAAAAACCCGTAGTACCCTTGCTAGTTTATGGCACCAATCCAATGTTTATTTATGTACTGTCTTGGCTGTGGACAACAACCTACTTATTTATCACTATTGAAGGTATTGATTTATATTTATGGTTATTTAATCAATTGCAGACTGTATTTGAATCTACATTGGCATCATTTATTTTTGCGTTAAGTCATGTGATATTGTTTTGGTTTATTTCACAGCAATTATATAAGCGTAAGATTTTTATAAAAATTTAACTCGATTTAGCTCAATTTAACTTAATTTAATTCGATTTAACTTAATTTAATTTGCTTTAAGTTAGTCGCTACTATAAATAATTGCGCTGTTAGTAAGAAATGTCATTTATCCGAAAAAGTAGCGATGGCGTTATTAACAATTGATCAAATAATGGGAATGTAATATCGATGACACAATTAACTAAAAATATCACTAAAGTAATACCGTTATTATTATTAGCGGCTTGTGATCATGCTGTTGATACTCAAATATCGGAAAATGCTGTTAAAGATATTTCAGCAATTAATCAAATGCAGCTTAATCAGCTTGCCAATACCTTGGAAGTTAAATATCGTTTTTTTAGTAATATCGAAACGGATTGTCCTGATAACAAAGGAAAAAAAATAGCGCACTGCTATAGCGCTGAAATTAGCCTCACCAATAATTCAGCCAGTTTAGTTAATGATTGGCAAATTAATTACTCTCAAGTTTATCCTGTTTATGCTGCCCATGGTGAAGAGCTATCATTAGTGCATTTAAATGGTGATATACATCAAATTACACCTAATGAAAACTTTACGGGTTTTAAAACGGGTGAGGAAAAAACCGTCAAACTTTGGGTAGCAAGCACACTGATCAGTGAATCTGAATTAATGCCTAACTATTGGTTAGCGGCGAACAACTTTATGCCAGCAGTGATTGAAAGTACAAAAACTAGCATTGATGTTGAAACGGGATTAGAAATTCAACCTTATGTGGTGTCCTTTGATGATGTTGATAAGCAAATTAAATCAGCACCTGATGATATTAATCAATACGCTTCAGCGCAGTGGCTTTATCAACAAAATGAAAGCATTAAACAGATAAGTGAGCACTTACCTTTTGCGGTAATACCGACACCTAAATCGCTACGTATTATAGATAACTATAAACGTATTAATTTATCAAATGGTATTCTTATTGAGATCGAAAATAGCAATAACAGCTTTGCAAAAAAAGATATTGCAGCAGCACTTGAACGTTTAAAGTCGTTAGGTGTAAGACAAAATGAAGATGGTATATTAGTTAAGTTAAACCTTAATGATAAAACCAATGAGAAGGTCGGGAGTTATCAACTGAGTATTGATGAACAAGGAGTCATTATTAGCTCAGCAGATAAAGTGGGTGCTTTCTATGGCTTACAAACCCTTGCAAGTTTATTAACGCTAGATGATTTATCAATTCCTTTTGTTGAAATTGATGATCAGCCAAGGTATGACTATCGAGGCCAACATTTAGATGTCGCCCGTAATTTTCATGATAAAGAGATGGTTTTTGCGCTAATCAAACAAATGGCGGCGTATAAATTAAATAAGTTGCACTTACATTTAGCTGAAGATGAAGGCTGGCGTTTAGCATTACCAAGTTTTCCTGAATTAACTCAAGTTGGCAGCCAGCGCTGTATGGATTTGTCAGATCAAACGTGTTTACAACCTCAATTAGGTGGCGCTTTTGCAGCTGATCGCGATGGCTATTATTCAGTTGCTGATTATCAAGAAATTTTAGTCATGGCGAGTCGCCATCATATTCAAGTCATTCCATCACTCGATATGCCGGGACATTCTCGTGCAGCAATTAAGGCAATGGAAGCACGTTATCGTTATTATATGAAAAAAGAAAACGAACCAGAAGCTATACGTTATTTACTCAGCGACTTTGATGATAAAACGCAGTACAGCTCAATTCAAAATTATAACGATAATACCATTAATATCTGTATGGAATCGGCGTATACCTTTGTTGATCGTGTTTTAGAAGATCTGATCGCGATGCATAAACAGGTCAATCATCCATTAGCCATGTATCACATTGGTGCCGATGAAACCGCAGGTGCTTGGGTTGAATCGCCAGTTTGCCAAGCTTTGATTGCAGAAAAAAGTAATGAGGTTAATGAAGCTAAACACTTAGGTGCTCATTTTATCGAACGGGTATCAAATATGATTGTTAGTAAAGGTATTGCCGTTGGTGGTTGGAATGATGGTTTAGGTGAAACACATGTTGAGAATATGCCCAAAGATGTTTATTCATATATATGGGGAGCTTTACCTTGGGGTGCACATCAGCAAGTGAGTGAACAGGCGGGTAGAGGCTGGAATATAATTTTATCGACGCCTGATGTTTTTTACTTTGATTTTCCTTATGAAATTGATCCCAAAGAGCGAGGCTATAATTGGGCATCTCGTCGTGTAAATAGCCGTAGCATTTTTAATTTTATGCCCGATAATTTACCGGTACATGCCGAATTTAGAGTTGATACCTTAGGGCAAAAATTCAGCATTGATGACCGACTACAAAAAGATCAGCAAGGCAAGGTTACCCATCAACCATTACCTGACAATTATCAAATTAGCGGTATTCAAGGGCAGTTATGGAGTGAAACTATTCGTAGTGAACAACAAGCAGAATACATGATTTATCCGCGCTTGTTAACGCTAGCGGAGCGTGCATGGCATAAGCCGACATGGGCGGTGCCATATAACCATCAAGGTGCCATTTACGATCAAAATTCGGGTGTATTTACTGCGAGTCAAAAAGCGGTTCGTGAGCAAGCGTGGCAAAAATTTTCTAATACCTTAGGGCAAAAAGAACTGGGGAAGCTAGACAAGGCGGGTATTTTTTATCGTGTGCCCACGGTTGGTGCAAAAATTATTGCCGGTAAGCTAAATATCAATAGCTCTTTATTAGGTTTACCACTCGAATATCGCCAAGCAAATAGTGATTGGCAAGAATACCAAAACCCTGTTGAAGTGACCTTGCCCGTAGAAGTACGTGCTAGAACGTTTGATAAAAAACGTGCAGGTCGAAGTTTGTTCATTAATGCACCTAAAGAAAAGTAGTAAGTTTACTACTTAGTTACATGTGATTAGCATCATTTTTGTTAACCACATGTAATGTATGACCTGAATCGTTATTTTCATGGTAGAAAAGTATTTTTATCGGTTAGATAAGTACATATTGTTAGTGTTTTATTCTTGCAAAATAGTCAGCAAGTTTAGTTTACCGGTTTGGTTAATGTTAGATTCTTCAATTGCTACTTTAGATATTGGTGGCACAAAAATAACGTCGGGACGTTATCGTTTTTCTTGTTTGAAAGATGGCTCGATGGAAGCCATTGAAACCCGTCCTTTCTGCGCACAGGCCAGCGCTGCTGAAATATTAGCATTTATCATCAAATGTATTGAGAATATTCAACTAGATAACATGGTTGCTATTGCCATTGGGGTACCAAGTATTGTTGATGTTGAGCAGGGTATTATTTATGAAACGGTTAATATTGAATCGTGGCAACAAGTTTCACTAAAAAAAGATTTAGAAGCTCATTTTAATCTACCTGTCTATATTAATAACGATGTGAATTGTTTTGCCGTTGGTGAACACTTAAGTGGTGCTGGGAAAGGCTACAAAGATATTGTTGGCCTATGTTTAGGCACGGGTTTTGGCGCGGGCATTATTTCAAATAATCTCCTTTATACGGGACTTAATTGTGGCGCAGGTGAAGTTGGCTGTATTAGTTATTTGGATGCAACGATAGACGACTATTGCTCAGGTCAATTTTTTATTGAACATTATCAAGAATGTGGTTCAGACCTAGCGGTAAAAGCTCGTGATGGAGATAAGCGTGCGCTAAAAGCATTTGAAGAGTTTGGTGAGCACTTAGCTAATGGCATAACGCCAATTTTATTTATTCTTGATCCGCAGATGATTATTATTGGTGGTTCAGTTGCACATTCCTTTGATTTATTTATTGATGCTTTGTGGAATAAATTAAGCTCATTCCCTTATAAAAGAGTTATTGATAATCTTAAAATAGAACAAAGTAAACAAGCACATAGTGCTTTATTAGGTGCCGCACATTTGTATTTAACCTCAGCGAACTAAAAACAAATAAAACAGACAAACAAAAGGTATAAGCTAATGAAAGTAATAAGTAAATTACTAATGGCAGGGTTATTAACGATTGTTGTTACTGGGTGTGCACCACAAAACCAAGCCAATGTTCCTATTCAAACTGTGGCTGTTGTTGAGCAAGGCGCTGTTGATATTCACATTAATCAAGTTGCTTTTGAATTAACTGGGCCTAAATCGGCTATTGTCACCAGCAATCGCAATGTTGATTTATCTGGGCAAGCATTCACTGTGATATCAGCAGATTCAGTTGTATTTAATGGTACTTTGGTTAAATTAGCTGAATTTAATGATTGGCAGTTAAGCACTCCGAAGTCAGACTCTTTGCAGTTAGGCCCTCAGCAATCAGCCACGAACGCCCTTAATTATTATCAAGCCGAATTTTCTGTATTATCCCAAGTCGGGAAATATCGTTTGCAGCTTAGTAATAAACAGCAGACTCAACAAGGGTATAACATACTTAGCGCTGAATTTGTTGTTAAAGAACAAGCGCTATTTACCGAAACGGTCGATGCTATTTTGGCGTATTTTAAATACAGCCGAAATGATGAAAGGTATACTTGGCAACAAGATCAACATATTCGAATTTTTGATACTGACCGCTATGTTGATGTTCGTGGTGGTTGGAATGATGCTGGTGGTGATACCGGAAAATATCTATCACATCTATCTTATTCAAACTTTTTAAATCCGCAGCAACTTGCTTTGGTTGGTTGGGCGTTGTCGTATTCTTATCAATCAATGCCAACGACTTATGCCGACTTGGGTTTAGATAAAAAAATTATTGAAGAAGTTTTTTGGGGAGCTGATTATTTACATCGCATCCTCGACCAAGATGGCTACTTCTATATGACGGTATTTGATCAATGGCATGCTGAAGGTGCGGAACGTGTAGTTACCGCTTATGTTGGCGCAGACGGTATTTATAGTGAAGATTATCAAGCCGCTTTTCGACAAGGTGCAGGTGTCGCCATTGCCGCATTAGCTCGTGCTGCTACTTTGGCTGAACAAACGTCATTGCAAGGTGAGTTCAGCGCTCAACAGTATTTAGCCGATGCTGAAAAAGGCTTTCGCCATCTTGAGCAAAACAATGTTAATTATTGTGATGATGGTCAAGAAAATATTATCGATGATTACACTGCACTGCTTGCTGCGGTAGAGTTATATCGGGCAACAAAAGATGATTATTATCTAAAAGCTGCGCGTTATCGTGCCAGTAATTTATCAAAACGTATCACCGATGATGGCTGGTTTATTAGTAATAATATCGATAGTGATAATTTACGTCCTTTTTATCATGCTGCTGAAGCGGGTTTTCCGGTATTTTCATTAACACAATACTTAGCGATTGAAAGTGAAGCTTCATTAGTGCAAACAGCAAAAGCGACCTTAGCTAAAAATTTGAATTATCAATTGGCGGTTAATAAAAAAGTAGCAAACCCATTTAACTATGCACGTCAGCCATTTAAAGCGTATAAAAATAAACAGCTTGATACCCAGTTTCAAGAAGGTTTTTTTATTCCACACGCGAATGAAACTGAATATTGGTGGCAAGGTGAGAGTGCTCGTTTATCATCATTGGCGGTTGCAGCTCTTGCTGGCGGCAAAGAAGTATTTGCAGATAGTAGTAATCGGTTTGGTGTTAAAAGTGAATTGGCAACATTTGCACAAAACCAGCTTGATTGGACCTTAGGACGTAACCCTTATAATTTATGTATGCTCAATGGTTTTGGTATTAATAATCCTGTCGCTTATACGGGCCTAGATATGGTTAAAGGCGGTATTTCCAATGGCATTACTGGCGCTAAAAATAGCGATAGTGGGCGCGGTATTGAATTTGGTCCTGAATCAGATTGGCACAATTGGCGTTGGGTTGAACAGTGGTTACCGCATTCAACGTGGTTCTTATTGGCAACCAGTGAAATGGCAAAATCGACGAAGTAATTATCGAGTTAACATCAACTAGACGCTATAGTAGCTTTAATGATTCACTATTGAAGCTACTTTCTTTATGTTAAATTTTTCACCTTCTTGTGAGCGCAATCAAGCCGTTATTTTAGCAGAGATGATGGGGCTGTTTATTGCAGGACAGCAAATTCTTGAGATCGGTAGTTTCTCTGGTCAGCATGCTATTCATTTCTCAACAAATATCCCTGATATAAAATGGCAATCCTCTGATGTTGAAGAAAATATATTGGCATTAAGTCAAAATCTTGCTGAGGCTGAGTTAAACAATTGCCCATCCCCTTTGATTCTCGATGTTGCACAAAAACATCATTGGCCTGGGACACCATATGACCTCATCTTTACCGCTAATACTCTTCATATAATGTCATGGGAACATGTAGTAAAATTATTTGAAAACATCACTAACGTCTGTAAAAAAGGGTCTTTGTTATGTATTTATGGACCTTTTAAATATCAGGGTCAATATACTAGTGCTAGCAATGCTAATTTTCAATTGTGGTTGCAAAGTCGCGATGTTAAAAGTGGCATTCGTGATTTTGAAAAAGTAAATGAGCTGGCGATACAACAAGGTTTTAAGTTTCTTTCAGATAAAAACATGCCAGCAAATAATCAACTACTCACTTGGCAAATGGTTTAATCATTAAGTGTCTATAATAGAAATAGCTATTCTGAGAATGTTAAAATCATTAAAGGCTTACCAACGTTATGGATAAAGTAGATACGATCATTGTTGGTGCCGGTGTTGTTGGTTTAGCGATTGCGGCACAATTAAGTCAATTTCAGAAAAATGTATTACTTATCGAAAAAAATAGCACTTTTGGTGAAGAAACGAGTAGCCGTAATAGTGAAGTGATCCATGCTGGGATCTATTATCCACAACATAGTCTAAAAGCCGAACTATGTATTGCCGGTAAAAATAAGCTCTATGAATATTGTGTGCAACGTCATATTCCCTTTAAACGTCTTGGTAAGTTATTAGTTGCCCATAATCAGGATGAAGAAGCCTATTTGCAGCAAACTATTAATCAAGCAAAACTTAATGGTGTCGATGATTTAGAGTTATTCTCTGCCAAGCAGCTAAACAAACTTGAACCTGCTCTGTCTGCTACTGCGGCATTACACTCTCCGTCTACGGGTATTATCGATGTACACAGTTATATGCAAAGTCTATTAGCGGAAGCGGAAAACAATCAGGCAATGTTTGTTGCACAAACCAAATTATTACGAGCTGAGCCTAATGCACATGGTTTTACGGTTACTTTGGATAGTCAGGGGGAAACTAGTCAGTTAGCTTGCCAATATCTGATTAATTGTGCGGGCTTACATAGCCAAAAAGTGGCTAATAATATTGCAGGTTTAGCAACACAATATATTCCACAATTACATTGCTGCAGAGGTCATTATTTTTCTTATTCAGGTAAAAGCCCTTTCAGTCAGCTTATCTATCCTATTCCACAAGGTAATGGTTTAGGTATTCATGCATCATTAGATATGGGCGGACAATTAAAATTTGGGCCAGATACACAATACATCGATGAATTAGAATATGGTGTTGCAGCCAATTTAAAACCTAAATTTTTAAAGGCAATACAAAAATATTTTCCAAGTATCGACCCTGAGAAATTGCAACCGGCCTATTCAGGCATTCGACCTAAATTACAAGCTGAGTATGATTCATTTAAAGATTTTGTCATTCAAGACCAACAAGTACATGGCTTAATTGGTCTGATCAATTTATTTGGTATTGATTCCCCAGGATTAACTTCAAGCCTAGCCATCGCGGAACAAGTTGTGAAAAAATTAATTTAAATACCGCAACTTCAGTCATGTTTTATCATTATCATCGGTGTAAAGTTGACCTTGCTAAGGTAAACAAACAGCTAATAAATAAAGGGTTTGAATCATTCTATGACCATCAGTTATCAAGAGCGTATTTGTCGAGTACTCAACTACATCGACGAGCACTTAGATGAAAACTTATCTGTTGATAAATTAGCTGAAGTAGCTTGTATTTCTAAATTTCATTTTCATCGTCAATTCTTTGCATTGTTGGCAATGAATGCTTCAGCTTATATAACGAAATTACGAATGAGAAGAGCATCATATCAATTAGCGTTTCGGAGTGAGAGTAAAGTCATTGATGTTGCGTTAGACAATGGCTATGAAAGTGTAGAAGCCTTTTCACGTGCCTTTAAACGTTCAACTAAGCAGAGCCCTTCCTATTTTAAAAAATCTCCTGATTGTTTCCCTTGGCATGAAAATAATAACCCTTTAAAAATGCTAAGGAAATTTAGAATGCAAAACAATAATGAACAACTTGAAGTGAACATTAAAAATATTGAGGCAATAAGAATTGCGGTATTAGAACATCGAGGAGCACCTGAGTTTCTTGGTCATTCTATTAGAAAGTTTATCGCATGGCGCAAAGAAAATAAGTTACCACCGAGCATAAGTCGAACATTTAATTTAGTTTATGATGATCCTACTATGGTCACGACTGATCTATATAGATTTGATCTTTGCGCTGAGATTAATGGTGAAGTGCAAGAGAATGATTATGAAATCACTTCTAAATTTATTCCAAGCGGTCGTTGTGCAGTTATTCGTCATATTGGTGCAGATGAAGATATGGCAAATACTATTCACTATTTATATGGTGACTGGCTAAAACAAAGTCACGAAGAATTACGAGACTTTCCTTTATTCTTTGAAAGAGTCAGTTTTTTTCCTGATATTCCTGAACATAAAATGATCACAGATATATATTTGCCAATTAAATAGCTGATATTTAATGCTGTTAGAAACGGAAATCACACTTTTTGTACTAGCACATTAGTCAGCTAAAAACGCATTACACTTTAGGTGACTAGATTAGGTTTTCGCGCGTAAACTAGGGTCACTTTTGCGCAAAGCAGAAGTCACAGGTAATTAAAACCAAACTTCCGCTGTTGGCTTTATAGCAGCGGTTACAGATTGAATTACATTGCTAATTTTTGCTACTCTGTGTCATTTGAATTCGTACAAAAAAATGGCATGTTTGAAGCGTAAAAAGACTTTTTAATAAAGTGAAAAGTCGCATATTGAATGCCTGCTTGGTAAAAAAATTGTTTAATGTGTGAGAGTAAATTTGTTAAAAACAAATAATAATTATGAATACAACTTTAAAGGTGATTTTGAAAAGACTATGAAATATATCGTTCTCTCATTACTGATATTGGTTTCCTTTTCGGCCAAGACATATCAAGCTCATACATTGACAGTGGTTACTGAGCACAGCCCCCCGTATAACTATCAACTGAAGAACAACAAAATTGTTGGTATTGCCACTGAAAAAATCATCAAAGTACTAAATGAGGCAAATATTGAATACACTCTCAATATATATCCTTGGGCACGATCATATGAATTGGCTTTAATTCAGCCAAACACCCTTATCTACTCAATATATAGAAATAAACACAGAGAGCCGTTATTCCAATGGGTGTGTTCTTTGCTACCAAAAGACGATTTATATTTTTTTGTGCTAAAGAAAAACAATTCAATTCAATTCAAAACAATTAATATAGAAAATTTGAAAAAATTCAAAATCGGCCTCATAAGACAAGGACTTGCCTCGATATACTTGAAGGCTCAAGGACTCAAAGAAGGAAAAGAGTTGTACATTTCCAGTAATGACGATACTAATCTGAATTTACTTCTACATGAACAGGTTGACCTCATTATAGTTACCCTTCCTTCAATGAAAATGAGGATGAAAAATTTAAATAAAGACTTATCCATTCTAAGGAAAATAAACTTTCCCGAAATAAATAAGGACTCTGAACGCTGTATGGCTTTTAGTCTTGATACCCCCACCTATATAGTAGACAAAGTACGTAGTGCTTTACATAAGATAAATAAAAACTAATGCTTTTTATAGAATAATATTACTTCACCAATACCGTTATAAATAATTGATGCTAATGTCTATATACGTATCGATAGCGGACCAAATTCCGACTGATTTCAGCTAATAGATTTAGTCCGTAAAGTGGTGTTAGTGTGCGTTAGAAGTGTGCAAACTATCCGAATATGAAACACTTAATAAGGACCTACTTAATTATAAACTAGATGTGGTAGCGTTAAATGTAATTAGGTGAAATGATGATAGGTTTATACCCGCTCCACTTGAAGATGCAGATTTCAGCAAGTCGAAAAAGGGTTAGCTACAAGGCATTGATTTTCGATAATAGTTATTATTCTATTGCCAGAATCAATAACGTAGGAGATGGCCCTTTGTGGGCTTGCCCGAAGGGAGATAAGCTAGAAAACCAGTCCAGCGTTGCGATATTCGTTAAGGGAATAACCATTTACTTCGTATCGCGCCTTGATCTGATTTCCTAGCTTAACTCTGAAACTGCATCTTCAAGTAGAACGGGTATATGCGCGAATACTTGTCTATTCAGCTAACAATAGTATTATTTCCTGCTCGTATTTATCTTGTTTACTTACTGAGAATCCCGAATGAGCACCGACCAATTCACCTGCTTTATTAATTAAGTAGCTACTTGGCATACCTTTAATTTTATATTGTTTTGCCAGCTTGCCCTTGGGATCATAAATTACCGTAAAGTTTGCCGGTGTTGCTGTTAAAAATTCATCGGCTAAGCGTTTATCATTATCGAGATTGATACTAATGATTTTTAGATTTTTATACTTATCTTGCATGTCGTTTAACCACGGAAAAGATTGACGACAGGGTCCACACCACGATGCCCAAAAATCAAGATAAATAACCTTTCCTTTATGCTCTGTTATAGCTTGTGCTAGAGGATTGTCTTCAATATTTGTGGGTTGCTCTTTGTCGGTAAAAACTACAAAGGCTAATAAAATAATCAAACTTACAGCAATGATTTTATAAAGTGTTTTTAACATTTAAGATTTTACTTCTATTTTTATTATGAAGTTATTAAAACACGAGTAGATTTTTACGCCAAGTCTAAAAATAACTATAAGTTTACAAAAGCATGCTTTTTTAGACGATTAAATTTGTTTATAAATTAGTAATGCTGGATTTGCATAAGATAAGGTTGTAGCGGCATAAGTTATCGAAAAATAATAAAAAAGGATAGAGAAATGAATGCAGTGGTTGTTGCCGTTAGTATTGTTTTACTGTTGAGTCTGCTACGCGTGAATGTGGTGATGGCACTTTGTCTTGGCGCAATATCCGGAGGACTGTGGTCAGGTTTATCATTACTTGACACGGTCAACGCTTTTCATCAAGGACTAAGTGGTGGTGCTACAATTGCGTTGAGTTATGGCATGTTAGGTGCGTTTGCTGTGGCAATTTCTCGTTCAGGTATTACCGATGTTCTTGCCCGCTCATTGGTTAATAAAATGGGTAGCACCGATGAAAAAGCCCAACGTTGGCTGAAAGCCGGTTTATTAACCATTATTTTGTTGATAGCTATTTCTTCGCAAAATATTGTTCCTATTCATATCGCCTTTATCCCTATTATTATTCCGCCATTACTACACTCTTTTGCACAAATGAAACTTGACCGTCGATTATTGGCTTGTGTGCTCACTTTTGGTTTAGCAACGCCATTTTTAATCCTTCCGGTGGGTTTTGGTGGTATTTATCTCTATGGTATTTTACATAAAAATTTAGTCAGTAATGGCTTAACCATAGAACCAACTGATGTGCCCTTATCGATGATTATTTCAGCTTTAGGCATGGTTGTTGGCTTGTTGGTGGCAATATTTATTAGCTATCGTAAAAAACGAGAATATGATCTTGTTCCTATTTTGAAAGTAGAGCCTGAGCATGTAGTGATAAATAAAAAAGCAATCATTGTCAGTATTCTTGCCATCATTGCTTCGTTATCGATGCAGCTTTACAGCGATTCAATGATCATGGGTTCGTTAGTGGGGATTTTAATCTTCACAGCTTTTGGTGTAGTAAAGTGGGATCAAACACAAGATTTGTTCGCTAAAGGCATCAATATGATGGCAATGATTGGTTTTATTATGATCACTGCCTCAGGTTTTGCTGAAGTGATGAAAACGACAGGAAGTATCAATGATTTAGTTGGCGCCGTTTCTGGCATGCTTTCGGGCAGCCAAGCTCTTGCCGCAATTATGATGTTATTGGTGGGATTATTAATAACCATGGGTATTGGTTCATCATTTTCTACAGTACCTATTATTGCTGCGCTTTATGTACCACTTTGTATGGACTTAGGATTTTCAGCCATGGCAACGGCGGCTCTTGTCGGCACTGCAGGTGCGTTGGGAGATGCAGGTTCGCCCGCATCAGACTCAACACTAGGACCAACGGCGGGTTTAAACGCCGATGGTCAGCATGACCATATTTGGGATACCGTTGTACCAACATTCATCCACTACAATATTCCTTTACTGATTTTTGGTTGGATAGCTGCGATGGTGCTTTGAATCGAGATTCAAATTAATTTCAAAATAAAACCTGTAAAATAAGCTGAACATTATCTGTTGTGTTTTATTAAAATATTATCTCTGAATAATTTTTTATTTTATTTATATCGGCTATGGTCATTTGGTCAAAAATAACAAGAAGAGAAACAATGAGCTGGATAAAACATATACCTTATGAACAAGCCGATGGAAAATTATTAAAACTTTATAACCGCGTCAAAGGACCTGACAATAATGTAGATAACATTATGCTTGCTCATAGCTTGCGTCCTCATAGTATGGAAGGGCATATGGCGCTTTATAAATATGTTTTACATCATTCGGGTAATACCATTGATAAATGGTTTTTAGAAGCGCTGGGTGTATTTACCAGCATGAAAAACAATTGCCACTATTGTGTTGAGCATCATTTTTCGGGCATGGTGCGTTTAATGGATGATCAAGAGCGTTCGGCAACTATGCGTACTGCGCTTGAAAATGAAACCTTTAGTGACGCTTTTGATCAAAAACAAAGTGCCGCATTCATTTACACTGAAAAATTAACCGTGAATGTTGCTGCTATGGCGCAAGAAGATATTCAAATATTAAGAAATGCAGGCTGGGATGATGGTGAAATATTGGAAATTAACCAAGTGGTTGCTTATTTCAATTATGCCAACAGAACGGTGCTTGGTTTAGGAGTGCATACTGAAGGCGATATTATCGGCTTATCCCCTAATAATTCAGATGATCCAAACAGCTGGAACCATAGTTAAGTTAGCCGCAATTTATAAAACATGATCATCGAAAGATGATCATGTTTTATAAATATTTTCTTTTCAAAATTTAAACATCCCACTTTCGGAATGCCTTCACAAAAACTGACGTTCCACTAACGGGACG
The DNA here is from genome assembly GCA_013215655.1 of Colwellia sp. Taxonomy (GTDB): domain Bacteria; phylum Pseudomonadota; class Gammaproteobacteria; order Enterobacterales; family Alteromonadaceae; genus Colwellia_A. The sequence continues at coordinate 159,927 of JABSOX010000010.1, forward strand.
TTTATCATCGTAAATTGTAATATCCCTTCTTGTAAATGTAAATAACCTAGTAAAAACAATGATGTAAGTATCTGGCTCGGTTTGTGCAATTTGATGTTTAGTTATCATTTTGCCGAAGTAGAAAGTTTATGGATATTGTTAGAACTACTAAAAAATCAATCTTTACCAAATATCGTTGGCTTTTTATTGCGGTGTTTTCATTATTTATTCTTTATTTTTTTAATCAAGCGGTTGTCGGTAGTGACTTTACCTCGCAACGTTCCAAATTATTATTTGCCACGGTAGAGCGTGGTGAGTTCACCATTAAGGTTCGTGGTCCGGGTATATTAACGCCAAAAGAGTTTCGCTGGATTGCCTCTGACGTTGCCGGGCGCGCCGAACGTGTCTTAGTTAAGCCGGGTGCTCATGTTAAAGCCGGTGATTTATTAATTGAGTTAACTAATCCACAGCTTGAGCGAAAACTAGAAGAAACACGCTGGGAATTAGAGGCACAAGAGGCGGAAACACAAGCTTCGTTGGTTGATTTGGAATCACAGTTACTGGATCAAAAAGCCAAAGTTTTTAATGCGAAGTTAGATTTTGAAACAGTCGCAATGCGTTTAAGAGCTGAAACAGAATTATTTGATAATGGCGCACAAGCGGTTTCAAAGCTTGATTATGAAAAAACAAAATTACAAAATTCACAAACACGAGAGCGCTGGAATATAGAGCAACAACGTGAAGTTAAGATGAAAGAAAGTGTTGTTGCTAATAAAAATGCGCTTAATGCTCGACTCAATAAAATGCGTAAAACCTTACAAAGTATGCAAGAACAAGTGGCGAATTTACAAGTAAGAGCAACTATTGATAGCGTAGTGCAAGATGTTGCCATTGAAGCAGGTCAACAAGTCATCATGGGTAGCAATCTCGCGAAACTGGCACAACAAAATGAACTCATTGCTGAGTTACAAATTCCGGAACTAGCTATCCGTGACGTGACTTTGGGGCAATCGGTGATGATTGATACCCGTAATAACCAAATTGTAGGTACTGTTATTCGTATTGCCCCAGCGGTTAATAATGGAGCAGTACAAGTTGATGTTGCTTTGGTTGCACCTCTGCCTAGTGATGCCCGTCCAGATTTAAGCATTGATGGTGAAATTCTTGTTGCGCAAATAGAGGATGCTTTATTTGTACGTCGTCCGTCTTTTGCGCAAAGTAATCGAAGCGTAAAAATTTTTAAATTAGATGCTACTGGCGATGTTGCGAATCGTGTTGCTGTAGAATTTGGCCGCGGCTCGGTACAAACAATTCAAGTAAAAAGTGGTTTGTCTGCAGGCGATCAAATCATTATTTCTCAAAGTGAAGAAATTCAACGTTTTAATAAAATATCAATTAAATAATGACTACAAGTGTGGCAAAAAATATTAACCCTTAGAGCAAATACTAACCTAAATAATAAACCAAATATTAAGTTACGACAGGAAGGAATATAAAAATGACTGAACAAGTATTGATTAAACTTAACAATGTAAAAAAAGTATTTTATACCGACGAAGTAGAAACGCATGCTTTATCAGATATTAACCTAGCCATTAATGCCGGTGAATATGTTTCTATTTCTGGTCCTTCTGGATGTGGGAAGTCAACCTTGTTATCTGTACTTGGTTTACTTGATATCGCAACACATGGTGAGTATGAACTTAATGGACATCAAGTGATTAATTTAAAAAATGCCGATCGTGCTCGTATTCGTAATAAAGAAGTCGGTTTTATTTTTCAATCCTTTAATTTAATTAGTGACTTAACCGTAGAAGAAAATGTCGCGTTGCCATTAACCTACCGTGATGACTACAGTAATCAACAAATAAAAGATGCAGTAAAAGTCGCTTTAGAAAAAGTAGATATGAACCATCGTGGTAATCATTTTCCTTCGCAATTATCTGGCGGTCAACAACAACGTGTTGCCGTCGCACGAGCTATTGCGGGTAATCCTTCCATTATTCTCGCCGATGAACCAACCGGTAATTTAGACAGTAAAAATGCGGAGGCAGTAATGGCCTTGCTTGATAGCTTACATCAAGACGGTGCCACCATTTGCATGGTCACCCATGATCCACGTTCTGCCAAAAGAGCAGAACGCTTGATCGAAATACTTGATGGTAAAATAACCGCTGACAATGTTATTAATCGCGGTATTCACGCAGCCTAACTAAACGCTAAGGAGATAAATATGAAATGGTTATTTGATATTAAATATGCTTATCGGATGTTGCTTAAAAACCCCGGTTTTACTTCCCTTACGGTTTCGGTAATGGCGGCAGGTTTAGGAATTTGCGTCTTTATGCTGGCGTTTATTGCAACAGTAATAACACGTCCGTTGCCGTTTGAACAAGGTGAACAAATGCATGTCATTGAGCTTGAGTATGATGGTATGCATTATAACGGTGGCTCAATCATGCATCCTGATTACTTGACGATTAAAGAACAGAGTAATAGTTATAGTGAGATTGGTGCGTATTATAATGCAACTGCAAATTTAAGTAATGGCGATCGTGCTCAACGTTATTCTTCGGTGGTCACCGAAGCGAATATGTTTTCATTTACCAAGACTTCACCTTTGATGGGGCGTGACTTTACTGATCATGATGCTATGTCGGGCGCTGAACCCGTAACTGTAATTGGTTATGAAATTTGGCAAAATTATTTTAATGGTGATCAGTCTGTTGTTGGTCAAAGTGTAAAAATTAACGGTGTTGATACTTTGATTATTGGGGTGATGCCAGAGGGGTATTTATTTCCTGTAGCGGCTCAATTGTGGCAACCACTGACAGAAGATGCTACTCGTGTTAAACGCAGTGAAGCGGCCCACATGAGCATTTACGTAAAGAAAAAGCCAGAAGTCAGTATTGAACAAGCCAATCAAGAAGTGAAAGATATTATGAGTAAAATTGCTCAACAATATCCAGAAACAAACAGTAAAAGCAGCGCTTATGTGACGACCTTTCAAAAATGGGTGATGGGTGATGGCACAGATATGATCATTGGTTTGATGTTAACGGCGGTTGGTTTTGTTTTAATTTTGGCTTGTGTCAATGTCGGTAATTTACTTTTTGCACGTGCTAATGAACGAGCTAAAGAAACGGCGATTCGCGTCGCCCTAGGTGCACCAAGAACTCGTCTTATCATGCAAATGATGTGGGAAAGTGTTTTTATTTGTGGGTTGGGTGGTCTTTTTGGATTATTTCTAGCGGCATGGAGTTTAGAGCTATTACAGGTGATTTTACCGCAAATGTTACCGATGTCAGTACCTTTTTGGTGGAGCATGTCTTTAGATAGTGAACTGATATTACAATCGATTATGATCATTTTGGTGACTGCATTGGTTACCGGTATTTTACCTGCGTGGAAAATGTCGAGTAGTGATTTTAATGCGGTGCTTAGAGATGGTACTCGTGGATCTGTGGGAAAAAAGGCAGGACGCATTAATCGATTTTTGGTGATAGTTGAAGTGGCACTATCATGTATTCTACTGAGCTTGTCTGGTGTTCTATTTGTTGTTTTGCAAGAAGTTAACAGCTCAAATTTTGGTGCGAATATTGAAAATAAATTGACCGCTCGTATTGGCTTACCACAAGTTAATTATCAGGAAGACAGCAAACGTATACAGTATTACCAACGTTTACTTACTAAGTTATCTACTATTCCTGGGGTGAACAGTGTTGGCGCCATTTCTGGTTTACCGGGTAGTGGCAATGGTTATTTAGCGTTTCAACCTGAAGGTTATGAAGTGACTGAAAACCAATATCCTCGTACAGGCCAAGGTGTTACTTATATTGGCAGTATGCAAGCGATGGAGATGAAGCTACTTGAAGGACGCTACTTTGATAGTAGAGATCGTGTTGATTCGTTGCCTGTTACGGTGATCACAGAATCAATGGCAACAAAATACTGGCCTACAGGTTCCGCATTAGGTAAACGTTTTAAGTATGTTGAAAGTGAAGATCAGCCGTGGTTAACCGTGGTGGGTGTTGTTAATCATGTTATTCATGGTCAACCGTTTTCAGGCGTAAAACATAGAACCACAGCCTATTTACCATTCACTCAGCAAACCCGTCGCTTTATGAGTATATTTATTGATACCCAAGGTGATTCTGAGCAATATAATGAAGCGTTAATTTCAGCGGTGGCGAGTATTGACCCAGAAGTACCTGCTTATAGTATTTCGACATTAACTGAACGATTAAGACGTAGTACCGGTGGTATGAACTTTATTCGCGACTTATTTGCCGTCTTTGCAGCTTGTGCGTTACTACTCGCATCAAGTGGTATTTATGGAGTATTGGCAAATAGTACCAGTAGAAGAACACAAGAAATTGGCATTCGTCGTGCTATCGGTGCTAGTGATGAAAAAGTATTGTCAATGTTAATGAAACAAGGCTGGGTACAATTAATCATTGGTTTAGTTGTTGGTTTGCCCATTGGTTATTTGGTTAGTCAGGGCGTAGTGCAAATGCTTGCCCCTGAGACAAATAATTACTACATCGTTTTTGTTATTATTCCTGTTATCATCAGTTTAGTGGTGACGCTTGCGACTTTTGTACCGGCGAAGCGTGCCATTAAAATGGAACCTTGCAGTGCATTAAGATATGAATAAAAAATAGCGTAACTGAGGCATAATGATGTGCCTCATTTTATTCGTAAGTTCTTCATTAATTTTTAGGAATTCAATTGAGTCAAACCAAACACCCACGGATTTTAGTTGCAGATGATGACCACAACATTTTAGCGGCGCTCAAATTATTGTTATCCTGTGCAGATTATGAAGTGACCTTAGCTTCTCAACCTGAGCAGGTTGTTCGACTGTTTAAACAAGAAAGCTTTGCTTGTGTATTGCTTGATTTAAACTTTAATCTTGATACCACTTCGGGTGAAGAAGGCTTGTTATTAATAGAACAACTTAAACAAATTGATGACGCTGTACCTGTGGTGGTGATGACCGGATGGGCAACGGTTGAATTGGCGGTTAATACCATGCAAAAAGGAGCCGCTGATTTTATTCAAAAACCTTGGGAAAACGAACGAGTTTTGGCTATTGTCGAAACCCAAATTCGTCTTGCCAAACAATTTCATCAAACGCAAAAACTAGGTCAGGAAAATCAATTATTAAAAGCAGAAAGTGGTCGGTTTGAACCTTTAATCGCTGAATCACAAAGTATGAAACAAGTATTAACTATGGCTAATCAAGTGGCGATAAGTGATATTAATGTATTGATTATCGGTGAAAATGGTACAGGGAAAAGTTTATTAGCTGAACATATTCATGAAATGTCAGGACGCTCAGAGCATTCACTTATTAATGTCAATATGGGAGCCATAACAGAAAGCCTTTTTGAAAGTGAGATGTTTGGTCATGTTAAAGGGGCTTTTACGGATGCTCGCGAGAATAGAATTGGTCGATTTGAATTGGCCGAGCAAGGTAGCTTATTTTTAGATGAAATTGGTAATATTCCGCTGTCACAACAATCAAAACTATTGCGAGTACTTGAGTCTCAACAATTTGAAAAAGTCGGTTCTAGTAAAACCCAACAAGCGGATGTGCGTATTATTGCTGCTACCAATGCCAATATTGAGCAATTTGTTAAAGACGGATTGTTCCGACAAGATTTGCTCTATCGATTAAATACTGTGGTGCTTGAATTGCCGCCATTACGGCAACGACTTGATGATATTGTGCCGATGGCGGAATATTTCCTCGATAAATTTTCTAAAAAATATCAACGAAATGACTTATATTTTTCAGCCGCCGCAACAACCGAGTTAATCACATATCAATGGCCGGGAAATATTAGAGAGCTTAATCATATGATTGAACGAGCGGTTGTTTTGTCTACCGAGCAAGAAATATGTCTTACTCAACTGGTATTAACGCCAAAAGCTGCTGATGTAGCTATCAATAAACAAGGTCTAGATGATTACTCAGATGAGCTTGAGCGTACATTGGATGATATTGAAAGTGAAATTATTCAACGGCGACTACAGCGCCATGGTGGTAACATGGTAGATGTGGCTAAATCTTTAGGATTAAGTCGTAGTGCCTTTTACCGTAGAATTGACAAATATAACTTGTAAAATGAGTGACCATTGAGTAATAAAAAACGTATTAAATTTGAACATCAATTATTAAAATACTTACTCGTTGCTACTTTGGTGCCAGCGTTATTGTTGTTATATACCTTGTGGCACTACCAAGCATCAACAAATTTAATGGCATTAATATTTCTGTTTTTATTTTGTTTGATTGGTTATTGTGCATCAACCCTATTTCAAAAAATTACTTATCAATTTCGTACCTTATCAAACCTACTTGAAGGTATGGCCCATGGTGACTATTCACTGAGAGGTCGGCGTTATGGTGTTGATGATTCGTTAGGGCAATTGGTTGGGCAAATAAATGGTTTAGCTGAGACCTTGATAGAGCAACGCTTTACTGCTCACGAGAGTCAGCTTTTAGTCAGTAAAGTCATCCAGCATATTGATGTTGCCATTATTGCTGTTGATGAAAATAAGCATTTAGCTTTACTTAATCCTGCTGCTGAAAAACTGCTTAATGTAGAATCTGCGAAAGTATTACATCAACCCCTTGATCATATTGCCCAGCGGTTATTAACAACCACAACAGAGCAAGTGGTGGAATTGAACTTTGCTAAGGGTAAACGGAAATTTCAGGTGATACGCGACCAATATCGTGAACATGGGCAACAACATGAATTGTTTTTTGTTACCGATGTGAATGTTTTATTAAGAGACCATGAGCGCCAAGCGTGGCAGAATTTGATTCGTGTCTTAAGTCATGAAATCAATAATTCACTAGCGCCTATTGCTTCCTTAGCAAATACGTTACAAACATTAGCCAGTAAACAAGAACTAAACTCTAATTTTTCACAACACCTTGCAGAAGGTTTAGAGATAATTACCGAGCGTGCACAAAGCTTAAAAATATTTATTAATAGTTATCGCCAATTAACCCATTTGCCTGAGCCTAAAAAAGTTGCAATACACTTACAGACTTTATTTGATAAAATTATCCCCCTATTCAATAAGAGAAAAATAGCTGTAGACTGCCAACATCAACAACTGATTTTTGTTGATCCGGTACAGTTTGAACAAGTACTTATCAATTTGCTAAAAAATGCTGATGAAGCTATGGCAGATGGTTCAAAGTCTATCTTGATAAAGGTGAATCGCGAAGCTGATTCAATCACGGTTAATATTATTGATAGTGGTGTCGGTATTAAAAATACAGACAACTTGTTTACACCTTTTTATACCACTAAAAAACAAGGCAGTGGCATTGGTTTGGTATTGTGTAGACAAATTATTGAAGCACATCAGGGGGACTTATCTCTCGAAAACCGTAGTGATCAGCAAGGCTGTATTGTTAAAATTGAATTACCAATAGCCATTAAAAACATAAAAGAAGGACAATAAAGTGTTAGTACGTATTTTACTCTTGTTGATGATTTTCAGTGGTATAAGTAGTGCTGCTAGTTATGCAAGTTCGTCGCAAGCAAAAGTTGGACAAGAAAAAACATCACCAGAAAATTCGGCACAAGAAAGATTAGATCATGATCAGTGGCTTAAAGACAGGTTTAGTGATCAGCATGAACAGCTTATTCCGATAGTTGCCGTCGCTGATATGTTTTATTCATGTAATAAAATACGAAAAACAGATCCTGTTGAATATCAAATAAAAGAACTGATCACGGAGGTGGATAAAGGTGTACTGGCTGAAAAATTAAGCCAATGCTTGGCAGATGACTTGGTAAAGTCTGAGGTTGCGTTAAATTTTGGTTTATTGGGGTGTTTTCATGAACAATTGGCGCAATTACCTAGTGAAGAAAAACAACAAAAAATGAAATTAGTAAAACAAGCGATAGCTGCGCTTTCTCGAGCAGAGCGTCAAAAAAATTTTACCCAATGTGTTACTGACCAAGCGATAGGGTACTTAAAATAGCTTAATGAGATCTCAACGTAGGTCTTATAAAGATTGATCGTCAGATGAATTATTATTAGTTTCTTGTAATTTATTTTTTTTAACTGACTTTTTGCCATCAGAAAATGAGCTGGGCAATATTTCTACACCCACTAATCTTCCTAACTTAATCATCACCGGAATGGTGATTGGTGCAAAAGGTAATATCGCAAAAACACCCAAGCCAAGGCCTTTTAAAACATCTAAAAATTGTTGATTGGCAATGGTCATTTCTTCGGGAGTGGCTTGACGCATGGTATAGCGCCGATAAATACTCAGCATTTCTTTTGTTTCAGCTTTTTCTTGTGACAAAGCGATTTTAAGCCGTAGCATTTGACGCTTAAAGCGAAAGGTAGTGCGTTTTCGGCTGATCACTATGACGCGAATGGGGGCTTTGACGAAATGAATCCATATTTTCATCATTCAATTCTCCCACATCAGCGAACCAAAGTAAGTAATACTTTCACAGCTTGTTACGAATAATAACAATTCCATTGCTAACTAGCCTATTTACAAATTTGAACTGTATTCGGAAAAGTAGAAAAATACCAAATATGTACAGGTGTTTCTTTTATTAGAGCTAATTTTAATCGTTTTATTGTGGATAAAGCCTCAGCACAAATATTTAGAAATATGTCATTTATGTCAAATTTGTAATAAATGTTATTAATATATTTTGCTAAATTGTGCTTCTGCTTAAATGTATCAAATTGTTTTAATTGAAATAAAACCTTCCTGTAAGGATTAGTGATTTTTTGTGTCTTTATTGCTTTACATCATAAAGTGCCATTCGTCACAAAGCTAGGTTATCTCAGATTTAATCTGTGATACGGTGAGGGTAACCGCAATTTAACAATATTTTTACAAAGACGGTTGAATATTTCTAGGGGAAATAAAAAACATGAAACAAAATAAATTATCTATATCAATAAAGGCGGCTATTGCAGGTACATCAATATTGATGGCATCTAATGGCTTCGCTATGGCTGAAAACGAAGAAAATGCAGCAGAAGCAGAAATTGAGCGTATTGCTGTTACAGGTTCAAGAATAAAGCGTGTAGATTTAGAACCGACTCAACCTGTTTTAACTCTTAGTTCAGATTTTATTAATAAACGTGGTATTACAAACTTAGCCGACGCTTTAACAGATATTCCAGGTATTTCTGCTGGTATAAGTGATGTTCGCGAAGGGGGGGCAGCTAATAGTGCTGCATTAGGGCAAAATACCATAGATTTATATGGCTTAGGTGCACAACGTACTTTGACTTTAGTTAACGGTTCTCGTTTTGTTTCAAGTAATTCACCTGTTGGTGGTAGTGCGGACGCCCAAGGGAATTCATTTGCGGGTTCTCAAGTTGATACTAATAATATTCCAGTATCATTAATTGAGCGTGTTGAAGTGGTTAAAGTTGGTGGCGCACCTGTATATGGCTCTGATGCTGTTGCTGGGGTGGTTAACTATATCTTGAAAAAAGATTATGAAGGTTTAGAGTTTTCGGTTGATAACAGCACTATTGCTGATGTGAGTGATGCTACTTCTAAGTCGTTTCGGGTCTTGATGGGTGGTAACTTTAATGACGATAAAGGTAATATTGTTTTAAGTTATGAATATAATAAATCAACGAACATTGCTAGAAGGCACATTCCTTCAGTAAATAATTTAGCACGTTCGTTCCCTGCAATTAATGGTGTGCCAGATGCTAATGGTAATATTCCAGTTAATCAGGTTACCGCGATTCTGAATCCTCGTGTTGGTGTACTTTCATATGGTGGTGTAGTTGCTCCAGGGCCATTAGTACTTGCCAACATTGGTCTTGGCTCTTGGGGTGAACAAGGGTTTTGGCATTTTGACCCAAGTGGTACTGGTGAAGTCATTGCTTATGATAGTGGTGTACCATCAGCGTCTGTTGTATGGGCTTCAGGTGGTGACGGTTTAGATTTAGATAGAACCGCAACGGCACGTGAAGGGGTTGAACGTTATAACTTAAGTGTTTTTGCTAACTATAAAGTAACTGATACAGTAAATTTTGCGATAACTGCTTTTTCAAATCGTGCTGATGCCGCATACCTTGGTAATCAAACTAAATATACTGTGGGTTCATTCCCTGGTATTGAAAGTGCATTAAGATTTGATACATCGTATCCGTTGTTATCAAATAGTGCTCGTACTAAAATTGAAGAATTAAATGGCGGACCGGGCACATTTTTCCTACATAAAGCGTGGTTGGCGTTAGATTTAGCTGAGTCTGAAACAACTTCAAGTGTTAACAGTATTAAAGCTGCTTTTGATGGTGAGTTAGAGTTTAATGATCTTTATTGGACTTGGGATGCTTCTTATCAAAAAGGTGTCAGCATTACCGACACTAAAAATAGCCAAATTAACAACCATAAATTTTTAGCGGCGATGGATGTAGGTATAAACCCAGCAACTAATCAACTTGATTGTAAATTCAATTATGTTGATGCTTATGACCTTCAATACCGAGCGCAAGGAATTGGCATAATGGATGATGCATCTTCTTTGGGTAAGGCAGGTGATTGTCGTATATTTAATCCTTTTTCTACACCTGATCAAGCGTCTATTGACTATATGAGCTATAACTCGTTGGGTCAAGCACGCATGGAGCAAGAGATACTTCAAGTGAATGCGAGTGGTAATTTATTTGATGTACCTGCTGGAGAAGTAAGTATTGCTTTAGGTTATGAGCATCGTACCGAAAAAGCACAATTTACTTCTGGTGCTACCAATTCTTTTATGGGTGACACAGATTCATCAACTAAGGGTGAATATACCACTCAAGATATTTATGGTGAGCTTTATATCCCGCTAATCGCCAGTGATATGGACATCCCATTGATTTACCAACTAAGCACAGAAATGTCATATCGTCGTATTGATAACGACCGTGCCGGTAAAGATGATGTTTGGGCTGTTGGCCTTAATTATCGTCCGATTAATGATTTAATGGTTCGAGCTAACATTGCTAGAACCGTACGTGCCCCAGCTGTTGGCGAATTATTTTTACCCCGATTAGAGGGAACTTCATTTGCGCGTTTAGACCCATGTTCGGCAATTAACATTGGTAGTGGCCCAAACCCGTCTGTTCGAAAAGCAAATTGTCAGGCTGAAGGTTTTCCTGCTGATTTTAGATCGAATGCTGGAGAAGCTTCTGTCGGCGGGTTTTCGGGTGGTAATCTTGATTTAAAAAGTGAACAAGCAAAAAGCAAAAATGTAGGTTTAATTTATTCACCAAGTTTTGTTGAAGGTTTATCTATGTCAATAGATTGGGTAAATATTGAAATTTCTGATGCTATTGTTTCTTTTACATTAGATGATATTCTAGCTGCTTGTTATGACTCAACACAATTCCCTAATGAGTTTTGTGGCATGGTAAAGCGTGATGGTAACCATCAAATTCTTCAATCAAATGGTTATGAATCAGGTTTTGTAAATGCGGCATTAAATGAATATGAATCAGTTGAGTATGCAATATCTTATCGTCAACCGTTAAATGATTGGCCACTAATTGGTTCTTTATTACCTGATGGCGCAGGTGATTTTGGTATTAGTGTTCGTGCGTATAATTTAAAGAAAAATGCCAGATCAAATACTGGCTTTGACTTTACTGATACTACCGGTCGCTTCAATAACCCAGAATGGCGCGGTGATGTGAACTTTTCATACAGCTTAAATGATTTATTTGCTTACCTTGATGTAAATTATCATGGTCGCGGTAAAAGAGATCAAGATTCAACTGATTCGTATCAATATATCGGTTTAACGGGTAAGCCAATTACTCACATTGAGTCTGAAATTAAAGCTGATTTTGGTGTTGTTTATCACGTGACTGATAATATTTCTTTTAGAGGTCGTGTTAATAATGTTTTTGATTGGTCACCAAGCAAAGACGCAACAACTGTTGGTCGTTGGACAATGGGACGTACCTTTAACTTAGGTATGACAGCTAAGTTTTAATCAAAAGTTATTTAAGGCTAACGTTTGTTATGAGCTTTAATCACTAATTTAAAACGCCACCGCAAGGTGGTGTTTTACTTTCAGGGATGAAAGTATGTTCACTTTTAGAGAGTATGTTTTAGCAATTATTTGAAAAGTTTGATTAAAAGCGAAAAGGCCTAGACAAAAGTTTACTAGACAAAAGTGTAGAACCCTTTATGCTGGATTTATAACAAAAATAAGGTGGTAACATGGAAAGATTGATACAAGCTCAAGATGATCTGCAAGTTTCTTATGATGCGTTTAATGAATTGATGGTGAAAAAATTACCGCCGTTGTTATTATCTAATGTTGACTCGTTAAAAAGTTTACTTGAAATTGTCATTCGACGAGAGTCAAAATCTGTGTTGAAGAAAGAAAAATATCCAAACAAACCTTCTGCTGAATTAAGAAAATTACTTGCCGATGTCTTGTTACTTAATGACGATGTAGATATTAAGCAGATAAAAGCCAAAGCTAAAGCCGAGACAGCTGAAAATATAGGGTCTTAATAAAATTGCTGCGCATCTTTATACATACCCCCGCGTGGTGATTTTTAGAAAATTTGTAAATCAACAGAATGAGTTACCTTGTTAGCTATACTTAAGTAAATTTAATAGTACTGATACTCATTAACGTCCAAAGATCTTTAAAAATGAGTCTTGGATGGTAACGAGTATATAAATGAATAAACGAATAAATGAATAAATGTAAAATCATCTATAACATCATTTTCTTATGGCTTACTTTATCTATTGTAAGTTGTGGAGGCGGTGGTAATAGCGACAGTAATGTTATTTCGCCGCCAGAAGATGTTGTTCCTCCTCCAATAGAAACACCGCCCGCAGAGCCAGAAAGTTCTGTTTATGGCTTATATGAAATTTCAGTTGTTGATAGTGAAGTTATGCATTTGCTACTAACAGCAGAAAGATCGTATATTTTCTCTGTTGCCAATAATCATTTTCCACCTGCAGAACAAATGTGTTTATCAAATGAAGAGTTGTCTGTATTTTCTGAAAGTTTATTGGTGCAAACATTACTTTTTAATTGTACTGATGATGAAGAAAGTAGTATCACTGTAGTGATTGAGCTAAACAATGAGACCGTCACTATTGATTACGGTGTTAATACCATGATTAAAACCGTAATGCCTTTAGCGAATGTTATTCAAATTACGACACCGAATTTTTCTAAACTCACTACGGGTAGTTATAGTACGCCGATACGCAATGACATTAACATATCACGGTTAATTGCTGCTTCTTCGCGGGAGAATAACATCTGGTTGAATGTATCGAGTAGAGATACTCCTATTGGTGGGCAATGTCGTGATTCGCTAATTTTTGAAATTGATGATTTATCTTCAGTACAAATCACCAGTACTTATGAACGAGTTTCAATTCCTTATCGTTCAACGGATAGCCTAGTCGGTGGTAATTGCACAAGAAGTTTGTTGCCCAACCCCTCACGAACAGAAAATATTGATGTGTATTTTTATACTTTGGCAAATGACAGCTATTTTACCGTGATTGAACAAAATACCTTTATCACTATGGGAATATTGTTCAAAAAATTCTGATGATTTTCGTTTTAAGTACTTTTATCAAACAATCGCTTAATCTCTTCATGACAACAACTCCTTAGCCAAACATGTGCAGGGTTCTGCTGATGTACGGGATGCCAATACATGGCATAAGCCAAGTCTGGAAATTCGAAGGGTAATTTTTTCATCGTTAAATTAAAGGTTGAAAGAAATTTTTTCGCTAAATTCGCCGCGTTTGTATGTAAATATTCGCTTTTACCAACCATTTCTAGGCATGCCATAACATGAGGAAGTTTAAGACGTACATGTCGATTTTTTTCTAGTTTTGCTAAAAAAGAGTCTACAGATGCGGCAATGTTGCCAACGCCAAGAGACATTTGGCAGTGGCTGTAATTAACATAATTTTCCAATGTAAGTTCTTTTTTTGCAAGAGGGTGTTGTTGACTCATAATGCAAACCATCTTGTCGATACCAAGCATTCTTGATTTATAGTTTTGTGGGATATTAAATCCATCACCACATATTATCAGGTCTACTTCTTTCTCATCGGCACCTGAAAAGTCTTGAGCCGATAAATTACCAATACTAATTGTGCTGTTAGGGGCCTCTTTACTGATCCTTTTAATCACTTCCGGTAGATAAGCTTGAGCAACATAGCTAGTTGCCCGTAAACAAAAGTGTTTTGTTGTGGTTTTAGGGTTAAATGTTTCACCGATAAATAACTTTTCTAAACAATCTAAGTTATCTTTAACGAGTGGTTTTAGATGTTTAGCACGTTCGGTCATTATCATGCCTTCAGATGTCCTTACCAATAAAGGATCATCAAACATATCTCTTAATTTTGCTAATACTCGGCTAGTCGCTGACTGGCTTAAAGATAGTTTATTAGCAGCTCTGCTGACATGGCCTTCCTCAAGTAATACATCTAAGGCAATTAATAAATTGAGATCCATATTTTGTAAACTGCGATACATTATTCACGTCTCTTTTTTGTACTATGCAAATTTAGCATTTTAGTTATGGTTATTATGCATTGTACATAATAACCATAAACAGTCATTCTGCAATCATTATCAGCTACCTAGAATATAACCTCATGTCACAAAATAATTTTGTTGCCAATACAACTACTGGCTTATCCTTGGCATTACTCACCGCATTATTGTGGAGTATATTACCTCTAGCTTTAGCTGCGATTTTATTATCCCTTGATGGGGTAACCATTACTTGGTTTCGATTCACTTTTGCGGCGGTGATTTGTTTTTTTTGGCAACTCTACCGTGGTAAATTAAATGAGTTTATGCAGTTAACACCAAAAGATTGGTTTGTTTTAACGTTAGCCGCTGTTTTTTTAATTATTGATTATGTTGGTTTTACTTTAGCGCTTAATTACATTTCCCCAATTGCCGCCACCGTTTTTTCACAAGTAACGCCTTTTTTCTTATGTATCGGTGGTATTATTTTTTTTAAAGAAAGACTTAATTATGTGCAAATATGGTGTTTCGTTTTATTATTTATTGGTTTAATGCTCTTTTTTAATGATTCATTAACCGCGGTACTATCTGAGCAAGAAATGTTAGTGATCGGTGCTGTGATAGCTGTATTGTCATCGCTCATTTGGGTCTTCTACGCATTACTACAGAAAAGCTTGCTAAAGCGCTTATCAGCTACCAATATTCTGCTTTATATTTATGCTCTTGCCATAGTTTTATTGGCACCCGTTTCTGACCTACAAGGTTTTGTTAAGCTCGATGGTTATGATTGGTTAATTTTATTATTTTGTGCACTAAATACCGTGGTCGCCTATGGGGCCTTTGCGCAAAGCATGAAACACATTGATACTACGCAAGTGAGTGTGATTATTGCCACCATTCCGTTGTTCACCATTGTATTGTCTTACTTGGCCTTTGTTTATTGGCCACAATATTTTACTTTCGAGCAAATAAATCAACTGGGGTGGTTGGGTGTTTTTATGGTGGTAGCGAGTGTTGTTATTTTTAATCAGGCAGGCAACAAAAAAGTGATTAAAATATAATTAATCACTCTCTTTGATTATCAATAGGGAGATTATTTTGCGGCTGAAATTAGCAATGCGGCAATTGACTCCATAGCGGTAATTTCAAGGTTTGCTTTATTTTCTGCACCACCATTGTAATTGGTATTGGTATTTATATCGTAAACCAGTAATTCGCCTTGCTGATTTTCGATAAACTCAATACCTGCAATATCAATTTTAGTGTTTTTTAGAAATTGCTCTAATTGAGTGATAAGTGGATGCTGGTCGTAATCATGAATAATTTCAAATTTGCTTTCTTGTTTTGTGGTTGGACAAAAGGCATCTGATATTTCACACACATCGGCAGGGCATAATTCAAAGCCTGATTCCGTATTTACTTTCACGGTATATAAAAACTTACTACCAACAAATTCAGCACGAGTGATATAGGACTGCTCAGATTGAATATATTCTTGAATTAACCAAGTACCGTCTAGAGGCTCCTCATATTCATTGCTATTTAAAAAAATTTCGAAGTCCTCAATGCTGCTAATTAATTTGACCCCTAAGCCTTTTCCGCCACGATTAGGTTTGATGATAAAGGGCAACTGATTAAAGTTCTTTGCTGCACCAACTAATTGTGATTTACCTATAACGGCAACTGTTTCTGGGGTAAGTATGCCGTTTTGGTGTAAAGCACAATACTGAGAAAATTTATCAACTTCATAATAAATAGCTCTTGAGCCATTAAATACTTTACGATTATGCAACTCTAACCAATTAATAGTGGCACGTGTTAATTCAGGCGCAAAGCGATTACCACGGGTATGAGAAGAAGCACTCATTCTGTTGTAGAAAATACCTTGAGGTGGCTCAGAATTTAAATTGACTTGCCCTTCATTTAAAAACCATTCTTTGGCATTAATGCCTTTATCTGAAAAAGCTTTTTTTAGGGGCACTAGCCATTCTTCGTTTTCATGAATAATGTAGATATCTTGCATCGTTGTTTCTGCCAAATAAATTAGTTATTTGTACAACTTTAACATTGATAGCTCGTTGAAAGGAAAGATCACTGATAGTGAATCAATAGAGTAATACCAATTCCATTAAGTTTCTTCCCATTCAGCGAGATTTAAAAGGCTTAGAGGCAAGGCATTGATTGCAGAGAATGGTTGTTCCATTGTCAAAATCAATAACGCAGGCTGTAAGCCTTTTAAACTCGCCCTTCGGGAGTTTGTCAGCGATTCGATAACCGCACAGAATTTCTTTAATATAGAATGACTATATACAAAAAAATTCTATTTGTTCTCAAACCGCTGACAAGCTCTGAGTGGGAACAAACTTAATGGAAATGGTATAAAATATTCAGAAGAAAATTTTGTAGTTTTTAAGCGGGAGATTTTATGTGAGGTAATAAAAAGGCCTTACAAATGTAAGGCCTGAATGCTCGCTGTATGGGCTTGTATGCCAAGCTTCTTATTATTAATGTCTTTATTTATTATTGTTATTCTCTAGCGCGGGGCAATTTATAGCAAAGCAATTTCATCGACGCAACAACTTTAATAGAGCATATACACCACGACTTTCTTCGTATATGTCTATAAAAATCAACGTTTATAATTAAGTAACAAAATATTTCTAATAAATACAGTTGATTATTGGCAAGTGGCATTAAAAATATCTAAGAAATTACCTTTTTATGTATAAATAATTATTCACTAATATTTTTCAAAAAAGTATTTTTGGCGTTTGTAAATGATCATTACCTCTTATTAATTAACAAATAAATAAGAGGTGTGTAGCTGTTTGTTTAATAATTTCTGAGCAGGCATCAGTTTAATAAAATAATAAACTTGAATGGCCCCGCATCCTTCCTTTACTAAAAAACCAACTATTCAACATCTTTTATCTGGGATAGCTGGTGTAACTAATAGTGAATAAAAGGTTCAGGCTGTATAAACGACCTGGACTTTTTATTAAATTGACTAAATTGACTGAATCCAGCCAAATTTATCTTCACGAGTTCCATATTGAATTCCGGTTAATTCATCATATAAATGTTTGGACACTGTTCCCGTTTTATTATTATTGATGATATGTTTTTTGCCTTTAAAACCGAGTTCACCCACAGGAGAGATAACTGCCGCTGTACCACAGCCAAAAACTTCGGTTATTTTTCCACTATCAATATCAGCTAATATTGTTTCAATATCTAAACGTTGTTCTGATATTTCATAACCTAGTGTCGGGGCTAGCTTCAAAATAGAATCACGTGTAATACCCGGTAAAATACTACCACTTAGTGCTGGGGTAACTATATGTTTACCCTCATAAACGAAACATATGTTCATTGCTCCAACTTCTTCAACAAAGCGCCCTTCAACAGCGTCTAACCATAAGACTTGTGAATAACCCTTCTTGATAACGTCTTCAGAGGCATAAAGGCTTGCAGCATAGTTACCACCTGTTTTAGCTTCACCAACACCACCTTTTACGGCACGACGATATTCATCAGCGACATAAACAGGAATTGGGCTTAGGCCTTCTTTAAAATATGAGCCCGCAGGACCCGCAATAATGAAATGTGTATAGTTAGCACTTGCACCTAAACCAAGTTTAGGGCTGGTAGCAATCATCGTTGGACGAATATATAGAGATGAACCTTCTTGATCAGGTACCCAGTCTTGATCAAGGTTAACCAGTGACATAATTGCCTCAAGGTGCAGTTTTTCATCAACTTCCGGCATAACCATACGTTTGGCAGAGCGATTGAAGCGTTTAACATTTTCTTCAGGACGAAATAAATTAATACTGCCGTCGGATTTACGATAAGCTTTTAGGCCTTCAAATATTTCCTGACTATAGTGAAAAACAGCAGCAGCAGGCTCAAGCAACAATGAATGATACGGGCTGATCAGTGCATCATGCCAGCCTTTGTCTTTTTCAAATTCTTGAGTGAACATATGATCAGAAAATGTCACACCAAAGCTGAACTCTTCTGGACAAGACTGGCGTTTCTCGGGAGCGAGTGACTCAATTTTTATAGACATTTTATTTCCTTTACTACGAGTATGTTTCATTTTTACCAATGAATGCATTGAAAAACTGCTATCTACCTAGGGTTAATAAAAAGCAATTTCAGATTTTCCGATAATGGTAACTGAAGCGATTAAGTTTAGCAGAAAATATATCATGTCAATCGCTAAGTAATCATGCCAAAATGACACCGAAAATGATGCGATATTAGCTAAACAAATCAATTTAAAATGATATGTTGGTTAATATCACTAATATTGTATGGATAAGTAAATAGAAAGGGCAATGTGCTATGCTTGATTTTACGCTTGATAAAATTGATCTTGAGATACTAACGGCATTACAACTTGATGCTGGAATTTCTAATTTGGAATTGGCTGATAAGGTATCACTTTCACCTTCGCCTTGCTCTAGGCGTGTAAAAATATTAAAAGAGGCTGGCTTTTTTCGCGGTAAGGTAACTTTATTAGATCCTACCACCGTTGGTTTACCCGTAAATGTTTTTATTCAAATTAAATTGAGTAGACAAGAAAAGAAAAACCTAGAAATTTTCGAAAAAAATATCAGTCTGTTTCCCGAAGTTATGGAATGTTATTTAATGACCGGCGACCTTGATTACCTTATTCGAGTTGCAGTACCTGATCTCATTAGTTATCAGCTCTTTTTGGATAAAGTGACAGAAATGGAGGGTATTAGTCTTATCAAAAGTAGTTTTTCACTCAAGCAAATTTGTTATAAAACCGAATTGCCGTTAAAGCACTTAAAGGTTGTGTAATACAAACGGGTATATAGATTGTTGTAGGCAATAAATAGTAATGTATGTTTATCTTTATTCTTATAAATATTTTGACTGCAACTTACTATGCAGCCACAATATACAGACTAAGCTTTACGATAAAAGTGGATTCACATTCATGCCACCATCAATGTTATATTCACCACCCGTTATGAAAGAGGCGTCATCTGATGCTAAAAAAGTCACAAGATTTGCTATCTCTTCAGGCTGGCCAAAACGTTTTAACGGAATTCTGTTTTGCATGGCAGCGGCAAAATCATTTAACTGGGCTTCTGGCATACCAGTTTTTCCGAAAATAGGCGTGGAAACAGGACCGGGATTAACCGAATTGACTCTGATTTTTCTCGGTGCTAGTTCTGTTGCCGCAGTTCGAGTGTAGGCATTTAAGGCTGCCTTTGACGCAGCATAAATAGCTGTACTGGGCATGCCAGTATATGCATTGATGGATGACAAATTAATAATTGATGCACCATCATTTAATAAAGGCAGAAATCGTTCAATGGTGAACACTGCCCCCTTAAAGTTAATTCCCATCTGAGTATCAAACATCTCTTCACTAATTTGTCCAACTGGAGCGGGAGCAAAAATGCCCGCGTTGACAAATAATATATCAAGTGTACCAACCTCTTTCTTTACTTGTCCTACCAAGTCACTTAACGCTGATAAATTAGTAACATCAGCAACAATACCTTTAACGCCTAATTCATTTGCTGCGATTTGTACTCTTTCCGCCGATCTACCTGTAATAATTACATTGGCCCCATTGGCCTTAAATTTTTTCGCAGTGGCATATCCTATGCCGCTGTTACCACCCGTTATTACCGCAGTTTTTCCTGATAAATTACTCATGATTTTTAACCTCTTTGTTTTGTTTAACTAATAAAATAATTATGTACCGATTGGTATGTTATTGACAATTTATACCTATCGGTACATAATTGCAAGCGGATAATTAATCAAATAGAGCTGATAGAAAATGAAAGCAGGTCGTCATCGTACTTTTGACAAAGACATAGCCCTTGAGCAAGCGATGGAAGTTTTTTGGAGCAATGGCTACCCAGGAACTTCCCTTGCAGATTTGACTAATGCGATGGGCATTAATAAACCTAGTTTATATTCAGCATTTGGTAATAAAGAAAAACTGTATAGAAGTGCATTAGATAAATATGTCGAAAAATACGGGGTAATCCATGCAAAATATCTTTATACGGCTGAACAATGCTTGAGTGACAGAATACGGTGTTACTTGACATCCATTGCGGAAATGGTGACTAACCCAAAATTACCCGCAGGTTGTTTTGTGTGTATAAGCACTTGTGAAGTTGGAGGAACTTGTATTCCAGCTGATGCTTTACAGACTATATTCAAAATAAACGAGCTAACAAAATCTTCTTTAACAGAGTTTTTCAAAAACGAAATATCAGCCGGAAATATAGTAGGTGAACGCTCACCAGCCATGATGGCTAATCACATTCTTTCATTACAATTTGGATTGTCGGTGATGGCGAGAAATGGGGCCAAACTTGAAGAACTCAATGAGATTATCAAGTTTTCCGTGGAAAATTATTCACTTAAAATTTATTAAATAAGGCAATATAAATGACTGAAATAAAACGGCCAATAAATATTCATAATCATTATCACGCTCATGTCTATTTCGACAGCCAAACGTTACAGTTTGCAAGTGATTTGTGTATTAAAGCAGGTGAACTTTTTGATTTAAAGGTCGGTAGAATTCATCAAAAACCAGTGGGTCCTCATCCAAAATGGAGTTGCCAGATAAGCTTTTCAGATAAAGACTTTGACCAACTTATTCCATGGCTCAGTGATAACCGTGATGGTCTCACCGTTTTAGTACATGCACAAACCGGCGAAAACTTAAAAGACCATACTGAATACGCTTATTGGTTAGGTGATAACGTGCAACTCAACCTTTCTATATTTGGCGGTTAGTTATCTTTGATATCGTTGGCTGTAGCACATGTATATTAACGTCAATTAATCTTAATACATTATCGCAGGCAATAAAAAGGCCTTACCAAAGGTAATATTAAAATAACACTTAAGCTATTGTAATTTATCGTTTTAAAATCACAATGTTTTATTGGGGAGTCGCTGGGGATGCTTTGAGAAGAAAATTAAAACTATCAGAAGTCACACCACATAACGGTCATTAGCTAACAAGCACCAAACAACGTTTCGGATTAGATTTTATATCGATAACGCCCGCGTAAAGCGTGTATTTTGCAGCAACGAAGGATCGGAAATATACGTCGCCATTCAAGCGATTGTTAGGCTGCACACTAATTAATATTAGTATTTTCTTTAATAAATGATTTTATTTGATCTTTTGATAGTGCACCAACTTTAGTTCCAACATCTACTCCATCTTTGAATATTGCAATGGATGGTATCCCTCTAATATTATATTTAGTTGGAGTTTCAGTGTTTACATCGACATCGACAATATTGATATTAATTTTACCATCATATTCTTTTGCGAGGTCATCAAAAATTGGCTCTACTAGCTTACATGGCCCGCACCATTCTGCTGTATAAAGAACAAGTGACGGTTTATCCGACTCAAGAACTTTGCTACCAAAGCTAAACGCGTCATTTAGTTTTTCAATCGATGCTTTAGCTCTAGCTTGAATTTCAGATGTTGCGCCTTCTTTTATCAACTTATTAAGAATAGCTCGACCAGATTGGTCGTTTTTAACTCGGATAATTTTAATTGCCATATCCTCATAACCAAGAGCAACAAATGAAGAATAGGCAAACGCTCGCTCTTCAGGTTTTTCAGAGGTTAGCTGAGGTCGTAATTTATCTAATGCAATTATCTGATTTAACTTTAACTGATTTACGTTGTATACATTGGTAAACACACTACCCATGGCAGTGACGAAAACTCCCAGTATCATGGGTGTTAGCGCAGAGATTTTATCCCAAATATCTTTTTCAGATGCCACTTTAATTCGCTCAGTTAGTTACTTGCCTAACGCCCAAAGAATAGCCCGCTGTTTTTAGTCCTTGGTGATTTTCTTGTTAGGTCATGATTAAACAATACAACCGTTAATTTCTTCTTTTAATGACCTTGAGATATCTTGTAATGATTTATTTATAGCTTCATTGATAGAACTAAGGTTTTTTAGTTCACAACGACTTATTTGCCATTGGCTCTCATTGCCCATTATTCTATTATTCCAACTAACCTCTTTCTCAAGCTCATACTTATAAAACAAAATGAGAGCGTCTTTAGAAAATACGTATGTCAGTAAAACTTTAAACCATGGCAATACTTCTTCTTTAGGAATGAAATTAAATATCATTGCTTGGCTAGGTGATGGCGCGGTAAATTCAAAACTATCAACAACTTTTCTATATTTTGTTACAGGTTGATACTCAATTCTTTTTTGCTTCCCGTAAATCGAAGATAAAACACCTAAATGGTTTTCTTCATATACTACTTTTTCTTTAGATTCATACTCTTCATCTTTATATGTAACCTTAGCAAAGTATGATTCTTCACTATCATTAATCCATTTTGCTATGCTTTGTAAAGGGTGTATTTGGCGAAGTTGATGTGTGTATTGAATACTCTCCGCTTCTATTTGGTAAAGTGATAATAATAAACTCGGCCAAGTAAAATCAGTAATACTATCAATTAACCCTGATAATGATTTTTGCGCTTCCTCCTCACTACAATAAACTTTGCTCTTGTTCCTAATGGCATCAATTAATTTATCTTCTCCAGATAATTCAGGCTGTTCCTCTTTATCTTTCTGAGGTATACCAGAATGTGATATTAAATTAGGTTTGCCATCAACTTTTGCTTTAATTGCACTGATCAAATCTTGTGAGGCAGAACAGAAAACTTCAGTATTGTCTGCTTGCTGGATAAATAAGGGAGTTTGATGTTTTTGTACACTTACGTCATCAGATATATATGCCATTACATCTCTGTAGCGTATATCTTGACCTTCAAAGCTTATGAGGGATTTTGCGAAACTTTTTGTAAATACGCTATAGTCTCCCTCCAATGCCATTGATGACTGACTACTAGAGGAAGAAAATAAAAAATATGTTTTATTAAAACTTTCACTCGATGATTTTTTAAAAATAACTTCAAGATCATTTTTAGATTTAATGTATTCAGTTCCAGCCTGACAGGCATCTACGACTTTAATTGTAAGCGCAGGTGTTAACGATTTAAGCATGGCGTCAAATTCACTATTTCTTAGTGAGGTTTGCTCTACTTTAGATATGTCAAAGTCTGAAAATAAATATATAAAGTCATCCCCATGTCTTGCTCCATGACCCGTATAATATACAAACACTTCATCAATTTTGATATTTTGATATTGTCTTATAAAGCCTGATATTTTATCTTTAGCTTCAACACTTGTAGGACTGTTACCGAGTACAATAAAGTCATCAAATTTTTCAGAACCTTTAATAATATCAGTCATTAACTCAAGATCGCTTTCACAAGGAGGTAGATCACTTTGAGAGTTGTATTTAGATACACCGACTAATATTGCTATTTTCTTTCCCACACTTATTCCTCAACTAGTGACTGAACATTGACGTAATGACCTAACAGTTCATTAGTTATTACCACGTTATTAAACATTTGAAATCAGACACTTATACGATAACAACTACAACATGTAGATTCAATATAAACATTACCGGCGCATATATTCATGAATAAATGTTCGATATTCTTCGATTGTATTAAACGGAATATTAATTATATTATTCAAATCATCTTCTGATTTTTGAAAAGAATTACGAGCAAAACCACAATAACTAAATTCCTGTTTAGCAACCTTGGAAAGCTGTAAGCACCAAGCCTTAATATCATTCACAATTACATTGAGATCTTGTGCGGACAAATTTTCGTTTGTTAATTGACCATGAAAAATTTTATTTCTGTAATTTGTTGCGGTTATTAGTTTTTCGTAGGCTTTCTGGTATTCTTCTCCGAAGATTTCTTCTAATGTCCTATTTGATAATTGATTAATACCTATAATAAACCCATCAAAATATACATTACGAAATCCAGCTAAAACCTCTCGCATGTCTTTAGAGTCTTTTGAGTTGAAATTATCACTTTGAAAAGCAAGGTGAGTAAATAATTTTCTTATTTGTTTTTCTGCTTTTATTAACGATAGAGAAAATGCATCAACCATCTTGGTTGATGAGTCACTAGTAATCAATAGGTCAACAGATTTGAATTCATTTTCGTAGCCCACTTTACCTCCAAAAAAATAACGCCCTAACAAAGCGTTCTAATAACACTAAGTGAGAAAGTAACTAAAATGCTAAATTCGTAACAGAGTAATGTTGTGTAAATTTAATTTCATTATTACTAACTTATAGCCTCATAGATAACATTTTAATTTCTAGATTACTTAGACCATGTAAAAATTGAGGATTACTTTCAAGCCTTTTTCTAATATCACTTACATTTTCAATACCTTTCAATTTAGGCGATAAATGTTGAATTATAGATCTAGGTAACCCCGCATCGGCTAATAAGATATCTTGAATATCATTACTGCCATATTGAAGTTGGGTAAGCATTCTGGAGAAAGAGACTTCTTGTTCATAAACATAATTATATAAAGTTTCCAATGTTGTAATATATTTAGGCAAGGAAAATTCAAAATATGTATAAATCAAAGAAAGGACATTTCTGATCTTTGTATCTTCATGTACTGCATCATATTCTTTAATTAAACTCTTCAACGAAGGTTTAAAATATAACTGTTTTTTCACAAATCGTGAAATATTATTAGTCGTCCAACTTTGCCTTCTTTCATTTTCAGAAAAAAGAACTTCATGTACTAGTTTTATAATAATATCTATTTGCTGTTTCGCAGGAAGACTCTTCTCAAAATATAGCTCTTCTTTAAGGTTTTGTTGCTCCCTTAAAATAGCTATAAGATTAAGTTGATTATCAAAAGACACATATTTATTTTTTTTCAATATATCAAGAGGGATATTAAATTGCTTACTTATTTCTAAGATATCAGCCCTCTGTGTTTTGCCACTATCATTCAAATCTGAATACTCAATTTGAATATTATCTTCTTTAGGTATTATTTCATTATCAAAAATAGGAAACGATATTTCATCAATATCATCTTCCGCAATATGATTCTCAAGGAAAATTGCTCTTCCAATAAAGTGCTGCCCAAACCGACCTGAACGACCAACGATATTTTTAACTTCAAAACCAGTTAAATCTATATCACTCTTTGTTGTATCATAAAAAACAACATTTTTTGCTGTGGTATTAACGCCTTCTGTAAGTGTTGGAGTGCATACAATTACTTTTATTACGCCTTGATTGAATAGTTCTACTATCTCTGTTTGAATAAATTTGGGGATGCCTGCATGATGGAAAGCTACACCTTTTTCTAAATAGCTAATTAGTGACCACTTTTTAGAAATTGTCTTTTTAATATAGGCTATTAATTCTGCTAGAGGCTCACTTTTAACATTTTCTTCTACATTTTTAGAAATTGCTTTTGCTCTTACTTCTGCAGAATCTTTCCTATTAACATAAACTATAGTTTGCCCATCTAAATAGTTTAAAACGTGCTTTAATCTCAAATCTTTACTTTTTAGAGCAGGTAATGAACTCTGTGAAAAACTCACTTCTGTGTCCGGAAAGTAATTGATGATCTGTTTTTGTACTATATCCGTTTTAAATTGCTTGAAATGACCATTTGTTCTTTCTAGATAACTTTTACTAAAACTTTTAAAGTATGGACCAATGAGATAATAATCACATTGCTCTAAAAAAGCCTTATATAAACAACTTGCAAAAACCGATGACCTTCTATCCTTCGCCCCTACTTTATAGACCTCGTCAAATACGAACAAATCAATTTTAATTTTGTTTTCATCAGTATATGCGTCAAATTTCTCAGGGGTAAATATATAAATAGATTTAGATGCTAGCGGTTTAGAGTGAGTAGAATATACTAATGTGTAGTCTTTAAATCGCTCATCCATTCTAAATGAAAAATAGGTTTCACTAAGTAATGCATTCGTGGGCACAACTACTGCAATAGTCTTATATCGGTTATGAGCTATAATCTCTCTTATAATTCTAGATTTTCCGAATGATGTTGGTGCACTAACAACTAACTTTCGTTTTTTCATAAAAAGATCGTATAGATCTTTTTGTTCTTTGGTAAGGAGTAGATCACTTTCTAAAGAATAAAATGCTTTTTGACTAATATCCATTAAACTGTCATCTTCGAAAATCACGTCTTCTTTCTCAAGCATATTTGCATAAAGAAAAATTCTAGACGATTGAATACATTGTTTTAACAAAGCTAAGTTAAATTGACTTTTAGGAACATGTTCACAAGCGAAGCATAAATATCTTACTCCCACCGAGTAATGCTCTTCAGACTGAAGTAATTTATAGATATCTTCTAAAATCACCTTGTAGCAGTTATCTTTATTCTCAATAAATAACTGTTCCAAATTTTGCTCTGAAATACGAATGTAAGCTCTATCCGCGAGGGTATCTATAATATTCATCGAAAAGCCTCCTCTATTTTCTCTAGCTCTGTTTTGATGCTAGTAACATCTTCTAAAGGTAATAAAATAAAGAATATCTCGACATTTTCGGGAAGGTTTACATTATGCTTGTTAATTGTTTTAAATTTATTCTCAAATTCTTTTTTTATCTTATCCTTAAAAACATCATCCACTTTTTGGTGTTTTTTAATTAAGGCACTTTCATAGGTTACTAAAGCAGGGATAACTATTTTTACATCGTCTAATGTGATTGTTCCGTCTAAAAACTCTATAATTGACTCAGGAACCTCTATACCTTTATTCGATTCTATATTAGGTAATAGTATTGAAAATTCGTCTTTCAAATATTCTGATTTTGTGTGATCAGATATTTCACTTAAAATATCGCTAACAGCATCTGAAAATGATTTATAAAACTTTACTTCCCCAAGCCATAGTTGAACTTCATTATTTTCATTAACGACAAAATGTGCACAATCGAATCCTTTGACTTGATCCTTTACGGAGCTTCTTAACCTTACTTTGGTAACAAGCCTTTCTGCATCATAAAATGTTTTCAATAGGAGGAATAAAAGCAACTCACCGTAGTCACCTTTTTTGTTCTTTTTGGCTTTAGAAATTCTGGAGAAACCTATACGAAACATTTCACCAATGTCATCATCAGCTTTTAACCTAGAATATTCATCAGGTGTTAAAGCAAAGTTAGGCATAGCATCACGTATTATACGTATTAATTCTTTTTCCCGGTATACACCACTTTCGTAATTAAGATGATAAGGGTGTTTAGATATATCGCCAGTATCTACAGCAGAAGTAAATTTAAAGACAAGCTTACTAAATCTTTTATAGAGTTTTTTCATTTAATTTGCTCTATGTGACTTTTAAAATTGAAATATCTAAAGATAATCTTGAATTACTTTCTAAATCAGCAATAAATTCATCCCATGTGTTTTTTTCAACTCTAGATGAAGCATAGAAAGCTGAAATTCTTAAAAATCTTGTTGCTACATCCAATAAATCTTGCGTAAACTGATCTAATGCAGAAACATTATTCTCGCCATACGATAGAAATATTGAGTCTCTATTATTAGCCTTGCCTCTATATCTAATAACCTGCGTCAGAAAATTAACACTATGCATATTAAGTTTTTCATCTCTTAATTCCTGAGCTACTTTTTTTCTAAAATTAACTACGTCCAGATCTATAAACTCTGGCATCTTCTTGATTTTAAGTTCCATTTTATCTTTCATATAACCAGCCGTTCCATTCAGGTAAGAAAGAAGAGCTCCATAGGCTTCCTCTTCATCTTGTGGATATGTATTTAGGTCATATGAATTACCATTACGTAGCTGTGCGACTTCTGCATCTACAGTTTTAGTAACTAGGCTGGATAATTGAATATTAAATGGATGTGGTATTAATTTTTTACTTACAAAGTTTTCGTACCACAGATTAGAAACCTTTAGCTCCTTTTTAGGTAATATTCCTGAATGAGCGGCAAGCATTGCCTTACTAGAAAAATTAATACAGTAATACCATGCGTCTATAGCTAACCTACACGTATCATATTTTTCTTCGATGTCTAAGTTTATTGAACTTAATGCTGAAAGGTTATGAAATGCTAAGAGAATATTTTCAAAAACATGGGTATCTGAATCTCGGTCAACCTCTCTTCGAACAGTGCCGGAGTATAGTTTTTCAAGTGTAGAATCATCACATGAACCAGAGTTTACAGTTTCTGCTAAGGCTCTCATCCAATTAATTGTTCCATTGAATGCAAAATGTGTTTTTGCTTGGTATTTCGTTTCTATCAATCTATCAAATAGCCAATTTGCCATTTTATATCCCTATACATTAAAGCCAACCTTTCAACCTTACCTTTTTTACATATTATTATCAAAGGGATATAAGTTTTGATATTAAAGCTACTAGTTAAAAGTATTGCGTTTTTGTCGATCATTCTCTTCCAACAAGCTCACGGATGAAACGTAATAATAAAGCCAATAGTTTACTTTTTATAAAAACAGTAGTTTTCTCAGCCTAACGCCTAATTGTATGGAGCATAAAGATCGGGACGCCATCTAATACATAATATTTACTTACTTCTATCAAAAAGAACATGACAAGGCATGTCAACGAATTAGTTGTTGATATTATTCAACATTTAAAAAATAATTGTTTAATTTTAAAAAATGACACGACACTACATTGATGATTAGTACAGTTATTTACAGAACTCCAAGTGTCTCGCTGCGCTCAACTAAAAGTCATAGTGCCAATCCTCCTCGCACTGCTCAGGCTTCGCATAGCTCTTCGTCATCGGCACTTTGACTTTTAAAAATAGGAAGTACATAACATTAATTATTGCTTTCATTTAATTTTCAATTCCCTTAAAAGAAAACCCTAAAACCTTACTGTCACCCTAAAGGGCAACAGCTAAGGTTTTACGGTTGACGATTTGAAAGTTCCCATTGATGAGTGCGGGTTATAAGCGGTAAGTCACCGTAACTAATACCACGTAATTGCTTAATGAAACTATCACCGTATTTACTCGCTTTAAGTTCACCTTGCTCTGATTTTAAATCATAAAAAGGTCGCAATACTTGCGCATTACGTTTACAGAAGACACCGCCCATGGCCTGTGTATATGTTGCCCAATCTGAACTATCTGCGGCTTGTCTTATAGGTTCAGCAAATTCAAATTCATCGGTGAGTTTTTCTTTTAAACGTCTTAGTTCTCGCCATACTGATACGTTAACTCCACCTATCTGTTGAAATTGGCGTATACCAAAGCAAGAGGCCCATGCATTAACTCGTTCGGCGGCAGTGATTGGGTCTTCACCGTAAATACCTTTGTCTAAATGTTTACCGTCTATATTCTTTGATATGTACTTAATAATATATCCCGTAGCACTACCAATTTTTTCGTCGATATCAACAAACTCTAATCGGTGTTTTTTGGCACCATTTTCATTACCATCTTCTGCAAAACAGTAGTCATGAAATATTTGTTTTATTCGTTTAGTATGTTTGGGCTCAATAAATAATATTAAATGCCAATGAGGTGTTCCATCATGATTGGGTTCAGCTATACGTAGGCCATAAACACGAATTTTTTCGCGATTAAGCTGCGCTCGTATACGGCTAAACGTAGTATTAAGATAGGCTTGTCCATCAATAGGTGTCGAGCCATTCCATTTAGGATTACGCTGCCCAGTTTTAGCAAAGCTTGCATGATATTTTGATGGGCATGTAATGGTAATAAACAGCCCATCATGGTTAAGAATTTTTGATAAATCTTCCAAACCACGAATGCGAACATTAAGCTCTGCTTTTCTAATTTCAGGATTTGAAACACTTAAGCTTGCTAACTCCGCGAGTGACGACGTAAACCCATCTTCATTAGTAGCGATAATATTATTAAGCATTTCAATTGACCGCGCTAAATGTTGTTTGCGATTATTGGCGGTGATATCGGTGACATAAATTTGTTTTTGTTTGTTGATAACATTTAAGCATCGACCTGCAATTTCAATGCGCTGATTATTTTGTTTTCTTAATGACCTAAGCCACCATGAGTTATCACACATTCTTGCCACTAATCCTGTTAATGGATTCATCCCCGTTACGGTGAGCGAACTATTTCGTTTTGGGGTCGGTATGTTTAATCTATCTACTAACCGAACTAACGCACTATGTGTTGCATCAATGCTGTAACGTGAATACTTTGCTTTGATTTTAAAAGCTTGTCGCGACCTTTGTTCTGCTTCCTTTTTTAGTGTTTCTTCATCTTTAGCGATACTTGAAAATAGCTGTGGATTTGCATTGAGTGCATCAGCAACAGCATTGGTAGATAACCTAAGATTGGTATTAGCAATAAATGAACTGGGCTCTGTAAAATACTCTTTCATTAACGATTGCTTAAACTCAGCAGGAAAGGGCAGAAGTTGTTTATCGAGCCATTGTTGGTCATAAAAGTCAGGGTTAGCCATGTTGAGACTCCCGCTTTTTCTTATCAAAAGAAGCATCAATAAAAGCTAACCCTGTTGCAGAAATATAGTAACGCAGCCAACTCACACCGTAGTGATAAACATTCGTTGTATAAATAAATTTTTCGTTTACTAAACGCTGCATAGTGCGTTTACAACTACGACCGTTAAAGCATTGCAAACCGTTAGTTTTTCCTTGATAGGCACCAAGGTCATTACATACTTCTAATGAATTGCCATTGGCTAACCAAAGTAATAAACCAAACTGAACCTCTGATAGTTTCATGATAAGGACTCCTGTAAGGAATCATTAAATACATGACTATTTATATACTGCTCAACATCAGATGATTTATACATCACGCGACGACCAATTTTAACAAAGGGCAGGGGATAACGAGCAGTACAGCGCCAAACGGCTAAGGTGCCGATAGTAACACCCAAGGTTTCAGCGGTTTGTTTTGGGGTTAATAAACTTGTATTCATGATGAACTCCGTTGATTAATGAAAATTAAACTTCGGAGTTAATATGGATTGTATTTATACGGGAGTATGTACCGTGTCCTAGGAAGTGAGATACACTCCTAGGAAATGAGATACACTCCTAGGAATGAGATTTTGATCTTTGTTCTTTGTTATATATGCCAATCCAACGTTCAATTTTTCTTGCTACGGATTTCGGGTTCAGTACTATATCTTTACCCGGTAACTTTTTGATTTCGTCAGATTTTGCATATGCCATTACGTCTTCATCAATGTTTTCTGAACAATTTTTTACACTAGGGAAAGAACCTTCTAAGTACAACTTGAGAGCATATTCTTTAACTTTTCTAGTTTTTGCATGTTTTTTATCGTTTGATCTTTTAGAATCCTTTTGTGCTT
Organism: Colwellia sp.; assembly: GCA_013215655.1. Classification (GTDB taxonomy): domain Bacteria; phylum Pseudomonadota; class Gammaproteobacteria; order Enterobacterales; family Alteromonadaceae; genus Colwellia_A. The sequence continues at coordinate 191,744 of JABSOX010000010.1, forward strand.
TAATTCTTATTATTTCCAGCTTTTTTGCCTCATTCAATATCCTAAACATATCATCGTCATCAAACATTAATTGTTGAATGAAGCTGGTCATAAGTGAGGTGGCTGAATTATGCAAACCTATGCAAGCACAACCTATAGATTGAATCAGTCTTTTTAACTCTGTTTGGGAAAACAACTCACTGTAGAAAACCCTAAATTCCGCTTGTATCTCGGGTGTAAACTTTGTTTTTTCAAAGTATTTTTCGAAATTTTGATCATCAAGAAATAAAGAAAAATATAAATGTCCTATTTGGCTTGGCATTATCTCTTCGAGTTTTGATATATTTTTTGCAGCAAAATCAGCTAACCCGCCATACAGCCATGACTCGAAGGCCAGCACTCCGTCAGGTATTTTTGATAGATGTTCTGCCTTATCTACATTCTCCGGAATATCACTTAAATATTTTCGGTACTTATTTTCGTTAATCTCTTTCTCAAGAGAGTTGATTAATTCTACAAATAAATTTACTACAGGCTCTTTTTCTTCTTGCTTAATACTCGGAAATGCCTCTTTTACTTTATTTGTGAATTCACTTGCTGCACTTTCATTTTCCATAATTCATCCCTGATTACTTCACGTTTCAAATTAACGTAGGCATATCCCTGATATTTATATTGCCTGAATGCTAGTAGGTAAATCAATAGCCATAATCAAGTAGATTAAAATATAGCCATTAATGTCACAAAGTAGGTCAGTTTTACGAAGTAGAATAGTTTTGAAATGTAATTTATTTTGAAGTTTGGTAGCCATGTTTTAAAAAACATTACTCCTCATTATTCTCTGCGATACCGTTGTTCCTCGTTCATGCTTCGTTCGTAATGCTATCAAAAGAACCTTGGTTATTCATATGCGTTTTATAAGTGCTTTGTCATAAATTACATGAAATAGTGCATGGATAACGCGCATAATTAGTGAAATACGAACAAAAGCAATCTGCTGTAGTTCGTTTAAGCAACTTGTTAAAAGGAGTTTTAATTTTCTAAAACTGCATGCCTAGCATCAGATAAAATACGGTCATATCGTTCAATAAACACTGTGAACTTATCGGGAGATTCGTTAAATGATGATATCCAGTTTGATAATCCGTTTGCGATAACGTTTATTAAATCAATTAGATTAAAATAGCTATTTTCGAAGTCTGCCTCAGGTACGAAGCCGGACTTAGCAACACAGAATGATATTCTTTTTTCTTTACCTTGTAGAACTTTTCGGGAATCTAGGTTCGACATATGTAATATAGAATTTCTTAACTCCCACAATTGACTTGGTGTTATTTCGATACTCGCCAAGTTTGAGTAATTATTTAACCACTTTATGAAATTACCATGCACATCTCCATATTCCAAGAAAGAGATAGTATCTATAGAAGACGCTAACAATTTCATACAAGATACATAATGTCCTTTATTAAAAAGTAACTTTATTGCTTCAAAATAGTCATCGTGAATTAAAGCAGGCATATCGAAACCTTCAGGTTTCATATAATCTTCGAGGTAATCTGACATAACACCGCCGCCTAGTTTAGGATGACCTTGGTGCTTACTTAAATATAAAGGACCTAGTGATGTACTTATATCTATTTCTGGCTGACCGTTTACGATAGCGGTGGTACAGCAGAGTGGATTTTTGCTAGCCCCTAACTTTGAGAGGATACCTTCAAACACTTCAAGTACTTTGCCTTGTCGGGATAATGCCATAAAATGCTGAAGCGTAAATTTTCCCGATTGGTTGAAATATTTCTTAGGTGGCGATAATTTCACAGCCTTTTTGGAGTCTGTATCTACGGAACTTTTAAGGTGATTAGACTTATCATCATCCGTCCCAGCAATTAAATGCTTTGCATAACCTAACTGTATTATTTCGTTATCTTCTACGTAATAGAAAAAGTTATAAATTTCTTCGTGCACAACACCTAACTCCTTGTTGTCAATTATTAATTTCGTATATTCCCGACTCACTAAAAGAGATAAATGTTCTGTTAGTTTGAACCTCAGAGTTCAGTCTCTATGTGCTTTATTTTTTAATCTTTCTGATTTGATTGCCTGCGTAACAATAAATAGTACCATCCTCCCATAGTGACAATCTGGATAATGGAAACAAAATTAGTGGTATTACACTAAAGGCATCTGTTCGGGTGGTTTTTGCTTTAACAGAGAATAGTTACTCTTCATTTTGGATTATTTCTGAATATACTCTTTTAACAATCGAAGAGCATGTATCATCATCTATTTTATCAATTCCAGTAATATTCTTGGAGAGAGTTTCTATATACCTTTTTTTCTTTGCATTCGGTAATGATTTAATTTTTTGTATAGACTTAGGGTTTTTAATTCTTGGTGCGATGGAGTCAAAAATATAACGTTCTATATCGATATTTCTAATTGCATAATTATCAATAGCTTCAACGAACTTATGTGTAGCACTTATTAATGAAGCGGTTTCTTTAAACGTAAAATCACCACCTTGTTCCCACGTTTTTTTCAGTAGTGTTGAATCAAGTCCACAAAACTCATGATTAATCCTTTCTTTTTCTTCAATAAGAACGTTTTGGCTTTGTAATCTAATCTCATTATCGATGTCGTAATGAAATGAATGATTTCTCCAAGTAATGAGTACTTCCATTAATGCTATCAATACTTGGTCTACTTGAATTTCGTCAGCAATAAGAATTACTTTTTTGTAAATGGATTGATTAGCTTGTGAAAATAATGAAGTGAAACTCTCGGATTCTAGTTCTTTCGGTTTTCTATTTAATTCCGTCATGTACATTTCCAGAGATTCAACAGCCCAGCCTAAGAATGACTGTAGCGTAAATATTCTAGTTCGATGAATTGAACTTGTAATATCCTTTGGGTTCCATGAGGTGTTAAATGAAGATGGAGCTTTTTTAATACCTGACAACTCTATTGAGTCGAGACCAATTAAAGAGGTGATAAGAAGATGATTTGCATTACCAAATCTCTTTTTGAATTCTTTTCTTGCTTTAGTCGCTTTCATATAATTGGTCGTCTGGTGGGAATTGAACCCACTCTCTTCCTTTGAAGGCTCTACCAGTGAGAGTTTTAAAGGGAAGCGCCCCATGGCCTCAGACGATAAAAACCCAGTTGAATCGGCATCCGAATATACCAGTAAGTATTTGATGTATCAAGGGTATTATTAATGTAATTACACGGAGTTATATATTTTCATACATGCATCTAAGACATTAATGTTTCAACATTTAGAGGTCAAAGATCATTTATAAAATTAATTTGTCTTAATATCACCTATTGGATTTTCACTAATAATCTCATACATTCATACTCTGTAAGAAGTGATATTTTCTCTAGAAGTTGTGCTTTTGCGGATAACTCAGAATTAGTTGAAATATCAACAGCTGCTTGCATTGCATCAGTAGCCTTCTGCACACCAGCTTTAACTGTATCACCAGATAAATGCGCATAGGCTCTTGCCGTTGTTTGTATATCAGAATGGCCTAGGCTTTTTGAAATAGATAATAAATCTACTCCTTCCAAAGCTTGCCAACTGGCGAGGGTTTTTCGCATGGTATGAGGTGTTATACGTTTAGCTGCATTATCTGTATATAAACCAGCTCTTTTAATAATGCGCATCCAATAACCATTATTGTCACTCTTTACGGATAAATGTCCTGTTGAACTGCCACGTTGTTTACTGACAAAAACATAAGGTGAATCATCAAATTCATCTTGATGTTCACTCAATCGTCGTTTTAATATTTCTACGGCTGGTGTCGCCAATTGAGCATGATAAACCTTTTTCGTTTTTGTCTTGGTATGAGGGATTGTCCAAACGCCTCGTTCAAGGTCTAATTCTTCCCATTCCATGCTATAAACATTACCTTTACGTTGGCCTGTATAAATGAGTATTTGCACCACATCTTGGTAGATCTGTTTTTCATGGGTTAACGAATTAAACAAGGCGGCAATTTCTTCTTTATTTAAAAAGCGTGTTTTTGCTTCTATGGTAACTTTTGAAATACCAGAAAAAGGGTTCTCTTTGATGAGTTCGTGACTAGCGGCTAAGTTAAATAATGATTTGAGTAATGATATGCCGTTGTTATATAAACCAGCGGTCAACTCTGCCTTTAAGTTATCAGCAATTCTAAGCGCTTTTCCTGAGGTTATTTCACTTGCAATTAGTTTCGATGTTCTTGGCTTGATATGTAGCTTCCAGACGCGGCTAAGATCGTCTAATGACTTTTGTCTGCGTTCACCTACTTTGATTTTTGCTCTGAAGTTTTCTTCGTAGTTTAAATAAAGATCTTCAACCGTTAATTGTTTAGCTCTCGCCTCACGTTTTAATTCGGTAGGATTAATTCCATCTTCCATCATCGATACTTTTTCTCTGGCTTTTTTACGAGCCTGTTCAATGGTATTTGCTGGAAACTGACCAAGCGTAGCGCGGACGTTTTTACCGTTGATTTTTTTAGAGACTGAAAAGGTTTTAGTGCCAGTGGAAGTAACGCGTAAAGTTAACTCAGGAATTTTTAAATCACGGTATTCATCACGTCCAGATATTGGTGGAATGATTTTATTGATTGCCGCGATGGTAAAATTGAACTTTTTACTCATAAACACCTCTTATTAACGTATGGAAAACATCTGGGGGTGCCGTGGGGGTGCCTGAAAGGTATATTTCGGTCTATTTTGGTTAATTTCGAGTAATCTAGAGGTTCCATGTGATCGCGCTACAGCCCTTGTATATTAACGTCTGTTAATCTTATCACATTATCGCAGGCAATAAAAAGGCCTTACCAAAGGTAAGGCCGTAAATGCTCGCTGTATGGGCTTGTATATCAAGCTTCTTATTAGTTATTTCTTTATTTATTATTGTTCTTCTCTAGCGCGGGACAATTTATATCAAAGCCAATTCATTGATGCAACAACTTTAATAGAGCATATACACCACGATTTTTATCGTAGTTTTGTATATAAATCAATCATTAAAATAAAACTAAAAATAATCCTAATGAATACAAACAATTAATGTGTGTAATTTAAATAAGCTAGGTAGGTGTGATCGGAGAATTGATTTGGAGCATAGAAGAAATATTTTTGTGATGATAGAATGCGCGCATATAAAAATGGGGACATCTGTTTATGACTGAATTAAAAAACGATAATTATTTACGAGCATTGCTTCGCCAACCTGTAGACTACACTCCCGTGTGGATGATGAGACAGGCAGGGCGCTATTTACCAGAATATAGAGCGGTACGTAAAGATGCTGGTGATTTTATGTCGGTGTGTCGTAATGCTGAGCTTGCTTGTGAAGTAACAATTCAACCATTACGTCGTTTTCCGTTAGATGCAGCAATTCTTTTCAGTGATATTTTAACTATTCCTGATGCAATGGGTTTAGGTTTATATTTTGAAACAGGTGAAGGTCCTAAATTTGAACGTCCTATCACGTGTAAAGCCGACGTAGATAAAATAGCGGTTCCGGATCCTGAAGACGAGTTAGGTTACGTGATGAATGCCGTACGTACTATCCGTAAAGAATTAAAGGGAGAAGTACCGTTAATTGGTTTTTCAGGTAGTCCGTGGACATTAGCGACTTATATGATTGAAGGCGGTAGTTCAAAAGCATTTACTAAAATCAAAAAAATGATGTTTTCTGAGCCACAAACATTGCATTTATTATTGGATAAACTAGCTGATTCAGTGATCAGTTATTTAAATGCACAAATCGCTGCTGGCGCACAATCAGTAATGGTTTTTGATACATGGGGTGGTGTTTTATCTCCTCGTGATTACAAAGAGTTTTCATTGCAATATATGGCAAAAATCGTTGATGGTTTGACTCGGCATAATGAAGGTCGCCAAGTACCAGTAACATTATTTACTAAAAATGGTGGTATGTGGTTAGAAGATATAGCCGCAACAGGCTGTGATGCTGTTGGTCTTGATTGGACCATAGATATTGAAAATGCGAAAGCACGTATTGGTGACAAAGTTGCCTTGCAAGGCAATATGGATCCGTCAATGTTATATGCGCCAAAACCGCGTATTGAAGAAGAAGTATCTAAAATATTAGCAGGATTTGGTGAAGGCGGTACCGGACATGTCTTTAACTTAGGTCATGGTATTCATCCTGATGTTGATCCAGAACATGCAGGGCACTTTATTGAATCTGTGCATCGATTAAGTAAGCCATATCACGTTAAATAAAACGCATGTATTTAACAAAAAAAGGAACCTAGGTTCCTTTTTTTTGTTTGGGCTCAAGCTACTTCAAGGCAGTGCGTCTGTTTGGACTTAAGTTATACTCAGCTAGCTTTATTGGCATTCTAACGGCTGCTTAAAGCGCGTTAGTATTCTTTTATTCCCTATTATTTGAACTTGATAGAGCTCTTGATATTCTAATTCCGTTAATTCTTTTACATCTTGTTTGCTAATTAACTGGGTAAGCTGCGGTGTCGTATTACTGTGACCAACAACCAATGCATTTCGTTTTTCATTTATTAGCTGTTTAGCAATCGTTGTTAATTCTCGCGGATTATAGTTTTTGATGGTTAACTGTTTTTGTTTAGCTGTTGGTTTCGCTGTTGCCATAGTGCGTTTATAGTTGGTGCTATAGACATTTGTTAACTTAACGTTTTCTAAAGTGCTGGCGAGTTGTTCAGCGCGTTTTATACCACATTGAGTTAACTCAGGATTTTTTTCTCCTTCAATGATTTGTTTTTCGGCATGTCTGACCAAATAGATGGTATATGAACTTTCATTTGATTTATTGGCATTATCATTTGCAAAAGTCGAGAAGCTCATGGCGGTTATTGCAAATGAAATGACTAGTTTTTTTATATGTTTCATCGTTTGCCTTAGTCGCGCCAAGCAAGATTATGTTTGGCGCTGAATATAACGTTAATTCTAAGTTAGAATAAGCGATTTAAACCATTTAATGCCGCAACTCTAAAAGCTTCTGCCATGGTTGGGTAATTAAAGGTTGTTTCTACAAAATACTCGATGGTATTACCACCATTTTTTTGTTGCATAATGGCTTGGCCGATGTGAATAATTTCAGCGGCATTTTCCCCAAAGCAGTGAATACCCAATATTTCTTTAGTTTCACGATGAAAAAGTATTTTTAATGAGCCTACTAAATTGTTTGAAATTTGGGCGCGGGCTAGATGTTTAAACTGAGCTCGACCTACTTCATAGGGAATTTTAGCTTCAGTAAGTTCTTGTTCAGTTTTACCAACAGAGCTGATTTCAGGAATGGTGTAAATTCCGGTTGGAATATCAACAATAAGTTTTGCCTTACAGTCATCATTGATCATGCTACTAGCAGCAATTCGACCTTGATCAAATGCGGCACTAGCAAGACTGGGGTAACCTATAACATCACCAACAGCAAAAATATTATCCACTTCTGTTTGATAAAATTCATTGATTTTTATCTGCCCACGACCATCGGCTTTTAAGCCTGCTTTTTCAAGCATTAAATCGGCAGTATTACCTGTTCGTCCATTTGCCCATAAAAGGCAATCTGCTTTCATTTTTTTACCCGACTCTAAATGAACAATAACAGAGTCATCACTGGCTTCTACTTGCTTAATTTGTTCACCGTGGCGAATAACCACGCCATTGTTCCATAAATGATAACTGAGTGAATCTGACATTTCCGTATCAAGGAAGGATAACAAACGATCACGGGTATTGATTAAATCAACTTTTACGCCCAACCCTCTAAAGATTGACGCATACTCACTACCAATAACTCCGGCACCATAAATAATAATGTGACGAGGAGAATGGCTAAGTTCCAAAATACTGTCTGAGTCATATACACGAGGATGATTAAAATCGATATCATCAGGATGATAAGGCCTAGATCCGGTTGCAATAACAATTTGTTTGGCGGTGATTTTATCTATCGAACCATCAGGACGAAGTATTTGTATCGTATGAGCATCAACAAACGACGCTTCACCAATAAAATGCTCAACTCTGTTGCGATCATAGAAACCACTACGTAAATTAACCTGTTTGCGTATTACCGCAGAAGCATGGCTTAAAATGTCTTGAAAGGTTAAATGTTTATTATCTTGTCCCTGATTAAACAATGGATTGGAGTTGTATTCAATCAAGCGACTAACGGATTGACGTAATGCCTTAGAAGGTATTGTGCCCCAATGTGTACATCCCCCTCCAACTTGATGATAACGTTCAATAATTGCAACTTTTTTCTGTTGTTTGGCAAGGTTCATTGCAGCACCTTCACCGCCTGGTCCTGTGCCTATAATAATTGCGTCGTAATCAAAAGACTGTTCGTTTGTGGTTTTATGTGTTTTTTTTGTTTGTTTAGTCAAGGACGTTACCATTATTCCTGCCATCGTTTAAAAAATTTTAGCAGGAAATAATAGTAAGGTAACTGTTTTTATAGCAATTGTTTATTACTACCGCTATTAAGCGAGATTTTCTACTAATAATTGCCAACTTCGTTGTTGATCTGCCAATCGTTGTTTTAAGTCTTTATATTGTGCCATTAATTCGGAATTTTCGACTTCAGCGATCAATTTGTCTCGCTTCGATGCGAGCAACTGCTTACGTGCATCATAAAACTCATTAACCTTGATTATTAGGGTGTCATATTCTTGCTGCAAACGAGCTAATAGCTGTTCAGCTTCTGGATGAAATTTTAATTTCTGCTGACTACGTTGCAAAACCATCGAAAGGCGTGCTTTTTCTACTTTATCTTCAGGGCTAATTCGTAATTTTGAAGTTAACTTTAAGAACTCACAACTCTTGATCAGCCACTTGGTTGGATCAAATTGCCACCAACGAATGCCGTTCCGATAGTCGTTTTCAAAAATATGATGGAAATTGTGGTAACCCTCACCAAAAGTTAAAAAAGCCAAAATACCATTGTCACGGGCGGTATTTTTATCGGTATAGGTTTGTTTACCCCAAATGTGTGCCAATGAATTAATAAAAAAGGTCGTATGATGGCTTAATACCAAACGACAAAAACCAAGCAATAATAAACTGCTGATTATATCGCCATGTATAACGCCAAAAAGTAGTGGAATACCAAAGTTCATGGTTAGTGTTAATAACAAATAATATTTATGTTGCCACATTACTACCGGGTCTTTTTGTAGGTCACGGGCATTAGTATAATCGGTACAACTACTTGCTTGATAATGCCTTAACATCCAACCAATGTGTGAATACCAAAAACCCATTTTTGCAGAGTATGGATCAACGTCATTGTTATCAACATGTTTATGATGAACACGGTGATCAGAGCACCAATGTAAAATACTATTTTGCAAAGCAAAAGCGCCGCCTAAAGCGAAGATTACGCGTAAAGACCAGTGCGCTTGATAGGTTTTATGTGACCATAAACGGTGATAACCCGCGGTAATTGACATACCACAGTAGATAAAACAAATGATTGCAGCGGTTATTTCTGTGGCATCAAAGCCATGAGTATAAGCGCGGTAAGGTACGGCAATGGCGGCAAATAAGAAGGTAATTAAAAATACCAATACGTTGAGCCAAATGATGGAGGGTTTCTTCATTGATGTTCCAGATAATCAAAAATAATTTCAGTGTACACGTGTACGCTAGTTTTGATCATCATTAACATTCAGTCAAGTGATCCGATCAGTTTTTTTGTAACGGAGCAATAATATTTAGCATTGATATTACGAAAGGCTGGTAATGTTGCTTGAGCATGATTGTTTCAGTATCATAAATAACTAAGTCATTAAACATTAGGTTAATTCATTCATGAGTGGTATTCGTGCCCAACAAAAAGAAAAGACTCGGCGACAGCTTATTGATGCGGCTTTAGGGCAATTGAGTAGTGAACGTAGCTTTTCAAGTTTAAGTTTACGTGAAGTTGCTAAAGAAGCTGGTTTAGCGCCGACTTCCTTTTATCGTCATTTTTCTGATATGGATGAGCTAGGTTTAACCTTAGTAGATGAAGCAGGTTTAACCTTAAGACAACTAATGCGTCAAGCAAGACAACGCATTGAAAAAGGAGGTTCGGTTATTCAAATTTCAGTGGTTACTTTTATGGAATTCATTGAAAACAACGGTAATATTTTTCGACTATTATTACGCGAGCGCTCAGGTACCTCAGCAGCTTTTAGGGCGGCGGTAAATCGTGAAGTCCGTTATTTTACGATGGAGCTTTGTGACTATTTACAACAAGCCAATAAGCTTGATACCAAAATTGCTTATATACAAGCTGATGCTGCGGTGACCATTGTTTTTAGTGCGGGATCAGATGCTTTAGATGCCGAAACTAAAGATCTAGAAGAGCTCGCCCAGCGAACAATTCAACAATTACGTTTTATTGCTCGTGGTGCGGCAGAATTTAATGGTCGAAGGTAAGTAACCTGAACTCTGGATAATCAATATTTGCTCAACATTCCCCTTTATCAGATTTTCTACGTTAAAACGTCGATAAATAGCCAGCTATTCATAAACGATTTGCCTTGATAATCAAATAAATTGAAACATTGATTAAGAATATAATGTTTTTAACGGACTACTGAGCACGTAAATCAATCTGAGCTTTTGATTCTAATGAATATCGATCATTCATTATCCATAGCTCAGATTAAGTAAGTTGCTTCTGAGTATTACCTGAATGTTAAGGAGGTTTTTTACAATTAAAGGCGCGTTAAAATCACACCCGTTTCAACATGGTTGGTATACGGAAACTGATCAAATAAAGCAAAGCTCTCAATTTTATGCGTCTTTACTAAATGTACTAAGTTATCGTGCAAAGTCTGTGGATTACACGAAATATAGATAATTTTTTCAAATCGACTGACTAATTCTACGCTATCGGGATCAAGACCAGCACGTGGTGGATCAACTAAAACTGTATCGTAATTGTACGCGGTTAAATCAAAACCTTCTAATCGTCTGAAAGTACGTTCGCCATTCATTGCTTGGCTAAAATCTTCACTCGACATTCTAACAATATTAATGTTTTCAATACTATTGGCAGCAATATTGACTTGTGCAGACCTCACTGATGTTTTTGATATTTCTGTACCCAAAACACGAGTGAAATTTTGTGCCAAAGCGATACTAAAATTACCGTTACCACAATACAGCTCAATTAAATCACCACCTGAATTTTTGGTTGCTTGTTGTGCCCACAATAACATTTTTTCATTCACCCCTGTATTGGGTTGAGTAAAACTATTTTCTACTTGTTGATAAATAAAGGTATTATCGCCAACGTTAAGAGATTCCATTAAATAATCTTTATCGGTAATTACTTTTTGTTTACGGGCGCGACCAATAATATCGACAGGAGCGATGACTGATAATTGCTGCTTTAGTACTTTTACCGCTTCTTGCCATTCTTCATCAAGCTGCTTGTGATAAAGCATACTGATCAATAGCTCACCACTTTTAGTTGATAAAAAATCAACCTGAAATAAGCGTTGGCGCAGTATTGTATTCTCTCTGATATGGCCTAGTAATGCTTTCATTCCTTGATTGATTAAGATACTGGCGACAGGAAAATCATCAACACGGTATTTTTGCTTGGTGGTTGAATTGAACATGATGTAATAGAGGTCATCTCCGTCATGCCAAACACGAAATTCAGCTCTATAGCGATAGTTCAAAGGCTCCGATGTAAATACCTCAAAATTTGGTAATTTGAAGGTAGAAAATAACTGTTCAATACTGCTTTTTTTATCTTCAAGTTGTTGGTCATAATTATCAGGATGAATGTGGCTAAACATAAGAGGCCTTGTGGTTGAAGATAAGATAACGGAGAATTTAGCGCAGAGTGTAACGTCAGTTTAAATTTTGTCTAGTAGTAGACTAATTTAAACTTATCATTTGAGCTAATTAATTGATGTTCTTAGCTTTAAATTCTCTCAATAAATATTGTATGTTTTTTATGCTAAAATGTATGTTAAGTACTAAAGTGTTAGCGGCTTATGCCGATATAGATGCACCGCTTATCAACGAGCTACCGTCATGAATAAAATTGATAATCATATAAACCTTGCTGCGTTACTTCGTCCACGTAATCATTCGTCAAATCATCCGATGAAATTTATGTCACAACCTGATTTCTTTTCACCGAAGAATGACGTGGCATTACACAGCAATGCGGCGGTAGGCACAAAAGCTCTTTATCAATCCATTTCAAGACAATTTTCTTCTTCTTTTGCGGTAACCTTTAAAGAGAAAAGTGAAGTAGAAGAAACTTCTGAAGAAAAGAGCTTTTTTGATTTCGAAAAAGTAGCCAATAATGTCTTAACATTTATTGGAAATCGCATTGAGGCGGCAAAAGCTGATGGTATGGATCAAGAAGGTATTGAAGAGTTATTACAACAAGCACGTTCGGGTATAGAACAAGGATTTGGTGAAGCATTAAAAGAACTTGAAGATTTATCTTTACTTGATGACGACTTAGCGGAAAATATTCAAAAAAGTCGAAGCTTAATTGATGATGGTATTAATGAATTACAACAGAATTTACAACCGCCCGTTGCCAATGATGAACAACTCACAACCGATATCCTCGATTCAATAGGTCAACCGCTTGCCATTGATAAGCAAGTAGCACTTGAAAATGCCGCTTATGCTTCACGATCTAGAGACAGTGATTTAAGTATTACCACTGCAGATGGCGATGTCGTTACCATTTCCTTTAGTGACTTTCATGAACGCGCGGCTATGGAGCGTTATAGCGCTACGTCGGGTGAAGGTTTTTCGAGTGAAAGCTATCAATACAGCAGTTCATCATATAGCTCAATGAACTTTTCATATTCTGTAGAAGGTGAATTAGATGATGGCGAAAAAGAAGCGATAGGGGCATTAATTAAAGATATTAATAAATTACAAAAAGAATTTTTTAGTGGCGATATTAATAAAGCCTTTGAAATGGCATTAGACATTGGATACGACCAAGAAGAGCTATCAGGATTTCGTTTAGACTTACAACAAACCACAACAACTTATGTTAGCCAAAAATATGCTGAAGTGAATAATTATGGCGCAGAGAATGCCTTGGCAAATAATAAAGAGGTTAAACCATTACTCGATTATATTGGTGAAGTACAAAGCTTGGCTGAAACTGCACGAGAATTATTAGCTCCAAATGAAAATCAATATATTGATTTACTCGATTCTATTTTTGAAGCTGAATTTAGCCGTAATGCACAGTTACTTAATCAGTTTAAACACTTTATGAACAGCATTAATGGTTATGATTTAATGGATAAACACGGTAAAGATAAAGAAGACGAATCTAGTTAACCTAAATGCGGTTTAGTGCATTTTTAAGATCTTCACAAAGATCTTGAGCGGCTTCTAAACCTATATGTAATCTCACCAAACGCCCTTGATCGGGCATGATTTTTTTAGCTCGATCTTGATGAGCAATCGCTGGCATGATTAAACTTTCAAAACCTCCCCAACTGGTCCCTAAACCAAATAAAGAAAAGCCATCAATAAACCTTTCAAAGCTTGCTTCATTACAAGTAACTAGCTCAATGGTAAAAGGTCCTGCACAGCCAGAAAATTGTTGTTGATATAAATTAAGCGCTTCGCCAGTGAAAAATGGCGGGAAAATAACTTTTTTAATTTCTGGTTGTTGTCGTAACCAATTAGCGACAATTAATGCGGTTTTTTGATGTTGTTGCATTCTCACTGCCAAGGTTCTTAAACCTCGTAATGTTAACCAACACGCATCGGGTGAAACGTGTGAACCATAGCGATCACACCATTGACGAATTGGCTGCATATGGGCATTACTAGCGGTGATCAAACCTAACATTACATCTGAATGACCATTAATGTATTTTGTTGCTGCGTGTATTGAGATATCTATGCCTAATTGATGAGGTTTAAAAAAATGTGGTGTTCCCCAAGTGGAATCACAGGCAACGGGAATGTTTCTTTGATGAGCATGATTACAAACATTTTTTATATCAACCATTTCCATGCTGATAGAAGCTGGCACTTCGAGATAAATTAGGCTGGTATTGTTTCGAATTTTCTCTTCCATATTGTATTGGTTGGAAAAATAGCTAATAGATGTTCCTTGTTTTGCCAGCTCTGTTTCACAAAAAGTTTTAACGGGTCCATAAATACCTTCACTTAATAAGATATGTTTACCAAGGCTTGCATGTGCACCTATCACGGCGATAGCTGCACTTAAACCACATGAAGTGGCAATGCAGGTTTCAGCTTGCTCTAATCCAGCCATGGTATTTTGTAATTCAAATACAGTAGATGTGCCTGAACGACCATAACGAAGATCAGTAAAGACGGGTTGTTGGTAAGAGGCTTTAAACGCGGCTAAATTTTTAAATATTATGGTTGAAGCACGAACCAATGGCGGGTTAACTATGTTACTGCTTTTAGCCGATGAGCGTCCTAAATGTATAAGTTTTGTTTGATAGTTATGAATCATGTTAGGTCTGTTGATCTTTGAGTTTATAGTTCTATACTATTTCAAATAAACTAAGACGTGATAAAGATAAAAAGACAATAAATAATGATAACTCGCCAAGTGTTTTCTGCAGCTAACCAACTCATACAAAGTAGCCATGCACAGTCCTTTATATTTAATGTGACTGATATGGAAAAGGACAGCCACGATGAGCAACATCAGCATCCTTGGCATCAAATTCTTTATCCGTTAAAAGGCATGTTAAAAACACAATCTGATGATGTTCAGTTTTATATTCCACATCATCGAGCCTTATTTATTCCTGCCAATACTATTCATGAATCTTGGGTATTAAATGATACTAAGTTATTGGGTCTTTATTTAAAGCCAAATAAAAATAAAGATATACCTAATGTTAGCCGAGTGATTGAAGTATCTCCTTTTTTCCGAGAATTAATATTACATCTTAAAAACGGATTTGTGGCGCAGCAACAAGAGTCGCCAGAACAATCTCGGCTTATTGATGTACTTTATGATCAAGTTTGGCTTGACCAAGCCATAGAATTGCAAATTCCTATGCCACAAGATCGCAGGTTAATGCCTATTGTCAATGCGTTATTAGAAAATCCAAGTAATGAATTAACCCTTAAAGACTGGTCTATTTATGTGGGGGCTTCTGAACGCACTTTGTCGAGATTGTTTAAAAATGAAGTTGAATTATCGTACCCGTTATGGCGACAAAAATTACGATTAGTCGCCTCATTACATTTATTAGAGCAAGACATTTCCGTGCAAAATGTTGCTCACCAAATTGGCTATTATTCGTGTTCTGCATTTATTGAGGCATTTAAACACACATTTAAATTAACACCACAACAATACAAAAAAAACAATCATAAATTAGATTTCAATTGTTAAAATAATGATTGATATTAATCATTTATTTCTTGAAAAATCACATCAAAAAATATACCCATTATGCCTATGTAAATTGTAAGCAGCAGCGTAAATTTTATTATGGTTTCAAGCCAGCTTTTTTCATAATTGGTTTTTAAGGCAATAAGAAAATAACGAACGATATAAATGGCCAAAGGCAGCTGCAATACCAATAAAATTGGGTGGCGGTCTTCGTAAGCTTCTAATGGAAAACTGATCATAAAGACTAAATAACTTATACAATGTAAATGAATGGCGACGATTAAATTGGATAAGTAGTAAGTCTTCCGAAAAAGTAGCTGAAGCGTCAAAGCAAAAAAAGGTAATAAGGTAAACATTATCTTTGAATAAGAGTCTGAATTTGAAGATAAAGAACCATCACCTTTAGCAAGGCTTTTTTCGAGAATTGAGAGTACTAAGAAAAACAAAATACTAATGACTAAATAGATTCTTAAAGGTGGCGTATATTTGGTTCTTTTGCCGTTATTATATTCGAGTGATAATAAACCTGGTTTACATAACAATGTTTTAAATGTAGTGAACATTCGACCGTCAATGTCGAGTGTTTCATGAAACATGTCGGTTAATACCGGTTTGATTGGTTTCTGGTAGCTGATATTACGTTGTCCACATGACGGGCAATAGTTAGCGTGATTGGGTAATGAATGATTGCAGTTTGAACAGCTTGGCATAATGAATAAAAACTAGTTTTTGTCTCCCACTAGATTAAGTAAAAATTTAGTGGGAGTAAAGCCTAGCTTATTTGAGGCGGCTTAAGTCTTTTTATAAATCAATATCGATAGCGTAAGAAACATAAACTTTCATGTCGCCTGGTGCACCATCAAGGTCTGTCGCAGATGCACCAATTGTGAAGCCGCTTTTGCTTAAACTAATACCATAATCAATAGAATCATCTGCTAACCAATCACCAGAATATGAACCAATATGTAATGCAACTTCAGCCTCATTGGCTAAAGAAAATGCATAATCAGCGGAAGCATAAATAGTGTCGCCAAAATCAGCACCTTCACCATCAGTTAAAACAGCTACACCAATGGTTAACGCACCAAAAGATAAATTTGCGTAAATTTCAGAAAAGTCTGCATCACCACTCGTTTCATCGGGATATGCGTAATAGATAAAGCCTACATCGTATGATACCGACTCATTGATATCACCACCAAACCCGCCGTAAAAATCTAACTCATAGGTCATGCCATCAGCCCAGTCGGCATTCGATGTCCAAGTTCCGACATAAAAACCTGAATCTGCTGCGTAATCTATGCCACCAGAAATGGCTGCTGCTCCGTTAGTTTGCTCTAGCCCTCGCCATAAGTAGTTGCTGGTCATGGCAACATTAGCTGACAAGCCTTCTACAGCCAGTGCTTGAGTTGAAGTGAAAGCTGTTGAGGCTAATAAAGATGTTAGTGCGATTGAAAGTATTGATTTTTTCATGTTTTACTCTTTAAGTTTTTATAATTGCTTTTGTTATTGCAAGCTAAATGCCTTTTTATAAAAAAATTATATATTCTGTAAATACATAGGCTTATGTTGTTCAATTTTTATATGGATTTTTAATATTGCTATTTTTGTGCAAGTAAATAGCATTTAAGCGCTAAAAAGGTGCAAAAAGATCATTGCCTGTTATAGCGCCCAATATGGTTATGTGGTTTTAAATTTTAATGTTAATTGATTAAGGGTATCCGCAATAAAATTCATATCTTTACTCGCCGTAGATACTTGATCGGCACTTATTGAATTTTCATCGGCAACATCATTAATTTCAGTAACATTTTTACTTATTTCATTAGATACACAAGATTGTTCTTCAACTGAAGTAGCAATTAATTCTGTCATTTTAGTAATACTTTCAATTTCACTATTCACCGCGGTTATTGCTTGTGCGGTAGTTTGTGCATTAATGATGGTATTTTTACAAACTTCTCGACTGCTTATCATCGCCGTTACGGCATTATTTGAAGCCTCTTGTAATTTAGTGATCATGATTTCTATGTTAGCGGTTGATTCTTGCGTTTTAGATGCCAAGGTACGAACTTCGTCAGCAACTACTGCAAAACCTCGCCCTTGTTCTCCTGCTCTTGCTGCTTCAATTGCGGCATTTAAAGCTAATAGATTGGTTTGTTCGGCTATACCTCTAATGACCTCTAAAACCGAACCTATTTCATGAGAGCCTGTTTCAAGTGTATGGGCAACTTCACTCGCTTGACTAATTTCTTTATCTAAATTTTTTAGTTCAGCAATAGTTTCTGCTAATTTGTCATTTGCTTCATTAGAAGAGGTTTGTGCAAGTTGTGTAGAGTGGGACACATTAGCAGCATTTTGCGCAACTTCATTAATGGTTACTGACATTTCTTCTACTGCGGTTGCTACTTGTGCAATATTTAACTGTTGATTTTTTAAACTAATCGATGATTGTAAACTTAATGCACTGGTCTGTTGTGAAACACTGGCGAGACTATTACTACTATCGATAATGTCACCGACAACATTAAGTAAATGTTTGGTCATGCGATTCATTGCACCATAAACACTTTCAGATTCATGATCATGACTAAATTCAACGGTTAAGTTGCCATTGGCGATTGTTTCTGAAATGTTGCGCATTTCTTTAGGTTCTCCGCCGAGTGGTTTTAAAATAGATTTTGCACAAACTAACGCAACCATTATTACTATAGCGATACAAATTAGAATCACGGTAAAAATATTCCAATGTAGAGTTTCTATTGGTTGTAGAGCTTCAGCGACATCTATTTCAGAAAGTAGCGCCCAACGACTGCCATCAATATTTATAGGGGTATAGGCGGAAAGTACGGGATTGCCGTTATAATCAATAATAATTTTATTACCTGTTTTTCCTTTAACAGCAAGTTTAGCCGCTTCAGTATTAACACCATTTTGTTGAACATTACCAGCAAACGAAGCCTTAACTGAATGACCTTTCGGATCAAGAAAAGAATCAGAGCGCATTAATAAGTCACTACCAATTAAATAACTTTCGCCTGTTTCACCCATGCCAGCACGCTCTTTCATCACATTGTTTATTTTTTCAATGGAAAGTTGTAAAGCTAATACAAAAGTAACACCATTTTGTGTGGTAAAGGGGTAAGCAATAAAGCCAGCAGGATCATCATTGCTAGGAGCATAACGACTAAAATCAGAAATTCCGACGGTATTGATATTAAGTACTCGTTTAAACAATTGACCTAACCCTGAATTACTATATTCCCCTGTTGTTAAGCTCGTCTGGTAGTCAGCTTCTTTAGTAACGGTGTAAAAAATTTCTCCACTATCATCGATCAAAAATAAATCGTAATAACCATAAGTATTTATAAATTGTTCAAAATAGTCATGATTATTATGAGCACTAAAATTAAGCTCATTGTATGAATTAAAATTTAGTGTGTTTTGAATACTAGTCGCTAGGATTTCAATGTCGTTCTTTCGGTCAGTGAAGTAATTTTGTATTTGAGTTTTTTTAATTTCTCTTACCGCGATAAGCTGAGAAAAAGCTTGCTGTTCAATTGAATTACTAGCAATGGTGCTAGCAATATAGCCGATGATTAAAGTAGGTAGTAAGCCGATAGCTAAAAAAGTGATGAGTAATTGATGTTTAAGTTTCATAATGATCCTTCATTATCGAGAGCAGAGCGAGAAGCAATAGCCCTCAAGATCTACTTCCCTGTAGATGATGAATCAAAGTCTAGTCGATAGTTTGAGTTAGTCAAATAGATATGTGACTTTAAAGCACTGAAAAAACAAATGGTTACATTTATTATGGTGTTTAGTGATATTTACATATAATTTTTTAAAGGAATACTCGGGTAATATTATTGTTAGTTATACGTTAATGCTTCAATTTTACTGCTCTATTAGGTAAAGTAGCGCTGATTTTTTAGGAGAAAGACCATGTCTTCATTTTTAATTGCACCTTCCATTTTATCTGCAGACTTTGCCCGTTTAGGTGATGATGTTGCCAAAGTATTATCAGCCGGCGCTGATGTTGTTCACTTTGATGTGATGGATAACCATTTTGTACCAAACTTAACTTTTGGGCCGATGATTTGTCAGTCATTACGTGATTATGGTATCACTGCTCCTATTGATGTTCATTTGATGGTAAAACCTGTAGATAGCTTAATTCCAAGTTTTGCAAAAGCGGGTGCGGATATTATTACTTTTCATCCGGAAGCAAGTGATCATCTTGATCGTAGCTTACAACTTATCAAAGATAACGGCTGTAAAGCAGGCTTAGTATTAAACCCTGCGACACCGTTGCACTGTTTAGATTTTGTGATGGATAAGCTTGACGTGATTTTATTAATGTCAGTAAATCCCGGCTTTGGAGGTCAGTCTTTTATTCCGACGACCTTAGACAAATTAAAATTAGTTAAAGAAAAAATAATTGCCAGTGGTCGTGATATTCGACTACAAGTTGATGGCGGCGTTAAAGTAGATAATATTGCTGAAATTGCCAAAGCAGGTGCTGATATGTTTGTTGCTGGCTCAGCGATATTTTCAAAACCAGATTATAAAATTGCCATTGATGAAATGCGTGCTGAATTAGCAAAAGTTAGCAAATAACTATAGACACTATTAGAAAGTAAAGGAACATCATGACTAAACCTATCGTATTAAGTGGTTGCCAACCGTCAGGCGACTTAACCATTGGTAACTATTTAGGCGCGTTAAAACAATGGGTAAACATGCAAGATAGCCATGAGTGTTATTACATGTTGGTTGACCAACACGCCATTACCGTGCGTCCTAATCCTGAAGCATTACGAAAGGCGACCCTTGATGGTTTAGCTTTATATTTAGCTTGTGGTGTTGACCCAGAAAAAAGCACTATTTTTATTCAGTCTCATGTGCCAGAGCATGCCCAGTTAAACTGGATACTCAATTGTTATACACAAATGGGTGAGCTTAATCGCATGACCCAATATAAAGACAAGTCACAAAAATCAGAAGCAAATATGAATGCTGGATTATTTACTTATCCGGTATTGATGGCGGCAGATATTTTGCTTTATAAAGCTGACCGTGTGCCTGTTGGTGATGATCAAAAACAACATCTAGAATTGGCGCGTGACATTGCTACTCGTTTTAATAATGTTCATGGTGAGACGTTTACCGTACCAGACCCATATATTCCTGAATTTGGTGCTCGTGTAATGAGTTTGCAAGAGCCAACTAAAAAAATGTCGAAGTCAGATACTAATCCAAGCAACTTTATTGGTTTATTAGAAGATCCTAAAAAAATCACCAAGAAAATTAAACGTGCGGTTACTGACTCTGATGAACAAGCGAATATTTATTTTGATGTTGCTGAAAAACCGGGTGTTTCAAATTTGCTGTCGTTACTTTCATGTTGTACCGGACAAACCATTGAACAGCTCGTGCCACAATATGAAGATAAAATGTATGGTCATTTAAAAGGTGATGTTGCTGAGGCGGTTGTTGCCTTATTAGAGCCTATTCAAGAGAAATACCATCAATACCGCAGTGACCAAGCTTTCTTAGATTCGGTGATGAGAAGTGGTGCTGAAAAAGCATCTGCTCGTGCCAGTAAAATTATTACTTCAGTTTATGACGCGGTAGGCTTTATCGCTAAGCCTTAATTTAAGCCTTAATTTAAGCCTTAATATAAGCCCTAACGTAAGTCATATTGAGAAAAGTTATTATCATTAATAAGAGGTTAATATAGTGAGAGTATTACATTTTGTAATGTTTAGTATATTAACCTTCTGCTTTCTTGAGCATTCTAATGCTTTTGCTGAGCAAGTGCCTGAAAGTGGTTTTCAGCCCGTACGGGAAAAACTCATTTGGCTATTAGAAGATAAAAAAGAAAATATTGATTTATTAGCAAAAGTTTCCCCGGATACTTCGGTTGCTACTTATATTGAAAATAAAATTGTCTCTCAACTAAATAACTATGATGTTGAAATCAATAGAGTATCAGTAAAACGTATTGATTATTTTCTTAAAAACACCCCAAATAGTTGTGTCGCCAATCGCGTTAAAATAAAAACCAGAGAAAAATACTCATTATTTTCAACACCACAAAGTTTCTATATAACTCATAAACTCTTTCGTTTTAAACAAAATCAATCTTTGCCTACTCCGCTGCTAAACGAATACGGCGAAGTTATATCTATAAAAGAGATATTTCAATATTTTCCTGATGCTAAAATTGGTATCGCAGATGGTGTTTCATTTGGTGGGTTCTTAGATGGTGAGATAACAAAAATTGCTCCGCAGAATATTCATTATCGCGGAGGTTCTAATCGAGTAACGGCGTTGGAGGCGATGTTATATGGCCAACGAATTGACTTTTTACTTGCCTTACCTATTGATATCGTTCCGACAAATGAGCAAAAGTTATTGTTAGAAAAATATACCATTGCAGGCGCTCCACCTTATTTAATTGCTCATTTTAGTTGTTCTAAGAGTGATTTTGGTAAGAAAGTGATAGCCGATATTAATCACTTACTGACAAGTATTTATCAAACAGAAGATTATTATCAAGCTCATAAACGTTGGTTCACTGAGCAAGAACTTATCGACCTACAACACTATTTACATGAAAATTATGCAAATAAGGAATATCTAAATAATAATGATTAAAGCCTCTTTTGAGGCTTTAATCATTTATCTGTACTTGTATTAGTTCCGTTTTTTTATCGTTTTGGCAGACTTTTCAAAAAGCTTAGAACTGTCTTCAACAAACTCTTCAATACTATTTCCTGAAACTATCATAAACGCAGGTGTCATTAACGTTGCATCATATTTAGGTCGAGGATTGAACTCTGGTTTTTTACTGAGTTGAATTAAAAAGCTTCCACCAAATAGTAATACCGTTAAACACGATGCAACTACAATGCGGCGGCGTTCACTCATATGAAAGCCGATATTACAATTAAACCAAAATAAGCAGAAAGCTAAACCAATAGGGATCAGTGCTAATAACCATATAAATGGAAAGCTAGCTGAGGTATTAAAATGCACAAAACGTTCAATAACATCACTGATCCACATCAAGTTAAAAAAGGCAAAACAGACCCCTAACTGGCTCATTACCCGGGTATCGTGTTTGGTGAGCAGAGAAATAACAGCAATTGCACCGGGCCATACCGCAAACAATAATGTCATGCTAATTGCGGGAACCAAAAGTTGGGTAAAGGTGACCTTTAAAGGATTATTTAAGTAGAATATCCAACCCGTGATAATGGCGAATAAGGCAATGCTCGCCGCTAAGACTAATGGATTACGAGCTATATTTATCAAATTTTCAAAAGGACTAAAACTTACGCTTGCTTCAACGGGGTGATTGGGAAATACAATTCTTACCTGACTTTTTCCTAAGGTTAAGATATCGCCAGATTTAATGATATGCTGATCAGCATTTATTTTACTGTCGTCAAGGTAACTGCCGTTAATTGAGTCTTGATCAGATACAATCCAGTGTTCGCCATCAAAATTCAAATGTAAATGTTCAGCACAAACATGTGGGTCAGTAACAATAATATCGTTTTGATAACCTCTGCCAATACTTACATTTTGCTTTAAAAATTTATGACGACCGAGGAGTTTATGGGCGCGACTGATCTCTTCAATGATTATTTCCATGATACAGACTCCATAAATTTCTGCGTGAAGTCCATTGCTGAATCTTGTTTAACGCCTGCAATGGTAAAGTGGCTAACCAATGCTTGATTATTTTTATCGATAGAAGCACCTAAATATAAAACATCATACAATTTCGGAAAATCTTTATAAGCACGTGTACAAAAAATTGATTTTCGCTTCATGCCGTTATTTATGGGCGCAACAATATCGTGATGACATTGATATTCAGTAACATCGTCTTTACTGGCTTTATTTGCTGGACCCGCGCGCTTGATGTGTTGCTCATACAAAGAATAAAATTTAGTATCGCTAAGCTCTTTGGCTTGCATATAACGAAACTCCATTTCAATGAAACCGGTGAAAAAACGAGAAGATAAGTAAGTATTTTCATCAAGAGAACAATTAGCAACAGCGGCTAATACTAGAGCATCTTCTTTATCGGCATTTGAATGTTTTAGATGCCAGTCACTATTTAATATCGTTGAAATTAACTTGTCTTGATTAAACGACAATTGCTCAGCCATTTGTCGTTCTATACTTTCAGGAGGAGATACTTGATAGCTATTAAATAAGGCAACTAGTTTATCGTGTGGAACTAAAAAGCCAATTTGATTACCTGATGTCGCAACATTAATGCCAACCACTTCCGTATCTTTATTAACCACAGGGCCGCCACTCATACCTGAATTTACTGAGCCGGTAAAATGAATTTTGTCGTTGAAGGATTCTTTCTTCAGACCATTGTAAGTGCCGGGCACAACAATCATGCCTAAATCATGAGGGTTGCCTAATGAAAAAAGCTCTTCACCTTTAATCGGCACCTTATTGGCAATTGAAAAAAATGGCATGTCGCCTTCGGTACTACGTTTAAGTAAGGCTAAATCATTAATAACATCGACACTTTGTAAGGTCAGTAAACCTTTATTGCCTTGGTGATCTAAAAACTCTATTTTGTATTTTTTGGGATGACGAGCGTACCCAGAAATCACATGATAATTTGTGGCTATTAAGCCATCACTGCTAATTTGAAATCCTGAACCTATTGATGATTTTTCACCACTGGCATGGTCAATCAATCGTATTTGATAAAGTGATGGTGCAAGTTTTTTGAATATTTCTTCTGCTTGCTCAGTGGCATAACTTAAATTAGTTAAACTACTTAAACCAAGTAGTAGCAAGGTAATAAAACCCTTCATTTAGAATCCTTATTATTATTCGCTCAGTCATTGTGACACTGATAACAAAATTGTCATCTATTATCGTTATTTAAACGTTCAAATAATGTATCAAAACGTTCTACAACACTATCGTGAGAGTATGAAAAGGGGTAAAGTTTGCATCAATTTATAAATAACTGTGAGTACATAAGTGTCATCGAATAAAGTCATCCGTTGGGGAGTAATAGGTTGTGGTAATGTCACTGAATTAAAAAGTACACCTGCATATCAAAAAGTAGCAGGCTTTCACGTTGCTGCGGTAATGGGGCGCAATGAAGTTAAAGTAAAAGACTACATAACTAGACATAATATTGATCGTTATTACCTAGATGTTGATTCTTTAATCAATGATCCCAATATTGACGCTATTTATATTGCTACACCGCCCGATAGCCATAAAGAATATGCATTAAAAGTGGCACAAGCGGGTAAAGCGTGTTGTATTGAAAAGCCACTTGCACCGACACATCAAGAGTGCTTAACAATAAATAAAGCATTCCATGAGAAAAGCATTCCATTATTTGTTTCTTATTATCGACGCTCTTTACCCCGATTTAAGCAAATTAAAAGATGGTTAGATGAAAGCCGTATTGGCGAAATACGTCATATCAATTGGCACTTAAGCAAACCGGCAAACAGTGTTGATTTATCAAAAAATTACAATTGGCGCACCGACAAAAACATCGCACTAGGTGGATACTTTGATGACCTAGCTAGCCATGGTTTAGATCTTTTTAATTATTTATTAGGTGATATTAAAAATGTGCTTGGTTTAAGTACTAACCAGCAGAATTTATACAGTGCAAAAGATGCGATAGTGGCAAGTTGGATACATCGAAGTGGTGTTACCGGCTCTGGCAGTTGGAATTTTGGTTGTAGTCAAAGAGCAGATAAAGTAGACATTTTAGGTAGCAAAGGGCGAATTGAATTTTCGGTTTTTGATGAGCAATCAATAAAGCTTGTTAACGTTGATAATAGTGAAGAGTTATTTATTGATAATCCTGAGAATATTCAGTTATATCATGCCATGAATATGCAAAAGCATTTATCTAATGAAGGTTGGCATCCATCAACAGGTGAAACAGCGACTCATACTAGCTGGGTAATGGATAATATTCTTAAGTAATTTATGTGAGTACTAACAAGTATATGTGATTCAGATCAGGGAATAGAAGTTAGGGATTATGATATTGTTATTTCGCTCAGGTGTCCTGAAATGCGCTTCTTGCAGTAGTTTAGGTTTATATAATACCGTAGGAAATAAAATGAAAGTCAGCTTAAAGAAAATTCTACTATTAATACTTACTCTAAGTTTTACTACAAGTGTTTTGGCAATCCGTACTTATCAATGTCTTGAAGGTGATCTACAGTGTACTTTTGTTTTACTTAGCGAATTAAATAGTGAGTTAAATAGTGATCTAAATAATGAGAAAACTCAATTAGTTATCATAAATGACAAAAGAGCACACACTGCCTTTTCACCTTATTCAACTTTTAAAATTACTAATACACTTATTGCTATTGAAACAGGCCATATTCAAAATAGCC
Source organism: Colwellia sp. (assembly GCA_013215655.1). GTDB lineage: Bacteria > Pseudomonadota > Gammaproteobacteria > Enterobacterales > Alteromonadaceae > Colwellia_A. Next base: position 217,541 of record JABSOX010000010.1, read on the forward strand.
AGCAAGTTCTAAATTACGACAAAACGAAATATCCTGCAGAGGTCTGGTGGCCAGCTGTTTGGAAACTACCACAATATAATTTAGCCAGTGCTTTTAAGGTTTCAATGGTACCTATTTACCGTCAATTAGCGGTGAGCATTGGTGAAAAAGAGATGCAAAGCTATGTGAATAAATTTTCTTATGGTAATCGTGATATATCATCCCAGCTTGATAATTTTTGGCTTAATGGCAGCATTAAAATATCGGCAGTAGAACAAGTAGAGTTTTTGCAAAGAGTCTACAATAACCATCTAATATTGAAAGAAAGCTCGTTAGCTACGTTAAAAGAGGTGATGTTAGTTGAAACCACCGATGATTATAAGCTATACGCTAAAACTGGCGCTGGTAAAACTAACGATAAAAGCATGTTGGGTTGGTATGTTGGTTTTGTTGAAAATAAAACAGGAGTTCACTATTTTGCGTTTAATATTAATCGTAAAAAATACAGTAAATTAAAAGCAGTGAGAGTTAAGACTGCAATGGCGCAGTTAAAATTAGCTGGCGTTCTTTAAGAGGACTAAGTTAACAGGATTAAAATTTCACCTCTTGAATAGAATTAAATAACGTAAATACTTTGTCTAATTGCGATAGCTCTAACATTTTTAATGGTAAGTTGCTGGCACCAACGATGACAAATTTAAGACCCGATGACTGTGCTTTATGAAGACCTTCAATCAGTGTAGCAATCCCAGAACTGTCGATAAAATTTAATTTTGTCATATCTAACAAAATAGATTTTTTATTGGAAATAATATTGAATAGCTGCTTTTTCAATGTTATTGAGTTGCTCATGTTAACTTCCCCATCAAAACGAAAAATCTCATACTGTAAATGTTGAGAAGGGTTTGACAATTTTGTTGATTCACTAGAGCTATCTTTGTGAAACACTGATTTTATTGTCTTTGTTATACGAGTTAACTGCTGCAATACATCTTCAATAATAACTATTCTTGTAGAAGAATAGATTGAAGCACTGTTAATAGACTCTAACTTGTATTGCATCACTAACATTTCCTTAATAATCATTTACTGGAAGAAATGATATGTTAAGTGAATAGTTAAGAACTATCTGTTGTACATTTGTAGGTAAATGTAATTTTTTGTAGAGATTATAGACGTTGAGGCTTGCAGTTGAAATTGAAGTTTCTTAAACAAACCTCCTGAAATTGTCTCTTTTAAAAGATGAAATTTAGTTCTGCAGGCAACTATCCCAGTCACTTAAGTTTTTAAGCGGTGATAAATCTGCTTTACCTATATCAAAATTTTCATATAAAGCAAAAAAGTCTGACTGTAGATCTAGCCTTAAAAAAGAACTCAGTAAAACGCTTTCAGGAATTGTCTTTGAATTTTTGCAACCACTATTAATTTTTACCCAAAAACCAAAATCATCACTAATACCTCCGTTTATCAGGTGATTTTTCATTTGTTGTTGCAATATCGTCATGCGCCTTGCATCTTCAGGTGATAATTTTAAAATGGTGAGCTCTTCATCACTTCTAAAATTTTCCATCAACTCTGCAGGTATTCGAGGCTCATTATCTACAGCAAGTAAATATTGTTGCTCAACCATTAAAAATGGGGTTTCACTATTGATACTTACGCTCATAATGACATCACCTGTATTAACTCGTAGGAAGTTGGGTCTTTTAATCGCCACAGCAATAGCATCTGGATGAAATTCCAAAGGATTAGCTGTCATCATTTTATAGATACTTGATAATGGAATTCCGGCACAACCGACCATTAATAGAACTAAACTTAGCAATAAACTATTTTTCACCCATTCTCCTATATCGAACAATCAACGTATTAATTTTTAAGTGTAATATCAGAGTTAGATCAAGTTATTTAGTTCAGTCTTAATGATAAAAACATGCATACTGATCATGACATGACTAATTTTTTGATGCATAAAATTTGGTTTTATGGATATTTTGCTGAACATGATTCCGTGAACACTAAGCCTAATAATTCCATATTTGAAGTGATTAACTTTAACAATGTGCAAGATGACAGGATAGGTTTGTTTGTGCTATTGCCACATGGGTTAAATCAATTAAAGCGGATCCAGGTGAGGTTGTCACATCAACGGCAATGAGGTGTATGCCAAAGTCAGTAAGTAGCATGAACAATGATATGCGATCGATGAGTTAGCTAATGAGTGACTAGGGAAAGGTCGTACCAAATTGATTTAGGCTTAAATTATCAAACTCAACCATTTTCTAGCTCCTCATATTTTGCGAGGACAGGTGTTACCGTGCGTGCAGGCCTGATAATTTATTTGATAACGATTATCAGAAGCATTTAGGTAGTCATAATTGCGTAAAAAGTAGTGATATTTCTGTTATGCAGCGTTTGTCTTCAGCGGGTTTGTGTGATTGGAGCGAATAAATGGTTAGTTTTTAACCGTTATCACAAAGTGTATTTATTTCACTATTCATTTAAAGTGTTTGATATTTGTTCATTGGGTGTCAGTTTATTTTACAGAATTATAAAACAAACTGCACAACCAGTATTATTTTCTTGTTAAACAATTGGTTATCGCTTTGGTTCGTTTTTTGCTTAAGGTGAGTTAGTTTTGATGTTGTAGTGTTCTACAACTAATTTTATATCTTAATAAAGAGATGATTAATGTTTAACCGACTCCCTAAGTTTATTAGTGCTTTTTTACTGATAATTACAACTACTGCTTCAGCCGGAATCATAGATTTAACGGCTAGTGAGTCAAGTATTTCAGATGAATTTATATATTCCCAAGATGGTGTGATTTTAACTGTTAGTGCTTGGGTAACAAATGTTACATCAGATTCAGATGACACTTTAGATCAATTAATGTTAATGCCATGGCAGCGTTTATCGGGACCATATGGCGTGTATCAAGGAACAACAGGTCTCGGTGTTATTTCAAGTGATATAGATGGTAATCATCTTGATGGTGGACGATTTGATGAACCAAAAGACTTAGATGAAGGGTTATTATTTTCTTTTTCTGAAAACGTTAATTTTATGGATTTTTGGGCAGTATATTTAACGGAAAATGATGATCTAAACTTTTCAACTGTACAATTTATAACTTCAACATCTATTAAAACGACAGATATTTTTTGGGATGTTAGTGGCATTCCACCTGTAGGACACACATTTGGCGATGAATATGACGATGTATTTGGTTTATACCCAGGTATAATAGGTAAAAATTTTATGATCTGGGTAGACGGTGATGATGACGATGTGCGTATCGGAGATGTCGGCTTTACCAAAGTTCCCGAGCCTAATACCTTATTTCTTTTTTCATTAGTATTAATTGGTATGGCTATTCGACGTAGAATTTAGTAATTTTTCCACTCATTTAATAAAAACCTAGCTTGCTAGGTTTTTTTATGTCTAATTTGTGAGTAAAATACTGTTTATAGGATTGATAAATTTTAGGAAAACTAATGGACCACAAACAAGCACAGCAATACTTATTATCAAAGCCAGAGGCTAACCTTTATCATCCTTTTGGTGAAGAAGTACAAGTATTCAAAGTGAAAAACAAAATGTTTGCGACCTTAGCTCTTGGTAAGATGGGCAAAGGTGATGGTGACAGGCAGGACTGGTGGTTGAATCTTAAGTGTGATCCCGATGAAGCTATAATGCTTCGTGATATTTTTCCTGCTGTGGTTCCCGGTTATCACATGAATAAACGGTTGTGGAACACTATTATTCTTGATGGTTCAATTCCACAAGGTGAGATAGAACGAATGATAGATAACTCGTTTATGTTGGTGGTCAGTAATATGACCAAAAAAGATCAGCAGTCAATCTTAATGCACCTTTGACAAATTCTATTATCAGGCTATTCTCGTTGCTACCGAAAGTTGCTTGGGTATATATGTCATGTATTTAAAGCTTACTAAATTCTTTATTACCATAATGCTTTTGTTGGCTTTAGTATTAATACAGTCGGATTTAGGTTCCTATTCAAATCAAGCTTCAATCAGCAGCTCTAATAGTGATGTTATTATTCTTGATGATGCTCAAAACCTGAGTGTTGATAGCTTACTCATAACATCGCATCAGGCAAGCCATTTCAATCATAGCCAACAACGCAAAATAAATTATGTTTTTGTTGTGCTAATTGCATTATTTATCTGTTTAACTTCTATCGTATATTATCAAATACCTATTGTTCATTCACCTCCTTGGTTTTGTTTCATTGGACTTTCGAAAAAATCACGGCTGTCTGGTTGGAAAGAAAGTAATCTATTATATAAAGCAAAATTAATTTACCAAAGCTGACTCGTTTTTTCCTAAAAATACGTGCTGTTAATTTGCTTAGCAGCGTAATTCTGTATGCTTAATTGATACAATATAAGGTTAAAAATGAAAGTGATTAACAAAACTATTTATGCTGTTGTCATGGCGATAAATTGCTTTTTCTGTCATGCCGATAGTAAGCTACTAGAAAGCCAAGCGATAAAAAACACCCAAGATGAATTTACTAAAGGTCAGTTTACTCAAGTTCAATTTACTCAAGCTCAAGTGCAGCAATCAATCGAAGAGGTTATTGAGGTATTAAATAACGAGTATATTTATCCTGAAAAAGTAGAACGTTTGATAAAAGAGTTAAGAAAAATCAAACGCATGCGAGCAATTCAATACGTCAACAATAAAGCTATTTTTATGAGAGATGTAGGGGCGTTATTACGTAGGACAAGCCAAGATGGTTATATTGAATTATTGCCAGTTAAGCGCAAGCTTACCATTGGGAATGATCTCGAATATCAATATCAACAACAAAAATCTAATTTTGCATTTGAACAAGCAAGAGTACTAGAGGGTAATATTGGTTATCTAAAAATCAACCATTTTTTTCAAAATAAAGAAGCAGAATCAGTAGCTGAAAAAGCTTTTAGTCTTTTGAAAGCAACAAAAGCAATGATAATCGATTTGAGGGAAGCAAGTGAGGGGTCTATGGAATTTGCTCAATACTTGATGAGCTATTTTATTGAATCTCGAACATTGCTTTGTCAAATGAAATATCAACGACAAGAAAAACAGCATGAAATTTGGTCTATCAGTGATATTGGTCATCAAGATTTCAAACGAGACTATCCAGTTTTCATTTTAACCTCGTCATTTGTCACTAGCGCAGCAGAGTTTTTTAGCTATACGCTGAAACATTTAAACAAGGCCGTTATCATTGGTGAGCAAACAATGGGAGTTGCTAATTGGTCTCAAGAAATCACAGTGAATGACTGGTTGATGATAAAACTCCCCGTCGCTATACCGGTTAGTCCTATCACTCAGTCAAATTGGGAAGGTGATGGAGTAGTGCCTGATTATGAAACTGACGCAGATGCCAGTTTCACTTTAGCTTATAAGCTTGCAAAAGCGTCAATATATTAGAGGTATACCTCAATAAAAGGGACGAATGATGGATAATTCGTTCCTTGCTGGTTTTGAACATATGACTAAAAAAGCAGTAGCTAATATTGAGAAATATCTTTACAGAGCAAAATTTCTTTCAACTTGTGTGAGGAGCCATTATAAAATCCAGCTTCAGGTGCGAAATCTTTTGGATTTTTGAATGTACCAATCAAATTGTCTTATTTTTGCTAAAAATGATCCTCGGCTTGAACGGCTGAAAAATGACTCTAGATATCTGGAATTATTAGAAAATATCGGTCTTAATGATGTTGCTGTAGGACAATACCACTATTAGTGGATATTGTGTGTAACTTAGCGGTTAACTAACTTTTAAGATGCTAGAGAGTAAAGCGACCCAAAAAGGATCAATAATCGATTTTAGTCCTTGTAAAACTACCTATTGAAAAGTGCATCTACGATAGGGCAGTCATCAATTGAGGAACTACTTCCTTTGCACTCAACAACCATATCATTTAGTACTTTTTGAAGTTTCTGTAAATCATTTATTTTATTTTTGACAACTTCTGCTTGCTGTAGCGCTAATTCTTTAGCTTCATTGCAATAGTGATTCGGCTCATCAATTAATTTAAGTAGCTCTTTAACCTGTTCAATTTTGAAACCTAACTCACGGCCGCGCCTGATAAAATTCAATCTTTTAACGTGTGGGAGGGCATATATCCTGTGTCCGCCATCGGTTCTCGGTGGTTCCGGCATTATGCCAATTCTTTCATAGTAATGAACCGTTTCAACTTTACAGTTCGATTCTTTGGCTAATTGTCCAATAGAATATTTTTTGAAAATCATAGTAAAAACCCTTGAACCTATAGTAACTACAGGTTCTATACTAGCATAAACAAATTAGGGAACGTATATGACCAACATAATCATCAACTCAGAATTAACATGTCCTGAATGTGACCATAAAGAAATACTAAAAATGCCAACAGATGCTTGCCTGTGGTTCTATGAGTGTACTGTTTGTCAAACATTGTTGAAGCCGTTAAAGGGGGATTGCTGTGTCTTTTGTTCTTACGCTTCAGTTCCATGTCCACCTATTCAAGAATCAGGTTCATGTTCAGGGTGTGAGGATTAGCATGTCAGACAACAAACTCATAGAAAAACCTTATCTTAGATGGTTTGTACTTTTTATAACGAGTGGCACTTTGCTCTGTTGTGCCTTGCCTATTTTACTCGTTACACTGGGCTTTGGCGCTGTTGTTGCTAGTGTAAACTATAATGTTCCAGGGCTCATTTTTCTTGCTGAACATAAGGCTTGGACTCTTATGTTAGCCGCGCTAATACTCATGATTCTGGCGTGGGTTATTTGGCGCCCTAATCAACAATGTCCATCTGACCCCGCTTTAGCAACTTTATGTAAAAATTCAGCACAATGGAATAAAAGAATTTTTTGGTTAAGTTTAACGATCTGGTTTATTGGGTTTTTTAGTAGTTATCTTTTATTACCATTTCGAAATTATTTCGACATTTAAAGGAAAAGTAAACAATGAAGACACTTTTATTATTGTTAACAATTGTTATTTTATCTACTACGATTTCAGTTACTGCTCGCACCGTCGAAGTTGAAATACATGGCATGACTTGCGCTTTATGTGTAGATACTTTAAACCGTAAGTTTAATAAAATGGCGGGTATATCAAAAGTAGAGGTAAGCATGAAAATGAAGAAAGTACGATTAGTAACCACCTCTACATCACCGACCATAGCAATGATTAAACAAGCGGTACTCGATGCTGGCTTTACGCCAACAAAAGTATCGGTAGTATCTAATGAAGACGTTAAAAAATAGCGTTAAAGCAATTGTTAGTATTGCACTGCTTGTCTTATTTAATGTGCAAAGTATAAATGGTATGCCATTGCGCTCATTTGTTGCCTTACCTATTGATAAATACGGATATATTGTACGTTTTTCATATGAACATCCCATAGATGATAACCGTGATAGTGTTAACACAAGTATGGCTTATGGTCTCAGCAACGACCAAGCATTGTTAATTGGTATTCCTTATAAAGTAAAACCTAAAGTTGGACATCATTTGGGCGATTTTTCCGCACTATATCGTCATACTCTAATTCAAGATGACTTTTTCTCTGGTACTTCAAGATTAGCATGGCTAGTAGGTGCAATTATTCCGAGTGATAATGATCGAGATCTGGCTGTTCAATCAGGATTTGTTTATACATTTTTTAAAGGGAGAAATGAAATTGATATTGATATTCTTTATCAAGCGGGTGTAAACAATCGTCTTGATAGTGGTAGATATGATATCTCTTGGCAATATCGTTTATCGCCTTCATCTTATCCAACCTGGGGAATTGCATCTGAGCTTAATTCTGTCATTGAGTTAAATGGCAGGTGGACACAAGGAAGTGAAACCATTCATCAAGTGACTCTAGGTCTGCAATTGATTAATTCAACATGGGTTATTGAGGCTGGAATTATCCAAGATATAAATAACAAACGAGATTCGAGCTTTTTAATCAGTACTCGATACCACTTCTAAGCTCGCTTATTTAGTCGTAATCATTAGCACTGGGCTTAAACTCATTTGATTATTCAATACGGTAAGTGATCCTTAACTTTAAGGGAATGTATGATAGATAACTCCCTTAGACTGCTGGTCATTAATGCGAAAGAAAAATAATCTAGTTAAAAAAGTCATTAATAATATTTACAACTTGTGCTTGATGACTTCGACCATCATTAGCTATCTGAATAATAGCGGCACCCGTCGCTAAGTTAACTCTAATTTCTGATTCAAAGCTATCTAAACTCCCACCATGAAAGAATACATCGTTGCTTAAAGGCTCAAGAACCATTCCATAGCCATAATGACTATTTCCTATGGCGGCCATCTTCAATGTATGAGGTGTTAACATCAACGAAAGACTGCTGCTTTCAATTATTTCTCCGTTAATAAGTGCTGATACAAAAGCTTGTAAATCATTTGTTGAACTAACCATCCCTGAAGGTCCATTAACATGCAAAGTACGATTGAATTGTGTTGTGTTTTTGGCAAAGTTAAGCGCTGTATTTGGAGACGCTATATATGATCCGTCAATAATGTAACTATTAATCATTCCTAGCGGTTCAAATATATTGATTCTCATATAGTCAGAAAAACTGAGGGAGGTAAGTCTACTGACTATTTCAGACAATAGAATATAACCTGAGTTACTATATTTAGCTTGAGTTCCAGGTGAGAAATTAAGCTTACTATTCAAAGAAAAATATTCGATGACATGAGTATTTGTGACACGATCAGGCCAACTATGAAAGTCTATTTCATTAATCCAATCAGGTATACCAGACTGATGAGTTAATAGATGGTGAATTGTTATATTGTTCCAGCTCGATGCTAACTCCGGTAAATATGTTTGTATCGTATCACTTGGTGATAATAGACCTTGCTCACGTAATTGCATGATTGCAATGGCCGTAAACAGTTTACTCATAGACGCTAGCTTAAAACTTGTATTCGCAGTAATAGCCTGTTTACTTGTTTTATTAGCTAGCCCTTTTTCACCGGAATATATTGTCACACCATCTTTCATTACAAGAATTGCAATACCCGGATCATTGTCAGAGATATTAGTATTCATATAGTTATCAAGGGTGTCTTCTAATGTGGCTAATACTCCGGTATTAATTGGTGCAGTACTACCTTTGCCTCCAGCGCCGCAAGCAGAAAGAAGAAAGGAAATAAGAGTGATTACAAATAATCGTTGGAATTTTAGTTTCACGGCGTGTCTCATCTAGCTAGTTCAAATTACAACTCTTAGTGAATTCGCACCGTTGTAATAAATTATTTAATAAAAACGGCATTATATGAGCCTCATTTACGGTGAACAATAGCTAATAAGTGAACGGCATAACTTATTTTATAAAAGGTAGATTGTTTGTTGTATCGTTATTGTAAGGGTATGATTATACCGTTTTTTAATATTTTTTGCGTTTGTTTTATTAGTGAGAACGGTAGATGTTTGAGGTGTGTTTTGTAGTAGATAATAGTTAATGTCAGCGGTATTGTTGGCTTTACACAAATAAATCTCAAAAAGTTCAGATCAACATCTTTAAATTGCTAATTTTGATGTTATAAATAATTAATGGCACTAGTGATCATGCTGATGGTAAGTAAAATAACTGGATTCGCTGGTAATTACTATTAATTCACTGATCACAATAAATCAGTACAAGTTAATTTTCTTCTAGCCAGTTTAAGGCATGAGCCCATAGTATTTTTGACTTTTTACTGAAAAATTTCATATGACCTATTTCGTCTAGGTCAAATTCTGCTGCCGTTAACGTCATCCGCCCTGCTTTCATTCTAGGAAATACAGATAACATGTCTTGTACATTTGCATCGATAGCTATTTCGTCATCAAGTGCGTTTACCCACATTGAAGGTATATTTAACTCGTCATACAAATGTTTATGAACGGTTTTACCAAAAGACGTTTTCACGTAGCCTTGTCCGTTACACCATTCGCGCCATTGTTGTGCGACAGCTTTTGGTAGTGGCTCTCCCATGCCAACCCATTGTGATTTTGTATAGCCAAAAATAGCATTATTGGCAGGAATAAAGAAATTCATAAAGAAATGTGCTTTGAATTTTTGCAGTATAGACATATTCTTTATTTGACCAGATGAACTTGCAAAGTTAAACATCGAGCTTAACTCCATGGCATTGTTCATTAAGCCGACAAGCTGGCCTCCGGCACTATGTCCAATCAAGTGATATTGGGTATTGGGAAAATTCACTTTTAATTGTTCAAGCACTGCCGGCATATCTATTTCTCCCCAGCATTGTAGCGAAGCATTACTCTTTTTTACGCTTCCAATGAGAGACTCACCAATCCCTCTATTATCAAACGAAATGACGCCATAACCATTTGCTGCAAGATAAGAGGCAAAATTGGCATAAAACTGTCTTTTTATACCTGTAGCGGGACCAAGTAAAACTGCACCTTTTATCGTTTGTTTAGGCGTGAAAGTGGTTGCAGCAAGAGCATATTTATCTGAACATATTATCTTTATTTCGCTAACGGAGAAGTTCTTCATAAATGCTTAACAATTTCTATAATTTCAAATAAAATAGCAGTGGTCGAACCAGTAAGCAAGGGTTAAAAGTATTAGTTGGTATTACAAAGGGAATGAACCAAGAAGTATGCACAGATAATCTTGGAACATCCCTATTTCGTTCTATATACCCGCTCGACTTGCTGAAACCTGTATCTTCAAGTGGAGTGGGTATATCGCGAATTAGTTATTTTTCATGCCAAGGAGTTAAAGGAATATTGATTTCACTATCGTTAAACCACTTCAAGATTAATGGCTCTCCAGCGTCAGCAATAGTTTCTGAACTTACATCCTTACCTGAACCCATATTCACTTGCGCATCTACGTTTTTGTTTACATTTAGGACAATAGCTAGACGACTGCCTTTCTTAATCAATTTTGCTGTCATACGGGCATTAACAATAGGTACTATAGTTTTTTTGTTGGGTGTTAATAGCTGGCGTTTGCTCATATCATCGGCATAACTTGCTCTGCTGCGATAGTTGTTTAAATGAAAAGTATTACCGTCCTCATCAATTTCATAAAAATTATAACCAATATCAACATCCTTTTTATTGACTGCAATTGAAAAATGGCCAGTAATAGCTCCTGCTAGTGCATGATCGACCTTAAATTTAGGAGTCATATAAACTAGACCATTGGGTTCATTAAACTGTTTTTGTATAACTGGCCATGGCGCTACGTTATGTTGTGTACTTCTATCAGACATATCAACGGTTTGTTGAACAAAATCGAGTTCTGTTGGTTGGTTTTTTGATAGCTCAAATTGACTGTCCTCATTCGTCTTAGTATTTAGATAGTAAACTTCTGCTCCACTGTTCATGGTTTCAAAAGAAGCTCGATGTTGCCAAGTATTGCTGCCCATTAATTGATAATTCACTTTATCTTTTAACAATACTGGTTTTGGTGCATTGAAAAGTACATGGTTAAACCATTCAAAGACAATTTCTTCGGTATTTTTTTCTAGTGCAACATCATCGAGCTGATAGTTACTATAGTGTGAACGAGGTGTGTGTTGAGCAGTTATATGATCATATGGACCAATTAGCAAAGTATGGTCGGCATTTTTATTGTATTTATAGTGACGTGTTAAGTAATCAATAGCCGAGATCTGACCACCATCAAAATAGCCAGTAATACTTAGCACGGGAATATTTATTCCTGCGTAATCTTGTTGATACGGCAGCATGGCTTGGTAGTATTCATCGAAGTTTGGATGCTTCAACCATTTTTGAAACCATGGGTTTGGTGTGCCTTCAATTTGATCTATCTCTTTAAATGCTCGTCCGCTTTCAAATAATTTTTTGCTGACTTGCTCCCAATAAACGTTGTCAGCATATACTGAATTATCCATCGTTTTGTTATTGGTAACATGGAATGCCCACTGATAGTTTCCAGTTAAAAAAATATTATTTTCAATCGGTAAACCTGTCATCGGGTTATGCGCCGCCGAAGGGGCAATGGCTTTTAATGCTGGGTGCATGTATTTTGTTGCAGCCCATTGAGTAAAACCATTGTAACTACCACCGTGCATTACCACTTGGCCATCACTCCATGGTTGCTTGCTGATCCATTCAATAACACTGGTTGCATCTTTACCTTCATATTCATTGGGTACTATTTTATCCGGACTTAAACGTTTTCCTCTAGTATTTGCGACAACACCAACATAACCGTGTGCAGCAGCATGCATAGCACT
>JABSOX010000010.1:229798-250240 GCA_013215655.1 Colwellia sp.
TTTTATATGCTGTTTCTCATCCGCATATATAGTAAATTGAAATGCGGTAGGCAGTTTTTTATTTATCCCTTTTTTTCTAACAATGGTTGTAGCTAACTGAATACCTTCTGCTGTAGTGATTAATCTTTCCGGCTCAATGATATAGCGTTTTGCATTTTCCTTTGAAAATACCTTTTTGCTAACGGGAATTACCCTAGTAAGTACTCGATAAAATTGTGAACTAACGATCAATTGAATTGCTTCATCTTTATTCAATGACGTCTTGTTTTGATATTGTTTGAAAAGTATATAAGCTGATTTTTGGGCACGAGATACTGACCAACCTAATAGGTAACTTGCTTGGTATAAGTCTTCATCACTCATTTTAGCAATAGCATGGCTTAAATCATTGGTTAACGTTTCTGAAAACAAGAGTTGTTTTTCTTGTTGAAGTTTTAACTGGGTTTCACTATGCAGCGTGTAATGACTATATTTAGTTGAATTTTTACCTTCAGTAATCATAGTTAATAGTTGGCGATGCTTCTTTAAGGTAGAAAGTAAAGCTACCTTATTCGACATCTTGCTTTGCTCTATGTCTTTTATAGATAGTTGCTTAGCTAGTGTTGCAATGTCTTGATGGAAATCTTCGGAGTTAAGTAAGGTTAATGCTCCTTGGTTATTTTTAATTTTCGCTTTAGTCAGAGATGTCGGTGTGACAAATGTTACTTGTTGTTCATCTGCTTCACTATAAGAAGATAATAAAAGTAACAATATTGTAAAAAACATATAGCTGATTATTGTAGAGGATGAATGCTTTCGTTTGCGGTTAATGCTCATTTTTATGCCTTTATTGTGAAGGTATTTTTAAATACTGCTTTCAAGTGGTGATGACAACTATGCTAAAGCGAGCGGGACAAAATGTAGTGACAAGGGAATGACTTTTAGTGACTTTTGATGACCATAGTGTGGTTATGTGCTACTTTTCCGCTACTTACCTTATTAATGAGCATATAAATGCGTTGGCAAATAGCTGAGTTTATTTTTTGTGATCAGCAACAAACGTTAACTTTTAAAGATAATACACAGCAATTGGAGCCGATGATGGTTGAATTGTTGAGTTATTTTTGCCTAAACACCGATAAAATAATTAGTAAAGATCAGCTTATTGAACATGTATGGTTAGGGCGTATCGTCAGTGATAATGCTATTAGTAAATTAATTACAAAGTTGCGAAAAGCCTTTAGTGATGATGTTAGACAACCAAAATTTATCGCGACTTTTCCGAAAAAAGGCTATAAATTTATTGGCTCTGCTACACCACTAATTGAACTTGATGAGTCAGTTGAAACACAATTAATCGAAAAAATAGAAAATTATCAAACCGAGCTGTATGTTGACCAAGTGTCGAAAGAAATAGCTAAGCGAGGTGATACATCCTCTTCGAATCATTTTAATAACAAAAGTACTCTTCAATACATAGTTGTTGCTACTTTCTTTTTGTTGGTGATTATGACCTTCTTTATTTTTCAAAAGAAAGAAGGGGGAGTTTCAACCATTTTGACACATGCAAAAGCAATAACTTCGTCTGTTGGTAATGAACGTTTTCCATCGGTATCTCCTGATGGTACTCGGGTTTCCTATATGACAGTGCGAGATGGTCAAATACAATTAATGATCAAGAACATTGATGATCAGCGAGTCATTGAAATTAAACATGAGGAAAACGTTGGTATTGGTCCTGCGAATTGGAGTGCTGATGGAAATTTATTGGTCTATCTAGTGTCCACACCAGAGCGTTGTCAATATTTTATTCGTAGTATTGAAGGCTTAGAGGTTGGTGAAGCGAAGTTAATTCACAATTGTCCTGCGGGTAGTTATGGAAGAATAGCTTTTACTCATGATAAGAATCGATTGATTTATACGGAAAGTGAAGGAGGTGATAGTGCCTATGTATTATTTGAAATTAACCTCCTCACAGGAAAAAAAATACGCCTTACCCAACCTGAAATTTATTTGGGCGGTAATAGTCAGTTTGATATGCACCCGATGGAAAATAAATTATTAATTTCCTCCCCAGATAAACAACAATGGGAAGGTTTTTATTCACTTGACCTTGAAACTGATGAATTACAGTTATTATTTAAACAAGATGAATATACTTGTTGCGGAATATGGAGTCATGACGGCAAGCGTGTGGTGTTAATGGGAGAATACCCAGCATATCAATTGATCAGTTATGACTTAATGGGGAAAGATCCAAAAACAATATACTCCGGCAGTAGGCGAATTAATTACCCAACACGGCATAGCAATGGTCGAGACTATTTGTTTACGTCAGGACAGCAAAATACCAATATTCATTCATTTGATTTTATTAGCAAAAAACAACGAACTATCGCTGAAACTTCATTTGATGATCGCTTAGCTACATTTTCCAATCAAGGGGAATCCTCTACTAGAAATATTGCTTATATTAGTTTAGCGACTGGAAATGAAGAAGTTTGGTTAACAGATACTGAGATTAGCCAACGCATAAAACTAACTTCTTTTAAAGACAGTCGCCATTATGTTGATTTGAAATGGTCTCCTGATGGTAAGTTATTAATGGCATTAACATTTAATGAAATACATATTATTGATAGTCAAACGGGTTTGTTTCAGCGTTTAAAAATATCTCAACAAGAAATAAGAGCTGCATCGTTTAAAGGTAACAACTTGATTGCCTATAGTATGAAAGTTGATCAGCAATGGCGGGTTCATCTTTACGATATAGATAACAATATTGTGACGACTATTGATGACAAGTGGCAATATATTCGATATACACTTGCTGATGAAAACACTATTTGGGTCGATCAAAAAAATAATGTTTATTGGGGAAAAGATAAAGAACAAGTTCATGACCAAGTTCTGCTTAAGCAAAACATACTAAATGGTCGAGTTTTAAACTTGAGGAAGAATAACCATCAATGGTTTTGGCTTGATTATGAGGGAGGGGGAAGCTTGATGATTTATTCGTCTTTATCTGGAAAAGAACACCGGTTAGTTAAAACCAATGTTGCCAACTTTGATGTTAATAATAGCCAAATACTTTTTAGTGAATTCATACGTATTAACTCTGATATCTACCAAACGCAAAGTTTAGATAAATAGATTATTAACGACTGTGTTAATAATTGCTATTAAAAGACTTTCGTCATTCTTTTGTTGGCTTGCGGGAGTAGCTTTTAATTGTTTTCTATAATTCACCTCAAGTGCGATTACAAGTTAGCCGTTATTGATATTATATATTTTCGTTTTTAAATAATATCGGTCGTGTTAGGCCTGGCTGATATTTGTAGATGGGTTTTTATAAATATTTTAGCCACCAATCCGTTCTTTGCATTTTTAATTGCATGAAAGATCGACAAGGGAAATATAGTGCAATAACGACGGCTAACCATATTAGGTAGGTCACAAAAAGATTAACGCCGTGGCTGGCCGGATACATCCAATACCCTCCCAAGATGAGCATTAAATTGTTGCCTTGCCAAGCTCCTATAGCAAGAGCAATTAGGTGAATAAAATAAAGGTGAACAATGTAAAAGAAAAAAGGCACTTTACCAAAAGTTATCATCCACTGAGTAAAGCGAGATTGCCAATTTTCTGCAAGAGCAATAATGATTGAACTGATACCTAATGTCGCAAGTAAATAAGCTAGCGAAGGAGGATACTTTTCAACGTTCATGATGGCTAAAAAATCCAACCAATAGTTTTCTTGTGGCATCCAAGGTTTCAAATCACCGTATAGGTTAGGTACTCGAAGTACAAAGAACAGCATCAAGCAGCCTATTCCACTCCAGAACAATACTCTTCTTCTTACATCAGGTTTAAACGTAAAAATAGGTGTAATAACATATCCTAAAGCCATTACCCCAATCCAAGGAATTAATGGATATGCGAGCCCTACGGTGAAACCAAACATTTGAGTAAATCCCGTGACATGAATAGACCACCAAAATGGCATAGACTCCGCTGGATTACTCCAGTTATTCAACGGTAACATGCCATCAAATGCGTTATGACCAAAGATAATCACAAGCGCGACCAAAGTCAGTAAATTTCGTGGTAACCAAATCAATGCACTTAGTACAATCATTGACATACCTAATGCCCAAATTACCTGTAATGTTGAAAAAAACTGTGGCGATAGTATTACCATATCCCAAGCCACACTCACTACGGTTAATTCAATAAATACTAACCAAACACCGCGAATAATCAAAAACTTTGACAATTCAATTTTTGACAGCCGATTAGCCATTAGCCCTGCTGAAACACCGGCAAGTATTACGAAAATAGGTGCGCAGAGATGAGTTATCCATCGCGTGAAGTAAAGAACAGTATTAGTTTGTGATAAATCGAGAGGATCAAAATGGCCGATAAAAACAAAATCCCTGACATGATCTAGTGCCATAATAACCATCACTAAACCACGCATGAAGTCGATTGACGTCAAACGTGATTTATAAGTATTCGACATCGAATCAGTCATTGACTCACGCCTTTTTTGTACGCTTGTTGAACGATTATAGACGTTATACCATCGATTGAATTGCGTAAACGAAAAAAATATTTGAGGTCCTACAAGTAGATGAATGGCAGATCACAATCAATGTAATAATACATAACCTGTAATTAACCTCATCGTCTACATTTTAGGTACATCGATGATCACAATTTCACAGTCATCTAGGGCAGTAAATAATACAGTTTTGGCATTGGTAACTTCAGCACCATCGCCTTTATCCAGTGTTATTTGGCTATTGCTATCCGCCAATTTAAAACTTCCTTGTGAAGATAAAATATAGGCTTGGTTTCGAATTGAATGTTCAAATACCGAGCCTTTTTTAATTTTCCCGGCAAAAATTCGAGCTTGTTGATGAATAAATAATGCTTGTCCTTGATCTTCTTCGTAACCAGAAACTACCAGTGGTAAATGTGTGCTCGAATACTCAGTATTAAACAGTTTGCTCTCCCAGCGAGGCTCAACATTATGCTGATTGCTTTCTATCCATATTTGATAAAAAGTGAGTGGTGTTTTGCTACGGTTATATTCAGAATGAACAATACCGGTGCCAGCACTCATCACTTGTACTTCACCACTTTTTGTTACGCCTTTATTACCGGTGCTGTCTTGATGCGTAATGGCGCCAGAGCGAATAAAGCTAATAATTTCCATATTTTTATGTGGATGAGCAGGGAACCCCATGCCCGGCTCAACCCAATCGTCGTTGATCACTCGTAATACACCAAACCCCATACGTTTAGGATTGTAGTAATTGGCAAAACTAAAGTGATGCTTTGATTGCAACCAACCATGATTGGCTTTACCTAAACTTTGGTATGGGTAATGTTTGATCATTTTATACTCCTTAAGCCGCTTCGTTTGTGTATTGTCGGGTACGGTCATGGGTTTGATTAAAATCTTGCTCAGGTCCAAGTGGTACAATGCGTGTTGGGTTAATTGATGAATGGCTAGCATAATAATGAATTTTGCTATATTGCAAATCTACTGTTTCTGCAACACCAGGCGTTTGATAAAGGTCGCGTAAATAATTGCTGATATGATGAAATTCACTCAATTTATTACGATTACATTTAAAATGACCATGATAAACTGCGTCAAAGCGAATTAAGGTGGTAAATAATCGCCAATCGGCTTCAGTAACAGTTTCACCCACTAAGTATCGCTGTTTTGATAGCTTTTCTTCTAACCAATCTAAACTATCAAATAACTCTTGATATGCTTGGTTGTAAGCTTCTTGAGATGTAGCAAAACCTGCACGGTAAACACCGTTGTTAATGGTTGGGTAAATACGCTCATTTACTTCTTCAATATCACACCGTAACTGCTCTGGATAGTAGTCATCATGATTATTGGTTAAATCATTAAAGGCCGTATTAAAAATACGAATAATATCTATAGATTCATTATTAACGATAGTCTGTGTTTTTTTGTCCCACAAAATCGGTACCGTGACACGACCTTGATAATCACTAGCGGCTTTTAAATAGAGTTGATACGCATAATCAAAACCATAAAGAGGGTCTACATTCTCGCCAAACTCCCAGCCATTTTCTAGCATTTCAGCATCAACGGTGCTCACCGAAATAATATTTTCAAGCTGCTTAAGTTTTCTAAAAATTAACGTACGATGTGCCCATGGACAAGCCAAAGATACATATAAATGATAGCGGCCAGCCTCGGGTGTAAATTTACTATTGGCGTCATTTGATATTTGATTACGGAAGCGACTTTCTTGGCGTACAAATTCGCCATTATTGCCTTTAGTATCGTACCATTGGTCGACCCATTGTCCGTTTACTATTAATCCCATGATATTTTCCTTTTAATGCTGATTTGATAAGTTATATAAATTTTAAGTCTAAGCTTAAGCTCTAAGTTTTAAGTAATGATGGAATTAGCAACTAAGCTGTTTTATTGAGTTTTTTGCTGATCACGTTATCAAGGGAAAATTCCCCGGCACCTTGTATGATTAACGCTAAAGTGATGGCTAATAATGACAAGGCAAATTCATAGCCATTGCTACTCATGAATAAACCGTTACTGATATGAACGCTGAAGATAGCAATGACCATCGTTATGGCTAAAACAATGCTGGTTGGTCGAGTTAATAGACCTAGAATTAATAACAAGCCACCAAAGAATTCAGCACCGCCGGCTAGCATCGCCATATAAAACCCGGGAGCTAGGCCAATAGATTCCATCCATTGTCCCGTGCCATCAAGTCCGTAACCGCCAAACCAGGCAAATAGCTTTTGTGAACCGTGCGCGGTAAAAATAATGCCGGCAATGAGTCTAAGTGGTAGTCCAGATAGTGACTTGTTGCTTGTTAATGTATTTTGAATAATTGAAGTAGTCATAATGTTCTCGTTAAGGTATTTGTTAAGCTCTTTATTTAAGGTTTTCGTTTAGAGCTTTTCTATAAGGTAGGGCTATTGTATTAGTTGCTTTATAAATGAATAACCCATAAAGTTTGTTTGAACTGTTCAAAATATTTGATGTATTAAAAGGGTTGTAATTAAGGATGAAAGAATATGACTAATTCACCAGCGATTAGTATTGAAGCTTTATGTGTTTTAGATGCTATTGAAAGTCGTGGTAGTTATGCATCAGCGGCAGAACAGCTTAATAAAGTACCTTCTGCTTTATCTTATATTGTACAAAAATTAGAAGAACAATTAGCGGTAACATTATTTGTAAGGCAGGGGCGAAAGGCCGTATTAACGCCAGCAGGCCGTCACTTGTTAATTGAAGGACGTAAAGTATTATCGGCAATCAATAGAATATCTGAACAAACACAAACCATCGCTAACGGTTGGGAGCCGAGGATCAACATTGCCATTGATTCAATCTTTAATATTCAACAAATACTGCCGCTATTAAAAACATTCTTAGCTGAACATCCCAATATAGAATTAGATATTAGTGAAGAAGTACTTAATGGTTCGTGGGAAGCGTTAATTGAAGACCGTGTTGATTTACTTATTGGTGCACCAGCACCTGTTCCTGTTCAACAAGGAATTAGAGCTACAAAAATTGCGGAGCTCGAAAACATTTTTGTTATAGCGAATGATCATCCGTTAGCTCAACTTAATCACCCATTAACAAAAGTAGATATTGCTCAACATCGTACGGTTATTGTGCATGACTCAGCTAAGAATGAAGTTACGTGGTCAGCAAATATTATTGAAAACAGCCAACATCTTTTTGTCAGTTCAGTCGCCTATAAAGTTGATGTTATTGTTGCTGGACTTGGTTGTGGTTTTTTACCAAAGAACCTTATACAAACGCAACTTAAACAAGGTGTTTTGTTGGCGCCTAAAATGGTTGAACATTCGCAAACCAGTGATTTATTTATGGCATGGAAGATTGTGAATCATGGCAAAGGTTTACAACGGCTTCGAGAAATATTGAATTATCATTTATATCCGCTTTTTGATGGAGGAAACTCATGAATAACTTGATTTGTGCGGTTAAAAGTACAATAAAAAAATCACCAGAGCTTCCTTTTGCTGTGTACTCTTCAATAAAAGAGCAACGCTTATTGAATGTACCCATAGCTAAGCCGCTGTTTATCGCGGTACTTAGCGGTGATAAAAAATTAGGCAAAGATAATGAGATTGTTTGCCATTCAGGCGATTTTATTTTTTTGTCTGATAGTCCGGCTATCAATATGCGTAACATCCCAAAAGATAAAGAATACTATGCATTGTTGATTGAATTTGAGTATCAGGATTTTCACGGTCTGCAAACCAGTTTAGTAAATAAGCAATCTTATTGTGTCGGAGAAATCAGCTTTCAATTGGCTAAATGTTTACAACAATTTGTTGAGTACTCACTTTGGGCGCCATCACAGCTTTGGTCGTTGCGTAGAAAAGAGATCATCCATTTGCTTTGTCATATGGGGCATAAGGAGGTTTTGGCTATGGTTGCTAATCCAAAAGTTGGCCATAAACTCCATGATATTGTTAGTGGCCAACTTAGCGATGAACTTACACTCGATAATCTTTGTCAGCAGTTGGCGATGAGTGAATCAACGCTACGTCGAAAACTCAAAGCTGAAGGCACCAGTATTCAAGAAGTTAAAGATCAAGCAAGATTAGGACACGGTTTACATTTGCTACAAACAACACATCACTCCATTGGACTTATTGCTGAAAAGTGTGGTTATCAATCGCAGTCACGATTTACTGATCGCTTTAAAGGACGATTTGGTTTAACCCCTTCAGAGCTTCGTAAAACGAAAGTGAAGGATTAGGGCGAAAGTTTGATTGCTTTGGTACTAAACAGTTAAAGGCATAAGGCTACAATAGACCCACTTTAATTTGTACCAACAGGGTCTATCATGTTTAACAGTCGAACGCTCTTTTCAGCGCTATTACTTATTATCTCATCAGCTACATTTGCCAGCTCTTTTACTTTATCCAGCGAGGATATTACGCAAGGAGAGTTTATGGACAAAGCGCAAGAATTTAACGGTTTTGGTTGTTCGGGTAAAGATTTATCTCCCCAACTTAACTGGTCAGATGCGCCGAAAGGAACAAAAAGCTTTGCCATTACAGTTCATGATCCTGATGCGCCAACAGGCAGTGGCTGGTGGCATTGGCAAATAGTGAATATTCCAACAACAGTAACTGAGTTAGCAACCGGAGCAGGTAGCACTAAACAAAACTTAGCGCCAAAAGGCAGTAAGCAAATAGAAAATGATTATGGTAGTCGCGGCTTTGGTGGTACTTGTCCACCTTCAGGTCATGGTATACATCACTATCGTTTTACAGTACACGCATTATCAGTGGAGAAATTGGAACTACCCGCTAATGCCTCTGGCGCACTGACGGGATATATGATCAATGCCAATACAATAGAATCGAGTACCATTGAAGCCTTGTATAAAAGATAATATAAACGAGATTAACATTAATCATTGTTTACTTATCTAGCGGTGCAGCCATTTGCTCTAATGGCTGCACTTTAATTTTTCTATTGCCACCAAGTTCAGAGTAAAGCATACCGGCTAGTATCAATCCTGCACCAAACCAACCTTGTAAACCTAAGTGTTCACCTAAAATGATAAAGGCGGCAAGATGAGCGAAGATCGGTTCTAATGCAAAAACCAGTGCGACTTTGTGTGGTGCCAATAAACGTTGACTTGCGGTTTGTGCCCAATAGGCAAAAGCACTCGCTAATATGGCGGAATAAAGAATGGCTGCCCAAACATCGACATTGTTTAATTGTTCTATTAACGGAGCATAACTTTCGTTAAGGTTCATCAATTCTTCATAACTTGCCGCGATAGTACTATAGAAGCCAACGGCGGCTAGTTGGATAATACTTAATGGAATAACAGCAAATCGACCGCCATATTTTGCCATCAAAGTAATATGACTGGCGTAACAAATAGCGCTGATGGCAACAAGAACGTCCCCAATATTAAACTCCATTTTATCGCCCATGGTTAAAAAATATAACCCTATGGTCGCGGCGACAACACTGATCCAAATTTCCACACCAACTTTAGTCTTAAACAACAAGAAACCAATGATGGGTACTAAAGGAACACATAATCCGGTGATAAAACCCGTATTAGAAACGCTGGTATAAAGCAAGCCCGTGGTTTGTAAGGAAAACCCTAAAAATAATAATAGTCCTAAGCCAAAACCAGTTTTAAGTAATTCAATGACTTTATAATCAGTTTCTTCATTAGGTATTTTTCTTTGCAGAAAATATAAAGGTAATAGTGCGATTGCTGCGATACTAAAACGAAAGGCGTTAAAGGTATTAACGGGCATAATGTCTATAGCACTATCTACGACAACAAAACCTATTCCCCAAATAAGATTCACCATCACTAAAGCCCATAAGGCAGTGCTAGGAGTGCGTATTGTCATTGATTGATTTACCTTAGTAATGATGAGGACGTAAAAAATGTAACGTGAATTCTTCGCATTATAAGGTAATTTATTTCCAATACTAGCTATTAGATGAACTATATATGGTATTGCTGAAATTGGCGGAATTTAATTTTACATTGTAAATATCAATCAAGGCATCGTGATTATCTGCCTTGATTGATAATTGACTATAAAAATATTGCCTATGAGTTAAGGTTTTAGTTTTTAAGTGCTGCCACAGCTAATATATCCCAGCTATCACTACCATAACCTTTAACAAGATTATGTTGAATGTTAAGCCAATGTTGATCAAAACCACGATCTAGGCCGATCATTTTCAGGTACTCCTTATTAACAACAATATATTGTTGTTTATATGGGATAAGCCAACGATTCTGTTCATCAATTGCTAATGCTTCCTGTGCTTCTTTATAATTTGCAAACCATAAATTAATTAGAGCATCACATCGCGACGAATGAAATAAGGTGCCCATATTCATCATAGAATTGCTTAATTCATCACCTGACAGTATCTGCTGAGCATGTTGCCAACTATCAAAACCATACTTTTTGGCAATAAGAAAATGACAATGTTTTAACTTGATTTCTTGTGTGGATTCAAGATTGAGAGTTCTTAATTGTCGTTGCTGTTTAGTTAATAAACTTCCACCTGCTTTGATAGCTTTTAGCATTATTTTTGCTTGAATTTTTAGTTCACTTATCGCTAAATTCATAATGATCCCCCTATGGAAAAATCACACATAAATTCTATTTTTTGAAACGCAGAAAGTACCTGTACAAAAGCAAGTGATAATATAAATAGGGCAGTCTTTGCGACTGATGAAATTATACGGGTAAATATTTGATAAATATTATTATTAGTTAATAGATGTTTTTTTGGAATATCAGGCATGGCCCGATTTTTTGTAAGGTGAGTCACAATTCAAATACCTCTAAGTAATCGTGGCATTCCGCAAAGCCTACTTAGTTCATATTGAACTGATTATGTTTTTAAGTCAGAGTGAATTCATCTTTAGCGGATAGGCGTCTCTGCAACCTGTGCGCATTTTAGGCGAAATTGTTAAGTGGAGTCAAGTGAGGAATATAAGAATTTTATAATTGCATTAATGTACAATTAATTTAAGGTAAGTGATTTTAATAGAACAATTTTTAGCATAGTATGCAAATAATGATTTTAATCGTTATTTTAATTTCAATATAATCATGTACTTTGAAAGGTTGGCTCTATATGGTTCGTGAAAATTTAAGAGATTTTTTGGATAACTCGTCGATAGGTATACACACGGTATCGGCAGAAGGCATTATTGAATATGCTAATCAGTTTGAACTTGAAATGTTGGGTTATACAAAAGATGAATATATCGGCCATCATGTATCAGAGTTTCAACTTGATTCGGTATGTTTAAATGACATGATGACTCGCTTAGGGAAATTTGAACTTTTATCAAATTATCCAGCAAGAGTAAAAGGCAAGTATGGCACCTTATATATTTTGTATAACTCAAGTGTTTACCAAGTAGCTGAGGAATTCATACACACCAGATGTTTTGGTTGTGCAATAGAAGAACATGTTTACCAGGCTTTTAAAGCAAACTTTCCATATTGATTACTTTCATTCATTTTAGCTCTCTTGTTATATAGAGTTGGTGACATTGAAATGATAAACACTTCAAAAAAGTGTGTTTTTATTCCCTTTATTATTTTCAAAGGAGCAGTGGTAATTTAAATTCACTTGTTTTAGGTTATCCTAATGAATCAAATTAAAAATAAATTCACAATGATAAGAAGATAATGATAAATAAAAAAGTAACAAAACAAGAAAATATCGGGCGCATACTGATTTTGCTAATGGCAATTATTCAAGGTTTTTATGGTATCTTTGCCTATCTTGATCCCGCAGCCTTTGCGGTCGTTAGAGGCACAGAATTAGCAATAGGCGATGCTGATTGGGCAAGAATATATGCCTCGCGCACTTTATTTATTACGCTGACAATGGGTTATTTATTATATTTGCGCAACTACAAGATATTAATGGTATTAGCCTTATTTGGCACCATTATGCCAATTACGGATGCTTTGCTTGCCTTTCAAGCGCACGCTCCTTTGAAGGTCACCATTAAACATATCGCTACTGTCATCTATTTATTGATTACTTTTTTGGTATTGCAACGTGTCGTTACAAAAGACAACAGCAATAAATAATTAAAAAAGTATTATTTTCTTATTATAATAATTTAGGTTTTTTCGATGAGTCATTCCATGATTAAAGTGTTGGTCACTTTTACCTGTCTATTTTCTTTTTTAGTAAGCAGTACTGAATTTTCTGCTGAAGATAAATTAGCATTGCTTAATAGTCTTAAAAATAAAATAACAACCGAGTATGTGCTCACTGAAAAAATCAATGATGTTAATGATGCGTTATCAGACTTAGAACAAAGTTCTGAATTTAAGCAAGCAACTACTCAACAACAAGTCGCTAAATTATTAGCGACAGAAATACGAAAATTCGACGGTCATTTTAGTCTGCAATGGCGAGACAGCAACGCCAACTATAAAGATAAGCAACAGCCTGTTTATGAAGGCTGGTTTAACATGCTAAATAGAAAGAACTCAGGCTTCAATAAAGTAGAAATCCTTGATGGCAACATTGGTTATATTAGTTTTATTGGTTTTAATGATGTGACTTCAAAATCACGTAAAGTTGTTGAAGCAGCTATGACTTTTGTAGCTGATACTGACGCCGTGATTTTTGATTTAAGAAAAAATGGCGGTGGAAGTCCTGAAATGATCCAGCTAATCAGCAGCTACTTTTTCGCAGAGAAAACACATTTAAATAGTTTTTATAACCGTCAAACTGGAGCATTAACTGAGTTTTGGACATTTGATAAAATAAGCGGTAAAAAACGACCTAATACACCTATCTATGTATTAACCAGCCATTATACATTTTCAGCTGCAGAAGAATTTTCTTATAATTTAAAACATCTCAAACGTGGAACCATTGTTGGTGAGGCTACTGGCGGTGGTGCTAACCCGGTCACCTATTTTAATCTAGAACATGGCTTTAGGGCGTCTATTCCTATTTCAAAAGCAGTTAACCCGATCACGAAAACTAATTGGGAAGGCATTGGTGTACAGCCTGATATCAAAGTTGATGCTGAAAAGGCTTTAGATATGGCTTATCAACTAGCCTTAACGAAAGTGAAAAGTGATGTTGATAATCTACATCAGTTAAAAGAGATAAATGAGAAATTAACTTCATTAGCGAAGTAATAAAAATTATCGCTTAAGCGTAATAAAGGTATTGGTTGTGAGCTTAACTAACTCTTTTTAAAAAGTTTAGCTAAACTTAAAACCAAGATATGCTTTTATTTAGGACATTTCATTAATGGCATTTTGGTGTCAGAAAAAACTACTCGTCTTGACTTTATTTGTCAGTATTTCACTTTCCGCTGCACAGCAATTGCAGCATGATGAGTTATGGGAATTTGTAAAAAATATAAATGTAGAACAAAGTAAAAAACCTGATGTTTTACTGAAGCAGTTGCAAGGTTATGTTGAAACTAGTCAAATGAGTCAATGGCTCGACGTTGAAACATTAGCGATGAGTAAAGTAGCAGCTGTTTACAATATGTTGGAGCAGTTTGATAAAGCGAAATCTGTCGTTGATAAGTATTTGCCTATCGCACAAAAACAAAAATATTCAGTGAGCCTATTAGAGCTACTTCCGGTGTTATTGCAATATTATGACAATAAACGGGATTTGGAAAACGTAATCAAAATCAGAGAAAAGTATGAACGCGAGGCCTTAGCATTTAGTGACAAAAAATTAATTGCCACCATGTATATTTACGTTGCCTTATCTAAGAAAACATTTTCTGATAGAGAAGCATCTTTGCTCCATTTACAAAAAGCGTTAAAAATATCAGAAAATATAAATTATCAAATAGGTAAAGGAGCAGCGCTAAACGCTATCGCCATTATTTATGACGAAATGGAAGATTATGAGCAGGCGCTTGAATACTATCTAAAAGCTATGGAGATTTATAAAGCTGAAGACGCGTCGTTTAGCTTGTCAGTATTGTATTTTAACATCGGCCATACCTACTACACGTTGAAGAACTTCTCTTTAGCACATAAAAACCTGCAACTTGCTTTAGAACTTAGTCATCAACTTAATGATGAGGTTGGTGAAGGTTATGCACTTAGCTATTTAGGAAAAGTTGCCTTTGTGCAAAACGAATATGAACAAGCAAATTCCCACTTTATTAATGCTTTATCGGTTTTTAAACGTTTTGAAAACCATCGCATGCACTTTTTTACTTCACTTGATTTTGCTGAGTTACAGGCAAAAATGGGAGATGTTAATCAAGCGATGGCTTTTCTAAATTCATTAGAAAATACTGCGAAGACACTAAATGACTCAAAGTTATTACTCGATTATTACCTCAAAGTTTATGAATTGGAAAAATTAAGAAAAAACTTTAGTAGTAGTTTGTCAGCATTAGAGAATGTAAAAGAAGTTCAACAAGACATTAATGAACAAGAAAATAATGATTCATTGCAAGAGCTTATGGTTAAGTTTAAAACCAAACAAAAAGAAGCAGAAAATAAGCTATTGCTACAGCAAAATGAATTAACACAATTACAATTAATAGAACAAAATACGCAAAAAACAATTTTTATATTGATCATTATATGTTCGACATTCGGTTTGTTTGTTATTTCCTTATTACTCTATCGACAAATCATTAATCGTAATAGTTTTAAACGTATGGCCTTAAGAGATGAACTCACTGGCGCACCTAATCGTCGAGCAATTATTACTATCGCAGAGCGACGCTTTAAACAGTGTTTTGAAGAAAGAACCATGCTCACGATTGCCATGTTGGACATCGATTACTTTAAAAATTTCAATGACAGCTATGGTCATGATGTAGGTGACAAAGTATTAAAGATTTTTAGTAATGCCTGTCAAACAAGTTTACGTAATCATGATAGATATGGACGATATGGCGGTGAAGAGTGGTTATTGGTTTTACTTGATGCAAAAGAAAGTGATATCACCGTGATTTTTAATCGTTTAAGAGCGCGATTAAAAGAAGCAATGTTGGCAGAAGGACAGGATATGCCGTTAACTTTTAGCCTTGGAGCTACCCAATTAACAAAAGGCGACAATAACCTAAATCAATTGATCAAACGTGCCGATGAAAATGTATATAAAGCCAAAAACAATGGTCGAGATCAGTGTATTGTTTGTGGGTAAATTAAATTATTGTAAGCAAGCTTCATTTCTGAATTATCTTTCCTGACATCTTTACACCAAAAATAAGATCTTATAATTCAACATGTGTTATTGACGAAGCATGATGAATGTTGATATCACCACACTCAAAACTGAGTTTTACATCAGTTATTATATTTCTATAAAAACTTTCCGGCTGCTTAATGTTTTTTTCAGAAAGATTGACCCAAGTATTTCTGCCATTATTCTTGGCCATGTATAAGGCTGTATCTGCAATATTTAATGTCTGCTGCCAAGTTAATAGTTGATGGTTTTTTCTAATAAATGGAAATGAAGCTATTCCAATAGAACAAGTAATAGAAAGTGTTTTTTCCAGACCCATTTCAAATTCACTCTCAGCTACATTTGCACAAATTCTTTCCGCCAAATTTTCAATACCTTCTTTAGGTAAACCTCTGGCTATAATGACGAACTCTTCTCCACCCCAGCGAATAACCCAATCAGATTCTCGACAAGTTTGAACTAATATATGCGCAAATTTAATTAGAATCTTATCACCAGCATCATGACCATAGTTATCGTTCACTTGTTTAAAAAAATCGATATCAACCATCATTAAGCCGATTTGTTCAAACTCCGCAGGAGATTGCTCAAGCTCTCTATCTAGTTTTGCAACATCTTGAGGCATAAATTTACTTAAAAAATGTCGATTATGTATACCTGTAAGTTGGTCGGTAAGACTTTGTTTTTCTAAAGCGTCGATAGCTTCAGATAATTTCTCATTTTTTTCGTTTAATTCTTGGGTTCTTTCAACAACAATTTTTTCTAAATTGGTAGAATACTCAATTAATTCTCGTCGCATTTGAAAGGCTTCGACTCCTCTTTGCACGGTAAGAGATAACTCCACAGGATCAAAAGGCTTAGTCATGAATTTATATAGTTTTGCCTTGTTGATGGCATCAATAATCACTTGAGTATCGGAATATCCGGTTAAGATAATGCGAATGGTATCAGGCATTTTATCTACTATTTGTTCAAGAAACTCAACCCCCGTAACTTTCGGCATGCGTTGGTCACTGATAATAAGTTGGATTTGTTTTGGGTCGACCATATTATCGATAAGCTTTAAAGCTTCAGCGCCATTTAATCCTGTGATTATTTGAAAGTGAGACTCTAATAATTGCCGTAGCACATTAATATTTTCAATTTCGTCATCAACCAGCATAACCAGCGGTTTATCTGCGTCTTTATTATTATCTTGGTCGATATTCTTCATGCTAAATACTGACATAAGTTACTCCTATTTCCTTTTCCTATTTACTTTCTTGTTAACTACAACTATTTAATCGGTAAACAAATTGTAATGGTTGATCCTTTATTGATCATTGAGGATACTTTTAATGTACCTCTGTGATCTTCAATAATGCCAAATGAAATTGCCATGCCAAGCCCTGTTCCGCTACCCACATCTTTAGTGGTGAAGAAAGGGTCAAATATTTTTTTCTGGGTAATGCTATTCATGCCACAGCCATTGTCTTTAAAGGTAATTTCAATAAGTTCTTGATGTAGTGTAACGGTTATCGTTATCTTGCCAGAAAGCTCGGGATCGTTTTTTTGTTTGGTCAAAATTGCTTGACAGGCATTAACGGTTACATTCATAAATACTTGGCTTAATTTAGCTGGAAAGCAAGCCAGAATGGGATCTGATTCAATATCGACGTCAATCTCAATTGTGTGGTATTGGGTTTTAATTAAATGGACGGTTGATGCCAGAATACCGGCCAAGCGAACACTTTTCTTCGCCGCTTCATCTAGTCTTGAATAAGTACGTAAGTCATTAACAATCGTCTTGATTCGTGTGGTACCTTCAGTTGCTGTCTCTGTCAACTCAATGAGTTTGGCGAACTTATCTTCGAAGGATTTTAATATTTCGGGATCTGCATTATCGCCACCAGCTAATTGCTTAAGGAAAGATTTAATGTTAGCAATTTCTTCTTTCATCATATAAACCGCAGCATGCGTAAAGTTTGTGGGGTTGTTAATTTCATGGGCAACACCTGCGGTGAGTGTACCCAAGGAAGACATTTTCTCTTGTGCAACAATTGTCTTCTGTGCAGCTTTCAACGAGCGAGTGCGTTCTTCTAAATCATAGGTTTTTTGTTCAAGTTCATACGTACGCTCCAACACCGCTTTTTCTAATATTAGACTACGTTGTTTATGTTGCTTGGTACGGTTGCGAATAATCCAGAGTACAGTCATAACAAAAAGAGCGATATAGATGATTTGCATCCACCACGTTAACCACCAAGGAGGTAACACCGTTATCTTGACTTGAGTACCTATTTCGTTCCAAAAACCATGGTTATTGCTGGCTTTTACTTTAAAGGTGTAATTACCTGCAGGAATATTGCTGTAGTTGGCATGGCGACGTTTGGCATCAGTATAAGTCCACTTTTGATCAAACCCTTCGAGTTTGTAAGCGTATTTATTTTTACTAGGAGCAGTGAAATCTAAAGCAGTAAAATCAAAGGCAAAATTGGTTTGTTTATCATTAAGTAACAGCGACTCAGTTTCTTGAATAATTTTTTGAAGTGGGGATATTTTGTCTTCAGAATTTAACTCAATTCTTTTTGAGTTGACGTAAAAATTAGTTAATACTACTTCCGGTGGAATACGATTTATTTTTATATTTTTAGGATCAAAATAAAGAACGCCAGCAGGGCCACAGTAATAAATTATCCCTTGTTGACTCTGAGAGTTGCAATTAATCCAGTTGACCCCTGGTTTAACCCCATCTTGCTCATTAAAGTTGTAAAATTTCTTAGCTGCAATGTCAAATTTTGAAATTCCTAAATCTGTGTTTAACCAAATCGCATTTTTATCATTAAAATCAAAATGTAAACTATTAACAGATGATTCTTTTAAACCGTGGTCTACACCAAAAAACTCACCAGATATTATGAAGTTTCCACGTTGATTTTGTGTTAAGTTACCTTTTAATAACCCTTTACCATAATCTGTAATCCAGATAATGCCATTTCTAACTTTAATAGAGGAGATATCATGAAAGTTATTGTTGAACCCTTGCATATCTTTAGTTAGTATTTCTCTAAAAAAATTTTCACCAGTAGCTAAGACGAATAACTTACCAACTGTTGTACCTACTATTATATGACCTTGCTTTGTTTCATTTATTGCTAAAACAAAGTAACCTTGTTTACCCGTTATATCTGATAAATATGTTTTGAAATCATTTGTTTCTTCTCGATAACGGTTAATGCCATTGTTTGTTCCGATCCATATTCGTTTCTTTGAATCCTCATAAAAAAACTGAATATTTTCATCACTACTTATTGAGTTCCTATTATTGATATCATGTTTAAACCATGTTTTTTTTATTTTATTTTTTTCTATTTTCATCACTCCAAAATTATTAGTTCCAATCCAATATCTATCACTGCTGTCAGATAAAAATCCTTTCACATTTGGGGGCGTCATTTTAAAAATAGACTTAGACTTTAGTTGGTAATGAAGAAAATCTTTATTAGTAGGGTTTAATTGATATAAGCCTGTAGTATCTCCACCCAACCAGAGGTTTTGATCATTATCATGAGCTATCATGCTAATCGCTTGTTCCTTTAGCATGTAAGCTTTTGTTTTATCAACAGAAAAGCTTGCAAACAAAGCGCTTTGAATATTTATTTTTTGAATTGAATCAAGAGATAAAACCCATATGTTATCTTGTTGGTCGACCAGTAGTTTATTTATTGAATTACTTGCTATGCTATTTTTTTGTGTTGTTTGGTAACTGTACAAATAAAAATAGGACCTGTTTGACGGAAGAAATCCAAGACCATATTTTGTCGCAAACCATAGATTATCGCGATTGTCTTTAATAATGTGATTAACGGAGCCTACAGACCAGTCAAGTCGTTCCGAAAACATTTCATTAATTGTGAGAGAGGGTAAATGAATTTTATATATCCCATTGGCAATGGTACCTACCCAAAGGAAGTTTTTATCAATTAATATACTACTAATTTTTGCATCATTACTATCAATCAGTTCAATTTTAGAGAACTGTAAGCTTTCTTTATTAATTGCAGAGTCTGAAACATATAAACCTTGCTCTGTGCCAACCCATAATTTACCTACTTCATCTAGTGTTAGGCTTAGAATATTTTTAGTAGGTATTGCTGTTTTATCAAAAAATTCGATAGTATGATTGATGGCATTATATTTATTTAATCCTTTATTAGTTCCAATCCAAATATTTCCATCTTTATCCTCAGCTATTGCTTTAATAGTTGAGCCTGCTATTTTTTTATTATCAGTAGAATCAACGGAAAAGTGCTCGAATGTTTCGTTTTTTGGATCTAATTTTGATAGCCCTGAATTCCTATATCCAATCCATATATGGCCATTTTTATCCTCGTATAAGGAATAGATCCAATCATGTAAAAGTGAAGCTTTATTATTTTTAGATATAAAGTGTTTGGTGGAAATACCATCAAATTTATACAAACCTTTTTGAGTACCAATCCAGATGTAGCCAATTGAATCTTGAATAATAGTTTCATTAGCATAGAAAGCACCGTTATCAGTTACAATATTGGTAAATGAATAAGCTGGTTTATTGTCATTTTTTGTTTCAGGTCTTGCGCCACTAGAAGTTAAAAAAGCACTAAAAATGAAGAACACTAAAAACAGACTTTTAAGGTATTTAAAAGTCTTAGGGG
>JABSOX010000010.1:250253-275550 GCA_013215655.1 Colwellia sp.
TAGTGAGGAGTCATTACTATTCCATACATACATCTACAACAAACTCTGCGTTAATTCCATGATTTGAATAGTAAAGTATAGACCAAATTTCCAAGGTCGGTTTTAGTTCTCCAGTTTAATTACTTGCCATTTTTTTGTTACTAAACCGTTATTTGTTATTCACATTTTCTTTACCTGAATGTCATCTTGAACTTTTACTATTTATATCAGGTTTCAAATGGCTATTAGCATAATGCTATCTGTTTGATGCCAAGCATAACCCAACAGGTAAGGCACTATTAATTGTTGGTAATGAAGTGAGCGGCACAGCGTCAGTTTATGAAATTAAGTAAACATGTTTGTGGTGAATACCCAAGAATCTTGAGGTAGCTTGGGTATAAATATTAAGTCACTACTTTGAGCAAAAGAACCAAGCAGTAAACTTAACTGCTTGGCTTTATTTTAATTCTCGCTGAGTGGGAAAGAACTTAATCAATTTGGACTAACAAAGTTATCATAGAGTTTATTTCGGATAGGTCGTTTAACTAAATAAATAGCCCCATTCCTTTGCATTTCTTTAATTTTGCTAAAGGGAATATAGTCGGGTATTGGTTTAAAATAATCAGGGTTACTTAAATCACCATACTGAATGCTATTTACCACAGCATGTTGCCATTGATAGAAAAATCTCCCATAAACTATAGCAACGTCATCACCAGTAACACGTACAACTTTAGCTAATTTGTATTTGTTTTTAGGTGCTAATTTATCGTTGAGTAGTCTGAAGTCTAAAAAATAAATATCATTAACTTGGGGAGCTAAAATCAGCGTCGAAGATTCTGTTTGCTCAGTTTTATTTACATACCAGAAATAAACGATCACAAGTAAACAACTCAATAAGAAGAGTTTATTAAAGCTCATTGATAATTTAAAATTTCGATGTTGTGATTGGAAGAAATGTATCACTTTAATTATTCCTTTTAAAGTTATAAGTAGGTGATTACTCACCTACTTGAGATGTATCTTTGGTTCGTTTAGATAGTTGTACTTTATGGGCGAATCGACACTCATTATTGTTTTGTTAGTTTTTTAAAACTGACACTATAAAGTATCGCCACCGCAGCCAATGACCAAACAATGGTTGCACCACTAGGTAAGTCCCATTGTGCTGATACCACTAAGCCGGCTAAATAAGCTAAACCACCAATAATATAGGCCGAGCGAGTACGACTATGTGGCATATTCGTAGTGGCAATTGCGGGAATGATCAATGTGCTAAATACTAAAAATACACCAACAAGTTGTACTGAGCTAGTAATGGCGATGGCAAATAAAAAATAAAACCAACGTCCTGCTAGCATCGCAGGTTTCAATAATATGATCGCCATAATGGTGCCGATTAAGGCAAAATGTAAATACAAATCCTCAAAGGTCACCCAAAGAATTTGCCCTGATAAAACCTGCTTTAACAAATCACCGCCATGTGGATTATTGGCTAATAATAGATAAGCGGCTGTCGCACTTAAGACATATAAACAACCGATCAGTGCTTCTAAATGACGTCGTGCATGACGCTCAAATAGCGCAATAATGCCAGCGCCACTTAACGAAAATAGCGCTGAAATTAAATAAGCGGCGCCGGGAATATGATGACCTAAATCGGTAGTTGCAACCAACACTGCTCCTAAACCCGCCATTTGCGCGATGGCTAAATCGATAAAAATAATGCCGCGTTTTAATACCTGATAACCTAAGGGCACGTGAGTACATAATACTAGTAATCCGGCTAAAAAAGCGGGTAGTAAAATATCAATTAAATCAATCATGTTCGTAGCCTTTATTTTTTAAGATACTGTTGTCAAAGTATGTTGTTAAGACTTTAACGCTAATGCATCAGTTAATAACTGAATATGCTGATTAAACAAGCTAAATAAATCAGTCACTTGCTCATTACCTCCAATGGTATAAGGTAATTGTAAGTTGGTTATATCGGCTTTTTCTGTTAACCATTTAACACCTTTATCGTCTTGATAGGCGCTATATACAACTAGAGGTACTTGCTGATTTTTGATGGTTTTTAATAACGATAGCAAATGTTTGCTGGTCGGCGGCATGCCAGGTTTTGGTTCCAAATCACCCACTTGTTCAATATTTAAAAATTCAAATAAATAGCGAAAAGTTGAGTGATAGGCAATCACTTTAATACCTTTAAGTGGTGCTGCTTGTGTTTGCCATTTATTTAATGCTACGTGCCATTTTTGACTAAAGTTATCAAGATTTTGTTGATACTGCTCACGGTGGTCACCATCAATCTGTATTAATTTTTTGGTGAGTGCTTGTGCAAGTATCAGTACACGGTGTGGATCTAAATGCACATGGGGATTACCTAATGCATGTACATCACCCATGCTGCGATCAACGGTGACCGGAATATCAAAATTTTCAACATGATCAGAGGCAAAAAATAAACCTTTATCTGTTGATTGTACATCGCGATTATGTGATTTCATTTGTAGCATTGGCAACCAACCTGCTTCTAATTCAGCGCCAGCACAAATGACTAGATCAGCGCGACGCATTTTTGAAATTAAGCTTGGTCGTGCTTGCACATAATGTGGATCTTGCTGTGCGGTAGTGGCACTAAATATTTTCGCTTGTCCTTGAGTTAACTCTTTGGCTAAAGCGGCATATTCAGGTTCACAAGTAAAAATGTTTAATTGTGCTTGAACGCTGATCGAAAATGTCAGGCTAAGCGTTGTTATGATTGTTTTAAAATTGATGTGCACTGTGAGCTCCTAATGCCATAACAAATTGCAAAGTTATTTGATTATCTGTTTCGTTTTCAAGGGATTTATCATGACTGTATTGCAAGCGAACTGTTGAAAAATGTGAGTTGCGCCACTCAATCATTGCTGTTGATACCGATGGTTTAAAGCCATCACTATAAGGGGCGTCTAAGGTTATTTCTGAATAACGTATTCCCGCAGCCCAATTAGGGGTGAATTGATATACG
The DNA here is from genome assembly GCA_013215655.1 of Colwellia sp. Taxonomy (GTDB): domain Bacteria; phylum Pseudomonadota; class Gammaproteobacteria; order Enterobacterales; family Alteromonadaceae; genus Colwellia_A. The sequence continues at coordinate 253,246 of JABSOX010000010.1, forward strand.
CCACTGACATAAAAGCCACTGTGGTCAACATTGATAGCGTCATGATGTTCTTCTTCTACAAACTCGTGATGCCTAATTTCGTCATGGTGCTCATCTTCTTCGTGATGTAATTCACCTTTCTGCTGGATATCAAAATATTCGGCTGAAAAAGTAAAGTTTTGATATTTATAGTTGCCGTTAGGTGCCCATTTCCATACACCATCAACAATGAAATAATCTTGTTGACCACTAAAGTCACAAACATTGATCATTTCGCTGTGTTCATCAGCACTATGACCTTCTGTTTCATGTTCTTCATGTTCATTATGCTCGTGATGAGCGCTACATTGGCCTTCATCATTATTAAAACCTAGATAAGAAAATCCTAATTGCCAGCTGTGTTCAATATTGAAATCGCCACCCGTTTTTGCAAAAAAGCTATGGGCACCAATGCCTTTACCACTGGCATAAGCGGGGATTTTTGCACCCTTAAATAATTCTGTACCTAATTCTAGATAGAGATCTGTCGGCGCTAGCCAAGATAAACGTGCACCGTCATCATAATAATGACCATTCATAAAAGTACGATAAATTAATGGTCGATCGGCGAAGCTGTCTGTATGGGCATGTTTACCATTAAGGTAACCAACATTTGATAAAAATCGACCAGCGCGAAAAGACAAGTCATAAGGCAGGCTTAATGTTTGAATGAAAGCTTCTTCTAATTCAAATTCTACTGCACCTTCATGCTCGTCGATGGCTAAACTTATTTTGCCAAAAAATTGATCATCAATAGGAGAGCTAATGGTCAGCTCGCTGTGATCTGTCCAAAAACCTGTTGATAAACCTGCCGCATGCTCACCTAATTGGTAATTAGCAACGCCCTCAAAAGGTGAACGTTCGGTATAACCAGCGTTGATAATGGCACTGATGTTGATGTCTTTAACGGCTGCGTTTGCATAATTTGTTGCTACAACACAACTAAGTATTACGAAAAGGGTTTTCAATTTCATTTGCTTTTCCAAAAAATAAGTCTGTAAAAATTGCAGTTTTTTGAAGTCATCACCAAACATTGGATGATGATCTAGCTCTTATGCCATAGATGATAAAATCGATATAAACGCTGACAAACTTTCACTTTCTGTGAAGGTCGACAGGCTAAAACGATACGTTTATTTCTACAGTAAAAGCGACTACAGGTATGTAAAAACGATTTTTAAAGAAAAGTTTGAGGTGGTGCTCTAGCGGTATTTAGGCGATCAATTTCATCAATCATTACAGGAAATGATATTGATTTAATCGTGAAATGAAATTTATTACTTGTTATGACGAATAATGAATTGGGTTCAGTTAGATCATCAGTCGAGGCTAGAGAGCATATCTGACAATGAAATTGCTCAGCCGTTATATCATGTTCTATAGAATGACTGGCTTTAGCAAATTGCACAAAACACAACAAAGCAACCATGACCCAAAGGGACAAAGTTTTGTTGAATTTATTGTTTGCAAAAAGATTCATCAAAAAATAGAGTGTCGGTATCAAAATAATTGATTGTTATAATATAACAATATGAGAACTTGTAAAGCTTAAAACACTGCTAATTTTCAGCAGTGTCTCCTTACCTAGATAAAAATCTAAACAGTAATCCAAATGAAAACTATTATCATTTGTGTTGATTTCATCATTAACTTAGCTTAGTATGCCCCGCATAGAAATGGTAGTGATTCGTATTTACAATAAATTGGTGAGGAAAGAATGAAATTTAACTCGATTACAAAAATTACAGCAGCGCTTATCGTGGCGTGTACATTAACTGCTTGTGGTGGTGCTGATGACGGCGATGATGGTGCGCAAGGTATTGCTGGTGTTAATGGTGCTCCAGGCGCAAATGGCATCAACGGTGTAAGTAGTTTTGTAACTCGTGACGATGTGCTCAAAACGAATGCTAATATTGCTTACGCGGCTTATTCAGATTCGTTATTTGCTGCAATCAGCCTTCGTGATTCAATCAATATATTTGTCGCTTCTCCTACAGAAGCAAACTTTTCTGCCGCTAAGCAATCATGGTTGGCGTCTCGCGAACCTTACGGACAAACAGAGGTTTATCGTTTTCGTGGCGGTCCAATCGACACAAATGCTGATGGTAGTGAAGGTGGCGTAGAAGGTGCCGTTAACGCTTGGCCACTAGGGGAAGCGGTAATTGATTATGTTGCCGGCCAAGTAGACGGTGATGATGGTGCAGCAACATTAGTAGGTACAAATGTTATTAACAGTACTGAGACTATAGACCAAGCGCTATTGGAAAGTTTATTTGAAAAAAATGGTGATGCTGATGTCACTACGGGTTATCACGCCATTGAGTTTTTACTGTGGGGCCAAGATTTAAATGCAGATTTATCAGGTGCTGGTGTACGTGATAACACGCCTGGTCAACGTCCACTTACTGATTATGCATTATCAGCAGATTGTACTTCAGGTACTGGCAATGTTACTACGCCAAATACATGTGTACGTCGTGGTCAATATTTGCAAGTAGTAGCAGATGTACTAATTAAAGATTTAACAACGGTAGTTGAAGCTTGGGAGCCACAAGCGGGTGAACATTACCAAAAGTTTGTTGAAGGTGGCGATGTTTCATTAGGTCGAATTCTAGAAGGAATGGGCCGTTTAAGTTATGGTGAATTGGGTAGTGAACGTATCAATATTGCATTGATTAATAACTCTCAAGAAGATGAACATTCGTGTTTCAGTGATAATACCCATCGTGATATTTTCCTAAATGCTAAAGGCGTACAAAACACTTTTAACGCTTCATATACGCGTATTAACGGTGAAATTGTTGATGGTGCTTCAATTCATGATCTATTGGTAGCAGAAGGCCATCATGTATTAGCCAATCAACTACGTGGTTCTTTAGAAAATACCATGGCAGCTGCCACAGTTATCGATACCAAAGCTAAATCAGGTATTCCATTTGACGTTTTAACAGCAACTGATATTGAACAGCCAAATGTGGTCGCAGTGATTGCTGGCTTAGTTGCTCAAACAGATGACATTGAACTAGTACGTGATGCATTAAATGTAAATACGGGTGACTTAAGACAAGATGGTAGTACTGATATCGAGTAGTACTTTGATTATATAGGGTTAGTTATCCCATTTATTAAGTGGGCTCTTCGGAGCCCACTTTTTTGGTTTTTACTTTCTGTAAATGAGAAGTATTCAAGAAATGTGGTTGGCAAATTATTTACGGAAAGTTGTTATTAAAGTTAAATAAGTAATATGTAAGGTGAGTTAGGGTGAAATTTTTATTGAACATCATTTTGGTAGGTTTTTGTCTTGGCAATTTAATTGCTTGCGGTGGTGGGAGCACAACTAAAATTGTCGAACCTGTCATTAAACCTCCTGTTCCGCCCCAACCCGTTGTTGATCACAGTGGTTTGACGCCACTTACTGGTGACACTATCTTGCCCGAAGAGTATTTAACCGGCGGGGCAGCGACCGTTTTTGTTGATAATAAAGATGCTTTTGGTAGTCGTCCACGAATGATCACTGACAACTTTAAGCATGACGGTTTTTTTACGGCAGGTGACCATTTATTTCGCACTAAACATACGGATATAGGCCCTTTATTAAATAACCCAGTATGTCAAAATTGTCACATTAGTGACGGCCGAGGTCAGTTACCTATTTCTCCAGAACATCCTATGTTGAGTATGTTATTTAAACTGGGTGATGAAACCGGTGCCGCTGATCCTATTTATGGTAACCAACTACAACCTTTTGCTGTACAGAGTTTTGATGGTGGGGATATTAGTGCCGGTCTTGCTGTGTATGACGGTTCAATCAATGGTGACGAGTTAGTTGGAGAAGCTTATCCTTATGTAGAGTATAAAACGATTACAGGAGAATATCCTGATGGTAATAGTTTTGAATTACGCGCACCCATTTATAAGATTAGAGATTTAAGTTTTGGGCCGTTCACAGAGCAAATACGGTTTTCTCCACGTTTAGCGCCAGGCGTTTATGGTGCCGGTTTACTTGGCGCTATTCCGATCAAAAACCTTCTTGCCTTAGTGGATGAAAATGACGCCGATGGTGATGGGGTTTCTGGACGCGCTTCCATGGTAACAGACGTTATTAGCGGCGAAACTGTACTAGGACGTTTTGCTTATAAGGCGCAAAACCCTACAGTCTTACAGCAAATTTCCGCGGCTTATCAAGGCGATATGGGTATTACTACCAGTGTATTTACAGCAGAACCATGTGAAAAAAATCAAGAGTCTTGTCACTTTGTCGCAGAGCGAGAAATAAAAACAGATGCAAGTACTGACGTTAGTGATAAAGAATTAGCCTTAGTTGAATTTTATAGTCGTGTGCTTGGCGTGCCGGCACGACGTGGTTACGATGCAACAAATAATGTTTGGCATGAAGATATAAGTAAAGGTCGAGAATTATTCTTTGCAGCAAATTGTATCGGTTGTCATACCCCAAGGCATATAACAGGAGAGGCCGCTGGTAGCGTGTTAGGTGAGCTGACATTATTGTCTTTAGAACCCAATGCTCAGCCAATTGAACTTTTATCTAACCAAGAGATATTTCCATATACCGACCTTTTACTGCATGACATGGGTGGTTCGTGTTCGATAACGCGTGAAACCGCGGATGAGCAGTTGTGTTCAGACGGTGCCGAATGTTTATATGTACAACGCTGTCAGGGACTGGCGGATGATCTTATTCAAGGTGATGCGTCTGGCACTGAATGGAAAACACCGGCATTGTGGGGTATTGGATTAGTACAAACAGTTAACCCAAATTCAACGTTTTTACATGATGGACGAGCAAGAACAATAGAAGAAGCGGTTCTTTGGCATGAGGGTGAAGCGTTAACAAGTAAAAATAACTTTATGAAGTTGAGTGAATCTGAACGTCTGCAATTATTAGCGTTTGTCGAGTCACTTTAATGTTGCAGATTGCTGTTATTAAAAAGATGTTGCCGAACATGGTAAAACTGCTTGCTACGGTTACTTTTCTCATCCTTGTAGGTTGCTCTGATGTGCAAGTACCAAAATTTCAGCAAAGCGAACATCACCCTGGGGGCTCGATGACGGTAAAACGTCTGCAAACGTTAAGTTATATTCATCCTGGTAGTGCTGTTACGCCAATGCAGAAATTAAATTTTTGGTCAGGCTTTTCATTTTTTAGAGATCCTTGGGTAATCGCACCTAGTTCAACTAAATCACGAGATGGTTTAGGTCCATTGTTTAATACACGGACCTGTATTAGTTGTCATGATGCCGGAAGTCGAGGGCCAATGAGTCCTGAAGGGGAAAGCATACCATCATCTTTAGTGATGAAATTTGGTAAGTTATCAACAAAAATAGCAGATCAATCGCTTTCGTTTGTAGACCCCAACTATGGGGGGCAATTGCAACCGAGAAGTATTTTATACAAACATCCGACTTTGCAAAATACGATGCAAGGTGAAGCGTCATTGCAGTTAACCTATCAAATGATAAATGGCCGATATGCTGATGGCAATGAATACCAATTGCGTAAACCTAGCTATAAATTGACCAATTTGGCCTATGGAGCAGTAGCGTCGCATATTGGCTTAACACCTAGGTTTGCCCCTAATATTTTTGGTGCTGGTTTATTAAACGCGATCAACAGTAAAGATCTGCTTGCACAGGAAGACATTGACGACAGCAATAATGATGGTATTTCGGCAAAATATAATCGAGTTCCGAATGTAAAAACAGGGGCAATTGAAATAGGTCGTTTTGGTCTAAAGGCAAATCATCCAAATTTACCTCAACAAATTGCGGCAGCATTTCGTAATGATATTGGCATCACTAATACATTTTTTCCGACGGAAGCATGTACAACAATCCAAAAAAGCTGTCTAAAGACCGCAGCATTAACTTCTGTAAAAGGAAGTGTTGAAATTAACGAGAAGCTTTTTTCATTAGTCTTGACGTTTAACCAGTTATTAGGTGTGCCACCCGCACGAAACTTAAATGGTGAGATCCAAAACAAAGGTCGAGAACACTTTTACCTCCTTGGCTGTCAACAATGCCACCGACCTAATTATCAAACAGATAAGAACTACCCCGTTGCTCAGCTTGCTAACCAAAGCATTTGGCCATATACCGATTTGGCGTTACATGACATGGGCAAAGGGCTTGCGGATAATGTTATTGACCATAAAGCGTCAGGCCAAGAGTGGCGCACATCGCCTCTTTGGGGGATCGGATTACAAGGTAAAACAACCAGTAGAACTGAATTTTTACATGATGGCCGCGCGAGAAGTATCAGTGAGGCTATTTTATGGCACGGTGGTGAAGCGGCTCCGGCTCAACAAAAATTTATACAATTAAGTAAATTGCAAAGAAAAGAACTGATCACTTTTTTACAGTCAATTTAGTAGATAGATTCAGCAGTAAATAGCTGCATAAATTAGGAATGATAATGAAAGATTCAAAAAGGTTAAAGCGCGTTAATCGTAATTTACTTTTATGTGTGACATTCGGATTGATGACTTATGGTTGTGGCGGCGGTGGAGGTGGCACCTCTACACCAGTAACCCCGACACCAACAACGCCAGTAACGTCAACACCTTCTAGTACGATTGAAGAACAATTTGGCCTATGGTTAACTGACTTAAGTAACAATGTCATTTTACCCAATTATCAAACACTGCATAGCAGTGCAGAAGCGTTTTCCGACGGTAGTCAGTCATTTTGCAAATCGAACAGTGTAAGTCAAACAGATTTAAATAATTTAATCGTCTCATGGGCAGCACTAAATTTAGATTGGCAACGTATACAATGGTTGAAAATCGGTCCTGTATTGGAACATAACCGTAATTCCAGAATACAATTATGGCCATATCGCAGCGGGACGGTTAGTCAAAATGTCGAAAACTTACTGTTAAGTCAGTCAGTGCTTGACGCAGCAGCTATTGCAAAAACCAGTGTTAGTGGTCAAGGAATACCGGCATTAGAATACTTATTATTTCCAGCATCCAATCAAGACTCTTTATTGGCAGCTAGTGACAAAGACAAACGCTGCGAACTTGTTATGGCCATTGGCGAAAATATTGCCAACATTACTGACGAAGTTTACCAGCAATGGCTGCCCGCCGGCGGTAATTATGTGCAGACGGTTATTGAAGGTACAGGCGAATTCATGCAAGGCGATGTGCCCAATGTAAAAGATGCGGTCGATGAGATTATTACTAATTTACTTGGCCAAATTGAGCATGTAAAAGACGAAAAAATGTTGAAACCTTTGGCAACAACAGCACCTGGACTTCCTCAAATTACAGAGTTTGTATTAAGTGATGCATCAATCGCCAGTCTGCAAGTTAATGTGCATGCATTTGAGGCAATTTATTCTGCAGGTAACGGCCATGGCTTTACCAACATTCTCACTGAATTTTTGCAGCAAGAAAGCATCGCCATACAAATGGATGAGTCAATTAGCGCAGCAAAGGCAGCAGTAGATGTATTATCGGGCAATTATGCTGAACTACTTAATAGTGCAGATGGCCGTATTGAAATTGAAAATGCCATACAAAAACTTCGTGAACTACGTGATCTATTAACTGCAGATTTTGTGCAAGCAACGGATATCAATATCGGTTTCAACTCAAATGATGGCGATTAAAACTTCCAAATTACACAATCGAAAAATATGCATGATCAAATTTAATGGAAAACGCAGTAAATGAACAATAGTCAACATAAACTTTCATCGATTACGCTTGCACTGGCAAGTTTCTTGATGTGCTCTGCGAGTAGTGTCATTGCCCAAGAGCAGACAGATAAAAAAGAAGTGAGCTCAGCTGAAAAACAAGTAGAGGTGTTCAGTATATTTGGTAGCCGAAATCAATTGGCCACGGCCACAGGTTCAGCCTTTATTGTTGACCAACAACAGCTTGAACAGTTTGAGTTTGATGATATTCATCGAGTTTTACAATCTGTACCCGGTGTTTATATGCGTGAAGAAGATGGCTATGGCTTGCGACCTAATATTGGCTTACGCGGTGCCACCACAGAACGAAGCAGTAAAGTGGCGATCATGGAAGACGGTATTCTAATTGCTCCCGCACCTTATGCTGCGCCTGCAGCCTATTACTTTCCTTTAATGTCTAGAATGACACAAGTGGAAATATTTAAAGGACCGTCGGCAATTAAGTATGGTCCAAATACCGTGGGTGGAGCTATTAATATGTTATCACGTGGTATTGCATCTGTAGACCAGGGCCGTCTAGCCGAAATTGATTTGGGTTATGGTGAAAACAATTATCAAAAAGCCCATGGCTATTATAGCCAAAGTCATCAAAATAATGAATTGGGTGAGTATGGCTTTCTAGTAGAAGCCTTAACGGTTAATTCTGATGGTTTTAAAACACTTGATGGTGGTGGAAATACGGGTTTTTACAAAAATGAATGGCTAGTTAAAGGCAATTTCATTCCAAGTGGTAGTGACAAATATCAAGTATGGCAATTTAAACTGGGTTATTCAGACGAAGTCTCTAATGAAACCTACTTAGGTTTAACCGGTGCCGATTTTCAAATAGATCCTAATCGACGTTATGCCGCTAGTCAAAAAGATAAAATGGATTGGGAGCACTACCAATTTCAAATTTCACATTATATTGAGCTAAACGGACAAACTAGTCTCTATACACAAGCATATCGACGTGATTTTGACCGTGACTGGGACAGGCTCAATGGCTTTAATACAAATCGTAGCATGCAAACAATTTTAACCTCACCCAATACCGGTTTAAATGCATTATTTATGGGAGTGTTAGCAGGGCAAAGAGACTCCTTAACAATAGCAGAGTCGTTACTATTTACGTTAAATGACCGTAAATATTATTCTCAAGGTATCGAATCAAAATTACTATGGGATGGTCGTTGGCTTAATGCAGACTTAGCTTTAGATATTGGCTTACGCATTCATCAGGATCAAGTTGAACGTAATCATCGTGTTGATCAATATTTCATGAAAAGTGCCAAATTAGTGTTTGCGGGTCAACAACAACAAACAATTACCCGTAATAAAGATACGGCCACAGCCGTCGCTAGTTATGTAAATGCTAATCTAGATTTCGGTGATGTTAATGTGACCGCTGGTGTACGGTTTGAAACTATCGATAGTGCAGCGAATGACTACTTAACTAATGATAAAAGTACAGCAACCAGTACGATTGTTATGCCGGGTCTTGGATTGTTTTATCAGTTGTCAAATGAGCTTGGCATTCTGTTTGGTGTAAATAAAGGGTATGTACCAAACAGCCCAGGACAAGCAAATGATATTGATCCAGAAGAAAGCTGGAATTACGAATTTGGTCTACGTTATAGCAACCAAACCATTCAAGCAGAAGCGATAGGCTTTTTTAATGATTATAGTAATTTAAAAGCAACCTGTACTTTTTCAAGTGGTTGCGATGTAAAATTAGATCAAGAGTTTAACGGCGGTGAAGTAGAAGTATATGGACTAGAAGCAAGTTTACATAGCGAATTTGAGCTCACAAATACTCTCACTATGCCAATAAACTTAGCTTATACCTATACCAAGGCTGAATTTCAAAATGATTTTCAATCTAGTTTTTCACAATGGGGCAGTGTCAGCGCTGGCGATGCCTTACCCTATTTGCCTGAAAATCAGCTTAGTTTGGAAGTAGCGCTAGAATATCAAAATTGGCGGGCATCTTTACTCATTAAACACCTCGATAAAATGCCGGAAGCCGCAGGGTCTAATACCGAACTATCGGGTTATTTTACTGAAGAAGTCCAACAAATAGACTTTTCGGCACATTATCAATTTAACTCGTCATTTAAAGCTTATTTTAAAGTAGATAATATTACCGATGATTCTGTGATTGTTTCGCGCCGTCCATTTGGTGCACGCCCAGGCAAACCGAGACAGGCATCGTTTGGTATTAAATATAGTTTTTAGAGTGTTTTTTTAAGAGGTTAAGGTGCTTAGGTAATCATGCAGTTTTCGCGCAGAAAATTTTTAGCAGCTGCTGTGGCCACCACAGCAGTAGTAGGATTAGTCTCATTTCCTTTTGTTCGGTCTAAATCGCATTGGTTGGTGAGTTGTGGTAGTGATAGCAACAAGAATTATTTTGTGGCTGCCATGGGATTAGATGGTAAATTAATCGGTAAAATTTCATTACCCGCACGTGGTCATGACGTTATTGCCTTACCAAATAAATCGGGTCATGCGCTTGTTTTTGCGCGCCGTCCCGGTACCTTTGCTCTTGAAGTCGATTTCATTAATCAGCGTATTGTTAAGGAAATTAACCCACAATCAGGTTTGCACTTTTACGGTCATGGTATTATTTCTACTACGCATAATATATTAATGACCAGTGAAAATGATTTTGTTAGTGGTGATGGACAAATAGTATTGCGAGATGCAGATAATTATCAGGTTATTGCACGTTATGATTCTGGTGGTATAGGTCCTCATCAATTAGCACTAATGCCTGATGGCAAGAGCATAGTCATTGCTAACGGCGGCATTAAAACCCATCCTGATTTTCCTCGAAAAAAGCTCAATCTTGATACCATGCAACCCAATTTGGCTTATATGGATTTATCATCAGGGCAAGTTCAGGCTAAATATCAGCTAGCAAATAACCAGCTAAGTATTCGTCATTTAGATGTTAGTCAAAAGGGCAAAGTGATTGCCGGCTTACAATATCAAGGCATGAAAACTGACGTAGTACCTTTAGCTATTTCGCATCACGGTGAAGAGCAGTTAACTTATTTACAGGCTGACGATAGTTTGTGGCAAGAGATGAATCAATATACTGCCAGTGTTTGTATTGATAACGAACATAACCGTGTTGCAATAAGTTGTCCAAGAAGTGATTTAATCACTTATTGGTCATTAACAAATGATCAATACATAGGTAAGGAAAAATTAAAAGATGGTGCTGGATTAGCTTTTATAGATGGCATGTATGCTTCTAGTGGTAAAGGACAAGTTATAGAGTTACTTGCCGGAAAAAGTAGCAACCAATCAAAACTAAACCCACGCACCATGAATTTTAGTGACATTCGTTGGGATAATCATATGGCAACCATTATTGCTGGTTAAATAATTACGCAAATGAGAATGGTTTTTATTTGCGTTTAAGTGTGTGACTTGTTAATATAGCTACAACTTGATGGAGAACCCTTCAAACATAATATTTTTCATAGTTAATATTATGTTACCCCAAAACTCGATCATGTTATTTCAAGCATCTTATCTCTCTATGTGCTTGATTGGTATTACGACTAATTTACTTCTGATGGAGTAGGCGTGTACGCTCTAAGTCACGTTTTTAGGCACTAATAGTGAAAACTATTAGTGCCTTTTTTTATGGTCAGGCACGATACTATGATCCAGTTATCGGGCATCTATTCTCTCTTAAAACATCAAAAATAACATATAAATAGCATCATCTAACGTCTTCTTGGTGGGCAAAGAAGAAGTAAGAGAGTCGTTATACTTAAGGTCTGCTTCAAGGCTCAAAGCAGCCTTAGGAGTTCAAATTTTAGATGTTAACTATGAGACAGATTTACCGTTAACCGAATGATAAATCGAAGTTCGCTTTACCAATATTTAAATTCACTAACAACGGATAAAACTCCGTTAGTATGCATATATTAAATTTTATCATCTTGCTTTATTCGAAATTCATTAATATAAGAAAATGTAATTTATTCCCTAAAATCGACAGTCTGAGTTGATAGTAATATCAACGGATAACTTATCAAGTCAACAGATTACAATTCAGTTGCTATTTAGCGATAATATATTAATTTTACTGCCTTGTGGTGATATTAATGTAGCTGCTCGCAATAATTGGTAGCACTGAGTTTTAGGAAATAGCACTACTAAAATGGTTGTTTTAAGATGCTTAACCTGAGTGTTTCGATGATTTACCTGCAGTTGTAAATGAAATTCAATCAGCTAATTTTGTTCAATAGCAAATCCAATTCAAACAACCACTTGTTAATATAATGTAATGAATTCAGCCAGTTGGTGAGTTTTGATATGTCAGGATATTTTACAATGTTATTTTTTTAATCTCGGCTTACATAGTCATGTCATTGAAATTATTTGATATTTTAAGGTTGGTTCGTTTTTTGCTTATTTTTTTATCGAAATTAATTGATTTAGAAATACAAAAGGAAATATTGGAATGAGATTAAAGATGATTTTAGCGGGAGTAATCATATTTGCTTCTAGCTTATCAAATGTTGCAAATGCGCATCTGATTGCATTTGGTTGGAAAGATTTAGGTAATGGTTCTATAGTAATGTATGGTCAACATTGGCATGGAAACCAAGGTACCGCATTTTCAGATAATGGTGGTGTGCGTATTGGTGTTTGGGATAATGCTCTTACTGCAGCTAATCAAAACACTGCGTCTTGGCAGTTATTTCAGTGGACTAGCGTTATTAATGATATGGGGGGTAATACAGCTCAAAACGATGCGCTAGTTACCTTAGGAACGTTAGATGGTTATGCTAAAGATGCAAACTGGAGAGAGAGTTCAACCGAGAACGATTGGTTTCTTACTAGTCCGTTGGTGTTAGGTAATGGCAATTGGGGTCTATATACCGGTACAGGTTGTTGTGTTGACACTATGACCCGAGCTGGTTTATTTACTATTTCAGGTATTTCAAGTGTACCAGATGGTACAGGACCTGGTAATGTGACTGTACCTGAACCATCCACACTTGCTATTTTTGCATTTGGAATGATTGGTTTAGCTTCACGTCGATTTAAGAAATAATCTTAATATAGTTTCTTTTTAGTAAACCCTAGAAAACATCAATTGTCATGATTGGTGTTTTTTTGTTTCTACTGATTGGTAATTTAGGTGTTTTCATCCTTAAACCACTACCATAGGATAAAGTATCCTTTGCTAATCTTGATGAATAAGGGTTTCTGGCTAAGATCGGCAAATTATTAGCACTACTTGAGCATAATTATTCGTTGTAATCTCAAAATTATTCCTACCAAGTGTAGGTAATGGTGGCTGAGCGGACTAGATATGGCAATAAATTCAAACCAAAATTAAGACAGCTTTGTGGTATTAGTTGTTGTTAATCCCATGATGCTTTTGGGGCACCCGCCATAGTGTCCATACTCCAATATTATAATTTCGTGTATGACCATTTCTTAACTACCGCTAATTAGGTACTTTTTATTGATAGTGCATTGTGATAATGCGGAATTTTTAGGTAACTCATGATGACCAGCCAATAAATAAATGACTTTTTGACCTTGTTCCGCCAACTCAATGGCATGTTGAAAGTTTATAAGTATGGTTGAGGGCATTTGTTGTGGAAATTTATCAGCATCTCGACGGATATATTCAATCAAATCAATGTTTACCTCATTATCATAAAATACCGCATCGGCAAATTGCATTTCTCGATGTGCTTGTAAGGTTAACTTGTCAGGATCACCATCGAGCGTATAAATAAAAACTATTTCACCTTGTGGTGGTGAAATTTCTTTCTTAATACTGCTGATCAGTTGTTGTTCTGCTTGTAGAGTTTTACCCTGTAAAATAGCTTCACCTATGCTGCCACGTAAGGTTTGTTCCCAAAATGTTCTTCTATTACGTAAACCTTTAACTCGCGCTTTAACATGATCTCTAAATTTATGGGAAAATTCAGCAAGTTTGCCATATCGATTAGGTAGCATTTTTTCTATTTGTTCACGTAACATTCGTAGCAAAATAGGTGCACTACCTGAACTCGACATCGCAATAATAATAGGAGAACGGTCAATAATAGCCGGTGTTATATAGGTACATAGTTCTGGTTGGTCAACAACATTAGTCAAAATATTGAGCGGTTTAGCTTCCGCGGCAATGGCCCGATTAACTTCGCTAATATCTGTTGCCGCAATAACAAGGTTAATGGCTGTTAACAAACCCGGTTGATAATTATGTTTTAGCCACCTTAAGTTATGCACATTAATTAAACGTTCAACACTGGCATTAGCGTATTCGGTCATTACTGTGATTTTCTGTGTGGTTTTAAGTAATAACTCAATTTTTCTAGCGGCAACATCACCACCACCGACGACTAGTGCACTAATATGTTGAGCATCGAGGAATACAGGGAAATATTTCATTTATGATTCAATGTTTTGTCGGCTAACTTTGTTAAATTAAAGTTATATTGTCGTGCTGATACTTAAATAGCAATGAGTTTTTAATTATCCTTGATGATAAAGCTAATCTCTATGAGCTAGGTCTAACAAATGTTAAACTAGCCAAAATTTTAAGATGAGAACCTCCAATGCCTTGGATACAGCTGCAATTAAATGCTAGTGAAGAAAATGCTGAGAAGTACAGTGATTGGTTAAGTGCTTGTGGCGCACAAGCGGTAACATTTCTTGATAAACACGATACCCCTATATATGAACCGCTACCGGGTGATGAGGTAATTTATTGGACTAATACGGTAGTTATGGGTTTATTTGATGCTAGTCATGATATGGACAAGGTCATCAGTTATTTACAAGGGATCCATCCCGATAAAGAAAAACTGACTTACAAGCTAGAGCAACTAGAAGATAAAGACTGGGAAAGAGAGTGGATGGATAACTTTCACCCAATGAAGTTTGGCCAGCGTTTATGGATATGTCCAAGCTGGTGTGACGTTCCTGAGCCAGATGCTGTTAATGTAATGCTTGATCCCGGATTAGCTTTTGGTACGGGCACTCACCCAACGACAGCACTTTGTTTAACGTGGTTAGATAGTTTAGATCTAGCCGGAAAAACCATCGTTGATTTTGGTTGTGGTTCAGGAATATTGTCTTTAGCGGCGTTAAAGCTAGGTGCAAAAAAAGTCATTGGTATTGATATTGACCCACAAGCGCTGCAAGCAAGTCTTGCCAATGCCAAACGAAATAATGTTGAAGACAGACTGGAATTATATCTGCCAAAAGATCAACCTAAGCTAAAAGCTGATGTGGTGGTGGCTAATATTTTAGCTGGGCCACTACGAGAACTTGCGCCAACAATTATAGATTATGTTGGTGATAATGCCTTATTAGCACTGTCAGGTGTATTGGAAGAACAAGCCGAAGAATTGCAAATTATCTATGGTCAATGGTGTGAAATGGATCCAATTACAGTTCAAGAAGAGTGGGTTCGCCTTTCTGGAACAAAAAATAAATAAAAATAACGTTATTTTATCAGCAGATTTTGTTATGTATTTGTACAAAATCTGCTCACATCAGTGCTTTACAAAAAGTCAATAATAAAAACACGAAAAAAACCAAATTTTGTTCAATTTATATGCTTTCCAATTACTCAAAAAACACGTAAGATGAGCGCCCTTTTGACCAAGAGCTCAAAAAAGCAGCAACGTGAAGATAGGTTCATACCAATTAAAAAGTAATGTTATTTTAGCGCCAATGGCGGGCATTACCGATCTACCCTTTAGACAATTATGTTGTCGTTTGGGGGCAGGTATGGCGGTTTCAGAAATGATTTCGTCTAATCCTAAAGTATGGCATACCGATAAATCTAAACGTCGAGCGGTTAGTGGAAATGATATTGGTATTCGTGCTGTGCAAATTGCCGGTTCTGACCCTGATGAATTAGCTTATGCCGCTCAGATGAATGCTGAAAAGGGTGCCCAAATTATTGATATTAATATGGGGTGTCCGGCTAAAAAGGTGAATAAAAAATTAGCGGGTTCGGCGTTATTGAAAGACCCTGCGTTAGTTGAACAGATTGTTAAGTCTGTAGTTAATGCGGTAGATATTCCTGTAACGTTAAAGATTCGCACTGGCTGGTGTGAAAATACTCGCAATGGTATAGAGATTGCAAAAATCGCTGAGCATAATGGCATTCAGTCGTTAGCGGTACATGGCCGCACTCGTAATGACTTTTATAAAGGTGATGCTGAGTACGATACGATTAAGGCGATAAAAAAAGCTATCTCTATTCCGGTAGTTGCTAATGGTGATATCACCACAGTTGAAAAAGCTGAGCAGGTACTAAGTTACACCAATGCTGATGCAATAATGATTGGCCGAGGTGCCCAAGGTCGTCCTTGGATTTTTCGAGAAATTAATCATTTCTTGGCAACGGGGCAGCACTTGCAAGCTCCGCTTATGGAAGAGTTTCGTTCAATATTAATTGAGCACGTAAAGGAATTACATAATTTTTATGGTGACTTTATGGGTGTAAGGTTCGCTCGTAAGCACGTTTCTTGGTATATGCGACAGTATGATCAAGAAAAACAATTTCGTTCTATTTTTAATGGTTTAGAGTCTGTTGAAGAACAACTTGAATCATTAAATCTGTATTTTGATAATTTAACTTAGAAAGAGTCTCAACCGTATGTTTGAACAAAATATCTCATCTCCATTTGTAACTGGCAATATCCAAACTCAAGCAGAGTCATCACCATTACGTACTCAAGCTAAAATAGCGATTAGTAACTATTTATCACAACTAAATGGTAACGATGTAGACGATATGTACGACCTTGTGCTTTCAGAAATTGAAGCGCCGATGCTAGAAGAAGTAATGAAGTATACTCGTGGTAATCAAACACGCGCTGCTAATTTATTAGGTATTAACCGTGGTACTTTACGTAAAAAGTTAAAAAAATACGGTATGAACTAAAATACTTGGCAGGCATGTCCTGCCAAAGAAAAGCACCCTAGGGTGCTTTTTTGTTTTTAGATAAGAAAAAGTTATCCAAGTAGTCAACTTTTTCGAGTATTGCAACGGAGCAATACCGAGCATAAGCTCATTGCCATGGAACACTGTCAAAGGCCAGACACAATATATTATTAAGGTAATTAACGCATGGATACTCCACGCCCAATTAAACGTGCACTACTTAGTGTTTCTGATAAAACTGGTATCGTCGATTTTGCTCGTCGCTTAGCTGAAAAAGGCGTTGATATTTTATCAACGGGCGGTACTGCAAAATTATTAGCCGATAACGGCATTAACGTTACTGAAGTATCAGAATATACCGGACATCCAGAAATTATGGATGGTCGTGTTAAAACCCTTCACCCTAAAGTGCACGGTGGTATTTTAGCGCGCCGTGGTATAGACGAAGCGGTTATGGCTGAAAATAATATCAGTGCAATTGATATTGTGGTTGTCAACCTTTACCCATTCGCGAATGCTGTAGCCGATGAAAATTGTTCATTGGAAAATGCCATTGAGAATATTGATATTGGCGGTCCAACGATGGTTCGTGCTGCAGCAAAAAATCATAAAGATGTCACTATTGTGGTAAATGCTGGCGATTACTCACGTGTTCTAGCTGAAATGGATGCAAATAATGATTCATTAACGTACAAAACACGTTTCGATTTAGCGATTGCTGCTTACGAGCACACTGCTGCTTACGATGGCATGATCGCAAATTACTTCGGTAAAATGCTTCCAGCTCATAACAGCGAAGCAGAAACTGTAGCAACTAAGTTCCCACGTACATTCAACAGTCAATTTATTAAAACAGAAGATTTACGTTACGGTGAAAACTCTCATCAAGCTGCGGCATTTTATGTTGAAGCTAACCCTGAAGAAGCATCAGTTTCAACCGCTAAGCAACTTCAAGGTAAAGCGCTTTCTTACAACAATATTGCTGATACCGACGCAGCTTTAGAATGTGTTAAAGAATTTGACGAGCCGGCTTGTGTCATTGTTAAACACGCAAACCCATGTGGAGTTTCAATTGGTGATAACATTTTAGCCGCTTATGAAGGTGCTTATAAAACAGACCCTACATCAGCATTTGGCGGTATTATTGCTTTTAACCGTGAGTTAGATGCTGATACTGCAGCAGCGATTGTTTCTCGTCAATTTGTTGAAGTGATTATCGCGCCAAGCATTTCTGATGCTGCAGCACAAATTATTGCTGCTAAACCTAATCTACGTTTGTTAGCCTGTGGTAAGTGGTCAACAACAACGACTGGTTTTGACATTAAACGTGTTAACGGTGGTTTGTTAGTACAAGACCGTGACCAAGGTAAAGTAACCAGCGATGATTTAAAAGTAGTTACTAAACGTCAACCTACAGCTGATGAAATGCGTGATTTACAATTTTGCTGGAAAGTAGCGAAATATGTAAAATCAAACGCCATTGTTTATGTTAAAAACAGTATGACAATTGGTGTTGGCGCAGGTCAAATGAGCAGGGTTTATTCTGCAAAAGTTGCGGGCATAAAAGCTGCTGACGAAAAACTAGAAGTGAAAGGTTCAGTTATGGCATCAGATGCTTTCTTTCCATTCCGTGATGGTTTAGATGCTGCCGCTGAAGCAGGTATTACTGCCGTAATCCAACCCGGTGGTTCAATGCGTGATAATGAAGTTATCGCTGCTGCTGACGAACATAATATCGCCATGGTATTTACAGGAATGCGTCACTTCCGCCATTAACCACTTAGTTTAAATAATAAAGCCTTGTCGCTAGAGAACACAAACTCTTCACGATAAGTACTCACGTATAGTCATACGCTCCGTGCTTATCGTTTGATTTTTAATCCTCTAGCTTAAAGGTTGTCTGTTAATAGTATTTTGACGTTTTTCGCTAGTCTGATTTCTGCGTCAAAAGTACTCACTGACTACCGTCAGCTCCATGATTTTTTCTTTAAATAGAACATCACAGCTTAAAGGTGATTCGTTAATTAATAAATTTGTTGCGAATTAAACTAATTCAAAGTACTTTCAATTTAATACATATTTTCACCTTGTTGATAAAGTTTTACATTTCAATAAGGTGAATCATCTTCTTTTTAAGACGTCCTATCTGTTTCTTACGCTAAAGTCTGCTATAACTAGCTGCGATAATATATTCACTAGTTAATGGAAGATACTCATGTTCTTAGCAAAAAATACAACAATAAAAAAAGTAGTTACTGCCTCAATTATTTCAGCGAGTTTATTATGTGCAGGTATTGCTAATGCCTATCACACGACAAAGCTTGACCATGCTATTAATGGTGAACATCGCTCGGATAAAAATAAATTGAGAGATCAATATCGTCATCCGCATCAAACATTAGAGTTTTTTGGTTTTAATGAATCAATGACGGTTGTTGAGATTACTCCCGGTGGTGGTTGGTATACAGAAATTATTGCTCCTGCTTTAAAAGGGACAGGTAAATTATATGGGGCTCATTATCCAGATACCGGTGAAGATAATTATTATAGTAATTCACGTAAACGTTTAGAAAAAAAATTGGCTAGTAATGCTATTTTTAGTGAGGTTGCCTTAACAAACTTTACACCTAAAAAAGCAAATGAGTTGGCACCTAAAGGTACAGCTGATTTAGTACTTACCTTCCGTAATCTTCATAATTGGGGAGAAGAAGGAATGGCGCAAGTGTTTAAAGATGCGCATGTTGCACTTAAAAAAGGAGGTGTTTTAGGTGTTGTTGAACATCAAATGCCAGAAAGCCAAAATTATAAAGAAAACAAGCGTAGTGGTTATGTTCCTAAATCACTTGTAGTAAAATATGCTAAAGCAGCAGGTTTTACGCTAGCGGCTAGTAGTGACATTAATGCGAATAGCAAAGATATGGCAAATCACCCCAAAGGTGTTTGGACTCTTCCTCCTTCTTTAGCATTAGCAGATAAAGATAAAGAAAAATATTTAGCGATTGGTGAAAGTGATCGCATGACATTAAAATTTGTAAAATAGAACAATGTAGTTATAACTAAGGGTATTTGCTGTAGATACCCTTAGTTTTTATTTCATTGTTAATAACGTTAGGAAATATGATAAATGAATGTTTTGGTTATTGGTGGTGGTGGACGTGAACACGCACTTGCATGGAAAGCGGCTCAATCAGATAATGTTAATAAAGTATTTGTAGCACCGGGGAATGCGGGTACAGCTACTGAACCTAAATTAGAAAATGTTGCCATTGCTGTTGGTGATATTCCTGCCTTAATTGAGTTTGCTAAAACTAAAGATATAACCTTAACAATAGTTGGACCAGAGCAGCCGTTAGTGGATGGTATTGTTGATGCATTTCAGGCTGAAGGTTTAACTATTTTTGGACCAAGCGCTAAAGCTGCGCAGCTTGAGGGTTCAAAAGCATTCACAAAAGATTTTTTAGCGCGTCATAATATTCCTAGCGGTTGGTACCAAAACTTTACTGAAATAGAGCCTGCTTTAGCTTATGTTCGTGAAAAAGGTGCACCTATTGTTATTAAAGCTGACGGTTTAGCGGCAGGTAAAGGTGTTATTGTTGCGATGACACTGGTTGAAGCCGAAGATGCAATTAAAGATATGTTGGCTGGTAATGCTTTTGGTGAAGCAGGTCACCGAGTTGTAATCGAAGAATTTCTTGACGGCGAAGAAGCCAGCTTCATTGTAATGGTTGATGGAAAAAATGTTTTGGCAATGGCGACAAGTCAAGACCATAAACGTGCATACAACAACGATGAAGGACCAAATACTGGCGGCATGGGCGCATATTCCCCTGCGGCTGTAGTCACACCTGAAATTCACCAGCGTATAATGAACGAAGTTATTTACCCAACAGTAGCAGGCATGGCAAAAGAAGATGCTCCATATACTGGATTTTTATACGCGGGATTAATGATTGATTCCACAGGTACACCAAAAGTTATTGAATATAATTGTCGATTTGGTGACCCAGAAACCCAACCAATAATGATGCGTTTGAAATCTGATATTGTGGGGCTCTGTTTATCCGCTTGTGCGGGTGACTTAGACAAAGCAACAATTGACTTCGATCCTCGACCTGCAGTTGGCGTAGTATTAGCGGCTGGTGGTTATCCAAGCAGTTATGCTAAAGGGAAAGTGATTTCTGGATTGGAAGTTAATCAACATATAGATAGAAAGACTTTTCATGCAGGTACTACAGAAAGTAATGGTAACATTGTTACTGCAGGTGGTCGGGTATTGTGCGCAACGGCATTAGGTCAAACGGTTACTGCAGCACAACAATCAGCTTATGAATTATTGCATGAAATAAGCTGGGAAGAAGTCCAATTTAGAACTGACATTGCTTATCGTGCAATTGAACGTGAACAAATGAATAGCTAGTATCAGCTATTTGAGAAATAAAAAACCAGCATTTGTTGCTGGTTTTTTTGTCTATAAAATAGAGACATGCAATTTATCTAATTTACTGTCTAGCTATTTCTTCTATTTTTGCTCCACCAGCAAGTGCAGCGGACATAACAAGTTGCTCATCATAACCAGCATGTATTGCTGCGTTTATTATGTCTCGGGTATGTGCAGAGTGGCTAGAATTTACCGCGGTTTTCACAATTTGTTCGCTATGTTCAGGAAATAGTTTTAAAGAACTTTTAACCCAAACAACTACCTGTTCTGGTAACGCTTTAATTATTCCTGCCAATATCGATAACATTTTTTCAGGGAAGCTGACCATTGTTTTATTTAAAATCGATGTAGAGTGAAGAGGTTCTGTACTAATGGCAACTCGAACAATGTGCTCTATTTCATCAGGTTTATGTAAAATGGCAGTATTAATGATTTCTTGGGCATAGGCGGGTTCGGCTTCAACAACAATTTGTATGATTTCTTCACTTGTTGCGACATTAGCGTTTAATAATATTTCAATAACATCACAAGCTAAAACAGGCTCTGCTCTTAATGCACCTAACATTATTTGGCGATACTCTTCAGGATATGTAGATAAAGCAACATTAAGTACTGACTCAACTTGCTCAGGATAGCGGGTCAAAATAGAGCTAACGCTATTTTGTATAGAAATTTGTTGCTTCACTTGTTGATTAATCAGCTGAGCTATAAACAATTCTTGTTTTTCTAAAGCGGCATCCTGCGCTATGCAATTTATGCTAATACAACTTAGAAGCAATAAAATAGGAAAAACCTTCATTATTATTACTCTCTAACGTTTAACTATTCTTATTATTTTTATATACGAATTAACAAAATTAAATTCGAAGAGATAATATAGTGTAATAGCTGAAGTATATCTCCTGATCATTTGTACATAGGATCTTCAAAAGATCCTATGCTTTAGGCGTTAAAATGCCCAGTTAGTTCAATATAAAAGCAAACAAACAAAAAAGTGAAAATAGTGCTTGCCTCTTCTGAGGAAATGTCTAGAATGCGCAACCAGTTCCAAGGGGTTCAGTTAAAAAGAATCATCAAAGGACTGTTTTGATAAGTTATCTTCTCTACTTTCTTTATAAAGGCAGAGGCTTAACGTTTTAAAGTAAGGTTTTAAATTTTCTGAAAAGAAACTTTAAAAAAGAAAAATAAAACGTTGACATCAAA
>JABSOX010000136.1 GCA_013215655.1 Colwellia sp.
TTACGCGCTTTAAAAGATAGAGGTTCACCACTGCTTTCAGTTAAAGTTTAACTTGATCTCAGGCTCAGGGCGTGAAGTGAGATAGAACTATAAATTGATGTCCACTACATGATCGGTAAGCTGACATTTGATATTTTGACTACTCTTATATAATGCACAAAGAGACCACAAAAAAAGGTTGATAATTCCGGCCTTTCTTAGGGATTTCAATATGAATCTTTAATATTTGGTATAAGACTTTATTATTCCATCACAATGACTTACTAAATAACCTTTGTCTTAAGAAGCTTTATAAACCGACATAATTAAAACTACATTTGTGACTGTAAGTAATTTTCTATTCCGGCATTGGCAACTAAATATTGCTGACTTTCAATCCAATCAATTTGTTCTTCAACATTTTCTAACAGCTCTTCAGCTAAATCTCTACTGATGTAATCTTTTAGTTTTTCACTTTCATTAATCAGTTCTTGCAGCGTCATCCTAGAGCCGAGTTCTAAGTCTATATTTGCTTGTAACATTTCGACAGCATGCTCACCAATGGTTAATCGACCTAAGTCTTGTAAATTTGGCAGTCCTTCTAAAAATAAAATCCGCTCAATTAACTTATCTGCCTGTTTCATTTTCTCAATAGATATTTTGTAATCCGCTTTATCTAATACATTTAGCCCCCAGTTTTTATACATACGCGCATGGAGGAAATATTGATTAATGGCAATTAATTCAATACCCAAACATTTGTTTAATAAACGAATAACCTTGTTATCACCTTTCATCTTAATGTACCTCTATGCTGGAGCACTATTCATTTGTGACTGAATATAATTTTGCAAACCAATTTTATCAATCAAACCGATTTGTTTTTCCAACCAATAAACATGGTCTTCTTCCGTATCTTCTAGTAGTTTTTCCAAAATTTCACGGGTTTGATAATCACTTTCTGATTCACAAAGTGCGATACTCACTTTTAATGCTGCAACCACTTCCATTTCTAAAATAAGATCATTTTTCAACATGGATGGTACATCGTTACCAATCAATAAGTCTCGTCGATTCGATAAATCAGGACCCCCTTCAAGAAACAAAATACGTTTAATTAATGCATCTGCATGGGTGATTTCTTCTTCCATTTCATGATTAAGTTGTTCAAAAAGCTTATCAAGTCCCCAATCTTGATACATACGTGAATGTATAAAATATTGATCTATCGCAGCAAGCTCATTGTGCAATAAACCATTTAAACTATTGATAACCTTCACCTTACCTTTCATGACAATTCTCCTAGATACCTATTAACAATATAATAATAGCTGAAAATTTGTCAGTTCCAACCATGAACCAATATTAGTCAAATATTAACCAAATATTTTATATAAAACCCTTGATAATACAAACAAGAATGATTATCATTTAAGCAACAATAACAAGGATATTATATGAACATCTCAAAAGAACTCTTAATCTGTCTAGCGCTCACTTCCCCTATGATTGTCGCCGAAAACTTCGAGGTGAAATTATTAACTACCGATAACAAAGGTCAAACTATGATCTTTGAACCTGCGTTTATTAAAATTTCAAAGGGAGACAGTATTACCTTCATACCTTCTGATCCAACTCATAATGCTGAGTCATTTTCTACGTCATCGGATAAATCAACATTCAATACGCCAATGGGGAAAACCAGCACCATTACATTTTCCGAAGAAGGGGTAGTCCTTTACAAGTGTTTACCTCATTTTGCTTTAGGCATGGTGGGTGTTATTCAAGTGGGCGAAAAAATTAACAAAGCCAAAGCAATTAAAGACTGGCAACAAGTAAAAGCAGGTGTAGTAATGAATCAACAACGTATGGACCAATATTTGGCTCAAATTAAATAGTCTGTAAATTGAAAGGAAAACTTATGTATCAATGGCAAAATCTACTCACCAATGGCAACGAGTGTTTTAATGAACAAAACTGGTTACAGGCAGAATATTATTATAAAGAAGCAGAATCGCACTTAGATACTTTATGGTCAGCCAATAATAAAGATGTTGATTTATTAATGGCGTGGATTTGTGCGGTGCATAATTTGGCAACCTTGTTTGAAGTTCAAGGCAATAATGATGTCTCTTTACAGTACTTGTTAATACCACACCATCGCATGCTTAAACTCAGTCACAATAATCAATCCTGTGAAGATCTAAAATTAATAGCAATGAAAGCGTTAAAATTCACTTTCACGCCGCTGATGATTTTTGCTAAAAAACATCCGATGTGTGCAGACTGCGAAAACGGTTTAAACGAATTCCAAAAAAGGCTTGATGCCGAACAACTGCAATTACATTAATTTAAAACCAAAAATCAAAAACCAAGGACGACAAGACAATGATAAAGTTAATTATATTATCACTAATAACATTTTGTAGTTTCAACGTAAGTGCCCACGGAGGTCACGAACATGGCAATTTCGAGGCATTTTTAAGCCACTGTTTATGGCTTTTTCCTGCTGTTATTGCAATATTTATCCTATATAAAATAGTGATAAATAAAAATAACATTCGTGTAAATCAACATCAGAAAAACAATAAATAAGGACTGCAAAATGTTATACAAACTCATTGAGTCAATGGACAAGAAAATACACTTTCCAACGGTGTCTGCTCACTGCGATATTCCTTGTAAAATATACGATCCTATTACCGCACAAATAGCAGTATTAACGATGCTCAGAATGGTTGATTTACTGGTGGAATTAACAAATAAAAGTGATTTGACGCTTAATGAACAAGCGCAGTTTTCACGTTTGGTGATGCAAAAAGAACTGAACGGCATTAAAGTAAAAGAAGAAGTTACTCTCATTTGGTCTGATTATATTAAAGAGCCACAATTAAACGAATACCCAGAGCTACATCGCTTAGTTCATAACATTATGATGGCCACCTCAAAAGCAAAACAACATATTGATAAAAACATCACCTTGCAGTTATTAGATATGGTTAACCGTTTTGCTGAAATATTTTGGTCAAGTAAAGGACATCAAGTTACGCTAGCCACCAGCCCTTACCCGCCAGCACAAAAAATAATCTATCCGGTATTAGCTTCATGACATTTTTAGGCTTTAAATTTTGGAAAGTAAGTGGGCACAGTATGTTTCCAAAAATACCTCAATCAAGTTATATACTAGTTAATCAATGGGTTAAATTTTGGCGAATCAAACCAGAACAGACTATTTTATTTAATCATAATGATCACGGCGTCATTATTAAAACCGTGGCATTAATCGATAGAAATGGTTTGATCTGGTGTAAAGGTGAAAACTTATCAAGCCTTTCAGTTGAAGAAATAGGCCCGGTCAGTAAAAAGCAGATACTCGGTAAGGTCTTAATGGTGGTTACAAAACCGTATTAATTTTCATCAAATGATGCCGCTCTACCTTTCAATAACAGCCTTACCCCCCCTCTAGCTACCGATAATTTTGTTACCAAATCTTTCTATTCAAGTAATACCATTGCTTCAACAGGTGAAGCTCGGTAACCTTATGATATAAAATGTAATAGGTTTTCAAGGAAAGAGCTAACATAATGAATATCATTAGAAATATATGCTTACTTAGCTGTTTAAGCAGCCTCATGCAATCATCAATCATCATTGCTCAAAGTCATGAAGCAGGTACCTTACCACCGCCGCGAAAGTTAACCGAAGAACAAGCAAAGGTTGCTTCATCCAACTATCAAAAATATTGCTCACTTTGTCATGGCGCTGATCGACAAGGCCATGTTAACGATCATGCTCCTTCACTACGCAGCAAAAGCTTATTTGAGTCTGGCGTTCCACACGCCATTTTAAGACCAATGTCCTATGGCCGAAAAGGTACTGCCATGGGTGGTTACCTTGATGAAATTGGCGGTCCAATGACCTTAGATGAAACTTGGGATTTAACTTATTGGTTATTTGAACAAGCAGGTGTTGAGCGCTTAAGATTATCAACCAACCCCGTACATGGTGACATTAAACGTGGTGAACAAGTTTATCAAAAGAACTGTACAACTTGTCACGGTATTAACGGCGAAGGAGTTACAGCTCCAGCTCTGGGTAATCAATCTGCGCTTGCTCACAACACCGATGAATTTATTCGCCATGCAATTCAAAATGGTCGACAAAATACACCAATGCTACCCTATAAGAATAAATTATCCACACAAGATATTGATAACATCACTGCATTTTTACGCAGTAAAGCACTTGGCTGGAAAGAAGAAAGAACGATACTTAGAGAATTGCCAACACCTGATCAATATGTCATTAATCAAGATGGCGAAGATCCAAATTTTGATTTACAAGATGGTATGTATGTTTCATCAAAAGATTTATACAAGGCATTAAGTACCAAGAAAAAAATGGTCTTGCTTGATACCCGAGTAACCTCTGTTTGGCAAACAGCTCATATTGAAGGTTCTATCCCCTTCCCTTATTATGCCGACCTTGATGAAACCGTCGCTGGCATTCCTAAAGATGTTCAAATTATCGCTTATTGCTCTTGCCCTCGCGCCGCAGCAGATTACACCATTAACAAACTAAGAAGACGTGGTTATACCCGTACAGCTGTACTCTGGGAAGGAGTTTTTGGTTGGATGAATCAAGGATATCCCGTGATGCGAGGCGATATTGAAGGAGTAGCTGACTAACGTCAGCTCTTTCGCTATAACAGTGATTAAATAACTCTTGAACTAATATTTAATCATTGAATAACGACAAGTTATCATTTCCAAAAAAGCTTATTGTTGTCACTTATAATGACTACAATAAAACCAATATAGTGCTGGCAAGGGATCCTAAGTGCGATTTTTTAAAATTTTACTTTTCACGTTAATAGCAATACTTACCACCGTTATTATTGCTTTTACGGCTAGAGATTCATTAACAATTTATGTAACAAATCACTATCTATCTAAATACGATAGTGAAATAACATGCCTTGAATTTAATCTGGGTTTAAAGCTAAATATTGATATTACTAAGTTATGTATAAAATCAGCACAAGCTAATATTGACTTAACAAACACTACACTACAGTGGCAGTTTACACCTGAAATAGATGCTTCGACGATAGAAATAGTTTCGATAAAAATAACTTCTCTTAACATCCGAGGCAAAAGTGAGCTCTTTTCAAATAAAACATCTACGCAGAATAAGACAAAAAAAGAATTATCTATTGATGGTTTACCTCAATATTTACAGCAAGTTGCACAACTAACCTTACCTTCGGCTATTAATGTTGAGAAATTTAGCTATCGTCCATTTTCTCTTTCCCCTCCTATAACGCAAAATAAAACGCAATCAAAAACTAAGCCTATTTATTTTGGAAAATTTAGTACTAATAAAAACACCCTTAGTTTTTCTATTAATAATCAAAATAAATTGCAACAAACAAGTTTCCTATCTGCAAAGTTATCATCAACTGGAACAGACTTTACAGCTGAGTTAACTACAGATTTGGCACGGTTAAGAACTTTTTTGACTGAACATAAACTTACTCTTCCTACTGAGATAAATGATGGTCTTATCATTGAAGGAAGGTTTACTAGTCAAATAAAATGGAAAGATAATGAGCTTGTTATTAATACCCAACTTAAAGAACTCTCGATTGATTCAGAGGGTATCAAACAAAGCGGACAATTAATCCTAAACGGTACACTTAACTGGCAAATGCATTTAATCAATGGTTTGCTTAAAATTGAGTTCGCAAAACACAATGAAGTTAAGTTAGCGTATAATGAAAAAAAATTAATTGAGCTTTTATTAACTCAAGATATATCCCCCAAAATAACGCCAAAAATAACAGCGCTATTAAAAGATAACCCTTCTGGAGGGTTAGTGGTATTTCCTCGTGGAAAGGTGGAGGTTAATCTAACTGAATCTAGCCTATTCATTGCTGAAATCAATGTTGATACACAAAATATCAATCAGCCAAGCAAACTTAAATTAACTGAACTATTTTTTAACTTTGACTCTCAAAAAGCTGATGATACCCATAAGAATCAAGCAACATTTTCATTTGATAGCCAATTAAATATCGCGGCATTAAATGCTGTCACTCGACAACCAATAAACATTAAAGCTGTAGGCACCATTAAGCAACGTCAACAAGGTTGGCATCTACAACTAACACCCGAAACAACAGTGGAATTAATAGAGATTGAGTTAACAAAAACTAACTCAACAAAAGTAAAATCAAGTTCTAAACAAGTAGAACAAAACAAAAATAGTCTTACCATAAACAAACTAAATACACAGCTGCAAGGTGATATAAATATCAACCAAAACGGCAATTTACAGTTAGCTTTAAAACTCAATAGTCAGGCAATTTTGTTCCACCTAAATAACATCATACAATTAGAGAAACTACAGTTAATATCAAGCATCGAAGGTAATATAGATAATATAAACATCGATGCGACAGTAATAGCTGATGATGTGGAGGTCACAACAATCAAATTGAATGGCGAACTTATTCAACCACAAATTCAAATTTTTACAAACAAGCTACTACTAACCGATTTATTCGCCTTAAAGGTTAACTTACCCATTCCAGTTAAACTGATTGACGGCGAGCTCAGCTACCACCTAAAAGGACAGTTAACTGACTTAAATAATTTGCAAAATAATACTGCCGAATTTTCTATATCATTACGAAATACTACAGGGGAAATTAATGACATTTGGATACAAGATCTTCAATGGCAGCAGGATTTAATCGTAACCAACGGCAACATTAAAACAGTTGATAGCAAAAATAATAACCTTGCTATTGAATTAATAGAAATTGCTTCACCTATTAACAATTTATCGCTAAAAACCAAACTAAGTTTTAATAATAAAGAACTTAGCCTTGCAGCGAAAAATATTGGTGGTGACATTTTAGGTGGCAGCTTTTTTATCGCTAATACAACATGGCCAATTAATACTGATCATTCAGTGAACGTTCAGCTAACTAATATAGACTTAGAAAAAGTTCTCGAGTTAGATAAAAAACAAGGCATTGTTGTTACCGGGAAAATATCAGGGTTATTACCAATCTACTTTGATGGAAAAAACATCATCATTAAAAATGGCGAATTACATAATATTAGTAACGGTCTTATTCAGGTAATTGATAACCCTGCAGTTAAAGAGCTAAAAATAAGTAATAGCCAATTAAAATTAGCATTTGATGCTTTACAAAACTTACATTATCATCAATTGTCTTCTGATGTTTCGATGAATGATGACGGATATATGATTCTAGAAACGGTGATTAAAGGACGAAACCCTGATTTGGATAATGATGTAAACTTAAACCTGAATCTTAGCTATGATTTATTAGGCTTGTTGGAGTCAATAAACATTACTGAACGATTTGAAAAAAATATTATCAAAGAATTGCAAAATAAATAAGGAGCACCCATGGAAAAAATACTCGTAGCTGGCTT
>JABSOX010000137.1 GCA_013215655.1 Colwellia sp.
ATTAGCTAATAAACCGTAGAGATTGAAAGAGCGTTATAAACTCTCAAACTTACCAGAACAAGACGTTGAGCTTATTGAGGCTATAGGTAAAAATAGAGGTTGTGTTCGTAGCGGTGGTCGTATTGATTTCCATAAAGCATCAGCGATTTTAATCAATGAAATTAGAGATAAAACCTTAGGAGGGATAACATTCGAAACACCTGAAATGGTTGAAAAAGAAATAGTACACTTCGCCAAACTTGATGCTGATAAAATTGCTGCTCGTGAAGCTAAAAAATTAGCTCGTGGTCGTGGTAGAAAAAATAAACGCTAATAAAAATAAACGTATAGGGTATGAAAATGGAATTAATGATAGATAAAGACTTCAAATTACATGATCAATTAAAAGCGGACTGCGTAGAGTTATTAGATTTACCTTTGTGTAAGTTACTTGTGTGTAATGACAGAGCGTACCCTTGGTTTATTTTAGTACCAAGAGTTGAAAATATGCAGGATATTTATCAGTTAGACTGGCAACAACAGCAGCAATTCTTGAATGAGTCTAGTATGTTAAGTGAACTACTAATGACAGAATATGGCGGTTATAAAATGAATGTAGCTGCTTTAGGCAATGTCGTCTCTCAACTGCATATCCATCACATTGTCAGATTTAAAACTGATATAAGTTGGCCAAAACCTATATGGGGTCAACAACTATTAACCCCATATACGGAAGATGAAATTCATGATTTAAAAGCAAATTTAATTCCTAAAATAACATCTGTTTTAATGTCGTGATTTATCGTTAAACTATTTAAGCGACATTTTTCCCTTGGTTAACTGATATTTGATCAAGAGATTGAGATAAATCGTCTAATAGGTCATCAACATTCTCTAAACCAACAGAAATTCGTATTAATGTATCACTAATTCCTGCTGCTAGCCTTTCTTCTTGAGTGTAAGGAGAGTGTGTCATAGAGGCAGGATGTTGAATAAGAGATTCTGCGTCTCCCAAACTTACTGCGATAGAAAATAATTCCATACGATTAATAAAGGCACTGCCCCCTTCAAGATCACTCGCTATTTCAAATGCAATGACACCACCAGCGGCCTTCATTTGTGAGCCGATAAATTTATTACCAGGGTGGCTTTTAAGACCTGGATAAAATACTTGTGCTACGCTTTTATGACTTTCTAAAAATTCAGCAATTTTTTGAGCATTTGAGCAATGACGTTCCATACGTAGAGGTAGTGTTTTTAATCCCCTTGTTATTAACCAAGCATCATGAGGACTCATGGTTGCACCAATATCTTTAAGCGCCGTTAATTTAATATGACTAATCATTTCAGTATTGCTACATATAATTCCCGCAACAACATCACCATGACCATTGAGGTACTTAGTTGCACTATGAACAATAATATCAGCGCCATATTTTCCCGGTTGCTGTAATACTGGAGTAAGAAAAGTATTATCGACAACGGATAAAAGTTTATGACGCTTTGTAATTGATAAGATTTTCTCTAAATCAAGCACCACTAAATTAGGATTAATGGGAGTTTCTAAGAAGACTAGTTTGGTATTAGGTTTTATTTCTTTTTCTATATTTTCAGGATTTGTCATATCAACAAAACTGACTTCGATACCGAACTTTGTCAACATATGACTGATCAGGGCAAATGAACAGCCATAAATTGCATTAGACGAAATGATATGATCGCCGCATTGAAGATTTGCTAATAGAGCACCAGAAACGGCAGCCATACCTGTTGCTGTAGCCGCGGCGTCTTCCATATCTTCCATTGCAGCTACACGCATCTCTAGCTGCCTTACGGTTGGATTCCCCAATCGTCCATAGATATAGCCTTCAGCTTCTCCAGCAAATCGGTCAGCACCTTGTTGTGCATTATCAAAGATAAATGTTGAGGTTTGATAAAGTGGTGTCGCTAATGAACCAAATTGTTCGTCATTAATTCTACCGGCGTGTATTGCTTGGGTTTCGATATGCTTGCTACTGCTCATAGTTATCCTGTTTATAAACAAATCATTGTCATGTAATTTACTTTGTGTGTTGCAAGTTTGTTGCCAAAGATATTTTTAATATTAATTACAATGAGTTACGATAGCATATGTGTTTTAATATTCTCTTGTTGTAATAGTATTATTACAAAGTTAAGTGTGGATAAACTTTTTATGCGATTTATTTCAATATAGGCTGTATAAAATAGGCCGTTAACTCTGTTGTAATGAAAATAATACGGTGTACTATATATGTTACGATAGTTGGAGTTACTAAAATGCGCATTGAAATAAAATCAACAGACAGGTTAGGCATTACTCAAGAGATACTGGCCATATTTTCTCAACATTCTTGGGATGTAAAAGCTATTGAGGTTGTTACAAAATACACTTACGTTAATTTTGAGCGTAGTTATATTCTATTTACTGAGATACAGTCCTCTTTAGAGGCGGTCGAAGGTATTGTTCACTGTCGTGAAATAGAACTTTTACCGACAGAGAGCCGAGAAAATCATTTAAAAACATTATTAAATCGATTACCTGATCCTATTTTAGATATCGATGAACAAGGTTTTATTATTGCCATTAATCGAGCAACAGAAAATTTAGTATCCGACTCCTCAATAATCAAAGGTCAAAATATTACTCAGTTTATTGATCAAGAGGTCAATTCATTGCTCGTTGATAAAACATGTTCGCTGGCATTGGAGTTTCTTAATAAATCTTATATTGCTGATATTAGTCCTGTGCTTATTGACGATAAGATTTCTGGAGCTGTCATTATTTTACGGGCTATGGACTCCGTGGGACGTCAAATTGCGATGATGCAGTCTCGGGAAGAGCAGGAGATCACTAATATAATAGGTAATTCTGCTAAAATACGAGTATTAAACCAACAAACGTTACGGTATGCAGAGCTTGAGTTACCCGTTTTTATTAGTGGTGAAACAGGTACAGGTAAAGAGCTTGTTGCGCGTGCATTACATAATGCAGGTAAACGCAGCAAAGCTCCATTTTTAGCTATTAATTGTTCAGCACTACCCGAACACCTATTAGAAAGTGAGCTTTTTGGCTACGCTTCAGGTGCTTTTACTGGTGCACAAAAGGGTGGTAAACCCGGTTTATTCGAATTGGCTAACGGGGGGACTATTTTTTTAGATGAAGTGGCCGAAATGTCCGTCTATTTACAGGCTAAATTATTACGTTTTTTACAAGATTTTAGTTACCGTCGAGTGGGAGGTATAACTGAACTACAGGCTGATGTACGTATTATTAGTGCTACTCATCAAAACCTTCCTCAACTATTAGAAAATAAAAGATTCAGAGAAGACCTATTTTATCGCCTTAATGTACTTAATTTGGTATTGCCACCGTTAAGGGAGCGAAGCGAAGATATTTCCTTACTTGCAAAAGCATTTATCGAAAACGCCGCTATTCAAGTAAATCAACCTACACCTATAATCTCAGAACAAGCTATGGTTGTTTTAAAAAATCATCGTTGGCCGGGTAATGTCAGAGAGTTACAAAACGTGCTGTTTAGAGTGGTAGCGCTAACACCTGCTGATGTGATTCAGCAAGAGGATATATTGCTCGCTTTAGCGCAATTTGATGCTCGTGAAGAAGTGGGTGTAGATATACAAGCTGCAGATGCTGTGAAAGATTGGTCAGCAGCGCAAGCAATATTCGAAAAGAGTTTGTTAACAGAGTTATACCCACAATACCCAAGTACACGTAGTTTAGCTAAAAGGTTAAAGGTATCACATAATAAAATTGCCATGAAACTGCGGGAACACGGCATTAGTTAACTGATTTTAGCGTATATAATTAGTGCTCTAACAGCTTGAATAATATTTGCTTAACCAACTGTGGCTCAAAAGGTTTATCACATAAAGCGTTGACACCATCTTGTTCGATGGTCGCTAAGTGAGTATCTTTACTTTCACTTGTAACCATTAATATAGGAAGATGAGATTGTTGACTTTGTTCGCGGATATAGCGAGTTAATTCTCTACCATCAACTTCCGGCATATTATAGTCAGTGACAACCAAGTCAAACATATTATCATTAATCAGATTTATTGCTTGTCTACCATCTACAGCCTCAGTTACTCGCATTAAACCCATATTATTTAGTACTCTCTTAATATGGTTACGGGCAAGGCGACTGTCATCAACGAGTAAAACTCTTATTTGATGAACGTCGAAATGCTCCAGTTCTAGCTCATCAGCAGATAATAAGTCCATCGTTGTATTAATGGCTGCGGCTAAGTGATCATGAGTGAAGGGTTTTGGCAATAACGCAATTACGCCAGATTGCTTAAACTCTTCAAGGTTTTCTTTTTTATATTCACTGGTGACTAGCATAAACGAGGTATCAGCAATTCTTTCGTTAGCTCTTACTTTTCGTAATAACTCTAAAGCTGTACCGTCTTCAAAATACATTGCGCTGGTAATTAAATCATGAGCATGACGTTCTATGATTGATAATGCTTCAGTAATATTTTTTGCTTGGGAGACTTCAACGATACCTTGTTTTTTCAATTGCTGAGTAATAATTTTTCTTTGGATATCTGAAGGTTCTACTACGAGAATGGAAAGTTCATTGGGATTAATTGATGTCATTTGAAGCCTTTAATTTTATTTTTGTTATCTAAGCGGATGAAAAATGGTATTTGCTCTGTATTTAACCGCCGATAAATTTTACTTTAAAACCGTTTTTTTCTAGCACTTGTTGAATTTGTGCTCTTTTATCACCTTGCACTTCAATAGTTTCTCCAACAACCGTGCCACCAGCACCACATGTTTTTTTCAATTTTTTAGCGAGATCTTTTAAGGCGGCAGCATCTAACCCTAATCCTGAGATAGTCACTACGCCTTTACCTTTACGACCTTTAGTTTCTCTGCGTACTTTTGCATAACCGTCAGACGGCGTTATTTCAGTTTTATTAGAGCTTTTTTTAATCCTGCCACCATCAGTAGAATAAACAAGTGTGTCATCGTTGTTATTATTAGACGTTTTTTCAATGGTGTCACTGCTTTTACCTAATAAGCTAGCAAGATCACTTAGACTGGAAAGATTTTTTTTCATACTCAATTACTTACTTAATCACTTAGTTTATTTTGGTATTAAGCCTGAATTTTAGGCAAAATAAAACCACTACAAGAGTGGTTTTATTATACTGACTTAAAAGATAAATTTACAATTTACTTTCTAATTCAGGTAGCGCATCAAACAAATCAGCAACTAGCCCATAATCAGCAACTTGGAATATCGGTGCTTCAGCATCTTTGTTTATAGCAACAATGACTTTTGAATCTTTCATACCCGCTAAATGCTGTATTGCACCTGAAATACCGACGGCAATATATAAGTCAGGAGCAACAATTTTACCTGTTTGGCCCACTTGCATATCGTTAGGAACAAATCCCGCATCAACAGCAGCACGTGATGCACCAATAGCAGCACCTAGTTTATCTGCAATACCTTCAAGCAACTTAAAGTTTTCACCATTTTGCATGCCACGACCACCTGAAATTACCACGCTAGCTGCGCCTAAATCAGGACGTTCAGAAACTGATACTTCATCACTCACATGACGAGAGATTCCGGCATCTGTAGTGGTATCAATGGCAATGATTTCTGCATTGCCATCGGTAGCAACAGCATCAAAACCTGTTGGGCGAACCGTAATAACTTTTTTGCTGTCTAGACTCTGTACTGTTGCAATAGCATTACCCGCATATATTGGTCTAACAAAGGTATCAGCACTTTCCACGGCAATAATATCTGAAATTTGCGCAACATCTAACAATGCAGCAACACGAGGCATAAAGTTTTTGCCAGTAGTTGATGCCGTTGCAAGAATATGTTCGTAATCTCCAGCAAGATCAGTTACCAGTAAACTTACGTTTTCTGCTAACTGATGCTCATAAGCGGCATTATCCGCAACAAATACTTTACTCACACCATTAGCTTTAGCTGCTTGTTCTGCCACTGCTTGGCAATTTGAACCGGCAACTAAAATATGGATGTCACCACCCATTGCTTGTGCTGCAGCTACTGTTTTAAGGGTGTCTGCTTTTAAAGTGCTGTTATCATGTTCAGCAAATACTAAAATACTCATGAGATCACCTTCGCTTCATTTCTTAATTTTTCTACCAATTCATCAATACTTTCTACTATGATACCCGCTTGACGTTCTGCCGGAGGTGTGACCTTTAATAACGTGGTACGAGGGCTTAAATCAATACCAAAATCAGCTGCAGATTTAACATCTAAAGGTTTACGTTTAGCTTTCATGATATTAGGTAAAGAAGCATAACGAGGTTCATTTAATCGAAGATCTGAAGTAATAATAGCAGGCAAATTTAAAGCAATTGTTTGTAAGCCGGTGTCTACTTCACGGGTCACGTTAACTTTATCGCCTTCTACTTTTACTTCTGACGCAAAAGTACCCTGAGCTAAGCCTGTTAATGCCGCAAGCATTTGACCTGTTTGGTTATTGTCACTATCTATAGACTGTTTACCTAAGATAACTAGCTGCGGAGCTTCTTCTTCTACAATTTTTTGTAGAAGTTTAGCAATATTCAACGCATCAAGGTTTTGGTCGGTATCAATTTGAATCGCGCGGTCAGCACCGAGTGCTAAAGCGGTTCGAAGTTGTTCTTGACAAGATTTATTGCCAATAGATACAGCGATAACTTCTGTTGCTATACCTGCTTCTTTTAATCGAACAGCTTCTTCAACCGCTATTTCACAAAAGGGGTTGATTGCCATTTTTACATTAGCAAGATCGACATTGGAGTTGTCTGATTTAACGCGAACTTTGACGTTATAGTCAATGACTCGTTTGATGGGTACTAATATTTTCATCGTTGCCTCTGAGGGTGCGTGTTGTTAATCGTATTTTACTAAAATTGCTTTGCAGTTAATTCTAGCTTCTAATTCTAATAATTGTGCGAAAGATTACTTGTAGATTACGTGAACGTCAACGAGAACATGAACCTAATCTGCTTTGTATTATGCGTAAACAAATATTATCGGTAAATATTGAACAACAGGATAGTATTTACCTACAAAATATCTATAATGATTGATATTATCAAACAGGCGTTTGAAAATCAAACGTGCGTTTGATTTTCATTAGAATAAAATCAAGAATAAAATATTGGGAGATATTATGGAACGTGAATCGATGGAGTTTGACGTGATGATCGTTGGTGCTGGCCCTTCAGGCTTAGCAACGGCTTGTCGGCTTATGCAACTTGCACAAGAAAAAGAACAAGAACTAATGGTTTGTGTTGTTGAAAAAGGCTCTGAAGTTGGCGCACATATTCTCTCAGGTGCTGTTTTTGAACCACGAGCGTTAAATGAGTTG
>JABSOX010000138.1 GCA_013215655.1 Colwellia sp.
AGGTAAAAAGCCCATCACCAGTAAACCACCAGCGAATGCACCAGCAAAACGAAAGCCCGATAAACTAGTGCGTTCAGTATCACTTGGTGTCATAACCCCCATTAATGCGGAATAGGGTACGTTATTTACTGTGTAGGCAAGTGTTAAACCTATATAGGTGACATAAGCGTAGATGAGTTTATTGCTATCAGATAAATCAGGGGTGGTGAAACATAACACCATAAATAAGGCTAAGAAGGGCGTTGACCATAAAATCCAAGGGCGAAACTTGCCCCAGCGGGTATTGGTACGATCGGCAATCATGCCCATGATGATATCGGTAACGCCATCAGACAAACGCACTACTAAAAATAACATCGCAGCCGCCGCTGCAGTTAAACCAAAGGTATCCGTATAAAATACCGCTAAGTAGGCCAATGCGCCACGCCAAACCAGATTAGCAGCGGCATCGCCTACGGCATAACCAACTTTTTCGTAAAAGGGGAGTTTAGTCATTTTATTTTCCACTATTTAGGCTTATTAAAGTTACTTTCTATTACTAATGAAATCTTTGTACGCCAAGCCACTGGCTTTAATTGTTCTTACTTGACTCTGATAATCCACATAAACAATGCCAAAACGTTTTAAATACCCCTCAGCCCATTCAAAATTATCCATTAAACTCCAAGCAAAATAGCCATGAACATCTACGCCTTGAACAATGGCTTCATTAACAGCAAGTAAATGTTGTTGATAATAATCAATTCGATCGATGTCATTTACTTCGTTATTTACTATTTTATCGGCCATAGCCGCACCATTTTCAGTGATATAAATAGGAGGTAAGTCATACAGTTTGTTTAAAGATAATAATAAATCGCTAAATGCTTGGGGATAAATCTCCCAGCCAATATCAGTTAATTGTCCAGTAGGGGAGAGTTCTTCAAAAAAGTCACCTTCAACCGCCTTATATACTAAGCGAGTGTAGAAATTCACGCCTAAAAAATCGATGGGGTGAGAAATTATTTCCATATCGCCAACATGAATATCTGGGTGACAGTTCTCAGGTAATTGTTGCAGGATATCTGGATATTTACCATCAAAGAGTGGTTTGATATACCACTGGTTAAAATAATCATCGGCAAATTTAGCTGCTTCGATATTTTCTGCTTTATCATCTACTGCATAAGTCGGTGTGAAATTTAATACGATGCCATTAAGCGAGTCAGGACTGTTTTTATTCAATACTTCCATTGCGAGACCATGGGCAAGTAAAAGATGATGGGCCGCTTTTTTGCCGTTTTCTCTACCTGTTTTTCCGGGCGCATGTACGCCTACTTCATAACCTAAATATGCGCTGCAAAAGGGCTCATTAAGCGTAGCGTAAGAATAAACACGGTCACCAAAAGCTTTACTGATCAAGTCTGCATATTCTTTAAATTTGTAGCAGGTTTCTCGGTTTAGCCAACCGCCTTTGTTTTCAAGGTGTTGAGGCAAATCCCAGTGGTAAAGGGTGACAAATGCTTTGATATTACGCTTTTGTAACTCATCCAAAATATTGAGGTAAAAATTAACACCTGTTTCGTTTAACTCTCCTGATTCTGTGATCACCCGTGGCCATGAAATTGAAAGGCGATAAGCATCAACATCTAAAGAAGAAATTAACTCAATGTCGTCTTGCCACTTATTGTAATGATCACAAGCTACATCACCATTAGAACTATCAACAATCTTATTGGGCTGCGCACAGAAAGTATCCCAAATACATGGTAAACGATCTGCTATACCACCTTCAATTTGAAACGCAGCGGTTGCAACACCATATATAAATTCATTTGATGACATTTTTGACTGCGGTGGTAATGTTAACTTAGTCATTGTTTATTCTTTTCCTTCTATACCATTACAGTATACTTACGCATCATTGAAAGCGCTTACAAAATAAATTAAAAAAATATGCGAATATAAATACAAGCCATTTGTAAGCGCTTACATTTAGGTTAATGTGTTAGAGCTCAAAGGTCAATAGCTTTGAATTATTTATTTATAGCGTGTTAAATATTAAGGATTACCATGGGTTAAGATCTAGAGATCGTATTATTGGAATAAATAGGGGGGGTTATGTCAATATATTTTGTAGGTCAGAAAAAGGGACAGTCTACTAACTAAGACTGAATTATATATTTTCTATTATTATCGATGAGGTTGATTCTCTTATGACTAATACAAATGTTGATGACTCAATTTTTTAAAAAAACATCGTTATAATATTGTAAAAAATCATCAGAATGAGCTTCAGTTTCCCACCATTTCCCTAAAGCTTGATGATATCCGTTAGAAGGCTTCAACTTCTCTAAAACGATATTAATATCATCGATAATTTTTTTACCCCAAATTGTTTTGGGGCATGCAACGCTTCCAATAACATATTGTTTTGCTCCAGAAATTTTAAATATATTAAATTCATCACTATCTAAATTATTTTGTTTTTTGTAGTACGATACTTGGAATGGGTAGGTTATTGTATAATCAATTCTGCCCATATTTAACATATACAATAGCCTGTTAGGTGATTCAGAGCTGAATAGGTATACATTGCGAATATAGGTTTTGTTAGTGATGATTTTATCAATCTGGTCGCCAAAAGAACGCGCTTTATCTAGTCCTAATACATAGGTGTTATTTTCAAGTAATTCGATTAATGATAGTTCATCTTTTTGTAAAAACTTCACTTTGTTATTAAAAACAATTCTGTGACTTGGATGTGCAACGGATGCTTTTGAAAAATGCATAAATTGCTTTCTTTTATTTGTAGGAAACAAGGCCGGTAAACAAATGTGTTTCTTTTCTTTTAAATCAAATATAGAACGTGCCATAGAGCTAACTATAATTTTATGTTCATATTGCGGTAATTCTGTAATCAATTGTTTTAATATCAGATCTACAAAACCTTCACCTTTATATTGTCCTTCTATAATGGTGGCAGGTGGCGCATGATTAATTTGCCAAAAGATTGTTTCAGCAAATACCGTTGAGCAATAGCCCATTAAAATTAAAGATTTAAATATAAAATTCAATAATATTCAATTCCAACAATATCTACATTATTTAACTATAAACTATTCTCATGAAAACGTGGGTAAGCGTTTACGAGCCATTTTGTGGTGAAATGCCTTTCGCAAAATATAAGCAGAACATTTTCAATTACATTCTCAAATATGTGACTCTAGTGGGTAGTTTTTTTATTCTAAATATAACAAAGGGGTTATAGCGCAGCCTCTAAAGTAAACAAAAACTCCAAAAACAACGTTAAATGACCAGTATTTGTACCTAATATCTGCAAGATATTAAATTGACACTTGTGTCAGGTTTTGATTCTGCTATATTAAAACTATTGAAGTTCTCCTCTTTCAAACAAACAAGAACAACTACGGAACAAATCATGACAAAAAGTACAGTTCGTTTCTTATTAAACAACGATGTTGTGACAATAGAAAACATCGACCCTAATTTGATGGTGCTACAATATCTACGTGAAATACAATTTAAATCTGGTAGCAAAGAAGGCTGTGCTTCAGGTGATTGTGGCGCTTGTACCGTAGTGATCGCAGAATTAGATCGTGATAATGCCAATCAACTTCATTATAAATCTATTAACTCCTGCATTACTTTTGTTGGAAGCTTACATGGTAAACAATTAATCACAGTCGAAGATTTGAAAGATGGTGCAAATTTACATCATGCTCAACAGACGCTAGTGGATAACCATGGCTCACAATGTGGATTTTGCACACCTGGTTTTGTGATGTCATCTTTTGCTTTACATAAACATAATCAAACGCCAAATCGTGCGGAAGTACTTGAAGCATTAGCAGGTAATTTATGTCGTTGCACTGGGTATCGTTCAATCATTGACGCTGCTATTACGTCAAGTACCTCTAGTGAAGAAGACTCTTTTGCTAAGCACTACCAAGAAACTGTGGCAAAGCTAACAGAGTTTCAAAAATTAACGGCTCCTACTTTAAATGGTAATGGCAATAATTTTATTTCTCCTAAAAATATCAATGAATTAGCTTATGAGCTGATCAATGAACCTACATCAACGCTCGTGGCGGGTGGTACAGATTTAGCACTGTCAATTACACAAAATTTAGCAAATATAGATAAACTTATTTACGTCGGCAACGTTGAAGAATTAACAACGTTGAAAGAAACAGATACCGAAATCGTTATCGGCTCTGCACTACCTTACAGCAAGTTTATTGATACCTTACATCACTATTACCCAGATTTAGGCGATATGATTGAACGTATAGGGTCAAAACAAGTACGTAATACCGGTACGTTAGGGGGCAATGTCGGTAATGCATCTCCGATTGGTGATATGCCACCAGCCCTTATTGCTCTTGGCGCAACAATGACTTTGCATGTTAATGGTGTTGAACGCACCATTTTGGTAGAAGACTACTTTGTCGACTACAAAAAAACTGTGCTTAAGCCGTCAGAATTTATACTGTCCATACAGATCCCTAAACCAACGGTTGGTCAAACTTTAAAAGTTTACAAAATATCTAAACGAATCGATGACGATATCTCTGCGGTTTTAGTAGCCATCTTTATCGAACAGAATGCAAGCCAAGAAATTACAAATATTCGCATGGCATACGGTGGTATGGCGGCTATTCCCAAACGGGCACCTGCAGCTGAAGCTGTATTAAAAGGTAATCGCTTAACAAAAGAATCAATTGCCCAAGCAAAAACAGCTTTAGCAACCGATTTTCAGCCAATGTCTGATGTCCGGGCGTCAGATAAGTACCGCATGACAGTAGCGCAGAACCTTATAGAAAAGTGCTATTTAGAAATGCAAAGCCAAAAGATAGCAACACGAGTGGTAAATTATGCGTAGTCTAATTGATGTAAAGAAAGCTGATGCGAAAAAAGCACAGTCAAATACAGATAAGAGTGTCGTAAACGGACAAAGTAATGTTGGTTTAGGTGGTGTAGGCCGTTCTAAAAAACATGAAAGTGCAGATAAACATGTCGCCGGTGAAGCCATTTATGTTGATGATCGCCCGGCATTACGCGGTGAATTACATGCTGCTGTAGGACAATCAACTCAAGCACACGCTAATATTCTTTCAATGGATCTCTCAGCCGTTAAAGCGGCGCCTGGTGTGATCACTGTTATTACTGTTGAAGATGTGCCCGGTCATACGGATATAGGCCCTGTCTTTCCTGGCGATCCTGTATTAGCTATTGGTAAAGTAGAATTTATTGGCCAGCCTCTTTTTGCGGTAGCGGCAACAAGTTACGACCTTGCACGTAAAGCCGTAAAATTAGCTAAAGTTGAATATCAAGAACTTGAAGCGGTATTAACGGTTAAGGATGCATTAACAAAGCAGAGCTTTGTTCGTCCACCATTTACGATGAAACGTGGTGACTCCGATTCCGCTATAGCTGCAGCTGAACATCAATTATCGGGTGAAATAATTGTCGGTGGTCAAGAGCATATGTATCTTGAAGGACAAGTATCAACCGCTGTACCAACTGAAGATGGTGGTATGGAAATTTTTACTTCATCGCAACATCCTAGTGAAGTGCAAAAATTGGTGGCTGAAGTATTAGATATCCCTTTAAACAAAGTTTTAGTTGATATGCGCCGTATGGGTGGTGGTTTTGGTGGTAAAGAAACACAAGCCGCACCTTGGGCTTGTATTGCCGCTCTACTTGCCAATGAAGCCAAGCGTCCGGTTAAATTCAAGTTGGGTCGTATGGACGATATGATCATGACAGGAAAACGTCATCCATTTGAAAATAACTACACGGTTGGTTTTGACAAAAATGGTCAGATCAAAGGTATTAATATAGAAGTAAATGGCAACTGTGGTTATTCACCTGACTTATCTGATGCCATTGTTGATCGAGCGATGTTCCACTCTGATAATGCTTACTTTTTAGATCAAGCAACGGTGACTGGTAATCGTTGCAAATTAAATACCGTTTCGCACACAGCTTATCGTGGTTTTGGTGGTCCTCAAGGCATGATGACCATTGAAATGGTCATGGATGAAATTGCTCGCCATTTGGGTAAAGACCCATTAGAAATTAGAAAAGTAAATCTATATGGCGATGAAGGCCGTAACGAAACGCATTATCATCAAAAAGTTGAACATAACAACTTAGCTGAGATTATAGATACTTTAGAACAAAGTTCTGACTATCAAGCTCGCCGTCAAGCAGTAACAGAATTTAATGCAAACAATAATGTACTGAAAAAAGGCATCGCGTTAACACCGGTTAAATTTGGTATTTCATTTACCGTTCAACATTTAAACCAGGCAGGCGCTCTCGTTCATATCTATACCGATGGTACGATTCATTTAAGCCACGGTGGAAGTGAAATGGGACAAGGGTTGAATACTAAAGTAGCGCAAATAGTTGCAGAAGAATTCCAAGTAGATGTTGATACGGTGGCTATTTCTTCAGCGCGCACTG
Organism: Colwellia sp.; assembly: GCA_013215655.1. Classification (GTDB taxonomy): domain Bacteria; phylum Pseudomonadota; class Gammaproteobacteria; order Enterobacterales; family Alteromonadaceae; genus Colwellia_A. The sequence goes on from JABSOX010000138.1 coordinate 6,475, forward strand.
ATAAGGTGCCAAATTCATCACCCACTGCTGCATCTTCAGGGACTGACCTAAATGGAAAAGCAGCAGAAGCGGCTGCAAAAACGATAAAACAGCGGTTAATTGATTTTGCTTGTGAAAAATATCAGGTAAGCGCAGAACAAGTTAAATTTGAAAATAACAACATTATTGTTGGTGAACAAACATTTAGCTTTGCAGAGTTTTCACAAATCGCTTACATGGGACGTGTTTCCTTATCTTCTACCGGTTTTTACAAGACTCCTAAGATTCACTTTGACCGAGCTACTGGTAAAGGTCGTCCATTCTTTTATTATGCAACGGGTGCATCTGTATCTGAAGTACTCATTGATACGTTAACGGGTGAATATAAAACTTTACGTACAGATATCTTGCAAGACGTTGGTCACTCAATTAATCCTGCAATCGACATTGGTCAAATTGAAGGTGCGTTTGTGCAAGGTATGGGATGGTTAACAACTGAAGAGTTAATATGGAATGAACAAGGGCGCTTGCTTTCAAATAATCCAGCTACGTACAAAATTCCCGCGATCAATGACGCGCCTGAAGACTTTCGTGTTGCCTTAGTTCCCGATGCGCCAAACCGAGAGCATACCATTTA
>JABSOX010000139.1 GCA_013215655.1 Colwellia sp.
TGCCTGCATGGACGCAGGTACTTAACTTTTGTCTGGAACTAAAAAGTTGTGTCTCTAAGCCTTTTAAATCTCGCTGAGCGGGAAGAAACTTAATCAAAATGGTATTAGCTAAAACATGAACTTTACTTCTTTAGTTTTGCGAAGGCATCGGCGAAAGCATTGCCCATTGCCGCATTATTTGAGTCTTTAGGTTTATGAGCTTTAGGTAAACGCTGCTGCGTTTTTTTATGGCCACTAGAGTTCTGAGGTTGAGTTGATTTTGATTGTGCATGTTGTTGAGATTTATGTGTCGGCTTAGTGGTGATAGCATCATCTAAGCGCATGGTTAAGCTGATACGTTTACGTTGTGGGTCAACTTCAGTTACTTTAACCTTTACAATATCACCCGCTTTAACAACTTCTCTGGGGTCACTAACAAACTTATTAGTTAATGAGGAAATATGTACTAAGCCGTCTTGATGTACTCCTAAATCAACAAAGGCGCCGAAGTTGGCAACATTAGAAATAACACCTTCTAAGATCATGCCTACCTTTAAATCATTAATGGTATTAACACCCTCTTTAAAATTCGCTGTTTTAAACTCAGGTCGTGGATCCCGTCCAGGTTTTTCAAGTTCGCTAATAATGTCTTTGATGGTAACGGCACCAAAATTATCATTGGCAAGTTCATTAACATCAAGTTGGCTTAATTGTTCAGTGTTTCCTATTAAGTCTCGCACATTACATTTTAACTTTGCAATTATCGCTGCAACGACAGGATATGTTTCAGGATGAACAGCAGATTGATCTAACGGATTTTTACCATCTGATATACGTAAAAAACCTGCCGCTTGCTCAAATGCCTTTGGACCTAAACGGGCAACTTTCTTTAATTCATTACGATCATTAAAACGGCCATGTTCATCGCGATAGGCGACAACATTCTGAGCCATGGTTTTATTTAAACCAGAAACTCTAGTAAGCAATGCTGCAGAGGCGCTATTTAAATCAACACCTACTGCGTTTACACAATCTTCAATAACATTATCAAGCATCTTGCTTAATTGACTTTGGCTAACATCGTGTTGATATTGACCAACACCAATCGCCTTGGGGTCTATCTTCACTAGCTCTGCCATCGGGTCTTGTAAACGACGGGCGATAGAAACTGCACCACGTATGGATACATCTAAGTCAGGAAATTCATTAGCTGCAAATTCAGATGCAGAATAAACCGAAGCTCCGGCTTCACTGACCATCATTTTATTTGGTTTACTATTTTTAGATGATTCACTTTCGGCAATATTATCAGTTAAAACTTTGATAACCTCGGCAGCAAGCTTATCACTTTCTCTTGAAGCGGTGCCATTACCAATTGCGATAAGTTCTACTTTGTGTTGTTGGCAAAGGTTAACTAAGGTGCGAACAGATTTATCCCAGTGATTCTGTGGCGCATGTGGGAATATTGTCGCCGTTTGCAATAATTTTCCGGTAGCATCAACAATGGCAAGTTTACATCCGGTGCGTAAGCCGGGATCTAACCCTAAAGTTGTCTTTGCTCCAGCTGGTGCAGCCATTAATAAGTCACCTAGGTTTGTTGCAAAAACTTTTATCGCCTCTACCTCAGCTTGTTCACGTAAGTTACCTAGTAATTCAGTTTCTAAACTTAAACTTAGTTTTTGCTTCCATGTTAAACGTACTACTTTTGTTAAAAATTCAGCGCATCCTTGTCCAGATAAGCGTAAATTAAAATGTTCCATGATCAATTGTTCAGCACTTGAATAAGAGCTGTCTTCTTGTTGTGGATCAACGTTAATTTTTAATTGTAAACAGCCTTCATTACGCCCACGAAGCATGGCTAACATACGGTGTGATGGTACTGACTTTAAACGTTCTGAATGCTCAAAGTAATCTCTAAATTTGGTGCCTTCTTGGTTTTTCCCTTTAACAACTTTACTGGTGAGGTGTGCTTGTTTTAATAAATGTCGTCTTAATTTTTGCAGTAAATTGGCATCTTCAGCAAAACGTTCAACTAAAATAAAGCTGGCTAAATCTAGTACTGATTTCTCATCATTCAGGTCTGCGTCTTTATTAATAAAGGCTTTTGCTTCAACCTCTGGAATCAAGCGCCAATCATTATACAATTTATTGGCTAGTGGCTCTAAGCCAGCCTCGATAGCAATTTGTCCTTTAGTGCGACGTTTAGGTCGAAAGGGCAAATATAAATCTTCTAAACGAGTTTTGTTATCGGCGTTATTGAGTTCGTTCTCTAAAGCGGGTGTTAACTTTCCTTGTTGTTTAATACTGGTAAGAATAACTTTGCGACGATCGCTTAAATCGCGTAAATAACTTAAGCGCTGATGTAGGTGGCGTAAATGATTATCGTCTAACCCTTGTGTTACTTCTTTACGATAACGAGCAATAAATGGCACGGTTGCTCCGTCGTCTAAAAGTGTGATTGCGGCATTAATTTGTACAGTTTTAACATCAAGTTCTTTAGCGATTTGCTCAGCAATAGCTATCATTTATCATAAATCCTAATTGGAAACGCTGGTTTTGGTATATCTCGTATGGGGTTTATTTTATCAGGATTTTAAATTGCCGCAAAAGAATACTTTTTATTTGTCTAATGAATGGTTAGAATCGCTCGCTTTTCACTTTGAGTCTGTTGTTATGTTTTCCCGATTTTTCTCTCTTTTTTTACTATTGTTTGTCTTGCCATATTCATATGGTAATAACCTTATTGCACTCAATGAAAAATTTTCAGCCAATGTTGTACTTGAACTAAACAAATATAGCATTCCGGGTGGTGCGTATGTCATCGTTAAAAATACAGATATTGTTGCTTTAGAAACATTTGGTCATATCGATAAAGCTAAATCGCAAAAAGTAAATAACAGCACCGTTTTTCGTCTTGCTTCAGTATCTAAACCCTTCGCGGCAACTATTACAACTATGCTGGCGCAAGAAAAACGTTTAAGTTTGTCAGATCCTATTACCAAATATGTGCCTAACTTTACTTTGGCAAAAGATGGTGCTGCAGATAAAATTCAGCTTAAACATTTATTAAGTCACTCAAGTGGCTTGATGCCAAATGCTTATGACAATCTCTTACACGAAAATTGGACGATGGATAAAATTATAAGTCGCTTTGATCGGATTAATCCTATTTGTAAACCCGCACAGTGTTATGGCTATCAAAATATTGCTTATGGCTTGTTACAGCCGGCTATCGAAGCTAGTCAATCTAAGGATTATCCTACCTTGCTGCAAGAACGCGTTTTTTCACCATTAGATATGACCAACGCTTCTGTTGGTATTGATGTATTTTTAACACACGCAAACACCGCAAAACCTCATGTATTGAGAAAACGTATCAATACGCAGCACAAAGATGACAAAGGCCATAATATTAAACAATACGTATGGAGTACGGTAAAAGTTGAACCGGATTTTTACAAAGTTGCACCTGCTGCAGGCATTAACGCTAGTATTACGGATTTAGCTAAATGGTTGATTGCAAATTTGGGACACAACCCCGAGGTATTGTCAGCAGGTTTGTTGGATGAATTAACTACGCCAAGAATAAAGACTAAAAAAGATCTACGACGTAGATTTTGGAAGGAGTACTTAACCGATGCTCACTATGGCTATGGTTGGCGTATTTATCAATTTGAAGGGTACCCGATTATTTACCATTCGGGTTGGGTTTCAGGTTTTCGTGCAGACATCGGTTATTCACCCGATTTAGATATTGGCTTTGCGGTGTTAATTAATGCTGAATCTAATGTAATTAATAAAATATCGAGTCAATTTTGGGCATTAGCACATCAACAGTTTTCATCTCTTAGCGCCCAAAAAAATCAATTTAAGCTAAGTGATTAGCAAACATAAAAAAGCCAGCGAATGTAGCTGGCGATGGTGGGTATAAAGCAATGATTGTTAGCTTTTAGGGAAAAATTGTTCGCTATCATCACCAAACCAATGACGAATTAAGGTTGTAGCTTGTTCTGCTCCGGTGCGTTTAAGCGATGAAAATGCTTGTACGGTAATATCAGCATCAAGGTCTTTTAACGCTTTTTTAACTTGTAAAACGGCAGTGCTACGTTGTCCCTGTGAAAATTTATCACATTTGGTTAGTAATGCTAATATTGGTAAATCGCTATCTACTGCCCAGTGAATAAGGTCTAAATCAAGATCTTTTAGTGGATGACGAATATCCATTAAAATCACTAATCCTTTTAAACACTCACGCTTTTCTAAGTATTCACCTAAGGCTTTTTGCCACTTCTTCTTCATTTCTAAAGGGACTTTAGCAAAACCATAACCAGGTAAATCAATTAAACGCTTATTTTCAGCAATTTCAAAAACGTTAATCAATTGTGTACGACCAGGCGTTTTACTGGTGCGAGCTAAGCTTTTTTGATTTGTTAAGGTATTGAGTGCACTTGATTTACCTGCATTTGAACGACCTGCAAAGGCAACTTCAATACCACTATCTTCAGGTAAACGACGAATATCGGGAGCACTAATGGTAAAAGTCGCTTTGTTTAAGTGAATGGCTGTAGATGACAAGGTTAACGTCCAATGGAATAAGTAAAAAAGCTATTATACCCATTTAATTTACACAAATTCTATTTGTTTTAATAAAGCTGCTGCGCATTTTATATGTACCACTTGGAGGTATCTTTTTTAATAAAATGTTGAATGAGAATTAATAAAGGATAATAACGGTGGTTTTTATCACTAAAGGCGCAATTCTATTCGCATTTAATCAATATTTTTCTATGATAATGTTACGTGCGGTCAATATTCATGTAAAATACTGCCAATTTTTTTATCCACTGGTTTGATCAACAAGTATTTCATTAATCAAACAAAAGCAGAGAGCCATTCAATGAAAAGTCTTATTTTTTCGCTACTATTTATTATTGCCAATATAAATTTCGCAATAGCCGCACCGGGTGATGTCACAGCTGGAAAAGGTAAAGCTGCGATGTGTTCTGCTTGTCATGGTGCTTCAGGTATTAGTGCTGTAGATGCATACCCAAATTTGGCAGGCCAACATGCAGACTATATTACCAAGCAATTAAAAGCGTTTAAGGCTGGCGATCGCAAAGACTCGGTAATGGCGCCAATGGCGGCAGGTTTGTCTGAGCAAGACATGGCGGATTTAGGTGCATACTTTGCAAGCCTACCACGTACAGTTGCTACAGCGAGTGTAGATGACTCAGTGACTACAACGGCAGTAGTGCAAGCAGCGGTTAAATATGTTGCTAACGCCAGTGCAGGTAAAAGCTTATATGAATTAGGTGATGAGTCTCGCAGTATCGGTGCATGTATGGGTTGTCATGGTAAAGACGGTAACAGCAATGTACTTATTTACCCTAACTTAGCTAAACAACATGCACAGTATATTGAAAAGCAATTACATGCCTTCAAAGACAATAGTCGTACTAATTTTGCGATGAATCAATTTGCGGGTGCAATGACCGATGAAGAAATTGCTGATATGGGTGCATATTTTGCAGATACCAAAGCAGTGGCTAATGTAAAAGTTAGACGAGTACAAACTGTAGCTCCTGTAACTGCAGCAGTAATTGCCGGTAAATCGAAATCGGCAGTATGTGCTTCTTGTCACGCCGTTGATGGCAATAGTTTAGTGGCAATGTATCCTAAACTTGCGGGTCAAAGTGCCGATTACTTAACTAAACAGTTAAAAGAATTTAAAAATGGTACTCGTAAAGACCCTATTATGGCAGGTATGGTAGCGGCATTATCAGAGCAAGATATGATTGATATTTCGGCTTACTTTGCTGCCCAAAAAGCAAATAAGGGTAATGGCGAAGGCTCAGCAATTGGTCGTCAATTATACTTTAATGGTAATGTTGCTAAAGGTATTACCGCTTGTGTAGCATGTCATGGTGTTAATGGTAAAGGCATGGGAAAAGCAGGCTTTCCTGCAATCGCCTCTCAAAACACAACATACTTAACTGCTCAACTTCATAATTTCAAAAAAGCGACACGTGAAAATGATCGCAATAGCATGATGCGTAACATCGCTAAGAAATTGAAGAAAAATGATATTGAAGAATTAGTGAAATTCATGTCGACAATGAAGTAATCCTTTAAGTTAAAGTAACTTAAAAATAAATACCAAAGCAGCACTTAGTGCTGCTTTTTTGTTTTGAATATTCCACATGGGCAAAAATCGTGTAGAATGCCATCAGCTTTATTAAATTAACGAATACGCTATACCGTTAGCGATAGGTAGAGAGTCATATAATGAAAAAAATAATATTAACCTTATTGTTAGGATTAGGCGTTATAAATACTGCAACGGCATTAGAAGGTAGTGCGGAAGCAGGTAAAACAAAATCAGCGATGTGTGCAGCTTGTCATGGTGTTGATGGTAATAGTTTAGTGCCAATGTACCCCAAATTAGCAGGTCAAAGTGCTGCCTATATTGCTAAGAAACTTGCTGAATTTAAAGCGGGTATGATGTCTGGTGGTAA
>JABSOX010000140.1 GCA_013215655.1 Colwellia sp.
TTAAAAAAATTATCAATCACAGATAAACTGACACAACTTAACAATAGAAATCGAACCGATGTTTTTTTTCCTTTGGCAATTCAAAAAGCCTTAAAAAATGAACAACCACTTGCTGTCGTAATGCTAGATATAGATCATTTTAAGTTGATCAATGATAATTATGGCCATTTGACGGGTGATGATGTGTTGATAACTTTGGCAAGCATTCTAAAGCAGCAAGTGGGTGAGCAAGGCTTTTTAGCTCGTTGGGGCGGCGAAGAGTTCATTATTATTTTATCAAATTATTCACGTGAAGCTGCTTTTAAACATATAGACGATCTTTGCAAGTACATTGCTGCTTCTCATTTCGAAACCATTGATCATTTAACCGTAAGCTTTGGGTTATCAATGTTAAGAAGTGATGACGATGATGCTTCATTGATGAAACGTACTGATAGCTATTTATATCAAGCAAAAGAGCATGGTAGAAATTGTGTGAAAATGAATGATATGTGCGAGTAATAATATCTAAGTTTTCTTGGTTCTATTACCTTTCTTAGCTTTTCTCTTGAATTTAGATTTAAACGGAACTTTGGGTAATCCTTCAAATGATTGATGTTCAGCTTGATTAACCATAGTGGTTAATGTCTGAGTTAGGGGCATCATAAAATGTTGATAGCTACTTTTTTTCTCGCTAATGTTATTGAGTGTCGCTTCCCACTGTGCGGTCATATCTGGATATGTTGCTGCGGGTGGCAATGTATTAATCAAAGATCTACCCACATCTGTCGCATTAATACTCTTACCATTTCTTTGTAAAAAACCACGCTTGAAAAGTAAATCAATGATGCCAGCACGTGTTGCTTCGGTGCCTAAACCGTCAGTTTCTTTTAGTATTTTTTTTATGTTTTTATCTTGTACATAACGGGCAATCCCCGTCATTGCAGCTAGTAAAGTTGCATCAGTAAAAGCGGATGGTGCTTGAGTCATTTTTTCTAACAATTCACCTTTATCACAATGTAATTTATCTTCTTTTTTTAATGATGGTAACGACTGTTGCTCAAGTGGTGAACCGTGCTCAGATGATATTTTATCATTTTGTTCTTTACTACTCTGTTTTTGAAAGAGTACTTTCCAGCCTTGCTGAACAGGACTTTTAGCGTTTGCTGTAAATATGCCGCCAGCAATGGTTAATGAAATTTTTGTTTGATCATAAATATAAGCAGGATAAAATTGTGCAAGATACTGTCTGACGATTAAGAAATAAACATTCTTTTCAAAAGGGTTGAGGTTGTTCTTCTCTGCAGACTTTGCGGTCGGAATAATTGCATGGTGAGCACTTACTTTACTGTTGTTCCATGCTCTGCCTTTAAATGTAGCATCAGCATTTACTGCAAAGCGTTGATAACTCGCTGTTGATTGCGCTAATAATTGAATAATACCACTTGCTTGTTGGTGATGTTCTGTCGGTAAATACCTACAATCAGAACGAGGGTAGGTGATTAATTTATGTTTTTCGTACAATGCCTGACAGACATCAAGTACCAATTTTGCATTCATTGAAAACTGTTTAGCAGCATCAATTTGTAATGAAGATAAGCTATAAGGCAGAGGAGCTGATTGCTTCTTTTGTTCTTTATTGATTGAATTTATTATTGCGGGTTGATTATTAATTCTATTAACAACATTCTCTGCTAAAGATTTAACTAAGACTCTTTTATTGTCGTCCATATAAGGAGTACATGCTGAACTAGGTTGCCACTTAGCAATAAAGCACTCTCCTTGCTGGGTTTTTATATGGGCGTGAACGTCATAAAAAGATTTGGCAATAAACTGCTCAATTTCTTGATCTCTTCTTACCACTAAGCCTAATAAAGGGGTTTGTACACGTCCGACTGAAAGCACACCATGAAAACCTGCCTTTTGTCCTTGCAAGGTATAAGCTCGAGTTAAGTTTATGCCATAAAGCCAGTCAGCTCTTGAACGCGCTAATGCTGAAATGGACAGGGGGATAAAATCACTATTTTCCTGAAGTGCATTTAGTGATCGTTTTACCGCCGGTAAATTTAAGTCACTGATCAATAGTCTTTTTGTTTTATTTTTTTTAGTTTTTGATACCTTAAAATAATCAATAACTTCATCAACTAAAAGCTGTCCTTCACGATCGGGATCGCCAGCATGAACTAATTCATCTGCAGACTTTACTAATTTTCTTAAGACCGTTAATTGTGAGCGTGTTTGTGCTTTGGGTTTTAATTGCCATTGCTCTGGGATAATAGGCAAATGCTGCATTTGCCACTTTTTAAAATTTTCATCGTAAGTTTCAGGATCTGCTTGTTCAAGAATGTGACCAATGCACCAACTGACCACATCGCCATTGCCAACTTCAATATAACCCGATTGGTTTTTATGAGGTTTGGGTAGTGCCGATGCTATTGCTCGGCCAAGACTGGGTTTTTCGGCGATGTATAATCTCAATGATCATGAACTCGTAGGATTGTTGTAATTTTAACAATAACACGATACTGATTTTATATACAGTACGTTGTTGGTTGGCGCATAATAAATGAGTTACAATGTTATTTCACCGAATGATATATGCGATATGGAATGATTTATGCAGAACAACGGTAGAGTAAAATTAATCATAGGGTTATCTAAATGAAATTGTCATACCTCCTATTAGCCTTAGGTGTTATTAATTTATCGGCTTGTCAGGTTTTTGACTTGGCAGAAAGTGAAGTTGAATCAATAGAGCAACTATTTGGCCAACCAAGCAGTAAATTTGATATCAAGTTATCGCGATTGGTTGATGAGCTAACTGCCTCTAAAAAATATGATCATAAGAGTAAATCAACGTTAATAACAACGTTTGTTTGGTCAGATACTTTAACTTATAAAAATATCGACCACCCACTGCAGTTTTTAGGGCATCAATTATCTGCTGGTGTTAAAACTGAACTAGTACAACGTGAATTTAAGGTTGTTGAGCATAAAGCGGCTTCATCAGTAGCTATTGCAAAAAATGCCTCTTACTTTTTATCAAGAGATATAAAAGAGTTAGCGAATAAGTCGGAAGCGGAATACGTTATTGCAGGTACTTATACTGAAATGGAAGGAGGGGCGATGGTGAATGTTGAAATCGTTGATGTACGCACGAGTATGATTGTTGGTGCAGCTCGTGATTTTTTCCCCAATTCGCTATTTTGGCCTGCTAATAAAGTGACTACGCGCAACGGTAAATTACATCGAGGTAACTAATCATTTTTATTTTTTATAAATCCGCAATCATTATGTAATGGCTGCGTTTTTTTGTGCCATAAAATCAGCTTAGCGTACACGATTACTCTGCTTACATGCCTACTCTTTTCTTACTAATACATCACCATCTCGTTCGTTCATAAGTATTATTGACACTATCTTAAATTTAATTATATTTAACAATACCTATGAAATGCACTGTATCACATTGATAAGTATATAAATATTTAGTTGGTATTATCTTTGCAATATCTTTAGCTATCAACTCAAATGTCAACTAATTGACATGGTAATTTAAGATTAAAGGTGACTTATGTTGCACAAGTTTATAAAAATTTGTTTGGTCGTAGTACTTTCGCTGGCTAGCATTGTTTCCTTTGCTACTCCCTATAACATGGGTCATGGCTCTTCAAGGACAGGCACAATTAAAGTGACGCCGATTAAAGCAATTATAAATCCATATTTGGTATCAACATTAAGTCACCGTTTTCATAAACGTTATATTTATGCATCTCGATATAATTCATACCGTTTTTATCAAGGTAGTGTCAATATTACTAAAAGTTCACCACAGTATTTAGCTAAAAATACGGTAAGACGATTTTTAGATTATCAAGGTTCTAGAGCTTACTAAGTATTATGGTAATTTGTTATGGTGTAAATATTGCTTAAATATCATTAGTAGTAATACATAAAAATGTAATGAGTAAAAATGAAATTTATTAAGCAGGATTTGGCAAGTTTATATAATGTTAAGTCTAAAGTTATTAAAGAGGAAAATCGAACATGAACAAAGCGACATTACTTATTTGTTTTTTATTGTTTGGTTGCAGTGGCACACTGGATTACTTTACTTTCGAAGACGATGAAGCAGACGAAACCATGATGTTGGTTATAGAGGAAGATGCTGAGAATGGCATTCAACAGAAAAAAGTTGAAAGCTATTATCAACAACCGATCATTAAAAATGTTAACCACTATGCTAAGTGGATAGCACAAGATCTATTTTCTAATTTAGATTTTCCTGCAAATGAAGATGTATTTGTGGTTTCTGATTTCTCGTTATTAGACTCTGATTTAGATAAAACTAATCATTTTGGTCGGCAGTTAACTGAGGCCTTAATGCATGAAGTTAATCGTACTGGTTTTTCCGTAATTGATATGAAAGCGACAGGCTTCGTAAGGATCACTGAAGCGGGCGATATGTTTTTCCATTCAAAAGATTTTAGAGAGTTATCAAGAAAAACATCGGCGACCAATATTATTGCTGGCACCTTGACCAGACATCAAGGGGGCTATTTGGTTAATGCTCGTATTATAGCGATGGAAACTATGGCAATGGTAAGTTCTGCACAAGCATTTGTCCCTTATGAAGTGGTAGATGCGGTATTGCTTGAAGCAATGCAAAAAGAACCAAAAGAAATCAAAACAGGTATACCGTTAAAAGCCTATAGTATGAAATAGGGTATGAAACCGTAAACATGAAGCCGTAAACGATAGTTGAGATAAGATTTTATGAATATTTTTAAGCAGTTATGTTGGGTTTCCACACTTTCATTGTTATCTGCCTGCTCTAGTTTGTCAGATATTGGCAGTTTATTTGAATTTGAAGATGATAAACCGCAAGAGCAACATGAGCAGCAAGCGACTCGAGCTATAGAGCCTCAACCCTTTTTATATGAACCCATAGAAGAAATTGTTGGTCCGGGCTTTCATACACATGTGATGCTTAGTGATTATACTGAACGGCTCGCCAATGATTTATATCGAAACTTACGCAATGAAAAGCTTGAGTCACCATTAGCCATTCTTTCTTTTGTTAACTTTGATAGAACCTTACAAAAAACCAATTCTTTGGGACGAATTTTAAGTGAAAACTTGATTGCTGAAATGAGCCTATTTGGTCTTGATGTGATTGATCTACATTTAATGTATGGTTTTGTTGCTGATGAATCCGGTGAGTTTGTATTTAGTCGCGACCCTAGTGAGTTTTATCATTCTAGTGATTTACGTTATGTTTTATCGGGTGTCTTGATTGAAAATGAGCGTGGCATTATCGTTAATGCTCGTATTATGGAATTTGAAACTCAAAGAGTTTTATCTACTGCCAGTGTTTTGATCCCTCCTTATGTTTTGGCGCAATAACTTATTAGTTTAATAAAGACAAATAAAAAGAGAAGCAATTGCTTCTCTTTTTTTATTTAATATTTGTTTATTTTATCTAGTTAATGGCCTTGCATGTGCTGCTGCTCTGAATATACTGTTCATTAACATCAGATTCAAACCATCAAGATAGGCACGAGTAGTTGGCTCTTGAGTAAAACTAATGACCATGCCTTTGCCCGTTGGCTGGTGAATTAAAAAAGGTTTATAAGCGAGTTGTTTTTTGTTTTCTTCCCATAAATAACCACTTGCTAAAACATTTTTAGCATCACTAAACCACGCAAGGTTTTTACCTGATTCAAGTTTTATTGGAGCATAAATATCATTACCATAAGCAATGCCGACTAGTTTTTCGTGAACGCCTGCCGTTAGCCAATGTTCTTGATCTACTTCAATATTAGCAAGTACACCAGCGACAAAATCAGGGCTATCTTTAGTATTTTTACTTGCTTTAACAAGTGCCGCTTTGTCTTTATACAAAACACCAACAGTGGTTGATTCTTTTTTATCATCCTTTTTCGTTTTGGATTCTGTTTTTTCTTTATAAGCTAATTCGCGTTTAACGTCTAACAAGCCAACTTCACTGTCCGCAGCATAACGAGTAGCGTCACCTAAAGTAATTAGGACACCACCTTGTTCAACCCAGCTTTTGATATTATCGGCACCATTTTTACCAAGAGAGTCTTTATAATTTCCAGAGGGTAAAATAAGTACTTGATAGTTACCCAAGTCGGCGCGGGTTAGTTTATTAATGCGAATAGCGGTGACTGGATAATTAAATTGTCGCT
>JABSOX010000141.1 GCA_013215655.1 Colwellia sp.
GCTAATGAAATTATATCTTTCATAAATACCTCGTTTAAAAATGAAAAGTGACTATCTCGATGTCCTGCTACAACAAAGGGTTGAGTGCTGCTGGTTTGATTAAAGGGGGCAATAGCACCTGCTGAAAAAGCTAATGTGGTTGGATCGCCGCCGTTAAGCACAACCACTCTTTTGTTTAAACGTTCAAATGACAGCTCTGCAATGGGGTAGGTGTCTGCCCATGGCCAAGGTTTAATCTTTTGTTGCAAATCAATGCTCTGATGCCAGCTGTAACTAATTAATTGTTGAGAGAGCCAGGCTTTAACCGGTAGCCAGCTGGCATGAAGACAAAGCAAACTGCCAGTAACAATTAACGATGTTTTAATGATGCTTTTCACGACGACTCACCATTTTTAAACTGGTATTAAGCAGGCAAGTAAAATCACTAATTTTTGCCACTGCTAGTCCCAATAACAATAGCGTTATGCCAATCATCAGCTGTAATTGCCAACCCAATGCTGTTTGGGGCATTGCGACCATTAAACTCTCATGGGCTTGAAGAACATTACCTTTAGCTTTTTGGGTGCGTAGTTTTTGGAGAGCTGATCCGTTGTTTTTTGCGAATAAAGACAAAATCTCTGGCTGCTTTTCTAGTGCAATAAAACTGGTGTAAGGGGATATTATTTGATGATTGAGTGACGTGGCAATAACCTGTGCTTTAACCTTTTCTTTATTTGCCCCGATCACTAAGCTATCGAGTAAACTTTCTATTTTTCTGCGTGCCCAAAGTGATGAAATACCTTTTGATGACTCGTGACCATCAATGATTAATTGTTGGTACCAAAGTGTAGATGCTGTCTCTCCGGCTAATTGAACACTGGTGATAGGGAGCTGAGATTTAACGGCGATTTGTAGTGGTTCAGCAAAATATAAATCAGGGATCTTTTTAGGATAAACTTCAACTTGCTGATTAACTTGGTTATCGAGCATTAGTTGTATATTAGTGATGGCAGGTTGGCTTATTTTTGTCATGAAGTGACTCATTTTCTGTTGAATATCATGATGGTTTTGAATAAAGACATAACTTCCTCGTCCAAATTGTGCCGCTTTTTTCATAAAGTAACCGTTGGGCGCTGCGCCTATTCCTATGGTATATAAACGAAAATCCCCTTGCGTGCTGTTAAGTAGTTGCATAAGTTCAAATTCATTGGCAACTGCACCGTCAGTGATAAAAACTATTTGACGAATGGCTTTTACTGACTGCATTTTATTTTTTTTCATCAGCAAAGCATTGCTAAGTGGTCGGTACATTTCAGTACCCCCATCAGCACTTAAATCATCAATAAATTGCTGCGCTTTATTGATGTTATTTGCTGAGGCCATTTGAGTGATAGGGAAGAGTCGTTCTGTGTCATCATCGAAAGCAATAATATTGAAACTGTCTTTGTTATTAAGCTGTAGTATGGCAAGTTGCAGACTCGTCTTTGCTTGTTCCATCGAGCGTCCTTGCATTGAGCCTGAGGTATCAATAATAAAAATGATATCTCTTGCTAGCACTTGCGCTACAGCTGTTTTGGGCGGAAAAAAAGTCAATAAAGTATAATGTTCACCTGAAACTTTTTGTGTAAAACTGCTGACTTGCGGTTGCTCACTGGCTAATAACTGCCAACTTAAATCAAAACTTTTATTAGAAATCACCGATGTCTTATTTAAGGTAATAAAGTAAGCATTTTGCACGCTGTTTAATGGGCGTAATTTTATTTTATGGCTGTCACTGGAAATAGCCGTGATTGGAATACCTGAGTTTAATGCAATGTTTATCGATGACTGGCTTTGAGCAACCGATCGATAATGGCTGTACGGCGAACTTGTTGTTGCTGTGTTAAAGGGGTCAGATAATTGCTTATCATGTAAATGTGAAGATGAGCTCTCAGCGTGCTTATTTGATGATTGAGTAGATGATTGAGTAGAAGAATGACGAGATGATTTTGGTTGGTACCTTTGTGTCAGCGCAAGTGGCAGTCGTAAATTAAATTTACCCTGGCTAAAAGAAACAGGCATGATAAATTTTAAGGTAACAACCACGGTTGAATGTGCTGGAATATTCGCTATTTTATTGGTAAATATATTCGGGCGATGTTGCTCTAGTAAACTTGCTTTTTTTCCTTGTTTTTTGGCTCTTTGGTAAAGTCTTTTTGCTGCTGTTTTTTCCATTATTTCGCCAATAATTTCTGTATCACCAACTTTTATGATTAATTGTTTTACTGCTGAGTTTTCAGGTAATGGAAACTGATACTTACCCTCTAACGCAATAGCATGGGGGTTAATAAATATCTGTTTTATTTCTGCATAAGCAACTAAACCATTAATTTCAATGTTGGCTTCAATATCAATAGGCAAGGTTGCCGTTATAGCCAAACTTTTATTTTGATAGGGATGTGAAAAAATTATTTGTGGACCCTGTATAAGGGCATTGTCACGTTTTATTGGTTTTTCTAAATAAAGCGAATTACTTTGTGCAAAAGGTACAAAAAACACAGCAAGTAAAATGATAACTAATAATATCAGTGATTGTTTTAACCATTTAATCCAGCGTTTTTTGCGCCGTTGACGGTAATAATATGAGTCTTGATAATCGATAATTTGTCGTTTGTTTTTAGTTATAAACATCGCTTGCTCTGGTCTTGATGTGATAGAGCTTATTTAAGCAAAACAATGAGTGTTAACGGCGTCAGCATAAGGGCAAAGTACTGATGAAAAGTGTCGAAAAGATGGCAGCTAATTTAAATAAATGGGGATAAGTAGATACAAGGATTGTTTACGTAACGAACGTGACAATAAAAAGCTTGGCTGTTAATTAAATTCCTGTCATAGCATCAAGTTGAGTTTTTACTGCTTGATATCGAGTTCGACCGATTGGTAGTTGTTTTGTGTTGCTGAGCTGCATTTGGTAATAACTACCTTTGCTGCGGACAACCTTTACCACTCGATGTAAATCAACTAAATAAGATTTATGAATACGGCTAAATTGCTGAGGTAATATGGTTAATAACTTGTCTAAGTTTTTATCATGCAATTTAATACTACCATCTTCGAGATGTAATTCTGAATAGCCACCACAACCTTGTATATAAACCACTTTTTCTAACGGCACTATTTCCAACTCACCTGTTTTACGAATGGTTAAATAACGAGTACCACCTTGCTGGTTTTGTAACGTTAGCTTGCTAAAAGCCTGCTCTAGCCGAGTTAAATCAAAGGGTTTACCGACAAAGTCGAGTACGCCATATTCAAAAGCTTGAAAGGCTTGTTGGGTGTGAGCAGATATAATAATGGTGTGAAAAGCGCCAGAAACACTACTTTTTAGCAACTCAAAACCAGATTGCCCATGTAGATCAAGGTCTAACAACAATAAATCAATATCGCTGCTAAATAACCAATCTTGGGCGTCATCCACGTTATCGATTAAGGTTAATTGCTCAATTTTATTCGCCAAAATATGCTCAACAAAACGTTTGATTCGTTGCGCAATTAGCGGTTGATCTTCAACAATAAGTACACGCATATTAGCAATACTTAAATACAATTTGCCCATAGTCTAACAAAATAGGTTCAATTTTTGTGAATATCTATAATGGTTCGCCAGCCATGTTCTGTCGCCTGCTGCGATAACGTCCAGTTAGCGCCGTAGCTTTCTTGCAAAGACATTTTAATGTACTTGCTCCCCATGCCTGAACCCAGCTTGTTTTTTTGTTGTTGATCCGCTGTTGGCGTGATAAAAGTATAACGAATGCCCTTATCCAACGGCGTTGATGTTAGGGAAAATATTACTTTTTCACGACGATAAATATTATGGCTAATGCCATTCTCCACTAAGGTATGAAAAACGCCGGGCGGGATCATTTGTTGGCTATCGATATTATGCAATTGTAATTGGTAATCTATTTGTTGCTGGAAGCTCATTATTTGCAGATGGTACTGACAAAGTTTAAGTTCATCTGCCAATAAAATTTGTTGCTTATCAGATACCTGACAAATCAAATTAAACTCTTGCGCCAAAGCATTAATAAACTCAATACCTTTTTGTTTATCAAACTCTAAACACTCAATAATAGAGGTTAGGGTATTCATTAAAAAGTGCGGCTGAATATTCTTTTTCAGCAAGGCAATTTCCAATTTTGCTGCGGTCAGTTTTGCTTGTTCAAACGAGGACTTCATTTGCTTTATCTGCAAACTTAGTGACATTAATAAACAAGCAATTAATAAACAAAAAAGTAAACTAAATCTTTGCGTGATAAAATTTTCTGGTTGATAAAGCAAGGCAAAAAACAACGTTGAAATACCAACAAAAACAGCAATGGCACCCGACTTTTGTTGTTTTATCGCGACAATGACCAAATACAACGACAACAATAAACAACCACCAAAGCCAAACACTGTTTTTAAGGTCCAAGAAATAGGCAGTAATAAACCTACACAGACGATCACTGCGGCCAATAAACCAAATCGCCATCGATAGTTATTTTGATACAGCACTGCCATAAATACAGGTAATAACCAACAACTAAGGGCTGCCAATGACACCGCACTGGTGGTTGCTATTTTAAACAAATAATAGGGCATATCAATATAGTAAGTGATGGAAACCGCGGCAAAAGCCGCCACCAAAAAGCTTAACAAACTAAATAACAAATAAGCCAACTCCTGCTCAACCAAAAAATAATGAGACAGGTAATAACAAGCGATCAAAAAACAACAACCTAATGATATAAGCGACCATAAATACGGTGCTGACAACGATAAATTAATACTGGGCGGCGGTACAAATTCAAGCTTGTAGTTATAATCGGTCAACCAAGGCAAGCGATGAAAATTCGAGTTTTTTATACCAATAACATGATGACCGGGAGTGAAAAGTTTTTTTGGTATAGTGATATAGGTACGTAAACTACCCGCTTGTTCCTGATTTTTACTGTAGCCAACTTTACCGCTGCCACCTATTAATATGCCATCCCAATAAACCTCATAGGCGCCAATTTGAGCAACTTCCAAACCTTGATGAGGCCTTAATGTTGGATCTTCGCTGATATTGACATGGGTTCGAGTCCAACAAACGGTACCCGTCTTTTCTAAATAATCTAATGCAACAAATGGCCATTGGCTTTGATCGTAACTTGGCTGACTCCAATTGTGCTGTGTTTTAAAGAGTTGCTGATACTCTTTAGTCATTGTTTGTAATTGCTCAATACAAAGTCGCGGAAACGTTTTTTCTTCAACTTGAGCAAATACATTGCCAAAACACAGTAAGTTAGTTAGCAATAAGACGATAACTCGTTGGCATAGTTTGTTGATCATCAGTGTTATTATGTCTCGAATGTGTTTTTATTTAGTTAAGAATATAGTGGTCTTGTTGTGGCAACTCTAAAATTTTAGTCAACCACTGTTTAACTGGCGTAAAAGTATCGGCATATTCTCCATCACTAGGAGCCTCACATGGTCCGCCACCTATATAAAACTCATGATTGGCATTAGGGTGTAAATCTATTTGCCAGTCTTTTTGATAATTTTGCTGAATATCTTCAAGCACCTTTATACTTTGCCTATAAGGATTACTGGTATCAAGTTCACCATAATACCAATAAGCAGGTTTTGACATCATCACCAGATCATCATAAGGATCATAACCGCCGGGTACAGCTTGCGCCATAATGTCATCAATTTCTGTTACCGATAATCCACTCAATTTACATTCTTCGTCACCGGTAATGTTACTGTATAATGCTTCTTCATCCATACTCACCGCTGAGCCAGAACCAATAAGTGTAAAAGCAATATCGGTTGTTCTAGCTGCTGCATAAGGCACAACCCAACCCCCTTGACTAAAACCAAGTACACCAATTTTACTATTATCAATGAGTGGATGTGCCAACAAGGCATCAACTCCGGCTAAAACATCACTGGCTAACAAAGGAATATCGCCATCACAACAAATCCCCCCTGATTCCCCTAAACCACGACGGTCATATGACAACAAGGCAATGCCCATTTTGTGATATAAATTAGTTTCATAACGTATCTCGGTGCTGTTTCGTTGCCATGCGCCGCTGCCAAAATGAAAAAAAATC
>JABSOX010000142.1 GCA_013215655.1 Colwellia sp.
ACTTTCACTGTAATTTGCGTATATAGAAGAATTTTCACTTGGATGGTAAATCAAGCCAAATTTAGGTAAAACGGAAGAATTATCTGCATTAGATTTTTCTTGTTTATCAAAACGAACGCCTAGTAATACTTGCCATTGCTCATTTACAGTGATCAAATCTTGAGTGAAAATACCATAATATTTATAGGCTTCATCTTTCGCTTTCGCATCGGCATAATCGAGCACTTGGCGAGGGATAATTGTGCCTGCATTTAGGTCAGCTATCTGTTTATTGCCTTTTACTTTTAAAGAGCTATATTCGTGCTTTAAATAATTACCGCCCATCAATAAGTCATGAGACATACCGGCAAAATCAACAGAGCCGACAAAATCGAAATAAAATGCCTGTTGCTTCCAGTCTTCTAATTTATCGTAAGGCTTGTTTTTATAAAGGCTTGTTGCAATATCAAAATCATCTTGAGTTTGTGGTTTGCTTTCCCAACGCTCACGTTCGTTATGTTGGTTGTTGTATCCAGCCTCAAGTTGCCAGTTTTCATTTAAATGGTAACTGATATCTGCACCATAGTTTTGACTCTGTGCATCAATTTTGGTCCACGGCATATCCCAAATAAGTTCATCACCGCCGATCACATTGCTGTTGTCATCAACCAAAGAACCGCTGTCTTGACCTGCTACTTCATCTGAGCTGTCGAAATGAAAAGATAGCGTCAAATCTTCGCTTACATCAATGTCAGTCATCAGACTACCGACTAGAAAATCACTTTCTTGTGCGCTGCCATCTTGATACTCTCGCCAGTTTTTATTGTCTTCTTTTTCTAAAATAGCGCGATAACGTATCGTTTTTTCTTCATTAAAACTACCACCCACATCAAGGGCCATTCTTAATGAGCCATTTTCATCTCCTTTGACCGAAATTTCAGAAAATGAATCAAACGTTGGCTTTTTAGTGACTAAATTAATTAATCCGCCTGGCGTCGATTGTCCGTAAAGCAAGCTTGAGGGTCCTTTGAGTACCTCAATATTATCTATCAGTGCCATTGGCAAACGATACTTAGAAAAATGCTGATGGCCATTTTTTAATAAGTTGGTACTTTCTTCTAGGGTAAAGCCACGTAAGCTGAAACGCTCTCGGTCTGTCGTTACTCTGCCAATGGAGACACTGGCATCATTTCTAAGTGCCTCGCCTAAGGTCACTATCAGTTGATCATTCATCACTTCGGCAGGAATAACGGTTACTGATTGCGGGGTATTTAACAATGATACATTCGAACGCATCGCAGCATGTGCTTCATCCATTTTATAATGAGCATGTCTGCCTGTTACCGTTAATACTTCGATATCCTTATCGATATTATCATCTGTTGTAGCAAATGCGCTTGTTGATTGTAAAATCACTGCGATAGCTGCGGATATCAATTTAACTTCTGTGTTCATATTTTCCTCAATGCCTATATTCACAAAAAATTTCAAGCCACTAAAATCAAAGTTCCAGCCTCCTGAGATTCAATTATTTATCATCTAAATACTTTTTGCGAATAGTAGTAGTAATGAGAATCATTGTCAATTAAATGAAATTAAAAACCTGAATATATAGAAACACTTAGGTTTTTTTGATCTATATAATTTTTTATTATTTATATTCAAGTGCTTGCGTTATTTAAGTGTTTTAAATACAAACTATTAGAAGTTAAAGCAGTATGGTCCGCTTTCGCATCCTAAGTGAATATTAGGTGGACGATTTTCACTCGTAAATTTATACTGCTTTGTGGTAGGACTTGCCTATTTACAGCTTTGTAATTAAAGTTGAACTGAAAATTATTAAATTTCGGACTCAGAAAATTTTAACCAACAACACTGAAATGAACACATGAATTTACGTGTGATATTTGAAAAGGAAATAATATGTTTATAGTGGCAAATCGCATCCCAATAACACCAGAGTGGCAAGGTGAATTTGAAAATCGTTTTCGAAAACGTGCTGGAGAAATAGATAAGCAATCAGGATTTATATCCATGCAAATATTAAAACCAATAAGCGAAGATATCCCCTATATTGTACTTACTAGTTGGCAAGATGAAAACGCTTTTAATGAATGGATTAAAAGTGAAGATTTTAAACTGGCGCATCAAAACCCTTTACCAAGAGAAGCTTTTACAGGTAAACCTGTAATGGAGAAGCACCAAGTCGTCATTTCTACTAAATAAAAATCATCGAGTGGAAAGTTAAGAACATAAGTGACGATGGTGTTTTATCAATACAAAAACTAATTTAACCTGTGTGTTGCATCCACCGATTGAACTAAAGGGTAGAACGCTAACTTTAAATCAGACGAATTACTGGATATTTATTTGTTGAGGTGTAAGGCCTGCTTGGTGCGGATTTGAGACATCAGTGTAAAAATTAGCAATACTTTTTCTAATGAATTACCTGTGTCATATTGCCGAGAGGTCTCCATAATAAGCTGTTAAATGCACTTAATAAGTTGATTGTCAGAAAAATCATCTAAAAGTCATAAGGACGTCAGGTATTTTGAAGCCGGTTTGGTTAAATTGACCGCATGTTCAATCACATTTAAGCGACGTCAAATAATTCGTTGATTTCAAAATAAGGAAACAATTATGAAACCCATTTATCTTTCAATACCTCTGTTACTTTCTCTGTTGATAATAAGTAGCGGATGTGAAGCCAAATCAAATTCCTATACCATTGCTTATTCATCAAAAGAAACTGGTCATGTAGAAATTTATCAACAAAATACTGATGGTAAATCAACTGTTAAAAGTACAAATCAAAAAGGTGGCTATGTAGCTTTGTCTTCTGATGGAAAACACTTTGCTTTTTATGCAAAATATGACAAAAAAAAGACCTGGTCTATTCATACAATGAATAGTGATGGGTCGGATAGGAAGAGATTAACTTATGACAAAAACAAATGGGATAATTCACCTGCATGGTCTCCCGATGGAAGTAAAATTGCCTTTTCAAGAGAATATAAAGATACGGATAAAGTTTGGCAGCAAGAAATTTGGATTATGAATTCAGATGGTAGCGAACTGACTCAAATAAAATCACTAAAAGGTGGTGGTCCTTATTTTACACCCGATGGTCGAATAGTCTTTCACTCGGAATTCAAAGATAAAAAAAGCGAAATAAGCATAGCAGATATTGATGGTAACAATATAATTCAGTTGACAGATAATGATGCTGAAGAGTGGCATCCAGAGGTTTCACCAGATGGTAAGCAGATCGCTTTTATGTCTGACAGAGACCAAAATCAAGCGAATTTCGAAATTTATGTGATGAACATAGATGGCTCAAATCAAAAACGATTAACAAATAATGATATTGGTGATTGGTACCCATCCTGGTCTCCTGATGCTTCTCAACTAATATTTTCATCAAATACTGATGGAATAAGAAATATTTATATGATGAATAAGGATGGTTCTTCAGTAAAAAAAATCATATCTAATGGTTCACAAGCTGCGTGGTTAAAAATGCGAAACTAACAGTGGTTGGGTAAAATTAAATGATGTGACACTCTAATGTACAAAAAAAGTTTATTTTTTGTTCTAGAACTTAGTGAGTAAGTTTATCAAAATAATACTCATCAGTTAGGCTCGTAAAACACCTTAACATAACCATTATCGTCAGCATTCAGTTCTTTACCTGTCATTAACTTAAGTAAACCTAATGACAGGTTTTTGTCCTTACATCTCATTTTTAAAAATCGGTGAACTCCAAATCA
Source organism: Colwellia sp. (assembly GCA_013215655.1). Classification (GTDB taxonomy): domain Bacteria; phylum Pseudomonadota; class Gammaproteobacteria; order Enterobacterales; family Alteromonadaceae; genus Colwellia_A. The sequence goes on from JABSOX010000142.1 coordinate 3,750, forward strand.
AACGGCTCTTTTATTAAGGCCTGCTTGGTGCGCATTCGAGACATTAGGATAAAAAATTTATCAATACTTTTTCTAATACGTTATTATCTATCTTTTAATAAAATGTAACCTTACAAGGTAGTTAACCTTGCACGGTCTACATAATAAGCTGTTATATTTCCTATTGTTTTAAGGGTTTTGAATAAAACCGAATATCACCTTACAGCCTTATTTTAATTGATATTTACCTCCTTTCTTGTTTTAAATAGAACACCATTCTTTTACGTACTATGACTATATTATGTCTAAACGTCGCAAAGAAAATGAGTCGTCTTTGAGCTTGGGCGAAAACGAAGTTTGAGTTAACTTGGAGTTCTGTAAATAACTGTACTAATCATTAATATTGTAAAGACAACAAAGTATTAAGCAGACATTATTCTGTAACTTTTAGCCATATATTTTCTATATGTTTAATTTGTAATTGTGTGAATAAGGCACGATTACTAATTTCATATTTTTAGTGAATTTATCAACATTAACTAAAACAGTTTTGCCCAAAATGGACTGTCATTTAAGTCAAAACCATGAGACCAAGTTATGCTAGCTAAAGCTTATACTTCCTTAAATCTCTACCAGACAAGTAAAAATAAAACATACGTTAACCAATTGATAATACGAGTTAATCGTCAATAATCACCTCTTGTTTAGGCCGCGATTTAAGAAGATTTAAGAAGTTTTAAGTTGTTTAAACCCCCTCTCCGCTGTAGTTTTTTCACAACATTAACAAGCACATAGTTTTTTCTAATACCGATAGGATACAAAATGGTTATCAGTTTAAAATTCAAAAATTTACTCACCGTTGCTATTTTAACTGGAGTGGTTAGCTTTAATAGCTTTGCAGCGGAAAATGCTCCACATGCTCCTGAAGTTCAGAATTTGCCTACCAAGGGTGAATTCAATGTCATTGAAAGAGCAATTCCTGAACTTAAAAAAGCCTTTATTGATTCAACGCCCGAAGACAAAAAAGACGGCATACCCGTGGGTGAGTTAGGCGCTGATGGCGGCAACAAAGACATGATCCTTAAACTAGCACGGGAGATGGCCGACAGTAAACACGACCTTTATGACAGCATGCTCATCTCCTACAAAGGCAAGCTTGTGTTTGAATCCTATTACTCGCGTGGTCGCATCAATCTGCCTCATTTCCAACGTTCTGCAACTAAATCTTACACGGCAATGGCCATTGGCCGAGCAATGCAGTTGGGATACCTGACTATGGCTGATTTAAACAAACCTGTGGTCAGTTTTCTAAAAGATTTGAACTCTGAAAAATTTGTCGATGGTGCAGAGAATATCACCCTTGAACAAGTGATGAGTATGCGCTCTGGTCTTCGTATCAGTGGAAAAAAAATAACAGAAATCACAAACACTCCAGGACTGAATCAGGTTCAGGCACTTCTAGAGCAAAGTATCGCTATTACGCCGGTATCTCATACGTTCAGTTATCAGGGCATCGACGCAAATATTGCCATGCATGTACTTGATGCTGTTGTTCCGGGGTCCGCCAAAGACTTCATCAAAAATGAAGTACTCGGCAAAATGGGCATCACAGTCTATGGCTGGCCAATTGACGTCAATGGTCTCCCCCACGGTTATGGTGGAGATGGATCCAATCAGAGATCACGAGATATGCTCAAGTGGGGTACGCTGATCATGAACAAAGGAAAATTGAATGGTAAGCAACTCATCCCAGCAGCGTTTATTGCCAAAGCGACTAGCAGAGTAGCCGAACCTAACGTTAATTGGGTGCCTGACGATGCAGAGGTATCTGGTTTATCTTATGGTTATTTTATGTGGCGAGCTGATATGAAAGTCGGTGACAAGTTGTATGATAATAAATTTGTCTGGGGCGGCGGAGGGCAATATGTCATGACTATCGAAGAACTCGATTTGGTTATAGTTTTCACCGCACATGGTAGAGACGATATAACTTTAGCCTTGGTTCCCAAAAGAATCCTACCCGCATTTATAAAATAAAATCAGCTTAGTGTAACGTTCTGATATTTAGTGGATAAACTTTGATGTCAGAGGGGTTTGACGGAGAGACTTAGGATGAAAAACGCCAAACCTCAGCAACTAGTGATTTAGGCGTTATCGATACAAAATCTAATCCAAATCAGCTTTAAGTAC
>JABSOX010000143.1 GCA_013215655.1 Colwellia sp.
TTTTGTGGTATTTGAATAAGAATATTGATACGGACTTTCACCGTACCAGGCAATTTTTCTTTTGGTGACTATTTTTTTGCCATAAATAATCGCAACATCATTTTTCCATTCAATATTATTGAGTAGTTCAGTTAAATATTGATTGGCATCAGTTTGAGACATGACAGTGCCATAATAGTGAACCGTACCATCTTTATGTAACAAGTTAGCGGGTTGACCCATAACACAATCAAATAAATCCATTGTCGTTTTATCGCCCTATATTTTTATAACCTATTTTTTATTTGCAACAAAGGTTTTACTAACGATAAGCCACTGACCTTCACGTTTATACATCACTAAATAATCGACGTAATGTGTTTTCGGTGTATCAAAATCGAGTTTTACCATGGCCATTTTATCATCAACAATATCAACCGATAATATTTTGGCTTGCCAAGTATCCGCAGTTGCCTTTTTAAAGAAAGCTGAAAACTCTTTTAAGGTTAATGACCGTATCGTTTCTTTACCCGAGTCTTTATCAATAATATTCATTTTAATATGGCCAAATTCCATATCAAATGCCTTAGCGAGTAATGCTTGGTCAGCATTCGCAGCACCATTAAAGTAATTATATGCTGTATCAACAACGGCTTGATATTCACTGCTTGTCTCCGCTTTGGCATGCGCTAAATTGGCAAAGACTAATGTGAATAAACTGAGTATCAATAATTTTATATTTTTCATCTAGATAACATCTTTTAAGTTAGATTAAGCATTTGATTAGATAGTTAAAAAGACAAAATGTAAACGTTATACATTACATAGAATGTAATAAAATATGACGACCTTATTTAGTTTCTTTCCTAAAAAACTATAAATGCCGACTACAAACAATAATAAGTGGCATTTTAAGTAATACCAATTTGATTAAGTTTGTTCCCACTCAGAGCTTGTCAGCGGTTTGAGAATAAATTGGATTTTTTTACATTATAGTTATTCTATATGAAAGAAATTCAGTGCGGTTATCGAATCGCTGACAAACTCCCGAAGGGCGAGTTTAAAAGGCTTACATGCTACGTTATTGATTTCGACAAGGGAACAACCATTCTCTTCAATCAATGCCTTGCCTCTAAGCCTTTTAAATCTCGCTGAGTGGGAAGAAACTTAATCAAAATGGTATAATAGTTCGGCTGTTATAATTTTATATCCATGTTTGCTTATCAATTGCTACAGTGAGTTCTGTTTCTTTTGTTCCGGTATGAGCCGTATGCTTAGGTTCAAACATCATAACGTGTGCTTCCTCGACCGCTTCGGGCATATGCTCGACACCTTTAGGTACAATAAAACACTCCCCTTCACTCAAATGGATACTCTTTTCTCTTAGATGAATAATAATATTGCCTTTAATGACCTGAAAAAATTCATCTTCATGGTCATGACTATGCCAAACCATTTCGCCTTTAAATTTAGCCAATTTAATATATTGACCATTTAATTCGCCAACAACTCTTGGTGACCAATAATCATCAAATTTTGAAAATTTTTCTGTAAGATTTATTTTATCCATAATATATTTTTTACCTTCTATTAATTCTTTTCTATTATCTTATTTATAAAATTCGACATCAGCTGTAAAACGATTTCAGGTTGTTCTGTATGGGGATTATGCCCGCAACTATTAACAAGTTCAGTTATTGCTAGACCCATTGATTTTTCTGCAATATTATTAACCTGTGAAACAGATCCATATTGGTCATCACGACCTTGTATTACCAGCAAGGGGACTATGATACTAGGTAACAGATATTCAATATTCCAATGAGCAAACCAAGGCGTTAACCATGTATTTGACCAAGCCTTAAATATAGTTTCTGTTTTGATTCCGTGATATTTAATTAAACCATTTAACTTTCCTTTTTGCCAAGCTAGATCTGCTTGTTCAATGCCTGCAATGGTTTGTCTTTCTACGAATATATGAGCAGCTTCAGTAATAGTACCTAACAATAACGGTGAACGTTGAGCAGCAGCAATTAGCGCAATACTTCCGCCATCTGAATGTCCCACAAAAATATAAGAACAATCAGGGATAATACCTTCTAATACTTTAGGTAATTCATCCAAAGCATAATCATGCATGTAATGAATTGTTCGTTTTTCCCTAAGGGCAGTAGACTTACCATAACCTATTCTGTCATAAACAAGTCCAGGACAACCGGTAATCGCACAAAGCTTCTCTGGATAGTCTTTCCACAATTCACAACAACCCAAGCCTTCATGTAAGAAGATAAGATACGGTTTGTTACTGTCACCTTCAATTAAGTGATAATAAATATTATCCTGATTTTCAATTTGTAAGTACGGCATTATATTACCTTACGTGTATTTATTAATGTGAGCTATTCAATCGTTTGTAATACGTCTTTAACAAACACAGATTTACGTTTTCCATAAGCTTCTTGCTCAATAATACCTTCAGCCAATATTTGTTTTTTTGATTGTTCATATGCTTGACGAGCTTTTGAGTCAGCCAACATATATTCTCTGTATTGCACTTGTTTTACATGTTCATCACAATCTTTTTCAATGACATGTACATGAACAAAGTACTTCCTGTCATCAAAAATAATCCCGCCATCTTTTCGTGGCCGCTTTGCTGGAAAAGGCTTATCGCTGATTTGATCTTGAAAACCTAATAAGGATAAACGTGCCACAGCAAGGTCAATACTCCCTGCTGAATAGAGTACTGACAGGTCGATAATGCCTTTGCCTCCCACTTGAGCAGAAGTTGAGCCAATATGAATAACATTCAGCTCATCTGTTTGAATGGTGTTAATAAGCGTTTTTGCAACGTCAAGATAAACCTCTGACCATGGCTTGAAACACGCAGCTATTTTTTCATAGGGTAATATTTTCAATTTTAAAGACACCTTTCAAATACAGCAATAGCCGGTCCTGAGCCACTATGTAGAATTATCCCTACCGTTAAGTGGTCGATTAATGAACAAACTGGGGTTTGTTTACTTTTAATGATTAAAATTACTTGGTCTATTTTAAATATATGAGACAATTCAATTCGCAATAACATACACATGGCTCATTATGAAACTTTTAGTTCGTAACCTTTCACGTTCAACAACTGAACAAGAAATTCGCATTTTATTTTCTACTCACGGCTCGGTTACTGAATGTAACTTAGTTTTAGACCAGGTAACAGGCAAATCAAAAGGTTTTGCTTTTGTTGAAATGCCTAATGAAAAAGAAGCACAATCAGCAATGAAAACCTTACACGAAACAAGAGTAGCTAATAATCGAATTCGAGTAAAAATAGCGCAAAGCTAAACATTGACTATCCCTAAATAGCTAAAGCTAACTGTAATTTAATGTTGGCTTTTTATTTACGGGCGTTTATCAATAAATTGGGAGTGGAATACTCCCTTTTTAGCGTACAGATTTCAACGACATTGCTATTTTTTTAATACCATGTGAAGGAGTCCATCGTTTAAATTCAACAAAGCCATATTTTTTATATAAATTAATGGCTGGCATATTTACAACTGCCGTTTCTACAAGCGCTTCTTTAAAATCAAATGTATCTAAAATATAGCGTATCAATATGCCGGCGATACCTTTCCTAAAATACTTTGGGTCGACGGTTAAACTGTTAATATCCAGGAGATTATCTTCTATAACAATCTCTATAACTGCCGCGAGGCATTCATTTTCACTAAAACCATAAAATAGCGTTTTTGAAATTTTTATATCTTTAGCGCTGCGCGATAGTGGCGGAAAATCAAGAACACCTATAAGTTGAGCTTCAATTTTATAAGAATTTTGGAAAATAGTGAAAATTTGATCTGCAACTTGTTCATTCGAATTATCAAGTTTTCTTATCATACTGCGCCGAACCTCAAAATTTGTATTACGCTAATCCGTATTAAATGGCATTTAATAGTGCATATATCGCATTAAAGTATGGATGTTAGCTCCGCACTCTAGAAAAATATCAACGCCCTGTTAAAAAGCTAAATGTAGCTGGCTAGAATAAGCGATGAAGGAGTAAAGACCAACTAATTTTGTCCTATTAAACCGTTTGATACAAAGTTGAATAAACTTTTATGAATTGAATAATACCTTTGTTGATAGTCACTTTGGCTATTTATTTTTTAAAATTAATAGACTGTTATTTTGGTCAATATGAAAATCAAATGATTTTAAAAAATTCATGCCTAATAAACCGTCACTCCCTTCATTAAGATAGGAGGGACTTACTGCAAAAATGAAGTCGTTAATAACATAATCTTTTATCGAAAACTCATCGACTTGATAGATACTGGCGGTTATTGTTCCTCCTGCCGTATTAAGATTGATATCTTTAATATAAACAACAGCTGAATACTGGTTTAATGCTTCAAAAGCCGACTGCGATAATAATGAAATACTGGCGCCGGTATCTAACATTAACGATACGTTAAAGGTATCGTTAATAAGCGCTGGCACAATAAAGTGTTCGCCTTGACGACTTAACGCAATACTTTGTGGCTTTCTTAACGCGGCTTCAATCTTTGCTAATAACGCCCGTGCTTTTATTTTATAATTAGGCTCATTTAGCAAAGGCTCGATAGCATTACGTGCATACTCAAATTCGCCTAACTGGTATTGTGCGCGAACAAAAAGCCATTGTAGGTTTTGATTTTGCGGATCAAATAAAAGCACTTCTGCAACCAAGTCGCTAAGTTCTAGCCAGTGATTATTATTGATTAAACCATCAACGTGCTGTTGAACAAGATCTCTTGCAAAATTAACCGCACCGCGAATTTCATTTTCATTAAAGACATGATATTGCACTTCATAAGCATGTTTAATCGCAAGTAAAGGCAACTGTTGTTGCCAATATAAGTCAACTTGTTGATAGAGAAAACCGCTATCATCACGCTGGAATGCTAAATAAGCACTAATCGAATTTTCAGCGTCAGTAAATAACTTATGCTGTATTAACCCCCGCGTTACATCTAACCAAAAAAGCCTTACTGTCGATAATTGATCATGATGATCATTCGCTAAGATATTCATTAAATAGCTAGCATTAAAATAGTCTTTCGCCTTAATGGCATTTTTAATATTGTTCGCACTTTGTTGAGCGCTTTTAGTGTTCTCTACATAGCTATCTTTTTCAACAGACTTACCTTTTTTCATATCTGCTGCATGTTGCTGCCCTTGCCCATCAAACTCTTGATGAAATTGATTTTCGATGGTGCGCACATTTAATTGCATAAACAAATACACATTAAGTACTACGGAACAGAGCAAAGCAAAAAATAAAACAATACGCCACATGACTTGTTTTCCAAAAAACTTATATAGCTAAAAGAGAGATAGCTACAAAAAGATAGAGCCAAAAATAATTAACGATAACATCCTTTGCTAATTTACTTAAAGAATAATGGTCACACGTGTTATTTTCATAACAAAATGAAAACATTCTAGAGCCTCTATCAAGAACAATTAAAGTGACTAAATTAAATTCTCTCCAGATCTGTTTCTAATACTAATTATATTGTCAGGGTGCTGACACCACACAAGGGGGAAATAGCCACAGATCTCCCCCTTGCATCCCCCGCTGTGCCCTGCTCAGCTAAAACATTTGATATATAACTAGCGTAAACTCCATGTTATAACAACGACAAAAATCAGCAGCAAAGACAAGCTAGAGCGAAGCATAAACCCTGCTAGAACAAACGCTGAAATGAATAAAAGTGCACACGGTTGTTCATCAGGGATGATAAACAAGCCATTGTCGGCACA
>JABSOX010000144.1 GCA_013215655.1 Colwellia sp.
ACCAAATTGGTGACCGCCATAACACATCGCATAAGGCTGCATGCCTGCAATTAATTCATTACCACTAAAGACATCACAAAAGTATTGAGAGGCAAGCTCTCCCACATTAAAACCTACCTTAACGGCAACATCACTTGAAACTGCGACTAACTGCGGTGCTTTTACTTTTGTGGGATTAACAAAAGAGTATGCCGCCTGTTCGACCTGCCTGCTAAATACATTGGTTTCTGTATCAGCAGGTAGTTGATTAACAAAACGATTATCAAAGGTAAAATGGGAGAAGTTCACAGAAGTGCTCATAATAAAAGTTATAAACAACGATTGTACTTTATATTGATAAGGAACGAGAACATAAATGTATTTTAAACTAAAGACATTAGGCGAGGTAAATAACCTCAGTTCGGCTGAATAAATACTATCTCGTTGTTACTTTCTAGTTATTGCTATATCCAATAAAAAATCTACAGATATACCTATATAATCAACAGATTAACCATCTAGTTAATCGAATTGAGGCGAGGTAAATTTATGTAGTGCTCCCATTCAAAAGTCACTACATAAACTAAGTATTAATTATTCGACAGTAACATCAATAATTTTACTAAGACCATCATATGTCACTGAAAGTATAAGTTCCCCTGCGGCATTTGCAGTATTAGTTATTTTATACGTTGCTTGATCAGTACCTAGAGAAATTAATTCCGCGCTAACTAAATCGCTACCATTAAGATTCCAATCCGCAAATTCGGAGACATTTAAAGTTGCAGTATTATCAGTAAAACTCGCCGTTAACGTTAACTCAATAGATTCACTGTTCGCTAGAGTTAATGTATCAACATTGTCGTTTACCGTTAACGCTGTAATTTCAGCGTTACCTTTTATTTCAAGTGTCGCTGTTGCCTTTTTACCACCACAATTAGCTGATAATTCACTTATGCCAGGTTTAAGCGCTAAGAGTGTTCCTTTATTATCTCCTTCTGCCGTTATGCCAATAAGGTTGGTATCGCGTTGTTGCCAACTAATACTATTGTCAATGTTAGTCGCAGTTGTCGTTGAAGTCAGGTTTGCTTGCGCATTAACACTAATACGTTCACCGACATTGAATGAAAGCTTTTTTGTACTCTCGTCTGCTAAGAGAATATCGATGGAATCTAAATTACTTGGGTCAGCTATCACTGTTATTTGTGCGGATATATTGTTAATGAGGCCCGTTACTGTAGTGCTTTCTAATAATTCATTTGAGGTGTAAAGCATGCCTTGGTCATTAATTATGGCAGTGCTATCGTCATCTACAGAGAAACTGATATCTGTTACTGTATTTAATGATTGATAATCATCTTCATAAGTTACGTTGCCAGTAATTTTGGCATCAATACAAGTTAAAACATTACCCGATTCTGGTAAATATTGCTGTAACGTAAGTCCCGCAACGTTAACATCACTAACCGATATTTCCGCTTCAGCAAAAATATCATTAATTGTAGTGCCTGTAATGAGAACAATACCTCGATTTAGATCTGAATTGGCTTCTGCTGTTACAAGTCCCTTATTATCTACCGTAGCGATATCAGAATCACTAGAGATCCAAGTTAACTCACTGGTGATATCTCTTGTTTCACCATTACTATCAACGCCCGTAGCCCTCAGTTGGTGGATTTCTCCTACTTTCAAACGAAATTGACCACCGGTTATAGTAACTGACTCTATAATCGTCCCTTGTGATCTTTGTATTTCCAATTCAACCGCTTTGGTTAAACTTGTTGCGTCATCACCGGAATTACAAGCTGATAATGTTAAAGTTAGGGATGTTAAAACTATCCCCCTTAAAACAGGAACGCTTATTTTATTGAAACTCGTTGTTGTTAAATACATACAAAATGCCTTTTATTGAAACGATTAAAAGTGATATGAAATGCCAAGGGAGATACCGCTAATATCGAGTCCATCTTTATTGTATAAGGATTGATAACCCAGTTTAATTTGACTGTTTTTTACATAAGGAATTTGATAATTAATAGCCGCTTTCCAAGAAAAACCATTGTATTGTTCGTTACCGTTATAAGTATTTTCAGGGCCTGTAAGCGTTAAATCGTTATAAGCATAACCAACAGCAACGTCGATACTATATCCGTCACGACTAGCAGATTTTAACAGTAAATAGAGTGCAGTACTTTGTTCCAAATCAAAATCAATACGATAAATATTATCAGTATCATGGGTCTTTAAGTATTGAGCTTCGAAATACATATTTTCAAACCTACCTTTGCCGCTAGTGCCAATTGTAAATGCGGTAGCAGTTGGCTGAGCACTTTCGTCTGCAATTTTAATATCAGTCAAAACATAGTCGATACCAATATAATTTGAAGCGGCATAACAAGGTAATAACAGACTAGGCAAGATAAAAAGTGCTATTGATTTTTTTAAAAAAGAGAGTTTTTTCATAATGGCCTTTTAATATCCATATTAATTTGTCGACATCTTATAGAATCAATTACGAAAAAACTAGTAGGTGTTAAACGTTAGGGGAATTTTCCTTCATCATTTAGACAGGAAACATAAGTCAAACATAGCAGGTTTTGAAGGTACTTTTGATTCTTATTCTAAGTATCTAGTAGCTTTGAGCGACATTTTTAATTTTATCCGAGCTCTGTCGTCATTTTACCAAGAAACTAAGTTTGCCTATAACAAAGAAGAGCATGAAGCTTTACACTACTTTACAAGTATTGAGTCCTACTGCTTAGAATTTATTGCCACGCATTGAGAAACTTGCTCCCTGATAAAATGAAGCCCTGTAAGTCCATCTAGTGCCATATTAGTGCTAAATAAAGTTACCTGTGCATTTTACTGAACGAACGTATTTAGGCTTTGTTAATATTAGGAATTTCAGCATATTATTCATTTTTCTGAACATTGCACTTTGAGAAGTTTTTCTATTAACTAAAACCGATATCCAAATTATGTTCATCGAGATATGATTTTACTTCAACATCAACATCTATTTTTATTGCCTTTGCCAAAAACGTCCCCGTATCAGCATAAGATACAGTATATAAAGCTTCGAGTGCTTCGTCTTGACTTATCCCTTGCTCGTAAAGTAGCTGATAATCATTTCTGCTAACGGCATCAGGATCATCCATGGATAATAAACAAAATCGGATCAGGGCAGCGAACCTTTTGGGTTCAAAATCAATAGTCCCTGCCATTATCGCCGTTAATGTTTGACGATCAGTACCAAAAGCATCACAAATGACAAGGTAAGTGGATGAACAATAGATACATCGTCTTTTCCTAGCTACGGATAAAAAGATTAGTTCCTTTACTTGTGGGGATAATACGCCCTCAAGAATAACTTTTTGGTAGTTTAGCCAATAAGCTTCAACCAGAGGAGGAGCAAAAGCCAAAAGTCGATAGATAATAGGGATTGAACCTAATTTGTCATCAATTTCATCGAAAACATCACTAACACTTGCAACCAGTGCATCATCTGCAATTATTGGAAAAATGCTCATAGACTTAGGTCCTTAGTAACTATCAATTTAGTCCAATTGAATAAACAACTTTTTATCCGTTAAATAATCTTTAACCATTTGATCAATTTCAATTTTGGTTACCTTGGCCAAAAAAACACCACTGTTGGCATAAGCAACAGTATATAAAGCCTCCAATACTTCCTGTGGGCTGATGCCATCGCTTTGCAATTGCTGATAGTCTTGCTCAATAATACTTTCGGGCTTGTCCATCACGGATAGGCAAAAAATAATTAATTTCGCAATTTTTTGAGGTTGCAGCGCAGAGATATCACTCATTAATGTATCTAAAGTTTGGCGATCGATATTAAACATATCGCAAATAGCCAAATGAACAGACGAACAGTAAACACACTGGCGCTTACGTGCCACTGCTAGAAAAATTAATTCTTTGACGTTTATTGGCAATAGTCCTTCGCAAATCACTTTTTGATAGGTTTGCCAATAGGCTTCAACCAAAGGTGGGCAATTGGCCAAAAACTTATAGAATACAGGCACAGAGCCAAATTGTTGATCTATTTCTGTAAATATAGTCTTAGTGCTTTCGGCTAATTCCGAATCATTTAAGATGGGAAACATCCCCATGGTCACGTACCTCTTTAGCAACTATTAATAAACTATTAAATTTAGTAGCAATTGAATAGTTAATTCCCTTATTTCCAGATATTCATAAAAGTATAGTTAGCAATTTGCGCTTTTTAATTTTAAATACAAAGATATTGTTATTAGGGCTTGTTCTGGGTCATTTAAAATAGCTAAATTAAGTTTACAAACCTTTATAAACTATGATTTAACTAGTGGTACACAGTTATTTGGGACAGGACAGAGCATGTAGGTTTTTAGCCCATCAATCTTCTCGTTTACTTGGAAGATTTATGACAGGGTGCCGATTACATTCGTATGAAATTCATTCATGAAGATATAAATAAATGTGGATGGTTATATTTATATCTTCATGAATGCGGTTATTTAACTTTGCCTATAACTAAAAGTGTTGTGTTTATACGATCAAAAGAATAGTCATGAATAAAACATACGCTTTGTTCAGTGAATTCAATGGATCGCAACCACTCAATAGGCAGTAACATGAAGTAAGTTCACAACAAATATCAAATATCAAACAACTCAATTCATTTACTTTGAATGCCCACAAGTACTTTTAATGACCATAAGTACTAGGGAGCAAAAATATGGGCTTTAAATGCGTGTAGTCAATAGTAATGATAAAGTGTTTTAAAACATCATAACCTAGGGCTCAGCTAGGAATTTCAAATTAAATTGACAGCCATTGGCGTTTTCACTTGTACACGTAATTTTGCCACCGAGTCTAACCGTCACTAAATTTGATACGACATGTAATCCTAGACCCGTGAAGCCTTTGCCTCTTTTGCTGGTATGAAATGGTTCAAATATTCTTTTAAGCTTATCATCGTCTACACCAATGCCATTGTCAGAAATATCCATTACAATCCAACGTTCATCCTGCTTCACAATGATAGTTATGGTAGCGTTTTGCTGACTACCATCAAACGCATGGTTCAACGCATTGCTCACTAAATGGTTCACAATTTGTATTATCGCACCTGGGTAACTGTCTATATCAATATCGTCAGGGCAACTTAGATTGATAACGACATTAGCCTTCTTGAATTGGGAGCTCAGGCTAATTATTATTGCATCGAGGCATTGTGAAAAATTAAATTGGCGACGATTTTCGGATGACTGATCAACACAAATCATTTTAAAGCTATTAATAATTTCAGAGACGCGATCAAGACTGTTAGAAACCAACTCAGTTCCTATCCTTATATTTTCCATTTTGTTAATGAGATCAGTGCGACTCAATTTATTATTATTGATACTTGCTAACAATGAGTCGACTAACTCCATTGTATGAGAAGCGGCGGTAACGCTTGTGCCAACTGGCGTA
>JABSOX010000145.1 GCA_013215655.1 Colwellia sp.
TGGTATTAAAGTTTGGATCTTTAAAGGTGAAGTAATTGGTAAAATGCCTCTACAGGCAGAAGTACCAGCGGCTAAGCCTAAAAGAAAAAACAATCGCAAGCCTAAGTAGGAGCTAAGTAATGTTACAACCAAAACGTACTAAATTCCGTAAGCAATTTAAAATGCGCAACCGTGGTCTTGCACACGTCGGTAGCTCAGTAAGCTTCGGTACTTTCGGCTTAAAATCTCTTGAACGTGGTCGTATGACTGCGCGTCAAATTGAAGCCGCTCGTCGAGCAATGACTCGTCATGTTAAGCGTCAAGGTAAAATCTGGATACGTGTATTCCCTGATAAGCCAATTACTAAAAAACCTCTTGAGGTTCGTATGGGTAAAGGTAAAGGTTCAGTAGAATATTGGGTATGTCAAATTCTTCCTGGTCGTGTTCTTTATGAAATGGAAGGTGTTTCGGAAGAAATCGCACGTGAAGCATTTGCTTTAGCCGCTGCTAAACTCCCGTTTAAAACTTCTTTCGTAACTCGGACGGTGATGTAATGAAAGCTAACGAACTTAAAGAAAAAAGCATTGAAGAGTTGAATGTAGAATTGCTAGACTTACTTCGCGAGCAGTTTAATTACCGCATGCAAGCAAGCACTGGTCAATTAACGCAAACTCATTTGCAAAGAATAGTACGTCGCAATATTGCACGTGTTAAGACTATCATAACTGAAAAGGCAGGTAAGTAATGAGCGAAGCAAAAATCCGCACACTACAAGGTCGTGTTATCAGTGATAAAATGGATAAGTCTATCACTGTATTAATCGAGCGTCGTGTTAAGCACCCAATGTACGGTAAGTATCTTACGCGTTCAACTAAGTTGAAAGCGCATGATGAAGCTAACGTATGTAATGAAGGTGATGTAGTAACAATTCGTGAAGTTGCCCCAATTTCAAAGTCTAAAAACTGGACTTTAGTTGATGTAATTACTAAAGCATAATTATCGCTAGATAATTAACTTTAACGTAATAGTTACCAAAACCCCTATCATGTAAATGGTAGGGGTTTTCTTTGTTTAAAATATAGACTTGGCATTATCCTTAATCTAAATTGGTTATAAAGAAACGAGATAATAGAACTATAATTGGATAAAACCCGAGCGGATAAATTTTACGCAATCCCGCTAGCCTTCTATTGTGAAGCGCTACACCAAATCGTCTATTTTTTAACTAAATAAAGTATCACTTTCTATTAGGTGGTGTTATAATCTCGCGCCCGTTCGGTTCAGCTAATGAACTTTTCGGGATTGAAAGGCAGTGACGGGTCAAATTTCTGGCCTTAAATTTCTATCTTTTTATGTAAAAAAGATAAATAGCGGAGACATATTAAATGATCCAAATGCAATCACAACTTAACTGTGCTGATAACAGCGGAGCTAAGCGTGTACAATGTATAAAGGTTCTTGGTGGTTCGCACCGTCGCTACGCACGCATTGGTGACATCATTAAAGTTGCTGTGAAGGAATCAAATCCTCGCGGTAAAGTTAAAAAAGGTGATGTTCTAACTGCAGTAGTGGTGCGCACTAAGAAAGGTGTTCGTCGTTCAGATGGTTCAACCATCCGTTTTGACGAAAATGCGGCTGTAATGCTTGACGCAAAATTACAGCCAATTGGTACTCGTATTTTCGGGCCAGTGACTCGTGAACTTCGTAATGATAGTTTTATGAAGATCGTATCACTTGCACCTGAAGTACTTTAAGGAGTCACGATAATGGCATCTAAAATTCGTCGTGATGATGAAGTAGTAGTACTTGCTGGCAAAGACAAAGGCAAAACTGGTAAAGTTACCAAAGTTCTTGTTGAAGACAGTAAAGTATTTGTTGAAGGTATTAACTTAATCAAAAAACACACTAAGCCTGTACCTCAGTTACAGCAGCCTGGTGGAATTATTGAGAAAGAAGCACCTTTAAATGTTTCCAACGTAGCGATTCTTAACTCTAAAACGGGTAAAGCAGATCGTGTTGGTTTTAGAATTGAAGACGGCAAAAAAGTTCGTTTTTTCAAATCTAATAACGAATTAATTTAATTGGAGTAAACGATGGCGAAACTGCATGATTTTTATAAAGATACAGTTGTAGCTGACCTTCAAAAGAAGTTCAGTTATAAAAGTGTCATGCAAGTCCCTCGGATTGAAAAGATCACCCTTAATATGGGTGTTGGTGAAGCTATTGCTGATAAAAAAGTATTAGAACACGCCACAAATGATCTTACTGCAATCTCAGGGCAAAAGCCGCTCACGACAGTAGCACGCAAATCAGTTGCGGGCTTCAAAATTCGTGAAGGCTACCCTATTGGTACAAAAGTAACTCTACGCGGCGAACGTATGTGGGAATTTTTAGAGCGTTTAATTACTATCTCTATTCCTCGTATCCGTGACTTTCGTGGCTTAAATCCTAAGTCATTTGATGGTCGTGGCAACTACAGCATGGGCGTTCGTGAGCAAATTATCTTCCCTGAAATCGATTACGATAAAATCGATAAAATTCGCGGAATGGATATCACTATTACTACTAGCGCGAAAGATAACGAAGAAGGACATGCATTATTGTCTGCCTTTGGTTTCCCGTTTAAGAAGAAGGTGTAGAGTTATGGCTAAAACGTCAATGAAAGCTCGTGAAGCTAAAAGAACCAAGTTAGTAGCACAATATGCTGAAAAGCGTGCTGCGTTAAAAGCAATCATCTCTGGTGTAGATTCTTCTGAAGAAGAACGCTGGGATGCCGTATTGAAACTTCAAAGTTTACCTCGTGATTCGAGCAGTAGTCGTCAACGTAACCGTTGTAACATTACTGGCCGTCCACATGGTTACTTACGTAAATTTGGTTTAAGCCGTATTAAATTACGCGAAACTATGATGCGTGGTGAAGTTCCAGGTCTTAAGAAAGCTAGTTGGTAATTCACGGGAGTAAATGGTTATGATGACTGATCCTATCGCGGACATGTTTACACGCATCCGCAACGGTCAATCTGCAGCAAAAGTTGCAGTAAAAATGCCATCTTCAAAGGTTAAAGTTGCAATTGCCAACTTGCTTAAAGAAGAAGGTTACATTTCAGATTATAGCGTAACAGCTGATGCTAAGCCTCAGTTAGACGTAGTATTGAAATATTTTGAAGGTAAAGAAGTAATTGAAGTGATCAAGCGTGTTTCACGTCCTGGTCTTCGTATATACAAAAGCTGTGATGAACTTCCTAAAGTTCTTGCGGGTATGGGTATTGCGATCGTTTCAACTTCTAAAGGTTTGATGACGGATCGCGCCGCTCGCACAGCGGGTATTGGCGGTGAAATCCTCGGTTTCGTAGAGTAAGGAGCATAATATGTCTCGTGTTGCAAAAGCACCTGTCGCTGTTCCTGCTGGCGTTACTGTTACGTTATCAGGTCAAGACATTAAAGTTAAAGGTCCATTAGGTGAATTATCACGTACAATTCATAGTTTAGTAGTAGTTTCTCAAGAAGAAAATACTGTTAAAACTACGGTTGCTAACGTTGCTGATAAAGCTGCTTGGACTCAAGCCGGTACTACACGTTCTTTAATCAATAATATGGTTGAAGGTGTTAGTAAAGGTTTCGAAAAGAAATTAGTTTTACAGGGTGTTGGTTACCGTGCAAAAGCTGCGGGTAAGTTTTTAGACTTATCTTTAGGTTTTTCACACCCAATCAAACACACAATTCCTGAAGGAATTACTGTTGAAACTCCTAGCCAAACTGAAATCATACTGAAAGGTGTTGATAAACAGTTGGTCGGTCAAACTGCAGCGAATATTCGTGCATACCGTAAACCTGAGCCTTATAAAGGTAAAGGTGTTCGTTATGCTGATGAAAACGTTCGTCGTAAAGAAGCTAAGAAGAAGTAGGGTAATACTATGGATAAGAAAACATCTCGTTTGCGCCGCGCTAAACGCGCTCGTGCAAAAATTAGCGAGTTGGGTGCGAATCGTTTAGTTGTATTCCGTACTCCTCGTCATATTTACGCGCAATTGATCGCACCAACAGGTTCTGAAGTAATCGCATCAGCGTCTACTTTAGACAAAGAAGTTAGTGCTCAGTTAGAAAAAACAGGTAACGTTGCAGCTGCAACAGCCGTCGGTAAAGCCATTGCAGAACGTGCAGTAGCTAAAGGCATCTCTAAAGTTGCTTTTGACCGTTCAGGTTTCCGTTATCATGGTCGCGTAAAAGCGTTAGCAGATGCAGCTCGTGAAGCTGGTCTTCAGTTCTAGGGGTTGATAATGGCTAATCATAATCAAGAAAACTCACAACAAAGTGATATGGCTGAAAAGCTAATTGCCGTTAACCGCGTTTCAAAAGTGGTTAAAGGTGGTCGCATATTCAGTTTCACAGCACTAACTGTCGTTGGTGATGGTGCTGGTCGCGTTGGTTTTGGTTACGGTAAAGCACGTGAAGTGCCTGCTGCAATCCAAAAAGCAATGGAAAAAGCTCGTCGTAACTTAGTAACCGTTGACTTGAAGGGTACTACTCTTCAACATGCCATTAAAGGCAAGCATTCTGGTTCTAAAGTTTACATGCAACCAGCTTCTGAAGGTACAGGTATCATCGCCGGTGGCGCGATGCGTGCAGTACTTGAAGTTGCAGGCGTTCAGAACGTATTGTCAAAAGCATACGGTTCTACTAACCCAATCAACGTAGTTCGCGCTACTGTATCTGCTCTAGCGAATATGCATTCGCCTGAAGCTGTTGCAGCTAAACGTGGCAAAAGCGTTGCTGACATACTGGGGTAACTGAGCATGGCTAAAACAGTAAAAGTAACTCAAATGAAAAGTTCTATCGGTCGTTTGCCGAAGCATAGAGCTACATTAAAGGGTCTTGGATTACGTCGTATCCGTCATACAGTAGAGTTAGAAGATACTCCATCTGTACGTGGTATGATCAACCAAGTATCTTATATGGTTAAGGTGGAGGATTAATTATGCATTTAAATACTTTATCTCCTGCACCAGGTTCTAAGAAAGACAAAAAACGCTGTGGTCGTGGTATTGGCTCTGGCATAGGTAAAACAGGTGGTCGTGGTCACAAAGGTCAGAAATCTCGTTCTGGCGGTAGTGTACGTCCTGGTTTCGAAGGTGGTCAAATGCCATTGAAACAACGTTTACCTAAATTTGGTTTCACGTCACGTAAATCTTTAGTTCGCGCTGAAGTACGTTTACATGAACTAAACAACATCACAGGTGATGTTGTCGATATTCATGCGCTTAAAGACGCTAACCTAATTACACGTAACATTGTGACAGCAAAAATTATGTTGTCGGGCGAAATTACTCGTCCAATCACTGTTCGCGGTTTAGGTGTTACTAAAGGTGCACGTGCAGCTATTGAAGCTGCTGGTGGCAAGATCGAGGAATAATACAGATTATGGCTACTCCGGGAATGGATAATAAAGCGCAAGGCGGTTTGT
>JABSOX010000011.1:0-13008 GCA_013215655.1 Colwellia sp.
TCTCACATGGATGTGAGGCAGTAGGGCAACGCAGGACGCAGTTGCCGAGAGTAACCATTCTCTTCAATCAATGCCTTCTCTCTAAGCCTTTTAAATCTCGCTGAGCGGGAAGAAACTTAATCAAAATGGTATAACTAGGAATTAAGAATGATGTTTATTGTTAACTTGCTTAACCTTACTGGCAATAAGTTTTGAGGCTTCTGAAAATTTTAGCCCACGGAATTTAATTGACGATAGAATCGTTTTTATCAAGGATATTTCCGCAGTCAGATCTTCTATTTTAACCATGTCATCGGTAATGCTCTTAATAAAAGATTCTTGTGTTTTTGCTTTCCAACTCAAATCAGCATCGGTATCAATCATGCGAGCAATACACCAAATACTCATTAACTCTTCAACATGACTGAGGATCAGCTCACCAATGCGAATAGTATCAAGATCTAACAAATGATAACGATCACATAAATCACGACTAAAATGAGCATGTAAATCTTGCATTTTTTGAAAGGGGTTGTTGCCAACTAAGCTTGAGTTGCTCTCCACTTGAGATGCTTTCAATTCAACTAAAAGCTCCATACCCTTTTTGACTTCGTTGACAATGTTTCTTGAATATTTTGAAAACAATTGACGAGTACTTTCTCGTAAATTCTTATATTTTTTAAATTCTCGATGTCGACGTAACGCTTCTAAACCACCAAAAATAATGATCAACTCGATAATCATTCCTGAAAATTCTATGGTCAACCCCGACCAAAGATCACAATCAGTGATCCAAGGAATAAATGAAATACTACAAGTTTCTATCATGCTATAAGAGTCTATGGCGTTAAGTGTTCTTTAAAGGAATATTAACAGAAAGAGTAAACAAGGACTAAATTGCTGAGTTAAAAATATCAACACGCATTATTTTGCCAGTAATGCTGTAAGTTGCATTCAGGCGTTACCGCAAATTTATCGGCTAAAATAACCAATTTGTCAATGCGGTCTAAGCGAAACATTCGATAGTCTTGACGAATTTCACACCATGAAATTAATGTCCAAGTACTGCCCCAAAAAACTAAACCTAATGGCCAAATAATGCGTTGCGAAGTTTCACCGTCTTCACGTTGATAATTAATTGCCAGCTTAAAGTGTTTTTTAATACTTTCTTGAATTTCATCACTATGACGAGCGCTACGCTCTCGGTGAATACTTGGCACAATCAACCACTCCGGTTGTTGCACATATAAACGGTGTAGTTCATCAGGTAATACTGAATGAATTTTATGTAGGGCGCTATCAGCAGCTTTACCCATTTTTTCACCGCTCCAGCCTTGTACCATACGTACACCTAACAATAAGGCTTCAAGCTCTCGCTGATCAAACATTAAGGGTGGAATATCAAATTTAGGTTTGAGTCGGTAACCAACACCGGCTTCCGACTCAATTTGCATTCCAGAAAGTACTAACGCTTGCATATCCCGATAAATGGTTCGCTCAGAAACTTCCAGCAGCTGAGCAAGTTGCTCAGCTGTGATCACCGAACGACGGCCTCTAAGGATATTTACAATTTGGAATAAGCGTTCGGCTTTTCTCATGGATCACTATCTTTTTGGGAATTCGTTATTATCTACTGACATTCCGTAGGTGTTTGCGTTAGTACTGGCATATGGCGCATAGTCACTGATTGTTCATCAATAAGTGCCATCAAAGATTGACCTGCAGGATGTGCCATAAAAGCATCGCCTGCTGCTTTCGCCGTCGCCATATCTTGCCAGTATACTACATCAAATAATAAACCTTTATCATCTTCAGAAAGAGAGCGATACATAAACCCTTGTTGTTCATGCAGAAACGCATTTACTTTTTCATGAGTTGCCGCTAGTTGCTCTTTATTCACACTTTCTTTTAATTGATAAGAAACCATTTCTATTACTGTATCTTTCATAATTTATCCATTTTAGTTATTGGGTGTTTTCGTTGAAATAATAATGCGCGGTTACTTTTCAAACGATGACTTTTACTTAAGCAAACATAGAATACTCCCTCTCTACTGACACCTAATGTCAGTAGAGATAAATTTTTATCTCTACACCACACCACTAACTTTTCGGTCATCATTTGACCAATATTTATAAACTCCCCTATACTTAATCAGCCCCCGCAAAAAATCTTATCGATTAAAATAGGACATCTCCGATGATACGAAGCATATTCATCTTGTTTTCATTTACTTTATTACTTAATTGCGGTGGTGGTGATAATTCAAAAAGCAACGAACTACCCATCACACCTCCTCCGGTACCTGTAATACCAACGACTCCTGCAATAACACCAGAGCCAATATTATCTGCAGCTCAGGCTTCAAGATTACTTGCACAAGCAAGCTTTGGCGCAACAATAAATGATATTGAACAAGTTGTTGAGATGGGGGTCGAAGGCTGGATTGATCAGCAACTGTCCCTACCGACTAGCTCACATGTAGATTATCTCAACAGTATTGAACCATTACTCGAAGAAGATGAAGAGCTTTGGCGAGAACATCGTATGGAAACTTGGTTTCATCACGCTTTAACTGCACCAGACCAATTACGACAGCGAGTAGCTTTTGCTTTAAGTGAAATATTAGTCATTTCCGATCAAAGTGCTTTCGGCGATGAAACACTTGGCATTGCCAATTATTACGATCTACTCGCTAACCATGCTTTTGGTAATTATCGAGAATTACTTGAACAAGTCACCTTGTCACCCATTATGGGTATGTATTTAAGTATGTTAGGCAATGAGAAACCTGATGACGAACGTAATATTCGCCCTGACGAAAATTATGCTCGCGAATTAATGCAACTCTTTAGTATTGGTTTAGTTGAATTAAATACTGATGGTAGCCAGAGACTCATTTCAGGAAAAACGATAGCCACTTATAACCAAGAAATTATTAAAGGGTTTGCACATGTTTATACTGGCTGGAATTTCAACGGCACCACTGAGGAAACTTGGTGGCGCTTTTACGATAATTACGAGCCTATACTGCCAATGACCGCCGTTGCCGAATTCCATGATAATAATGAAAAAACACTGCTGAATAACTTCGTTGTTCCCGCCAATCAAAGTCCAGAAGATGATTTAAAAATGGCGCTAGACAACATATTTAATCACCATAATGTTGCACCATTTATCAGTAAACAGCTTATCCAACGCTTAGTCACCAGTAATCCAAGTAATAGTTATATTGAACGTATTAGCATTATTTTTAATGATAATGGTGAAGGTATTCGCGGTGATTTAGCTGCAGTAGTAAAAGCGATATTATTAGACGATGAAGCTCGAAATGGCCACATTATTGCACCCGAAACATTTGGCAAGATTAGAGAGCCTATATTAAGAGCAACGCATTTATGGCGTGCATTTGCAGCAACCACCGAAAATGGTCGATTTCAATTTGGTTGGCCCGATTATTTCTTTGCACAAGCACCTTTATCAGCACACCATGTCTTTAATTTTTTCTCTCCAAATTATTCTCCGCCCGGAAACCTTAGTATTTCAGGACTCGTTGCACCGGAACTAGAAATCACCACTGAGAACTATATTACTCGCACCACTAACTTTATCGCTTATTCAACCTTGTGGGGCAATACCAGTAACGAAGATATTGATCGAGAAGAAAATAGAATATTGATCAATCTAGAACCCTTGTTTCCGTTAATTGACGATGCTGTAGCATTAATAGCACATTTAGATTTACTGTTAATGGCAGGTACTATGTCTGAAGAAATGAAAATAATCCTCACTGATTCCTACAATCAGATCATTGACTGGGATGATCATGACAAAATAAGTAATTTAATTTTTTTAATCATGGCCTCGCCACAATATGCCGTACAAAGATAGGGAGATATACGATGAAATTTAATAGACGAAATTTTCTTAAAAGCTTCCTTGGCAGTTCACTTGGCGCGTCCAGTATAGGTGCAACGCTAGGCAGCATGAGTATAATGAACAGTGTTATGGCGCAGTCATCCAACCGATTTGATGACTATAAAGCACTGGTTTGTATTTTTTTACATGGTGGCAATGACTCTTTCAACATGTTGGTGCCTACCGCAGAGTCAGAATATCAAACTTATAGCAATATTCGGCAAAATCTCGCTTTTCCTCAAGCTAACTTGTTATCAATAAACACTAAAACGGCAATGCCTTATAATTTAGGTATGCCTGCGCAAATGGCGCCTTTACACCAATTGTATCAACAGGGACAATTAGCATTTTTAGCCAATTGTGGTCCTTTACTGCAACCTGTCACTAAGAGCCAAGCATTATCAAATGAATTGTTTTTACCGCCGCAGTTATTTTCTCATAATGATCAACAAAAGCATTGGCAATCCGGCTGGCTCGAACAATCAACTAACACAGGTTGGGCGGGACGAATGGCTGATTTAATTATGGATACGAGTAACCCGCTATCGATGAATATATCCCTTGCTGGTAGTAACCTATTTCAAACAGGAACAACTGCATTACCTTATTCAATGAATGCCTCCGGAGTTGAAAATTTTGAAGCATTAAATCCCGAACATCAGTGGAATGCACAGCGTATTGAAATATTTGAACGTCTCATTAATGCCAACAAACATCAATTAGGCCAAGGTTATACTGACGTACTCAATCGTGCACAAAGCAATATTTCATTATTATCCAACGTAATAAGTAACGCCGCGACAAACGAGATAACTTACCCGCAAAATAATTTTGCGCAACAGCTTAAAATGGTCGCAACTCTCGCCAGTACTCAGCAAAATTTAAATCAACAAAGACAAATATTTTTTGTCAGCATGGGCGAATTTGATACCCATGACGCACAAGCGACAAAACATCCACAATTATTACAAAAACTCAGTAATGGTTTACTGGCTTTTCAAAATGATCTGAGCGAACGAGGTTTAGCAGATAACATCACTACGTTTACGATGTCAGATTTTGGCAGAACCTTAACCAGCAATGGTGATGGTACTGACCATGGCTGGGGCGGACATCAAATGATTATGGGTGGAGCCGTTAATGGAGGAAATATTTATGGGAACTTACCAGAAGATTTAAACCTTGATTCTGATGATGATTTAGGAGATGGCAGAATGATACCCACCACCTCAGTAGATCAGTACGCAGCAACATTAGCCCGTTGGTTTGGTTTAACTGAGAATGAACTTAATGCCGTTTTACCTAATTTAAATAGATTTGAACAACAAGACTTAGGATTTTTATCTTAAGTTTTTATCTTAAAAAAATCATCACTCCATCTCAGGATAATTATCAGCAATTAACTGACGAATTTTATCCTTAACTTGATTAATGGTAATGCCATTCATTAAATTACGGCCTTTAGCACGTACTCCCCATGATAGTTTTGCTAAAGGCTTTTTATACTGCTCTTCAACAATATGTTGATAACAACTGACCACATATTGTTGATATAAATAGGGCCCTGTTCGATGAGGGTTACTATGTGCGTATAGACCAATAACGGGTGTGCCGACAGTCACCGCCATATGTGCAGGGCCAGTATCTGGCGCAATCACTAAATGAGCCAACTTAAGCACGGCTAATAATTGTTTAAGTGAGGTTTTACCCACCAGATTAGTTAATTCAACCTTGCTACGACTACAAATATCTTCAGCTAATAATATTTCCATAGTGGTTGGGCCACCACAAATCACTACACTAAAACCTCGCTCAACAAGGTGCTCAGCAATTTGCACATAACCTTCAGTATACCAATTTCGCTCAGCCTTACTTGCCGCGGGGCTAATAACCGCGATAGGTAAACCATCATTGGTTATTTCACTGGCCCACAATAGATCAGTATCCGCTAATGGCATATGCCAAGTCGGTGCACTTACCGATAACCCTAAGGCATCAGCAAAACCCATAAAACCATCAAGCACATGAGGGTGATGTTGGGGGGCGATTTTTTTATTGGTAAACAGCCATTGCCCTTCAATAGCACGTTTACTATCAAAACCTATTTTTATTTTTGCGGGAATAAAAAAACTCGCAATACTGGCTCGTAACGCAACTTGCATATGTAAGAGCACATCAAAAGATCGCCCTTTCATTTGTTCCCGTAAATCTAAATAACCTTTTAGCCCTGCTCGTTTATCAAAAATTATCAGTTCAACGTTGTCTAAACCTTTTAATAAGTTCGCTTCAACTTTACCCATCACCCAAGTAATTTGTGTATGAGGCCATTGTCGCTGAATATTTTGCACAGCAGAAACTGCATGACAAACGTCACCAATGGCAGATAATCGTAATAAACATAAACTTTTTGGCGCTGTTATTTGACCCGGCATAGAGGATTCACCACAATAGAGACAATATTGAAAAATTAATGATACGGATTGCTATTATCTTGAACCCATCGACAATTGTAAAACCCTGTCTCGAAAAAATCGTGAAAAATAACAATATTTATTGTCTTTATGATGCCAACAGGGTTGATAACTTTTTTGCAGATATGCTTGATAGCCATTATTGGCAAGAAAATAATTCCATAGTCGGTTCTGCACAAGGTCGTGGTACAACATGGTTTGTACAATACCAGAAACAACAATGGGTTTTACGGCATTATTATCGTGGTGGCATGATCGGAAAGATTGTTGAAGATAAATATTTTTTTACCCATCATGCAGCAACGCGAGCAGCACGCGAATTTGAACTACTCAAAATATTACAAACATTAAATTTATCTGCGCCTAAGCCAATTGCTTACCGCGTCATTAGAAAAGGATTCTTTTATCAAGCTGATTTACTCAGTGAACGCATTGTTAATGCAGAGGATTTAGTGGCGAAATTAAGTACTTCAACAATATCAGACGAATTGTGGCAAAAGATTGGGGCAACTATCAAACAATTTCATCATCATGGTATTTATCATCACGATTTAAATGCCCATAATATTTTAATTGATCAACAAGACAAAGTTTGGTTAATTGACTTTGACCAAGGAGAGCAACGCAAAGTAGCTCTTAGTTGGCAACAAGCGAATATGGCAAGATTATTAAGATCATTTAATAAAGAACAGCAACGCTTAGAAAATTTTAAGTGGCAAGAGAGTCATTGGGTAACATTAATGCAGGGCTATGAAAAAAAATAAGATATCCCAGTAAGCTACGGGGATATTAGTAAACTAAGACTATGCAGCGATACCATCTTGACAACGTTGACGATACATCGCACGAGCTTCAAGAAATTCATCCATAGCGCTGTCTGTAATATAAGGATGGATAATCACTAATATTTTTAAAACACCCTGATAAAATACCGCATCGTTGATATCTTTATCATTATTTTGGGTTTGATAAAAGCTCAGCCAAAAGGTATTCACTAAACGTAAAATACTAACAATATCAGGTAAATCTGCTTCATCAAAGGCCATCATATCCGCTTCTTTAAGTGATAATAGTAATTCACTAACCCGAGTCGAAATAACACTTTGTACTTCAACATATTTATCATGTAATAACGGGTTTTTAGCTAATAAAACCGGTAAATTACTATAGAAAAAACGAAATTTCATCATGGCATGAAATACCACATCCATATATAAAATAATGGCATCAAGTGGTTTTACATCCGGAGTAACTTCCGGCATGGTATCTAATAATAAGCTGCGCGCATATTCTTCATAAATAGAAAGAATAATGTCTTCTTTATTACGAAAATGGTAATAAAGATTACCTGGGCTAATACCGAGATCTGCCGCAATATGATTGGTAGTGACGTTACGTTCACCTTGCTCATTAAATAAAGCAATACTGGCTTGAATTATTTTATCACGGGTTTTCATGGTTGCTACTTCTTGGTTAGTCCATTTTTGATTTTCTTATCATACTATCAAATCTGACCACACGGAAAGGTTTTTCGAGTAAATACTTTAACAAAATCACCTTCCTTTATTGTCATAACAGTAAACATCGACATACAATGTTAACAATATTAATTAACTAAACTTTCAAAATGACTGTAAAAGCTATCTATCCAGGAACTTTTGACCCCGTCACTAATGGGCATACTGATCTTATTGCACGCGCAAGCCGCCTTTTTAATGAGGTTATTGTTGGTGTTGCTTCAAGTCCAAGCAAAAAACCACGTTTCGATTTAACACAACGCGTTAAAATGATTGAAGAAGTAACCAAGCATTTATCAAATGTTACTGTCGTGGGCTTTACTGGCTTACTCGTTGATTTTGCCAAAGAAAATAAAGCAAACGTCCTAATTCGTGGCTTACGTGCGGTATCAGATTTTGAATATGAATTTCAATTAGCCAATATGAATCGACGTTTATCCCCAGATTTAGAAAGTGTATTTTTAACACCCGCAGAAGAAAACTCTTTTATCTCTTCAACGTTAGTGAAAGAAGTTGCACTACACAAAGGTGATGTAGGTCAGTTTGTGCATCCAATAGTAAAGAAAGCGTTAGAGCAAACGTCATAGGATTATAATGATATTTAGCTTTAAATCTTTTCAATTTGATTGTGAACAACAAATTTTAACTCAAGATGGAAATGTAATTACATTAAATGAAAAGCCTGCTCAGTTATTGACGTTATTCTTGCTTGATACCGCTAAAATTCATAAAAAATCTGAAATACTTGATTCTGTTTGGCCTGATAGAGTTGTTACCGATCAGGTGGTATTTCAGAACATCAGCTACCTACGATCACTATTTGGTAGCGACGCCATTAAAACTTTCACGAAAAAAGGTTATCAATGGCAACTACCGCTTGAGTCTGTGATAAAAGAAAATAATCCCCAAAATAATAAGATAGATAGTGTCCTATCTATTGCAGAACCCCTTCAAAAACTAGGTACTGATGCTGCTAATTCATTTAAAAAAGTCATTTTTATAATTGTTATTTTTGGCCTATTGGTTATCAGTTGGCTGTTGCTAACGCCAAGTATTATTTCGCCCTCAACACAGTTATCAACTAACGCGCAGCCTATAGTAGAAAATAAAATTTACGCTGTTAATTTTGAAAACCAGCAACTTAAAAAAACGCCGCTTGCAGAGCAAGTTTCTAACCAAACCTTATTTGATTCTCCCTATAGTACTTGGCAACGACATAGTACTAACAAAAAGCAGTTATTAGTCGCAATAAAACTCTATCCAGTACAAGATAAAAAGGTACTTCGATTTCATATACAAGGCGCTAAACATAACTGGCATGACTATATTTTTGCTGAAAATGAGGAGCAAGCTAAGTATCAGCTCAATAACCTACTCCTCCTACTCGCGTCTTCGAACTACTTCACCATTTCCTCTAACCATGAAGTTTTGGCCAAACTAACCATATTAATTAGCGAGCAACCGGCACACGAACTGCTCAGTCAACAACTTATTAAGCAAACATTTAAGCTAAATGACCTGGATAGAGCAACAGCGTTAATTGATCTACAACTTGCTGAAAAAACGAAATTATTACGTCAAGGTCTGCTCTACTTACTCAAAACTAATATCACCATGAGAAACAAGCAATGGTCTACAGCCGAACAAAGTATTTCTCAGGCACTCTCGATATTTCAAGAACTAAAATTGCCTCAACTTGAATCTAGAGCGTTGATAGAGTCCTCTTGGATATATATGGTTGATAAACGCTTTCGTCTGAGTATGCAGGTACTTAATCAAGCTGCGAGTAAGGCTCGAGAAAGTAGAGAGCCATTACTTGAAGTGAATGCGCACATCATACAATCTTTTATTGCTTCAAAATCGGGGCAAACGGAACTAGCACACACTCAACTAGATTTAGCTAAGGAGATAATCGAGTTACATCAACTCAGTGATGAACATCAGGTGCCAATACAAAATAATTTGGGCTGGATTACCAAGAACTCATTGAACGGCTTACAGCACTATCAAAATATCCTTAACATGCCTTATTCACCGCAGTACGAATCCTACTTTCATAATGCCTCTGTAGAAGTTCGTAATGCGTTTATTAAGCAGCAAGATTGGGATAAAGCTTTTACTACCATCAAACCTTGGCAACGTTCATCATTTCAGACACTAAATCGTGCTCATATCTTTTATGCTCAAGATGATTTTCAGCAAGGGATAAAATATGCAAAAGAAGCTTTTAATCATGCTCAGATTAGCCATCACAAAGTCGATGCATTAAATGCCGCCTTGTTAATTTTACAAAACTCAAATTTTGCTAATAAACAACTCAACGTTAATGAATATGACTCTTTTATTAAACAAAACTCCACGCGTATCTGGTTAGATCAAAATAGAGCTGCGTTAAAAAAGCTAAACAAAGGTAGTGATTAGCACTGCCCCCTGTTTATGTGCTTTATAACGGGTGACTACTATTAGCTTTTCACTTCGGTGAACTCAAGCCATGTTAGATTCCACATATCAAAACCTTCACGCAGTACGCTCAGTTGTAAACTGTGTGAGCCTTTTTCTAAAAACACCTTGTGGAGGTTTGACGTTTTATATTTAAGTTCGGGGTCATAACTTATTTCACCCAACAAAGTATCATTTTGCCAAAGTTTAAAAAATACGCCTTTGATAAAGCTACCTCCTCGGTAATTTACGTTGTACCATGCCGATTTTTCTACATTGATATTAAAAGTAGTCGTCACCAATGAATTATCAGAGTTTTTATTTACCTTGGATAAATAAAATGGGGCTGGGTTATTCTCTTTAGTGCTTTTACGTAAATGAACATTTTCTAGCTTAGTAGTATCGTTCATGAATACTTTGCCAGGTATAAAGACTGTTTTAGGCTTAACAAATACGTTAACAGGCTGACTAGGTAAGCTGTTCAGTTTTTTCGTTTTAGTGACTAAACGAATGCTACCTTCATGATTAGGTAAGTTAACCTCAAGAGAGTTCACATTAGCGTTAACTGAATTAATCTTTTTATAGTGATTTTGATAATAACCGCCATATAAATGCGCATAAGGCGAGTTGGTCTGATAAATATCATATCCCGTTACACGTTTATCTCTATTGGGTTGCCAGCTGAGCTGATAGGTATTATTTTTAATACGCTCTTTTAGCTTAACTAATTGAGCATTTATTGGCGCCGCAGGTATTTTTGGACGTGTTGCTAAGCGTTTAGTTTGAGCTTGTTTTAATTCTTCTTCAAATTTAACTGTAGATGCATCTAACTTATTGCTATTAACATCTGTAGCTAAACGAAAAGCCGTATCAGATAACCTATTCCATCCCTCTCTTTTATAACGGAGTCTGCTAGAGTGAGGCTGAGCTGGGTAGTGCCAACCACTGCCTCTATGGGATGTATATTCACATTTATTTACATCCATTTCTTCTTCTGAACGCTCTTTATATCCATCCTCGTAATAACAAGAATTTAAAAGTTCTGAGGCATTTCCTGCAATATCATACAAACCAAAAGGGTTAGCGCGATACAGGCCCACGATTGCAATGTAGGCTTCACCATCATCACAGTTGCCATGTTCTATCCAACCGATATTGCTAAGACCATATGTTTCATTGTTAACATATTCACCCGTTTGATCGGCAAAATTACCGTATAAGCAGGCTTGGGTCATATCGAGGTCATTTCCCCAAAAATATCGGCTGGTAGTATTGGCTTTTGCCGCATATTCCCATTCTGGTTCAGTTGGTAGGCGGTACTGAATACCTGTTTTTTTACTCAGCCAATCAGCATAATTATTGGCATCTTGCCAGTTGATACAGGTTACTGGTTGATATTCACTATAGCTATATCTATGTTTATCCCATCGTCCTGTGCCAAGATCTGTAGGGCCGCCCAGTCCATTACTATCCATGAAATCACCACAAGTAGATTCAGGGTTGAAACCAGTTTCTTCGGCAAATATTCTAAATTCAGCTACCGTTACTGCATATTTTCCCATTTGAAATGCAGCAACTGATTCCGCATGTATTGGTTTGTTTGCTGGGTCACCTCCTTCAGCTCCCATCATAAAATTACCCGCAGGAATATTAATCATCGGAGGCACAATGTGGTCTTGCGCCCATACTGTCGAGACTGCACTCATACTTAATAGTAATGCTTTAAGTATTGAGCTTGAATAACAAAATTTCTTATTGAACATATATTTCCCTCTTAGTTTTATCAACTCTAAGAGGTCGTTGTTTACACGTCCTAAAATAGATCTATTATTTATCTAAAAAAATTAAAAGCCCTACTTAACAATACTTAATAAGTGTTTTATTGATATAAATATTTATTAGCAACTCCGATAACATTGAAAAAAGGCTCGGGTACAACCACAACGTAAGAACCCTTAATAATTGTCACCCACCCTTTATACTATTATTTCTGCGCACTGACTCCCATCAAATGCTCGACCTTTTCTACGTGCCTAAAGCCAGCCGCTTTGAGCCTGCGGATAACGCCGTCAACAAAGCTACTGCCCTTCTTAACTACGTGTGGATTTCCGGTGTAATGAAAAAGCCGTCCGCCGGGGCGCAGCACTCGAAAGATCTGCCGGTAGAACTCTTCGCTATAGAGCTCCCCTGCGAGGGAAAAACGCGGTGGATCGTGAATGACTGAATCAAAAGAAGTCGCAGGCATTGTGTTTATCAGTTCAAAGCTATTACCCTGACGTTGCACAATGCCCTTATTGCCCAAATCGTTTGACCAAGGGTTCTGCACACGCAGTCCCATTACCTCTGAGCTCAGCTCTATGCTAAGCACCTCAATTGCTCCTAGTCGATGGGCAGCGATGGCCGCATAGCCCAGTCCGCTACAGCAGTCCAGTACCTTGTCACCCTTGCGCACCGCCTGTTGAGCCATCTCGGAGGCACTAGTAAAGGGATCGGTTCCCTTCGAAATGTGCATCTTAACGCCGCTAATTTCTAACAGAGGTGCTCCAGTTGTGGGCACAAGCTTGTAGTAGCCAGAACTGCGGTCTTCCAGCGGGTCTAAATCGCCATCGCGACAGAGGTAGATCCTCCCTGTCTTCTTGACGATTTTTTTGAGTTCGTTAGTGGAAAGTTGATTGTCTTCGTCG
>JABSOX010000011.1:13023-236378 GCA_013215655.1 Colwellia sp.
AAAGAAAAATCTCGCTCCGAAAGATTCAGGTCAGTAGAGAGCCTGACGCAAGACAGTC
This sequence comes from Colwellia sp., assembly GCA_013215655.1. Lineage (GTDB taxonomy): Bacteria > Pseudomonadota > Gammaproteobacteria > Enterobacterales > Alteromonadaceae > Colwellia_A. Next base: position 13,082 of record JABSOX010000011.1, read on the forward strand.
CTTTGGCGATGGCCTCCAGCGCTTGTTGGGCATTAGTCGTATGAAGGTAGTAGCCGAGCATATTATTTGTCTATCTAGTTAAAATACTGACCGTATTATACATGTTTCAGCGCTAGTGGTTTACTCAAATAAGCCATTACGGCGGGTCTAAACACCTAACGTCACCGTCTTTCGCATCACCGGGATGATATTGTCGATGCGCCGATTACACGTAAAAGAAAAAGCAGCAGTTTTCGCTATCGACAACATCTCAGAAACCTCATATATTAATTAATTACAACCATTTCACATTGACTTCACATCTTGATAAGTAAACTCGTTTTAAACATATCGAGGAACTGCCCATGTTAAATAAATATCCAAAAACCAAAATTACCTTAATCAGTCTATTGAGTTTGATTATTTTATTAGTGACTTTTGTTTTTTGGTTAAGGGGTCTTATCCCTGCTAACACTATTCACAAAGACGATACAATGACCCAACCTCAAGAGCTTGTTTATCTATCACAAGGGGTAAAAGATCAGCGTGGAAAAATACTTGCCGTGGTAACCAGTACCGACATTATGGGGGCTAGTGGCAAAAAGACCGGATATGAATTAACCGAATTGGCACGAGCCTATTATGTATTTCAAGCCAATGGTTTTGAGGTGGATATTGCTAGCCCTAAAGGTGGTAAGCCGCCAGTAGTAATAGACGAAGATGATATGGGTAAGTTCGATTATGCTTTTTTAAACGATACGGTTGCGCAGCATAAAGTTGATCATAGTATTGCCATGGCTGATGTTGATAGGAGCCAGTACAAGGCTGTTTATTTCGTCGGTGGCAAAGGCGCGATGTTTGATTTCCCCGAAAACGCCGCGATCAAATCATTAGTGAGTGATTATTATCAAACGGGCAAAGTGGTGGGTGCTGTATGTCATGGGCCGGCTGCATTGGTCAATGTCACCTTAGATGATGGCACCGCTTTATTAGCCAATAAAACAGTGGCCAGTTTTACCAACGATGAAGAGCTGTTATTAATTCCTGATGCAAAAGAAGTCTTTGGTTTCTTATTGCAAGATAAATTAATTGAACAAGGGGCGAATTTTGATGCAGGTTATGTGTATTTGGATAACATGGTTCAAGATGGCAATTTAGTCACCGGGCAAAATCCTTGGTCTGTATGGTCGGTTGCAGAAGCTATGATTGAACAATTAGGTTATCTCCCCGTTAAACGCCAGGTCACTGCTGAAGAAAATACTATCAATATATTAATAACTTACGAAAACGAAGGCATTCAACAAGCTAAAGCAAAAATAACATCACTGTTAGCTAATGACGAACAATCGTTTGATCGAATTTTACTCGCTGTGCACACCATGGTTTATGGAATGCAATGGGAGATCGGCAAGTCTATTGACATGTTACGTTTACTTTCTTTTGCCAATAATGACTAATCATTAAATTACTATTTTTAGAGAAAATTTTAAGAGAAAAAGGAATGAAATATACCCAAGCTTTTCTAATCACCTTAACACTGCTGAGCTTAACCGGTTGCGGTATTACTAATATACTTCGTATTAGAAATGCCAATGATAATATTGTTCCTTTATGGAAAGGTAATCAAACGCAAGCTGATTTAATCACCCATTATATTGGTGTAAAGCCATTCATAGAAGTGTCTATTAATGGCATTGATGGCTTTAAATTTTTACTTGATTCCGGTGCTACCTTTAGTATTTTAGAAGACAGCGACAAAGTTAAGATGCTTAATCTACAAAAGGGTTATTCATTTCCAATAGGCGGTTTTGGAGATGATGGAGCTTCTCAGGGATATCAAACAAAGGCAAAAAAATTAAGTTTCAGCAGTGTTGACTCTGGTGTTGAGTTTAGCGATGTTACCTTTGCTTATATTCCCTTATCTGGTACTAAATACTTCCTAGATAAAGTGCTAGAGAAAACTTCATAAGGTAAGTACTTATGTGTTAGGGCTTATCTTTAAAATCCTGTTTGGTTTCCAGCACGTCCTCGTAATAGTTTGAATTTATGAAACCCCATATTAGCTAGTTTTTCTATGTCAAAGTCTATCAGGCCTTTCATTTGTCGCTCTTTTATTGTGCGAGAGCATTTCAGTTCGCCTTGCCCTTTTTTATTGAATTTAGAGAAGTACTTGTAACATATTTTAGCAGGGCAAGTGTAAGCACACCCCGCATTTGCAAAGAGTCTGATTCTACTTTTATCACAATGCTGTTTAATAACTTATCATCATCATTAGCGCTCATTGGTAAAACTAGTGTGTTATATATTTCTAATGCTTCATTTATTTGTTCAATGTTTGAAATGTTTTTTATAACGCTGGCTTCAATATCGTAATCAGGAAAGTCTCTTTTAATCCAGCTAGCTAAATTATCATTGGTACAGATGATAGAATTTAGAGGATGATGATAGTTTGAAAGAAATTTCTTATTATTTTGATATTCTTCTTCGTTTGCAAAATGATTAGTAAAGGGAATTCTTAAGCCAATACCCATATTATTTAATTCTAATACGTTTTCATTTGATAATTGAGGCACATAGAAAGCCCTGTCGCCATAAAGAGAAGATTGTTCAACAAAACCAAAAACACTTTCTATTTTTTCTATGGGAACACTACTGAAGTTTTTATGGATAAAACTTGTAATTGATTCTTGTATTAATTTCCCTCTCGCTGAAATGGTATAGGTGTTTATCTGCTTAGTTGTATTTAGAGGATTAGTTATTTTGTTATTTTGCATCTACAAACATCAATCAATGATAATCGCCCTATTATATTAGTTGGCATAGAACTTTCCTTGATTCATATCAATAGTCACTTGAGAGAACAAACTATTTTAGTGAAAAAATTGCTCCTAAATATTACGGAATAGAACGGCTTGCGTAATATTTTTACGCTTTTTGACATTGCGAACAAAAAACTGAGCTGCGACCTGCTGAACAAAATAACCAGGACGGCTATCTAGTTTAGTAACAACGAAATAAATTTAAGATTAAGAATAACTATAACGAAGCATAAATTCTGCATCATTAAACGCCGAAATTAAAATCAATTTTCACATATTGCCATCATGGATGATGACAAAAGAAAAGCTGTGCAGGGAAGTGCGATCTTTGCTGTTATGTCGATACATTAGTTTCAATATAGGACACGTTTAATGCAGCAGCCGCTCTGGGGTGTAGGGATCTTTGGCGGTTTAAAGCCCCCTGAGTGCCGTCGAGCACCCTCGACAATATCAGCAAGATGACAACTCGATAACGCCCCTTATTGTGTGATACAACTACGCTATAACTAATACCATAGAGCAACCTATACAAAAGAAATCTGAAGCTTCGGCTTTCCTAGCGAACTGTCTTTTGAACACATCGGCCAAAGTATAATTTAATGTTCAGATAGAATATTGTTTTCCAGAAATTTGATTAAAATCAGTCAGAACATTGTTTGCACTAATTTGTACGTAGAAAAAATGGTATAGTTCATTCAATTATTCAACATAGATAGCGAAAAGTAGTAATGCGGATCAAATTAACCCAAGACCTAAAATGTCACCAGGACACTTTTTTAACTGGTGAAGAGTATGAAGCAGTATTGATATTACCTCGCTCAACAACTGTAGAGTTTATTGCAGATTCAGGAAAAAAAATCAGAGCATTTAGTTATGAATATGTGAAAGTAGAACCTGCAACAGAGATCTAGCCAAATTAGTATCATTATAATAATTAGTGAGAGAATCGAAGCAAAGCCACTGACATTAATTTAGCTGATTAGTGAACTTCCCATACATAGTTTACTAGACATCTACAGTTTGACTTCTGTATCGATTTTCATTTATTACAACATTAAATCAGCTTGATTTAATGTTGTTAACGTTGAGCTATATGCCCCACAGCGAATTAGAGCCAACCGTCACTTTCACCACATTGCGGACATTAGCCGTTTCATCAAAGTTAGGTTTCGGATTAGATTTTGTATCGATAATGCTCTACTCAACGGGCAATGGGAGCGTAACGAGTCTTGCTCCGCTGAAGTAGCTTGTTATATGGTTTGCTATTTGGGCCGGAGCGTTTCAATAATTTGTGCATCCACCCAGTAGATATTTACCTCTTCGTTTCCGCGTTTTGTCCGCTTATCAAAGAATAGAAATTGTCCATCGGGTGACAAACTTGGATTTTTTTCAGAATGAGCGGTATTTATCTTGTCGCCCATATTAATGGCAGGGCCCCATGAGCCATCAGCCGCGCGATAACTGATATAAATGTCAGATCTGCCCTGTCCATCTTCTCTGACGCTATCAAAGATAATAAAGCTTTCATCCGGCGCAATATAAGGGTGGGCATTGTATCTGCCGATGCCAAACTGAGGACCCAATGATTTAGGCTCTTCATGTTTGCCGTCTACCAAGCGGGAATAACGCAAAGGAATATCCATCTTTTGACTATAGGTATCAAAGTAATACGTGCCGTTTGAAGACGCCGATAGCCTCATAATCTCTATATTTTCGAAGAGCTCGCCGAGGCCTTTTACCTCTGACCAACCATCGCTTGTGCGTTCTACATAAGCATTTTTTAAATAGATGGTGTTACCATCGGGTGAGATGGATGGTTCGCTCACAGCCGTCGCGACAACAGACTGCTGCCATTTATTATTTTTATATTCAATGACAATCAACCCAGCCGTAGAAGTTTCTCCTTTAAATGCTCCAACTTTTACTATTCCAGAATATTTCTCAGCATTTCTAACGAAATAAAAGGTATTCATATCCGCCCCGAACATGCCCTCAACTTCAACAAATCCCTCTGTATTGACAATACCGGGTGCAAAAATTTCAGGTGTTGATCCAGGTGGCGTTTGACCGAGATAGGGACCATCAGGGATGGAAATGTCATCTTGACTATAACTGTTACTACTTATAGTTAACATAGAAAGTATCAGAATTATTGAAATACAAATACGCTTCATAATTTACCTTTATTTTGAAATCAACGAATTATTTAACTTCGCTAAATGTGATTAAAGAATACATCAGTTTAAACAAGCCGACTCTAAAACACCTGAAGTCCTTATGAATTTCTGCTGATTTTTTTCTGACGGCGACAATCAACTTATTAAATGTATATAACGATTTTTATGGAGACGCCTCAGTAACATGACTCGAGTAATTCATTAGGAAATATATGGAAAAAGTTTAAAAGCTAACTATAACGCGCACCAAGTGACCCTAAGAATTCGTTTTTCATAAAACTTAATTTAACAATAGGCTTTTAAAAAATCAACATAATTGAGGGCTATCTAATCCCCCTAAAACATTTCTAATTCTACACCTACGCTTTTTGGCATTGTGAACAAAAAACGGAGCTACGGCCTGCTTGACGCACTTCTTCAAGTATCGTTTCGCAAACTAAACACTTTTTACCTGCACGACCATAAACCATTAATTGTTGAACAAAGTATCCGGGGCGACCATCAGGTTGGGTAAAGTCTTTTAACGTTGTTCCACCTTGCTCTATTGCTGCGGCTAGTACTTGCTTAATGATATCTGTTAATTGATCAAGACGTTTTTTAGTGATTTTTCCTGCTTTTGTCGTTGGTAAGATGCCTGCTTTAAATAATGCTTCATTAGCATAAATATTACCGACGCCAACCACCACTTGATTATTCATTAGGAATGTTTTGATTGGTACGGTTCGTTTTTTGGCTTTTATAAAAAGATAACCATGTAAAAAATCATCACTCAGTGGCTCGGGACCTAGCTTGGCTAAAAAACCTTGTTCATCTTGATGTTGTTCTAACCATAATACTGCACCAAAACGACGGGGATCGTTGAAACGTAGCACTTTATTGTTATCAAAGGCCAAATCAAAATGGTCATGTTTAACGATAGGTGTCTTTTCATCAATAATACGAATAGTGCCTGACATACCTAAGTGAATCAGCAAAGTGCCTGAGTCAAAACGCAACATTAAATATTTGGAACGACGGTCAATACGTAGTACTTTTTGACCTACCAGTAGTTTTACTTCATCAGGTATTGGCCAACGTAATCTAGCATTACGCACCACAACACCTGTTACAGATTGGTTTATAATATGAGGCGAGATGCCTAATCGACAAACTTCTACTTCAGGTAATTCAGGCATAATTTCTCTTTAATTCTCTAAATTGGAATTGTTAAGCTGAGCTATACGTTGGACAAAAGCATTGGCAAAACGAGCTGCTGAGTTCTTATCCATATTAAAATACAGTGACGGCTCAATTAATTCTGCTTCCATCAAAGCGAAACTCTGTTGATAACGAACAAAATCAAGACGTGCGTATAGAGGTACTTCAGCAAGTGCCACTAACGTTTTTTCTGCTTGTATTATCAATTTATTTTCTGGTTCAACGCTGATTAATCGTCCGCCGTGCTCTTCTTGTACACGAAAGTCGTTATTCTTTGGTATTTTCAAAATGGCATGGCTATATTGACCATTAAAGTAGAATAGTGAATATTCACCTTCATTTAAAATACTTTCCATAAATGGCTGCACCATAAAAGCTCTGGCGCTAAAAGCCAGCTTCAACTCAGCTAAATGTTCTTGGTAATTATGCTTATGTAACCAAAAAGTATTATCGGCGTTAGCACTAATACGTGGCTTCAAGATAATTTGTTCGACATCAAAATGTGTGAAATATGTCGTAAGTCTGTCTTCGCAGAACCCCTCTTGCCATAGGGTAGGTACAATTTTTACTTGTTTCTTTGTTAATTCCTGTAAGTAGATTTTATCAATATTCCAACGGACTATCGCCAAGCTATTTTCTAGATGTGCTGACGATTGTTCAATTGCCGCTAAAACCTTTAAAAACCCCTTAGCATCGTCCTGATAGTCCCACGGAGAACGAATGATAACTGCATCATAATCATTCCAGTTAACTTGTTGCTCGCGCCATGAGATTAACTGAGTTTGCCAGCCTAATGCACTTAATGGTTGATCCAATAAATAATCATAGACTTCAAACTCATCGAGACTATCCATGGTTAAAATTGCACAGTTCTTCATGTTTCCTTCCTAAAATAGGTTATTTCAAAAAAACTAATTATTAAATACTGGTGAGGGTAATAACTGTTGAAATATTTGCATCGGCAACGAAAACCACAATTGCGATTGATGATTAAAAACTAACAACTCATCTGTTACTGAATAAAGACTCAATACCGCTGCTTGCTCTTGGCCTGCTAAATTCACGGTAATAATCAAGGCCATTTTTTTATCAACAATAGGAGCCTCAGTGAGCACATCTCCAGTAACTTGCTGCCATGACATCATCATTTGCTCTAATGCTTGTCCTGATAGCTTCGCGGGTGTTGCTCGCCACGTTCTGCCTATTCGTTCTATAAGTATATTGTTATTAAGGGCTAACGTTAGAATAACAGAGCCGTTGCCTAATAAGCTCTGCTCAGAGGCTACATCGGTATTGTTATCTGAGAATAGTTGTTTATTGGTAACATTAATCACCAGAATAAAAATCATTACCACAAAAATAATAACGTTATTCCAACCTGTACGGGATAATTTCATTGCTGCATTCAGTTAAGTGTTATTGTTTGATGATACCGAATTTTGGACAATAAAAAACCCAGCAATTGCTGGGTTTTTAAATAAACTAAATCAATTACTTGATTTTAGCTTCTTTATACATAACATGCTGACGGATTCTTGGATCAAACTTCTTGATCTCCATCTTTTCAGGCATAGTCTTTTTATTCTTATCAGTAGTATAAAAATGACCTGTACCAGCACTAGATACTAAACGTATTTTATCGCGCATAACGGTTCCTTAAACTTTTTCGCCACGGGCACGGATATCTGTTAATACAGCATCAATACCTTTTTTATCGATAATACGCATTCCTTTCGGAGTTAAACGTAATTTAACGAAACGATTTTCACTCTCAACCCAAAAACGGTGAGATTGAAGGTTAGGTAAGAAACGACGTCTAGTTGCGTTTCTTGCGTGAGAACGGTTGTTCCCTACGATTGGTTTTTTGCCTGTTACTTGGCAAACTTTAGACATGTGAGTCACTCCAAAATTAATTTCAGCTCGAGCTGTTACTCCCCAAGACCGTCGCCTCGGGATCCTGAAAAAGGTGGCATATTATAGAGAAACTGAAAAACGAATACCAGCTTTTATACTAAAGATCCGCAAAGGTTTTACTATTCTGTTACTTTTTAACCAGTTAACTAACAAAAAAACCACTATTCAAGTGGTTTTTTAGCAAATTATCATCATTTATTAAAATTGTTGATTATTTATTCTCAACTTTTAATCAATTTTTGAACCTAACAGTTTGTGTAATTTTGCTTGCTGATCTTTATTACAAAGTTCATCAATGAGAATTCGCAGAATATGAGATTTTGCTAATTTAGTATCAATAGCAAGATCTTGTAATTGTGCAATCGCTTCTTCACTTAACGTAAAAGTAGCATGACGAAATGGTTGATTTTCTTTTGATGACTTCGCGTCATTTTCGTTTTTTTGTTTAACATATTGCTTAGTCGCTAATACTGCTTGTGTTAAGTTTAACTCGTTATAATTTACGCCACTAACAATTTCAGGCGCACCTTTAGCGTAATTATCCGCATCAGAGATAAACTCATCAACGGTAAACTTTCTTTTTTTTCCTCCGCCGTCCATGGATTTTTTAAGATCAGTTAAACTCATGTGAGTCATCCGGTTTCATTGCCATTAATTCCTCTGCGATTGCGATCATTTCAATTGCGGCTTTGCCTTCAGGGTCTATTTCTAATACTGAAGAACCTTTTTCTTCACTATCATCATAAACGTTACGATTAAAGGTTACCGCATCAAGCACATTAATACCAAAAGAACTACACACCTCTTTTGCTTCAAGTATGCGAGTTGCTTGATTGGGTAAAGAGGGACATTGGGTAATAACAAAAGAGGCAAGCATTTTTGGGTTAACCATTTTACAAGTACTCAACATGTCTTCCATATGGGGGACGGTTTTTAAATCACGCCGTTTGGGTCTTAACGGAATTATCACATGGTCAGCAACCGACATCGCAGCACGTAATGCCAGGTTATCTTGACCACCACAATCAACAATCACATAGTCGTAATGTTGATTAAGACTCAACAAATCATTACGAATTTTTCCATAGAGTTGAATACAGTTAATCGCCGGTAACGAAGGATCCGTATTGCGTGTTTGAATCCAGTCTGACGTGGTACGTTGCGGGTCACAGTCAACCATTAATACAATGGCATTTTTATCTCGGGCAAAATAAACAGCTAAATTTTGTGCTAAGCAGCTTTTACCGCTACCGCCCTTTTCCCCGCCAACTAATATCATCATTTTTATAATTCCTTCTACTACCTGTTATTTGATTTACCTTGCTAAGAATTGCACTTTCATAAATACCACAGTCACATTTTAGTATAGTTTATTTTGCTCTAATTAGACTTTATGCCTAATCATTAAGTCGTAAAGCAATTTCAAACCAACCACTGTTTTGTTTATTACAACGGAGCACTCGTCCATATAAGCGTTGGCTATTAGGATTGGCCGCTTTAAAAATAATAGTAACTTCTGCTGAAACATCGATAGGTTGGTCACAATCCATCCGTAAACCGCCGCGTGAAAAATCAAGACAGGCTATTTTTTTTTGATGTTGATGACCTTGATCATCGGTCCAAACAATGTCGACCAACTCTTTTTCCATATCTAATCGAAATGATTGACGACGTTCCGATTCCTTATCATTTATATCTGTCATATTCGTTCCTTACAACGCATTAATACTTCAAAGTTCATTGTGCTCGGCAAAAGAATAACACTGATGCCCTGCAACAATTATATGGTCTAGTACCCTTACATCAATCAATGCTAAGGCCTGTTCTAATCTGATTGTTATCTGTTTATCTGCAGTGCTCGCTTCAGCAATCCCAGAGGGATGATTATGTGCAAGTATCACCGCTGCCGCATGATGTTTTAACGCATGTTCAACCACAATACGGGGATAAACAGCCGCTGCATCTATGGTGCCATAAAACAAACGTTCAAATTTAATAACTTGATGTTGATTGTTCAAAAATAATACCGCAAAAACTTCACGGCTTTCTTGTCGTAATTCACTGACCAAATAATTATGTGTCGCTCGCGAAGATGTAAGTTCTACACCCTGTTGCAATTGCTCCGCAAGGTACCTCTTCGACATTTCCAAACAAGCTTGTAATTGCACATATTTAGCTGTTCCTAAACCATGTTGCTGGCAAAACTCATCATGTGATGACCGATAAATAGCAGAAATGCTACCAAAGTTTTGTAATAGAGCTCTTGCTAGTTCCACCACATTACACCCTTTCACTCCGGTTCTTAAAAAAATAGCCAATAATTCAGCATCACTTAAACTTGATGCACCTAAAGTTAATAATTTTTCTCTAGGGCGCTCTACACTTGGCCAATCTTTTAACATCAATGCATCCTTGCAGTATTTTATTTACCCGTGAAATCTCAAAATGCGAATTTGAGGTATCACTCACAAAATAATGATATCTTAACGACAACAATATTTATTAATACTAGCAGCTTATGGAAATTCTACAGGGCAAAAACATCCTTCTTGGCATAACAGGTGGTATCGCCGCGTACAAAACGCCAGAATTAGTGCGACGTTTAAAAGATCATGGCGCTAATATTCGTGTTGTCATGACCGAAGGAGCTAAAGCATTTATTACGCCACTTACCTTACAAGCTGTTTCAGGTAACGGTGTTGCAGACAGTCTGCTTGATACGCAGGCTGAATTAGCCATGGGTCATATTGAATTAGCTAAATGGGCAGATTTAATTGTTATTGCGCCAGCGACTGCTGATGCTATTGCCCGTATTGCTTGTGGCATGGCAAATGATTTATTAACCACTATTTGTTTAGCTACTGCCGCTCCTCTTGCTATTGCGCCGGCAATGAATCAACAAATGTGGCATGCACAGGCGACTCAAGATAACGTCGCTAGATTAGCGGCGCGCAACGTGAAAATCTGGGGTCCAGGCTCAGGCGAACAAGCCTGTGGCGATGTCGGTTTAGGACGCATGCTTGATGTACCTGAACTCGTTGATTTAATTTGTCAGCACTACCAAGCTCATGCAACTAGCCCAAATAAACAGACTACGTTATCAGGACAACGTTGGGTTATTACCGCCGGCCCTACTCGTGAAGCAATAGACCCTGTTCGTTATATTTCTAATCACAGTTCAGGAAAAATGGGTTATGCCATTGCCCAAGCGGCGCAACAAGCAGGTGCCTCTGTCACTATAATTTCAGGCCCAGTCACTATCGTGTCACCTAAAGATTGTAATGTTATTAATGTATATAGCGCATTAGAAATGCATCAGCACGCATTAGAACAAGCTAAAAATGCAACGGTATTTGTTGCCTGCGCTGCCGTTGCCGATTATCGAGTAAGTGAAATTGCAGAGCAAAAAATCAAAAAGTCCAATGTTGAATTACAACTTAACTTAGTTAAAAATCCTGATATTGTCGCCGATGTTGCGGCGTTAGCCAAAAGACCATTTACTGTAGGTTTTGCCGCTGAAACTCAAGATTTAGAAAAATATGCCCTTGGCAAACTAAAGCGCAAAAACCTCGATATGATTGCTGCCAATAACGTTGCGACCGCAGGACAAGGATTTAACAGTGATAATAACGCTCTAACAGTATTTAGCAAAAGTAAGACTATTGAGCTGCCCTTAACCAGCAAAGAGCAACTAGCTAAACAACTGGTCACCTTAATTACACAACAACAATCAAAAAGTGAGTAATCACTTAGCTTCTGTTATTCTATTTCAAAGCACCTAATAATAATTAAATACTATAGAGAATCAGTTTTATGCCGGTCACTCAAAAACCAAACCGTAAACAACAAATATTAGAATGTTTAGCACGTATGTTAGAAAGTGGTCATGGCCAACGTATCACTACCGCTAAGCTTGCCGCTGAAGTGGGTGTATCAGAAGCCGCTTTATACCGTCATTTTCCTTCTAAAGCACGTATGTTTGAAGGGTTAATTGAGTTTATTGAAGAGTCAGTTTTCTCTCGAATAAATCTAATTTTAAGTGATCACAAAGAAGCATTAGTTCGCTGTCATCATATTTTGCATGTTTTGCTTATTTTTGCTGAACGTAACCCTGGCATGTGCCGTATTTTATCGGGTGATGCACTAATGGGCGAGAATGAACGTTTACGTATTCGTGTTAATCAATTTTTTGAGAAGTTAGAATCACAATTTAAACAAGTATTACGTGAAAGAAAATTACGTGAAGGTAAAGGATTCTCGATTAACGAACAAGCTTTAGCCAACCTTCTTACCGCTTATGCTGAAGGAAAAATCAGCCAATACGTGCGCTCTGAATTTCAGAAAAAACCCAGTAATGATTTTAATGATCAGTGGCAATTTTTAATGGCGAGTAAATAGTACTTTTCAATAAACTAAATAAAGTTAAAAAATAATATATCAAAAATACAATAATTATAAAAAGATCAAGAGGTACTCGTGAGTAAATTATCACAACTAAAACCAACCATGTTATGGCAATTATTTGAAAAAATATGCAGCATTCCCCACCCTTCAAAACATGAACAACAAATTTCAGCTTGGATACAAGGCTGGGCTCGAGATTTAGGTTTAGTCGTTAAAGAAGATAAAGTTGGCAATATTGCGATCAGCAAACCCGCTACCCAAGGCTATGAAAATCGTCAAGCGGTTATTCTACAAGCTCATATGGATATGGTGCCGCAAAAAAATTCTGATAATAATCATGATTTTTTAACTGATCCCATTAAGCCTTATATCAATACAGAAACAGACGCTAATGGTATTAGTAGTGATTGGGTAACCGCTGAAGGTACCACCTTAGGCGCCGACAACGGTATTGGTTTATGTTCAGCATTAGCCGTATTGGCGAGCAACGATATTCCTCATGGTCCTTTAGAAGTATTGGTGACCATTGACGAGGAAGCAGGTATGACTGGCGCTTTTGGCTTGCAGCCAGATTGGTTAGCCGGTGAAATACTCATTAATACCGATTCTGAGCAAGAAGGCGAAGTCTATATGGGCTGTGCTGGTGGTATTGATGGTGAAGCAACCTTTGATTTATCTTTTATCGACGTTCCTGCCGATCATCAATCGTTCAATTTATCCATTTCTGGCCTTAAAGGTGGGCATTCTGGCGTAGATATTCATACCGGTCGCGCTAATGCTAATAAGTTATTGGTACGATTTTTACTTGATGCGGCAACAAATCACGGCATTAAACTCACCGAATTGAATGGCGGTAGTTTACGCAATGCCATTCCACGAGAAGCCAACGCAAGTTTTGTTATCGCTAAGCAAGATGTTGACGCATTAAAATGCTCATTAGCGCAATACCTTTCAATGTTAAAAACAACCTTAGGTAGTATTGAAACAGGCATAGAAATGATGCTTATTTCACCAGAAACATTTGAACAATGTTGGTCAAATGATATTCAAAAGACTATTTTACGCGCGATAAATGCCTGCCCTAATGGTGTTATTCGCATGAGTGATGACATTGAAGGCATTGTCGAAACTTCAACAAATTTAGGTGTAATACGCTGTAAAGGCAGAAAATTTGTAGTGATGTCACTGCTACGTAGTTTACATGATGACGGTCGTATGGAAATACAGACGATGATCCAGTCCGTATTTGAATTGGCTGGTGCAAATATTAAATTTAGCGGAGGTTATCCCGGTTGGAAACCTGATACCAGTTCAGCCATTATGAAAGTGGTACGTGATACCTACCAAGGGTTATTTAACAACGTGCCTGAAATAATGGTCATTCATGCAGGCCTTGAATGTGGGTTGTTTAAAACGGCTTATCCTAAATGGGATATGGTTTCATTTGGACCAACCATTAAATTTCCACATTCACCCGATGAAAAAGTAGACATCGCCACCGTTGATCAGTACTGGCAATTATTACTGGCGGTATTGGCCGCTATACCTGTTAAGAACTAATTAGGTTTTCCTTTAACATTAAAGAAGGCTCAGAGTTTAGAGCATTAGACTAAAGTCTAATGCTCTATTGCACCAACTTTGTATAATCTCTAATGGGGACTTTTAAGGAATCATATTATGATCCAGCCAGAAAAAATAATAATAGCTGACGATCATCCGTTATTTAGACAAGCACTATTAGATACATTAAAGTCTAAACTGACCGATACTACTTGGTTAGAAGCGCAAACGATCGAAGAATTAAATAAACAACTCACCAATCATAGTGACAGTGACTTGGTATTGCTTGATTTAAATATTCCCGGTGCTCATGGTTTTAATACTCTTATTCATGTACGTAATCATTATCCACAGATTCCTGTTGTCGTTGTTTCTGCTCACGAAGATCACGATACTATAAGTAAAGCAATGCAATACGGTGCTGCTGGTTTTGTACCTAAATCAACACCTGTAGAAAATATTTTTACCGCCATTCAGCAAGTACTTTCCGGCGAAATATGGGTACCTGCAGCTTTCCAAAAAAACGCGGCAAGTAGTGAACACATTGATATTGCTGAAAGAGTAGCCAGTCTAACTCAACAGCAATACCGTATTTTAATGATGTTTGCACAAGGCATGCTTAACAAACAAATTGCTTATGACTTAAATGTTTCTGAGGCCACAATTAAGGCTCATGCGACTGCAATATTTCGTAAATTAAATGTACGTAATAGAACACAAGCCGTTATCGCCATTAGTCAACTAGACCTTGCTGAACAAAGATTTTCTAATAGCTAGAGCCAGCATTACTTCTTTTCTATAATTGAAATTATTTGCTCTGCCACTAATGCTGAAGAAAGATAGTTTTGCCCGGTCACTAAGCGACCATCCACTTCAATATGTGCTTGGCCTCGTTTTGATACCTTAAATATGCCATCTCGCTGTTCAATGCTTTGTTGTATTAAAAAAGGAAATTGTTTGAAGTGTGCCGATTTTTGGTTTTCATAAGCTTCTGGATAACCACTGATACGTTTACCTGTAACTAAATACTTACCGTCTTTCGTTTTTAAATTCACAATACCCGCAGTACCATGGCAAACCGAAGAAATAACACCGTTAAAATCTTCATATATCGACATTGATATTTTTTGCAGTGTTTCATTTTCAGGTACACCGTACATCGCATTACCACCACCTACATAATGTACCGCACGATAGTTCTTGGCAGTGATTTCTTGTGGTTTTTTAGTATGGCCAATTGCATACATAAAATCACTATTATACAAATATTGTTTGTGTAAAGTTTTAGAGGTATCAATGTATGATAATGGAATTGCTCCGCCCTGCGGACTAACAAAATCTACGGTGTAACCTGCTTCTTTAAACGTATGGTAAGCATTAACAATTTCTGAAAAGCTTACGCCCGTTTTAACAGAAGAATTCCCATGAAAAGCAACATTTGAGACGATAAAAAGTATGCGTTTACCGTGCACATTACCCGCAACTTTATGTGCACTTTTACTCATGATTTTCCAACCACTCTTAAGTTTCTTAAGTAAAAACACATCTATAAAACGAAAGTCTCTTTCAGGAAAAATTATTTCAGCTTTGGCTGTCGCTACATCGCCGCGAATATCTATAGAAAGCACCTCACCAATTCTTCCTGTAGGTTTTCCATATTTACCATCGTCATACCAAGAAATATATTCTTCTATGCCAACAACATTAAGCCCATCATCTTTATCATTAAGGTATAACAAGGCGTCTTGATAAAACGCTTTAGCAATCACGTCTTTTTTATTATACGAAGTACCTTCAATATAATGATTAAGCGTGGTTAAAATTTGTTGTCGCACACTTTGAGCATGAACATTTTGTGATAATAAATAAATGAGGATGAATAAAATGAATTTTATATTCATATTTTTTGTCTGCGCTATATAGTTAATTAGTGCAAACAACTTAGTTGGTTAAAAGAATACTTACATTCATAATTTATCATTTAGTACTACGGAATTATAAATCAGGAGTAGCAGTATCTCGATATTTTGCAGGTGTTGTACCGGTATACTTTTTAAAAGCAGTATAAAATGTTGAATTGGAATTAAATCCACATTGCTCAGCAATATCGTCCATTTTTAATTTTTTTTCCTGTAACAATAACGTCTGTGCTTTTAAAATTCGATACTCATTAACGAAGTTTGAAAAGGATGTGGCGATATTATCATTTAACAATTGAGAAAGTCGTTGCGTTGATATCGACATTTTTTTTGCGACTTGTGGCATGGTTAAATTGGCATTGGTGTATAGCATTTCATTAGTCATTAATTGCTTAAGCTTAGTAATTAGCTCCTCTGCTTCACTGACAATAATCTTTTTATCTACATATTTAATAGATTTCAATGCTGCCATTTTACGACGATGAAAAATAACAGCCAAAAACGAGAGATAAAAAACAAAAGAAAATGAAAGAGCACCAACAATATAAGAAGTATAAGCAGCAGTGAAGTGCGCTAGCCAAATAAACACGTTACCAAAAAAGATACTAAGCAACCAAATATCATTTTCAGTAAATTTTTCTTTGTTATGACGCAATCGTAAAAATTCGTACCTTAAAATGTATGCCGATAATAAAATATAAAATAACCACTGATAACTGATCACTTTTAATAATAAAGACCACACCTCAGGATTACTTTGATATGGATAAATAATGCCAATACTAGTAATAAATACAAAAAGTATTGCCAAGTGTATTTGCCAGCTCAACCATTGCCTTTGCTTCTGCTGTAAAGGTGAGTATTTACTACGAATAAAAAGATAGAGGAACGGACCAACAAAAAAGAAGGCTGACAAACCTAGTTGCAGATAAATTTTTGCTAATTCATTATCAAAATAAAAGATCACTGACTTAAAAATTCGCACACTTAACATCAATAACATTGCGGCTAAAAAATAATTCGACTGCGCTTTGGGTTTTAAGAAGAAAAAATATAAGGCGAGCAAAACACCGTTAAATGCACCAAGGGCGCTGAAGAAAAATAAAAACTGTTGGTCTATGCTCATTTGTACTAATTACCATTCATATGCAGATTTTAGCAAGCTCGTTATTATAAACAGACAAAGCTGTAATTGAAATATTGATTTTTACGCCAATAAAAATAATCTCTCTTTTATAAAACATGATCTAGATCAACCTTTAAGTCATTATAAATTATACTTTTTAAATCATTAGCCGGTGCATTCTACATATTTTCATCGTAGTGTAAATATAATCATACGTATAAAAAAACCTTAACCCTATTAATTTCAGGGATATTTGTCTATTTTCACTTTTTTCCAAATATGCGTAAACTAATTTTTACGAATTTATTTGTCACATTGCTCATTAAAACCATAAAGTTCAGGGCTATCAATTTTTTTTCAAACATTTAACATTAGTAACAATTGATACTAATGAGTTGGTACGTTCAAAGATATTAACTCAAAATTTAAGGAACTCTAATGACTAATGAAGCAAATCCACTAAATTTATGTGGTATCGAATTTACCGAATATGCCACACCCAATACTGACTTTATGGATAAGGTATTTACCGATTTTGGCTTTTCAAAACTCAAACAATTTAAAAATAAAGCCATCACTTATTACAATCAAAATGATATTCATTTCTTATTAAATGAAGAGCAAGGTGGTTTTGCTGAACAATTTGCTAAGCAACATGGTCCTTCAATTTGTTCAATGGGTTGGCGAGTAGACAACGCCCAACAAGCTTTTGAAACAGCTGTTGCTCGTGGTGCAAAACCCGCTACGGATGCAACCAATAAAGATTTACCTTATCCCGCCATTTATGGCATTGGTGACAGTCTTGTTTATTTTATTGATCAATGGCAAGGCAAAGACACTATCTATAACAATAATTTTATTGCCTTAGATCAGCCAAAAATCGTTGAAAGTAAGGGGTTTTTAGCTATTGACCACCTTACCAATAACGTTGTTAAAGGCACCATGCAATACTGGGCTGATTTTTACAAAAATGTATTTGGTTTTACAGAAGTACGTTATTTTGATATTAAAGGTCAAAAAACAGCCTTGTTGTCTTATGCATTACAATCACCTTGTAAGACGTTTTGTTTACCCATTAACGAAGGCAAGGATAATAATAACCAAATTGATGAATACCTTGACGAGTACAAAGGTCCTGGAGTTCAACATTTAGCGTTTTTAACTGACGACTTAGTTGATTCTATTGAAAAACTAGATCAATCAACCATTCAAACACTCAATATTTTACCTGAGTATTATGAAAACATCTTTGACCGCGTACCTTGGATAAAAGAAGATAAAGAAAAAATTCGTAAGTACAAGATATTAGTTGATAGCCAAGCTGATCAAACATACTTATTACAAATATTCACTAAAAATTTATTTGGCCCCATTTTTATCGAACTTATTCAACGTGTTAATGATGATGGTTTCGGTGAAGGAAACTTCCAAGCATTATTTGACTCCATTGAATTAGACCAAATGGAACGTGGTGTAATTTAATAGAAAATAAAACAACTCAAATGTTATTTAAAACGCCTACTATTCGTAGGCGTTTTTATTTGTCCTTTACCCATTCTATTAAAGAGGCTTTATCATATGAAGCATCTCAGCTTCAAAACCTAAGTTTTGATAAAAACCACGGGCTTTATCATTCTTGGCAAAAACCTCTAGGTGTAATAACCGATAGCCTTGTTCTCTTGCCCAAGTTTCTGCTGCATTCATTAATAGCTTTCCAACACCCATGCCCTGTGCATTTGGGGATACAGCCAATAAAGTAACGGTTCCACAGGTCTCTCCCGATATGCCATCTTTATGTTCACAAGCATGAATAAACCCTAGAGAAGTATTGTTTTGTTCAGCGATTAACGTTATTTGAGCAATAGAGTTCAGTGCAAGTATTTCAGTAATATAATCGTCCTGCATTTTTTGCATCGCACTGTCTGTATGCCATTTTAAATTTGCTACTTCCGCCAAGCGTGGCGAGAGTTCAAAAATAAACGCCCGATCGGTTTCAAAAACACTGCGTATATTTATATCATTTGTCATAAAACCTCTTTAATTTCATTAACGACAATCTCATTTTTTCTATTCACTATTTTATAACCTTGATATTTTTTGTCAAATTTGATTGACAAAATAAAGCTTGTCAATTACATTTGACAAATGACGACACTAAATTCACTACCTCACCCCTCTGATCCAGCAGAAGCCCTTGCTGCAGTTTCATCTTTGCGCTTAATGGCTGACAAGCTAGAGCGCAATGCTGTTAGTGAAGCAGTTCAACAAGGTTGGACATGGGCTCAAATTGCAGAAGCATTAGACATTACACGACAAGCCGCACATAAACGCCATGCCGAATTCATCAATAACAAGGAGAGGTAAAATGATTTTTTCATTCATTAAATCGTTCAAACGCATCAGGCAAGATATGAAGAACATTAGTTTGTTATGCCTAGGAGCAGAAAAACACGCCCATAGTAATGGTGAAGACAAACCAGGCGCAGAACACTTCTTACTGGCCGCATTTGAGTTACCCGATGGCACAGCTAAAAAAGTCTTTGAGCGCTTAAATATTGATTCTACAGGTATAAATCAAGCAATAAAGAACCAACATATTGATGCGTTACACAATGCAGGTCTTAGTGATGAATCAATTGAAGAAAATTTGGAATTTACAGAAATTACCGATCCAAAATTAAAATTATTCGATACCACACCTTCAGGACAAGCCGTTTTGAAAACCCTGTATCAATCCAATAAAAAAAGAAATACAGCTTTTACCGGTGCACACGTGTTAGAAGTGATTGCATCAATGAAATACGGTATTGCTGCACGTACGTTAACTGTAATGGGCATTGAAAACTCAGCCCTAAAAGTCGCAATAGCAGATGAACTACGTTAGATGAACAAAATTTATTCTTTATCTTGCTCTTTCGGTAAATATTTATAACCCGTGATCATTGCAGAAACTAAAGCTGAACGTTCTTTACGTTCGGCCCAAATAACACCAAAAATATGTAATGGAATTAAAAATAATAGACTATAAAAAGAATAGACATGTGCCGTAATAAAAGGTTTGCGTACTGCCCGCATGTCTTTATATGCTTGTGGACCAACATTATTTTTAGAGTAAGGCTTTATCTGCTCAAGCTTGTTTTTATCAATGGCGATACTTTTAGAAAAATACTGACCAAACGGCGGATAATAGATATCTGTTCCGGCAATCACTAAACCCGAAATAGTCTGAATAACCATAAATGAAAGTAATAAGGCAACCATGAGTTTGCCAGCAGGGTTGTGTCCTTTATAAGCTAATTTCTCTCCCTGTTTATATGCTTTTAGCTCCTGCATGAAGTTTTTATTAAAGGGTAACATCTCTGCCCAACGTTCAAACCCTTTACCAACAAAACCAAGTACAATTCTAAACAGTAAATTAACCGCAAAAACATAGCCGATAAGCACATGAATGGTTTTAAGTAAAATCTTCCCTTCAATAGCAATGCCAAACGATTTTGCATTATAAATTATCAAACCAACAATCAATAACAATGACAACGTAATAACATTAAGCCAATGAAATAGTCTGATGTTTCGACTCCAAACAAGCGTTGCGATTACATTTTCAGACATATACCCGTTGCCAATCAAGATGCATGTTTCAGGTCTACTGAGCAATTCATGATCAAGGCGTCTCTTTTTATTCATGGTCATTCCCTTAAAAAAAGAGACAACGACGAGCATGGTTTGCTCAGTAGTCCCCTCTGGGTTGGTTTATAAGCACTTTATGCCACGTTATTCATGTGACAAGGAGAATGACCATTCTCTAAAGTGAATGCCTCGCCTAAAGTGCTTATAACTCCAACTGAAATCATGCACTTTGCATGGTAACGGGTATATATGCCTCTATTACATGTGATAGTGATTTATTGAGAGTAATTACTGAGAATATTTTTTCTGTAGCTTTTTCGCTAACATTGCACTCATCATAGCTCTTAAAGCCGCAGGTTTCACCAGTTTACGCATAAACCCAGTATCTAAAGCTTGTGCCTTTCCTTCAATGTCACTGTCGGTAGTCGCTGTTATTAATATCGCCGGAATATAATGATTGCACAACAAGCGTAACTGAGTAATTAACGCTAAACCATTTAGCTGATTATCAAGTTGATAATCAACTAACAATATTTCAATATCATTTTTATTTTCAGCAAAAACAGTTTCAGCTTCACTAAAGGAATTGGCCGACAATACATGGCACTGCCATGTTGTTAACAACTCGGCCATACCATTAAGCACATCAATATCATTATCGATACATAGTACGGTCACTCCTTTTAGACCTATTTTGGCTAGTGGAGTGACTTCCCGAGGTTTAATCACGGCTCTTGCTTTTTCAAGAGAAACTGAAAAGTTACAGCCTAGATTTTCCTTCGATTTTAATGACAGTGAATGTCCTAAAATTTGCGTTAGACTTTGCGAAATACTGAGCCCTAAACCTAAACCACGGCTCGATCTTGCTTGTGGCGTATTTAATTGCGTGAATTGCTCAAAGACCATTTTTTGTTTATCAACTGGAATGCCCGGACCATTATCTAAAACCTGTATACTAACAACGTTTTTAATAATCCTTGCACCTAACAAGACTTTGCCCGGACTTGCATAACGAAAAGCATTTCCTACTAAATTTTGTAATACTCTACGCAATAGATGTTTATCTGAATTGATCCAAACACTGGTAGCAACCACACGAAAATCAACCAGTAAATCATCAGCTGATGCTGAAAACTCCTGTGCAAGTTCATCAAATAACTCAATCAAGGCAAATGATTCTTTATGGGGTTTTATATTGCCACTTTCTATACGGGCAATTTCTCCTAGATCTGAGAGCAAATCATTTGCAACCTTTAAAGAATGGTCAATATTGTTCACTTGTCGTTTCTGCACTTCATTAAGGTTATTTTGACTAGCAAGTGCGGAAGTAAATAACCGAGCAGCTTCAAGTGGCTGCATTAAGTCATGGCTACAAGCTTTTAAATACAAACTTTTTTTAACATGTGCTTGCTCTGCTTTTTCTCTGGCAAGCGCCAGTGCAGCATTAGTTTGCGCTAATTTATGAGTGCGTTCTAAGACCCGAGTTTCCAAATCTAAATTAGCTTCTTTAAGTACTTGCTCGGCTTGTCGGTAAGCGGTTATATCTGAAAATAACATTACAAAACCACCGCCGGGTAACGGATTCCCTTCTATACGTATAACCTGCCCGTCATGCTGACGCTCGGAACTATGAGCACTTCCATTACGTAAAAATTGTAATCTTTTAGCCACTTGCGCATCAATATGCCCCGTACCACATAAACCTCGACGAACGTTATATCTGATCAGGGCTTCAACTGGGCTACCCTTATAAATAAGTTCTTTGGGATAATTAAATAAATCGAGATACTTTTTATTCCAAGCAACCAGTTTTAGTTCGTTATCAACAATAGAAATACCTTCGCTGGCATTTTCTATAGCACTCTGCAATAAGTTTTCACTCAGTTCCTGTCGTTGATTTGACGCATCTTCAACCAATACTGCTAATTCATCTAAGGCAATGTCTCGACCTTCTAAAACTGACGAGAGTACTAAACGTGCCGAAGACGCTCCCATAACACTTGCTAAGGTATTTTCTGTCAACTCAATCAACATTTGATTATAAGCGATATTACCTACTTGTTTTTTAATGGTTTCTCGCTGAAATTTACTAAAAGATTCTTTGGCCTTTTTTTCTCCAACAAAACGGGAAATCAAAAGTTCAAGCTCACGATAATCAATATGACGATTTTTTTGTGTGGTTAATAAATTAGGTGGCTGCCATTCCAAAAATACGGATGCTTGCACCCGCTCTTGTACACTTTGACGGCTAATTTGAGATAAAGCCCACATCACAAATACATTGGCAGCTAGGCTTAACAAACTGACCGTACTGGTCGCGGGTAGAATACCATCAGTAAATGGTTGTGCGTAAAAACCAAATTGTGGTAAAAAATTAAAAATAAACCACATCATAAAACCAACTAAAATACCGCCATAAACCCCAGTTAAACTTGCTCTACGCCAATAAAACGCAGCAATTAATGCAGGCGTTAGTTGTGCAAAAGCACCAAAAGCAATTTCACCCAACGATGATAAAGTATCGGGTGATGCCATTAAAAATACGCCATACCCCAGGAGAATCACCATCAATACCAGCATTTTTCTGATATTTAATAAACGATAGCGAAAACTGTCATAGTCAGTTTGGTTATTTTTATTTGAGCGAAATAACCATGGAAAGACAATTTCATTACTTAACATCGTACTTAAAGCGATAGATGAAATGATCACCATAGAACTAGCTGCTGATATCGCCCCTAAAAATGCAAATAAAGTCAGCCATGTTTGTTGCTGATACCAAGGTAGAAATAAAACATAGGCATCTGAAGGAACAGAATCACCTAATAATAAATGACCGGCTAATCCCAATGGTGCGGCAAATAATGCAAATACGAGTAAATATAACGGAAATATTCGTCGACTCAACCAAGTATCTTTTTCGTCCTTCAACTCAACAACCATCACCTGAAATTGTCGCGGTAAAGATAAAAAAGCCGACATCACAATGATTAACATCGCCGCCATAGACATTAAGTTTGGCATATTAAATTGCTGTTCAAGTAATAAGTTAGCACCCGATTCACGCCATATTTCCATTGGCGAATCAAAAAGAAAATAACAAACAAAAATGCCTACCGCTAAAAAGGCAAATAACTTAACTAAAGACTCAAAAGCTATGGCTAGCATCACGCCCGGATGACGCTCAGTAACATCAATATTGCGAATGCCAAAAACGATAGTAAATCCCGCTAATACTAAACTAACAATCAAGCCAAAACGCCAAGTAACTAATGATTGTTCGGCTTGTAATTGTTGAAAGGAATAAACAATGGCTTTTAACTGTAGCGCTATATAAGGCATAGTGCCAATAAGCGCAACAAGAGTAACCATAATGGCAAGGTTATGTGATTTACCATAGCGCGATGCCAGTAAATCTGCGAGTGACGTTAAATTGAGTTTTAAGCTAACGCGAATAATGCGTTGAATAAAAGGCCATGCAAAAATAAAAAGTAGAATAGGCCCTAAATAGATGGGTAGATGTGAAAGAAAGTTAGCCGATGCTTGTCCCGTAGTGCCTAAAAAACTCCAAGAAGTACAATAAACCCCTAAAGTCAGCGCATAAATTATTGACTGACCCTGCTTCGCTAATTTGTGACGATATTTATCACCCAAAAAAGCGATCAAGAATAGTAGGCCAATATAACCAATACTGATAGTAGCTAATTGCCAATTAGGAAACATAACAACTCATTTTTATAATTTTTAATCTCTCATAACATAACAATGACAACAACTGGTATACACTTCTTTTAAAAAATTTTATTTCGTTGTTTGCGTATAAAACTCAATAAAATATTTACCGCCCTTGATTTCGATAATTAGACGCAGTTTATAACTATCACCCTTATTGGCAACTAAACTACCGAGTGGTGTTTCCCTTTTCCAGTAATAAGGGCTGTCTTTCATACCTAATGGAAATGCCGTTGCTTGGCTGTTTTTATCGACAAGAAACAATGTTGCGGTATCGATTGGAAACGTAGAATTGACCGTGGTAATGCCATTTTCATCCATCACATTGACTTCAAAGTCACCCGACTTTAAGATACATTTTTGGTTGGTAACATCACAATGTCCGAAAGGAACTAATTCAAATGCACGTGCTTGACTGGCACTATTTTCTTCCCATAAATCAGCTAATGCAAAGCCTAAAATAGTAAGGATAGGGGCAACAATAATCGCCGTTTTAGTATGCTTGTTCATAAAGTTTCCTGCAATTTATTTTATACCATTTTGATTAAGTTTCTTCCCACTCAGCGAGATTTAAAAGGCTTAGAGGCAAGGCATTGATTGAAGAGAATGGTTGTTCCCTTGTCGAAATCAATAACGTAGCATGTAAGCCTTTTAAACTCGCCCTTCGGGAGTTTGTCAGCGATTCGATAACCGCACTGAATTTCTTTCATATAGAATAACTATAATGTAAAAAAATCCAATTTGTTCTCAAACCGCTGACAAGCTCTGAGTGGGAACAAACTTAATCAAATTGGTATTACTTCGTCATGCTGAATTTATTTCCGTATCTGTAAATAAATTCAGCATGACGCCTGCCTAGACAGATGGATCTGCTCATTATATCGTAATGAAAAAATAAAAAGCCCTATTTATACTCGTTAAATAGGACTTTAATTTGGCTAATCAGTAACTAGTCATACGACTAATTAATGATCATGCGCTACGGTAACACCACCATGTGGTGTACGGAAGTTTTCAACCATTTCTTGAATATGAGCTGGCGCTGGACCTGTCACTTTAAGCATAATAAAGGCGACACCAAAGTTAACACAAGCACCGACTACACCAAAAGCATTAGGAGAAATACCGAAGAACCAGTTAGGACCCATATCACCAAGGAATGAAGTACCAGGGATAAACATAAATCCTTTGTGTTGGAATACATACAGCATTGTTACACCGATACCCGAGCACATACCCCATACGGCTGCTGTTCCACTCATTTTCTTCGCGAATATACCCATCATTAACGCAGGGAATATTGATGACGCCGCCAAACCAAAGGCGAGTGCCACCGTCCCTGCGGCAAAGCCAGGCGGATTTAAACCGAGATAACCTGCAATGATAATTGAGATAGTCATTACTATACGACTAGAAAGTAGCTCGTTTTTCTCTGACATGTCGGGGGTCAGAATACCTTTCATTAAATCATGAGAAATCGAGGAGGATATCGCCAACAATAAACCGGCTGCTGTTGATAGTGCGGCAGCTAGACCACCAGCGGCCACTAATGCGATAACCCAGTTAGGTAAATTAGCAATAGCAGGGTTAGCCAATACCATTATGTCACGGTCAACTTTCACCATTTCATTGGTAGCTTTATCTGCAGTGTATTGTACTTTACCGTCACCATTTTTATCTTCGTACTTAAGCAGACCTGTTTTTTCCCAATCTTTAAACCATTGTGGCCGTTCAGCATAAACCATATTTTGGCCTGCTGATGGTTCAATAGTATTCATTAAATTTAAACGCGCCATGGCGCCAACTGCAGGAGCAACTGTGTATAACAAGGCGATGAAAACTAACGCATAACCTGCCGATTGACGTGCAGCTTTTACCGAAGGTACCGTGAAGAAGCGCATAATAACGTGCGGTAAACCGGCAGTACCAATCATCAGTGACAAGGTATAAGCGAACATGTTTACTGAACCGCCCATATTATCTGTAGTATATTCTTTAAAGCCTAAGTCAGTGACCACCATATCTAATTTATCAAGCAAGTAAACACCGCTACCATCAGCTAAGGTAGAGCCTAAACCTAATTGTGGGATGGGGTTACCTGTTAATTGCAGTGAAATAAATACGGCTGGAATCGTATAAGCAAAAATTAATACACAGTATTGTGCGATTTGTGTATACGTAATACCTTTCATGCCACCGAGTACCGCATATACCCATACGACAAACATGCCAATATAAAGGCCATTATCATACTCAACTTCTAAGAAGCGAGAGAAAGCCACACCGACACCCTTCATTTGACCAATAATATAAGTTAATGACGCGATGATTAAACAAACGACCGCAACAACACGGGCAGTTTTTGAATAATAACGGTCAAAAATAAACTCAGGTACCGTAAACTTACCGTGTTTACGCATATATGGAGCCAGTAACATCGCCAATAATACATAACCACCGGTCCAACCCATTAAGAAAACTGAGCCACCATAACCTAAGAAAGCAATCATGCCTGCCATTGAAATGAATGACGCGGCACTCATCCAATCAGCGCCAATAGCCATGCCATTTTGTAAAGGAGTTATTCCCCCGCCAGCCACATAAAATTCACTAGTTGTACCCGCTCGAGCCCACCAAGCGATGGCGAAGTAAACGGCGAAAGAACCGAATACTGCAATATAGGTATAGAGTTTTAACTCATCCATTACGACTCCTCCA
The DNA here is from genome assembly GCA_013215655.1 of Colwellia sp. GTDB lineage: Bacteria > Pseudomonadota > Gammaproteobacteria > Enterobacterales > Alteromonadaceae > Colwellia_A. The sequence continues at coordinate 40,257 of JABSOX010000011.1, forward strand.
CATGATATTTTTTATCAAGTTTATTCATTTTTGATGAATACCAAAAAATCAAACCAACAAAAGTATAAATAGAACCTTGTTGTGCAAACCAAAATCCAAGCTTGTAGCCACCGAGACGAATTTCATTTAATGGCTCTACTAACAGCAGACCTAAACCAAATGAAACCACGAACCAAATGGCAAGACATATAAATATTAGGCGCAGATTTTCTGACCAATATGTTTGTTCACCTTCCATAACCTTCTCCTAGCAATTTGAGCGTTCCTTATCGATATACGCTTATTTTTATTAACTATTTTAGAGAAAAGTTGACTATTAATTCATGATGTACAGCTAACAAAAATGAATACTCAAACCATTCTGTTTCCACACTAACAAGCTTTTTTAGGTGCTGATATTAAACTTTAGTCTAGAGTTGACAGTTAATAGTTGATTAGAGCTTGTTAAATATTTTAAAAATATAAGTACTTTCTTTTAAGGTGACTTTATTAATGGACAATGAATTAGCTGAAATTAGTGCCTTTGTAAGAAATATTCCGCCTTTTGATAATTTTCCTGATGAGAGTATTTTATCGATAGTTAAAGAAATTAATCACATGCCTAATCCCGAGAAGGAACAACTAAAAGATCTTTTATTGTAAGAATGAAATGACGGAGTCAGTCAGAATATTTATGACCGTTTTTTAAACGCAGCAAACATTTGTCTCAAATTCGTTGCAGTATATTTTTTAATTTATATACTAAACGGTATCAACATACCGTTTAGTATAAGCTTTCTTTTCAAATTTAAAGCAGTAACTTATTGAATTTATATTATTAAACTTATAAAGTAATTTGAATTATTTATATAGAAGCTGATTGCTCACATCTTCAGAAAGTGGGCATTTTCCCGTCTAAAAAACTGTTAGGTGAAATGAGGGCTACATGAGACTACTACTAATATTATCGATGTTTGCATCATCCGTATTCGCATCAAAATTTGACATAGATACATATTCTAGCTCTTTAGATTTTGCTCAAGTTACACATGTTCTCGCTACTCAAAAATCTGACGGTAGTTGGTGTTTTGGTACGTCAGTTCGACACAATGACCAAGGTTGGGAACATTTTGCTGATAAGTGGGAGGTTTTAGATTTAGAGGGTAATCAACTCGGATACCGTACACTTGGTCACCCTCACGATAATGAACAACCATTTACACGCAGTCAGTGTGAAATCAAAATTCCATCAGAAATTTCTAAGGTAATCGTACGGGCTAAATGTAACAAGCATGGATTTGGGGGCAAGCCCATTATTGTCGATCTGAATGATGCTCAAAGCGGTGTTAAGGCTACAAAGAAACACATTTAAAATAAAACTATCAATTAGAATTGAATATGAAAAATATAAAATTATTTTTTAATGATTGCTTTAAGTCTATATCTTAAGAGGATTCCATGAAATTTGCAGTATTATCTGACATTCATAGTAATGTATTTGCGCTTAAGGCCGTTATTGATGACGCAAAAAAACATTCCGTAGATTTAATGGTGAATCTCGGTGATATTCTTTATGGGCCAATTGCACCTAGAGCAACTTATGAGCTATTAATGCAACATGAAATAGTTACCATTTGTGGGAACCAAGATCGTCAAATATTTGAAGCGCAAGCGCAAGAAATCGCTTCAAACCCAACAATGAAATTTATCATTGATGATCTAGGTGAGGAGCCCATTGCATGGATGAAGTCATTGCCGTTTGATATTCAATTAAATGACGATGTTTATTTGTGCCATGGCACGCCAAAGGATGACTTAATATATTTACTCGAAAATGTTGAGCTTGGCTATGCTTGTTTGCGTTCGGATAGCGAAATAATAAAACTGCTAAACGGTCAAAAATCTAAACTTATATGCTGCGGGCATACACACACTCCTCGAACAGTTTCATTAACCACAGGGCAAATAATCATAAACCCTGGAAGTGTTGGATTACAGGCATATACTGATGACGAACCCATTGTTCACTCAATGGAAAATTATAATTACATGGCATCATATTCCGTAGTTGAGAAAACTGTAGATAGCTGGAACATTAAGCACATAAAAGTTCCTTATGATGTTAAGCAAGCTGTTGCAGAATGTGAAAAACGAAATAGAATGGATTGGGTTCACTTTTTAACAACTGGACGGCAGGTATAAGATTAAGTTCAGTGACATATTAGATCTATTTGAGCTGGTAGATTTTGGCTTACCTTATGATCACGAAGGGTATATTTGCTTAAAAACAGGTAAGTCATATTTTTATTCTGAGTTTGGCGATAATGAAGAAGAACAACCAGATGATATTAATGATGATGATAAATATCTATCTATTCCATACAAAAATGATCTTCAACTTGGTAGAAACCTAGCATTTGATTTTATACAAGAATACCTACCCAAAGAAGTCGATACCGTCCATAGTATATTTAATGAAAAAGGCGCTTATTCAAAGTCTAAAACATTATTGGAACATACGGACAAACTTGAAGAGTGGTATAGTTTCGAAGCAAAAATTACAGAAAAAACTCTGCGCCAATGGTGTATTGATCAAAATATTAAGATCAACGGCTAACAAGTCACAAAAGAAACAGTATTTTCTCATAGGTTCAACATGCAAATCGACACAACAACGAAAACCGAATATTTAGAGTTAATTGAAATTTGGGAATCATCTGTTCGTGCTACTCATGATTTTTTAAGTGATAAAAATATCTCTTCGTTAAAGCCACTCATACTTGAACATTATTTTGATGCTGTAGATTTACGAGTGGCTAAAAATGATAATAACAAAATTACTGGTTTTATTGGGATTGCGGATTGTAACGTAGAAATGTTGTTTATTTCGCCAGACAATCGAAATATGGGTATTGGCTCACTATTACTTAAAAATGCGATAGAAAATCAATCCGCCAATAAAGTAGATGTAAATGAACAGAATCCAGATGCAGTTGGCTTTTACAAACATTTAGGTTTTAGCGTTATAGGTCGTTCACCATTAGATGGGCAAGGTAATCCTTTCCCATTAATCCATATGGTGTTGACCAAAATATAACAAGAGGCGATGACATTAACCATGTTTATTCTAATCTGAATTAACATTAATCTCCCCCTTATTAATGCGCCCTGTCCAGTAAAAGTTTGCATTATAAGTCGAGTTCATAACGCGTAAGTTTACACAGGGAAGTAAGAGCAGCAGTAATCGGTTAATATTTTCACTTTAATATCAAACTTAGTATTAGCATCGACTTTGAAGTTTTGCCCTGCTGAAATACTTTTCCACTCACTTTTACCTGATAACAAAATCTCCACATTACCTGCTAATATTTCCATTAGCTCTTCATCGCCTGCGGCAAAGGTATATTCACCGGGCATCATAATACCCAACGTTTTCACCGAGCCATCCGCGAGGGTAACTTTACGGCTTGTCACTTTTCCGTCAAAGTAAATGTTTGCGGCTTTGGTTACGGTTACATTCGTTAATTCTGTCATAGATATTCCTATTAAAAGTGATATTTATTTTTTGATGTAGGTCGACACGAGCGTAGCGAAGCTCAACATTTAATTTATTGCGACTTCACCTACAATTGGCGATGCACATTTGTCAGGCCTCGTGCACTCGGGCTGACCTACAATCCTGAGCATACACGAAGTTATGCTCCTGCAATTTCGACATACCATACATCCGCTCATACACATCCATGTGATCGCGAAATTGTCTGTATGGACGTAGGTACTTAACTTTTGTCTGGAACTGAAAAGCTGACCGCTCGTCCTGCGCATACACGCTCATTCACATCCATGTGATCGCGAAATACCGCTCGTCCTGAGCATAAAAAAAAACGGTATTGACCAGAGACCAATACCGCAACTTTGCAGGGAGCAAAAAACTATTTTTATTCAAAATAATTAAAGTTGCAGAAGTGTTTGCTAGGCTAAATAGCTAAACTCTAATGCTGCAAAGTTTATTACTTCAAATATTAAAGATTCGATTCGACGATTTTTTTCATATCCGTCATATAACCGCGTAAAGTTTTACCGACACTTTCAACGCTATGGCTACGAATCGCTTCATTAACTTCAATTAAACGTACGTTATCCACACCATTTGAGCTTTCTTTTAGGCCTTCACCTAATTGCTCAAGGGTTAAGTTACTCGCATATTCTTCCAAAAGAGGAACTGCAGCATGAGTAAATAAGTAGTTGCCGTATTCAGCAGTATCTGAAATAACCACGTTCATTTCGTATAACTTATTGCGAGCAATACAGTTAGCAATTAACGGCGTTTCATGAAGTGATTCATAATAAGCAGATTCTTCGATGATGCCAGCAGCAACCATAGATTCAAAAGCGAGTTCAACACCGGCTTTAATCATTGCAACAACAAAAATGCCTTTGTCGTAATATTCTTGTTCGGTGATTTCAACATCACAATCAGCCGCTTTTTCAAAAGAAGACTCAGCAGTTTCTTCACGCCATTTTAATAAATTAACATCATCGTTTGCCCAATCAGCCATCATAGTGGCAGAGAAGCGACCTTCGATAATATCGTCCATATGTTTTTCAAATAGCGGACGTAAAATAACTTTTAGCTCTTCCGCCATATCAAACGCTTTAATTTTTGCTGGGTTTGATAAACGATCCATCATATTGGTAATGCCACCGTGTTTTAAACCTTCAGTGGTTGTTTCAATACCGTACTGTAGTAATTTACGTGCATAAGCAGCATCCATACCTTGAGCAATTAATTGCTTATGACCTAATACCGCTGCTGTTTGTAACATGCCACATAAAATCGTTTGTTCACCCATTAAGTCTGACTTAACTTCAGCAATAAATGATGATTCAAGTACACCTGCACGGTCACCACCAGTAGCAGATGCGTAAGCTTTAGCAATAGCTAAACCATTACCTTGTGGATCATTTTCAGGATGAACTGCGATAAGTGTCGGTACACCAAAACCACGTTTGTATTCTTCACGTACTTCAGTACCTGGGCACTTAGGAGCCACCATCACCACCGTGATATCTGAGCGAATCTGCATACCTTCTTCAACAATATTGAAACCATGCGAATACGATAACGTTGCGCCTTGTTTCATTAACGGCATTACCGCCGTAACTGCTGAGGTATGTTGTTTATCCGGCGTTAAGTTTAAAACTAAATCGGCTTGAGGAATTAATTCTTGGTAGTTACCAACAGTAAAACCATTTTCTGTCGCCCACTGCCATGATTGACGCTTTTCAGCAATCGCAGCATCACGTAATGCATAAGAAATATTCAGACCTGAGTCACGCATGTTTAAACCTTGGTTTAAACCTTGAGCACCACAACCAACAATGACGATATTCCAATCTTTAATGAAATTACAACCATCGCTAAACTCTTCACGTTGCATAAAACGACATTTGCCCAACTGGCCTAATTTTTCACGTAAACTTAACGTATTAAAATAATTGCTCATGTTCTTTTCCTTGATACTGCTTTTGTTCAGAAGATTGCTCGGAGACACGCAGTAAAATAAATTTGTTTTGTCGGCTTTGTCCGACGATGGGGACATCATAGCGCAAGACTTATGTTGCTTAAAATGATATATTTGCATCACAACGTTGCATTTTATGCAACGTAGATAATATAAACCCAAAGTGAGCAGGAACAAAGCGTGGATCTTAAATCATTAAAAATGTTTGTCCATTTGACGCAAACGTTACATTTTGGCAAAACAGCAGAAGCCAGTCATGTCAGCACTTCCACGTTAAGTCGTATTATTCAACGGCTTGAAGGTGAAGTAGGCTGCTCAATATTACATCGCGATAACCGCAGTGTGGTATTAACCGATGCAGGTCAGCAATTAAAAAAATACGCTGAGCAACAACTTGAACAATGGCAACTTTTACGATTATCACTTAATCAAAAACAAGCAGAATTACATGGAAAGCTTCACATTTACTGTTCTGTAACAGCAGCTTATAGCCATTTACCACCATTACTTGAACGTTTTCGACGACAACATCCATTGGTTGAAATTGTACTGGCAACAGGTGATGCCGCCGATGCCTTTGAACAAGTACAACAACAAGCCGTTGATTTTGCTATTGCCGTAAAACCTGAAAACCTTTCACGTACTTTTTATTTTCAACATCTTGCCAACGTGCCCTTATCGGTCATCGCCCCCACTATGGCCTGCAAAGTACAACAACAGCTGCAAGATGGTGTTCGCTCTTGGTCTGACATTCCCATTATTTTGCCTGATCATGGTGTTGCTCGTAAACGTTTTGAATATTGGTATCGTAAGAAACAACAAGGAAAACCTAACATTTATGCTACCGTTTCTGGTCACGAAGCGTTGGTCAGCATGGTCGCTTTAGGCTGTGGCATTGGCATAGCCCCACAGGTGGTCGTCGAAAACAGCCCGGTAAAAGATCGCGTACAATATCTAATTGATGCAGGTGAGATTGAGCCTTTTAATTTAGGTATTTGTTGTCTAAATCAGAGCCGTGAACAAACCTTAGTGAAAGCTTTTTTTGATGCGATAAAAGATAGTTAAACAGCAATAGCATCAGTAAGATGGCGCAATAACCTGTCCATAGCTCGGTAAGAAAGCGCCTCAATTAAATGTTCCCGTTGAATATCTTCAATACAGCTCATATCAGCCAAAGTACGGGCAATTTTTAAAATTTTATGATGAGCTCGCGTCGACAATCCGAGCTTCTCAACGGCCAGCTCAAGAAATTCATTATCATCATTAGATAATTGACAATAAAGCCGAATATCCGCACTGCCTAAGTGAGCATTCGCGATACCCTGACGTATCAATTGTCGTGCTCGACAAGCAGCCACTCGTACTTGAATGGTGGCGCTACTTTCATTATTTTGTTGTTGATTCGCCCACATGCCTCTGGGCAATCGCGCCACTTCAATTTGAATATCAATGCGGTCTAAAAAAGGCCCCGATAGACGATTCAAATAACGCAATACCTGCTCTGGTGTACTGCGATTATCATTGTAAAATCCGGTAGGGCTAGGGTTCATTGCCGCGATCAATTGAAAACGCGCCGGAAACGTTTGTTTTTGCAATGCTCGTGATATTGTCACTTCACCTGACTCCATGGGTTCACGCAAAACATCTAAAACTTTACGTTCAAACTCGGGTAATTCATCTAAAAACAACACCCCATTGTGTGCTAATGATATTTCTCCTGGTTGTGGCTGACTACCGCCACCAACCAAAGCCGCTGATGATGCTGTATGGTGCGGCGCACGAAATGGTCGGATCAACCATGAATTTGCATTAATGGCTTGATGACTAATCGATTGAATGGCAGCAGCTTCTAGCGCTTCTTTTTCGCTCATCGCTGGTAAAATCCCCGGTAAGCGACTGGCTAACATAGTTTTTCCCGTACCCGGCGGGCCAATAAAAAGTAGATTGTGAGCGCCACTAGCCGCAATCTCTAATGCCCGCTTTGCCAAAGGCTGACCAACGACATCAGCCATATCAAGTTCACACTCTTTTACCGCATGCATTGTTTGTTGCTCTTCAACAAAGGGCAAAGATGTTTGTCGAGCAAAGTGCGCATATAGTTGCGTAAGGTGTTCTATTTCATGTATTTTTGCTGATTTTACCCAGCTAGCTTGTTCAGCATTATGTTTAGGAATAACCAATATACGATTACTTTCACTACTCGCCATCGCCATTGGTATTTCACCAACAATCGCTCTCAACTCTCCCGATAACGATAATTCGCCAGCAAATTCATATTCAGCCAAATCGACTTTAGGTAATTGTTCAGATGCTGCCAAAATACCAATGGCAATAGGTAAATCAAAACGACCTCCTTCTTTGGGCAGGTCGGCGGGCGCTAAATTGACGGTGATACGTTTAGCTGGAAACTCATAGCCACAATTGATGATTGCACTACGCACTCGATCTTTTGATTCACGTACAGAAGTTTCGGGAAGACCAACAATATTAAACGCAGGTAAGCCATTGGCTAAATGAACTTCAACGGTTACCAGGGGGGATTCAAGACCAACACGGGCGCGACTATAAACACAGGCTAGTGACATAAAAAATCCATTTAAATTATGTTATTCATCAATAAATTGTAGTCAGATAAGCGCTAAAGCGCGAATTCATCAAAATTGTCTATAAAATGTTTTTTATAACTAACGGTAAATGAATTGTTAAAAAAACTATAATAAAAAAGCTTGCACTTAATATTAGAGCTATGATACTAATTTAAATAGGCTGACAACAGCAACTCAATTTAAGCGAAGAAATTTTTTAAATTATGGCAAAATCATTTAGCTCAATTATTATTAACATTCTCGTCGTGGTGATTATAAAATCATCGCGGGGTTGTTTGTTGAGCTAAGTAAAGCTAAGAATTAAAAACAAACCCCCCGCTCCGCAAGGACCGGGGGGTTTGTTGTATTAGGCAATATGGAATATTAAGTGAACGTACATTTTTGAATCCAACTATTTTTGAATCCAACTGAGGAGAATACTAACTAACCTTTGTTAGTTAGTTTAACGAGTAAATGGCAAACGAGAAAAAACAAACAGGTGGCTCACTACTTTTTAATGTGATGCAACAACATGGTGTTGAGCATGTTTTTGGTTATCCCGGTGGCGCCATCATGCCGATTTATGACGCTTTATATGACAGTGATATACAGCATTTTTTATGTCGTCATGAACAAGGTGCTGCATTTGCAGCAGTTGGTTATGCAAGGGCTTCAGGGAAAGTGGGTGTTTGCTTAGCAACATCTGGCCCCGGCGCAACCAACCTTATTACTGGGCTTGCAGATGCGCTTGCAGATTCTATTCCTGTTGTTGCCATTACTGGACAAGTTGCCACGTCAGCGATGGGTTCAGATGCCTTTCAAGAAATTGATATTTTTGGTTTGTCACTCGCCTGTACTAAACATTCCTTTCAAGTCACTGATGTTAACGATTTACCGAAAGTGCTTCATAAGGCTTTTGCGATAGCTCTTGAAGGTCGACAAGGTCCTGTTCTTGTTGATATTCCTAAAGATATTCAACTTGCTGAAATTACTCATAGCTTAGAAGATTTCTCTAAATTAAAAAATATGGTAAAGCTTCCACCAGCCAATGTGGGTAGCGCAATTGCTTTACTCAATAAAGCCAAACAACCGATATTATATGTTGGTGGTGGTGTTGGTATGGCGAATGCAATTGATGAATTAAGAGCGTTTATCGATGTTACCAGTATACCAAGTGTTTCGACATTAAAAGGCCTAGGCGCCGTAAATCCAGACGATGAAAATTACTTGGGAATGTTAGGAATGCACGGTACAAAAGCCGCAAATATTGCCGTACAAGAATGTGATTTACTGATTGCCGTCGGAGCACGTTTTGATGACCGTGTTACTGGTAAATTAAATGAGTTTGCACCCCATGCTAAAGTCATTCATTTTGACATTGATACAGCAGAAATTAATAAACGTAGAACCGTTGACGCTGCCATTTTAGGTGATTTGAAAATCAATTTACCCGCATTGGCAATCCCTTTATCCATCGTGGATTGGCAACAAAAATGTCGAAAAATGAAAAAAGATTTTGCTTGGGATTATAATCACCCCGGTGAAACAATTTTTGCTCCTGCGGTATTAAAAGAAATCAGCGATAAAATGCCAAAAAACACTTGTGTAACTACCGATGTAGGGCAACACCAAATGTGGGCCGCACAGCACATGTTATTTGATGACCCAAGTAATTTCCTTACCAGTGGTGGAATGGGTACGATGGGCTTTGGTATTCCAGCAGCTGTTGGCGCACAAGTAAGTAGACCCACAGACTGTATTATTGCGGTAACTGGCGACGGTTCATTTATGATGAACGTGCAAGAATTATCGACCATTAAACGTTTTCAATTACCGGTAAAAATAGTACTTATTGACAATGCCAAACTGGGCATGGTTCGTCAGTGGCAAGACCTCTTTTTTAATGGCCGTTTAAGTGAAACTGACTTATCAGATAATCCTGATTTTGTGATGTTGGCTACTGCATTTGAAATCAAAGCAAAACAAATTACTCACAAAGATCAAGTATCTGCAGCCATTGAAGAAATGCTTGATCACGACGGTCCTTATTTATTACAAGTAAAAATTGACGCAAAAGATAATGTTTGGCCTTTGGTTCCACCCAATACTGCCAATGATAAAATGATGGAGAGTACTTAACATGAAAAGTTATCAACTAACAATCAAGGTCGATGATAAACAGGTTGTACTTGAACGCATTTTACAAGTAACACGTTATCGCGGCTTTTTAATTAATGGTATCAATGCCGAAGTGAATACCGGCACTAATATTGGCACCATCGAATTAATGGTCAGAAGTGAACGCCCTATTGAACTATTAGTAGATCAAATTAATAAACTGATCGATATCAAAGAAGTCAAAGTGGACAATAATACAACGACGTAATACGACTAATTATAGAGTAACAAGCACCCTTAAATTTGACGTTAGCTGGACATTAAAAGTTTATGCAACGCATTAAAAACATTAAAGATTAGGAAGATATAATGGCAAAAGTAAATGCAGAACTCATCTGGTTTAACGGCGAACTCATGCCTTGGCAAAATGCTACCGTACATGTAATGAGTCATGCCTTACATTATGGCTCATCAGTATTTGAAGGTGTTCGTGCTTATGATACTCATAAAGGCACCTGTATTTTTCGTTTAGAAGAACACATCAAGCGTTTGTTTGATTCAGCAAAAATCTACCGTATGAATATTCCTTTTAGCCAAGATGAAATCATGCAAGCCTGTAAAGATGCTGTTGCACAAAATAAACTAAAATCTGCTTATTTACGTCCATTAGCCTTTTTAGGTGATATCGGTATGGGCCTACGTCCACCTCTTGACGCCAAAGCCGATGTTATGGTCGCAGCATTTAGTTGGGAAGCTTACTTAGGCGCAGAAGCGATTGAAAATGGTGTAGATGTTGGTGTTTCAAGATGGAATCGACTAGCACCAAATACTATGCCTACGGCAGCAAAAGCTGGTGGAAACTATCTTTCTTCACAACTTATTTCAGCAGAAGCTGCTCGTCACGGTTATGCCGAAGGTGTTGCTTTGGATGTGAATAACATGGTGAGTGAAGGCGCAGGCCAGAACTTATTTTTAATTCGTAAAGGTATTCTTTATACACCACCGGGAACCGCCTCTATTTTACAAGGTTTAACTCGCGACACCGTGTTCTTCCTTGCTGAAAAATTAGGTTATCAAGTACGTGAAGAACCAATCTCTCGTGAGTCTTTATATCTTGCTGACGAATTCTTTATGTGTGGCACTGCAACCGAAGTTGTACCGGTTAAATCAGTAGATGGTATGGCTGTTGGTAACGGTTCTCGTGGACCTATCACTAAAAAAATTCAAGAAGCATTTTTTGGTATATTTAACGGAACTACCGAAGTACCTGAAGGTTGGTTAGACCCAGTTTCATAGGTATACGTCTTTGCTCTTTCGCTAAATTTCTTCGCTGGAAGTACGCACTTATATTTATAAGCTGCATACCTCCTGCCTTGAAATTTAGACAAATTAGCTGCGACTCTTCAAATTATTATAAAGATTAATTTTTAAAGCATGTATATAACGTATGTTTTCAAAATGAAATTTTAAACTTTGCTTGTAACAACAATGGAAATCAACATCATGCCCAAATTAAGATCTGCAACTTCCACTCAAGGGCGTAATATGGCAGGCGCTCGTGCATTATGGCGGGCAACAGGAATGACAGATGATGATTTTGGTAAACCTATTATTGCCGTGGTTAATTCCTTTACCCAATTTGTGCCGGGTCACGTACATTTAAAAGACATGGGGCAACTGGTTGCTGGTGCTATCGAAAAAGCAGGTGGCGTCGCCAAAGAATTTAATACTATTGCTGTTGATGATGGCATTGCTATGGGTCATGCGGGTATGCTTTACAGTTTACCTTCACGTGACTTAATTGCAGATTCTGTTGAATATATGGTTAATGCCCATTGTGCCGATGCCATGGTATGTATTTCCAATTGTGACAAAATCACTCCCGGCATGATGATGGCAGCGATGCGTTTGAATATTCCAGTAATATTTGTCTCTGGTGGACCCATGGAAGCGGGTAAAACTAAGCTTTCCGATCAAATCATCAAACTCGATTTAGTTGATGCAATGATTCAAGGCGCAGATCCAAAAGTATCAGACGAACAAAGTGATAAAATTGAGCGTTCAGCTTGTCCAACTTGTGGTTCATGTTCAGGAATGTTCACGGCTAACTCAATGAATTGTTTAGCCGAAGCACTTGGTTTAGCCTTACCGGGTAACGGTTCAATGTTAGCAACCCATGCCGACCGAGAACAATTGTTTTTAAGAGCGGGTCGTGAAATAGTGACCTTGACCAAACGTTTTTATTTTGATGATGATGACTCCGCCCTACCTCGAAATATTGCCAATAAGGCCGCTTTTGAAAATGCGATGTGTCTTGATATTGCTATGGGTGGCTCAACCAATACGGTATTGCATTTAATAGCCACTGCCCACGAAGCAGATATTGATTTTACTATGGCAGATATTGACCGCTTATCCCGCATTGTGCCACAGCTTTGTAAAGTGGCACCATCAACCCCGGAATATCATATGGAAGACGTACATCGTGCTGGTGGTGTCGTTTCGATTCTAGGTGAGCTAGCGCGTGCTAATTTATTACATACCGATACGGTAAATATTTTAGGCACAACTCTAGCTGAGTTATTAACAAAATACGACATTACTTTAACGACAGACCAAGCGGTAAAAGATTTTTATCGCGCAGGTCCTGCGGGTATCCGTACCACCAAAGCTTTTAGCCAAAGTTGTCGCTGGGATACTCTTGATGATGACAGAGAAAATGGCTGTATCCGTAAACTAGAACATGCCTATTCATTGGAAGGCGGTTTAGCGGTACTAGCAGGTAATATATCGCCAGACGGTTGTATTGTAAAAACGGCAGGTGTCAGTGATGACAGTCTAATTTTTACCGGAAAAGCGAATATATTTGAAAGCCAAGATACTGCTGTAGCAGGTATTTTAGATGGAAAAGTCGTCGCTGGTGACGTAGTGGTTATTCGTTATGAAGGCCCCAAAGGAGGACCTGGTATGCAAGAAATGTTGTACCCTACCACTTATTTAAAATCAATGGGTTTAGGCAGAGCATGTGCTTTGATCACTGATGGTCGTTTTTCTGGTGGTACGTCAGGATTATCCATTGGTCATGTTTCTCCAGAAGCAGCTAGTGGTGGTGCTATCGCCTTAGTTGAACAAGGCGATACCATTCATATTGATATCCCTAATCGACTTATTGAAATACAAATCAGTGCAGACGAATTAACTCAACGTCGAAAAAAAATGAATGCAAAAGGGAAAGATGCTTGGCGACCTATTGATCGTATTCGCCCTATAAGCTATGCACTTAAGAATTATGCAATGTTAGCTACAAGTGCCGACAAAGGTGCAGTACGTAACCGAGATTTACTTGATGGTTTAGTGGAAAAATAATGATTCAATACAATTCATTGAAAAATATCGTATTTAAAAATTATGCGCTCAATTACGTTAAGGCTACAAGTGCCGACAAAGGTGCGGTACGTAACCGAGATTTGCTTGACGGCTTGGTAGAAAAATAATGACTGATGCTGAACACCAAAAATTGATGCTTGCTCAAGGAGTTGGGCTAGATTATTTACGCCGTATTTTACTAGCTCCTGTTTATGATGTTGCGGTAGAAACCGATTTAACACCATTAACGAAGTTATCTACACGCTTAAATAATCAGATATATTTAAAGCGTGAAGACCAACAGCCTGTGCACTCATTTAAATTACGAGGGGCATATAACAAGCTCGTTAACTTATCTGAAGAAGAGTGTATCCAAGGCGTTATCGCTGCTTCAGCAGGTAATCATGCCCAAGGTTTAGCATTAGCCGCACATAAGTTAGGCATCAAAGCGACCATAGTCATGCCGATCACCACGCCTGATATAAAAGTAGATAATGTCAGGCGCTTTGGCGCAGAAGTACGCTTAATAGGTAAAAGCTTTAATGAAGCACAACTCGCTTCTATTGAATATGCCAAAGCAGAACAAAAAACTATTATTCATCCTTTTGATGACATTGATGTAATCGCCGGACAAGGTACTGTCGCGAAAGAGTTATTACAGCAACAACCTAATTGTGATGTGGTATTTATTCCTGTCGGCGGCGGTGGTTTACTCGCGGGTATGGCCGTTTATTTAAAACAATTACAACCCAATATAAAAGTTATTGGGGTTGAGGCCGAGGATTCTGCTTGTTTAAAAGCCGCATTGGATGCAGGTAAACCTGTCGACTTAGATCACGTTGGCCTCTTTGCCGATGGGGTTGCCGTAAAACGTATTGGCGAACATACCTTCGACCTAATCAAGCAATATTGTGATGATGTCATTACCATTAGTAGCGATGAAATGTGCGCTTCAATTAAAGATATTTTTGAACAAACCCGTGTTATTGCCGAGCCTTCAGGAGCCTTAGCATTGGCAGGTTTGCAAAAATACTGTCAAACAAGTGTTGGTAATGAATCACTGGTGGCAATATTATCCGGTGCAAACATGAACTTTCATAGTTTACGTTATATCTCTGAACGTTGTGAACTTGGTGAGAAAAAAGAAGCGGTACTAGCAGTCACTATTCCAGAAGAAAAAGGTAGTTTTAGGCGGTTTTGTCATGCGCTTGCTGGTCGTGTGATCACTGAATTTAATTATCGTTACGTTAAGAATGCTTATCAAAATAGTCAAGCAAACATCTTTGTGGGTGTGCGTTTAAGTGGAGAAGCTGATGAACGAACACGTTTATCACAACTTTTGTCAAAAGAAAATTATCAGGTCACAGACTTTACCGATAATGAATTAGCAAAACTCCATGTTCGTTATATGATTGGCGGTCAAAGCTCTACTTCATTACAAGAGCGTATTTTTAGATTTCAATTTCCAGAATACCCAGGAGCTTTAGAGAAATTTTTAGATACCTTAGGTGAACATTGGAATATTACTTTATTTCATTACCGTAATCATGGTGCAGCTTTTGGACAAGTTTTAGCGGGTTTTGAAGTGAAAAATGATGACCAATTGGCCTTTTTTAGCCACTTACAAGACTTAGGTTACGAGTGGCAAGAAGAAACTAATAATAAAGCTTATCAGGCGTTTTTAACGCAATAGCCGATACGAGTAAAGTAATGGTTAAAAATCACTTTGCTCGTTTTCATTTTAAAAGCATCTCAGGTTTACATGTATTAACTCTAAGCTATAGTTATTATTATCGCATATTAAATTGATAATTTTAAAGTGGAGTTAAGATGTCAAAACGGTTACTTGTCGTTGAAGATAGTAAATCAATAGCTCTAGTTATTGAGAAGATGGCAACGTCTATCGGTTACTCAGTAACTCTTGCTCCTTCATTGGCGGTCGTTAAAAAACTACTCTCGCAAAAGCATAATTTTTTTCTAGCCACTCTTGATTATGGCCTACCTGATGCACCTAACGGTGAAGTTATTCCTTTTGTTCTGCAACATGACATACCAAGCATTATTATGACGGGGCGTATGGATGATGCCACCCACAAAAAACTACTCAACCAACCGATCATCGATTATATCACCAAAGAAAATGCTCAAGCCTACCATTACCTACTCAGAATTTTACATGGTCAATTAACAAATCATGGAGTCGGTGTTTTAGTAGTGGATGAATCATTAACTTCACGCAATCATATCTGCCAATTATTAAGACGCAGGAATTTTAATGTTTATGATGTGGATGACGGTAATAAAGCACTTAAAAAATTAGCCGAGCAACCCGATATAAAAATAGTGATCACCGAACAAAATTTGACAGGAATGGATGGCCTTGAATTAGTGCAAAAAATCCGTGTAAAACATCCAATAAATGAATTGATCATTATTGCGCTTTCAAGCTCTAATCGCAGTTTTCAATCAGCACGCTTTATTAAAAATGGTGCTGATGATTTTTTACGAAAACCTTTTTGTCCCGAAGAGTTTTATTGTCGAATGATGCAAAACATTGAGAAATTGCAATACCTCGAAAAGCTAAAGTTTAATATTATTTAGTAATAGTAAATTTTGCTTCGATCTCAGCAAACTTTAACTCTAGCTCCGCTAATTTTTCACGTGTTTTAAGTAAAACTTGTGTTTGTACATCAAACTCTTCGCGACTGACCACATCAAGTTGTGCCAACTTCCGTTGTAATACTGTTTTCGTTTTATCTTCGAAGTCAGCTGCCATATTCTTTAAACCTGAAGGAATTGCATCGCTAACTTGTTTGGCGATCTCTTCAATTTTTTTAGCATTAATCATCATCATTTCTCATAATTCTTCTAATAAACCTATTGTAATGCATTTAGCTATTTTGCCAATGACTAAAAAGAGGTAAAATCAGCGCCCTAAAAACTACTGAATTAAAAACAGAACACTATGAAACTAAACCCCGGACAAAATGAAGCCGTTAAATATGTTACTGGCCCTTGCCTGGTCTTGGCTGGTGCCGGTAGCGGTAAAACTGGGGTTATATGTCAAAAAATCGCTTATCTTATTCAAAAATGTGACTACAAAGCGCGCAATATTGCCGCAGTAACTTTTACCAATAAAGCCGCACGTGAAATGAAAGAACGCATCGTCAAAATGATGGATAAACATTTAACCCGTGGCTTAACGGTCTCCACCTTTCACTCGTTAGGTTTAGATATTATTCGTAAAGAAATAAAAACCTTAGGTTACAAACCCGGATTTACCCTTTTTGACGACCAAGATTCGCTGGCATTATTAAAAGAACTCACCAATGACGAATTTGATGGTGATAAAGATTTACTCAGCAAATTACAAAGCATGATTTCCAATTGGAAGAATGACTTGTTATTGCCTGATACGGTAATAAAAATGTCAAGTGATGCCGATACGGCTATGTATGCTGAATTTTATGTTTCCTATCAAAAGCATATGACAGCATACAACGCTTTAGATTTTGATGATCTCATTCTTATTCCAACCTTGCTATTAAAAAACTTTCCAGAAGTACGTGCTCGTTGGCAGAAAAAAATACAATACCTGTTAGTTGACGAATACCAAGATACTAATGCTAGCCAATACGAATTGGTCAAGCAAATCGCTGGTGAGAAAGCGTTATTAACTGTGGTAGGTGACGATGACCAATCTATTTATTCATGGCGTGGCGCCAAACCACAAAATCTCGTGCTTTTAGGTGAAGATTATCCTAACTTAAAGCTCATTAAACTCGAACAAAATTATCGCTCTAGTGGTCGTATATTAAAATGCGCCAACATTCTTATTGCCAATAATCCTCATGTTTACGAAAAAACCTTGTTTAGTGCACTCAATTACGGCGTTCACTTACGTGTATTACAAACCAAAAATGAAGAGAATGAAGTAGAACGTATTGTTGGTGAACTCATTGGTCATCGTTTTTTAAATAAAGCCAAATTTAAAAACTACGCCATTTTATACCGAGGTAATCATCAGTCTCGTTTGCTTGAAAAAGCTTTAATGACTAACCGTATACCTTATAAAATTAGTGGTGGTACCTCGTTTTTCTCTCGAGCAGAAATCAAAGATATGATGGCGTTTTTACGGGTTTTAGTGAATCCTGATGACGACAATGCCTTTTTACGCATAGTCAACGTTCCTCGCCGCGAGATAGGACCGACAACATTAGAGAAATTGGGCAGCTACGCTAATATGCGCCAGATAAGTATGTTTGCAGCAAGTTTTGAATTAGGGCTAGAGCAGCACTTAACTGGTCGAGGGTTATTTCATGTACAAAAATTTACCCAATGGTTAGTCGCCACAGCAGATCATGCTGAGCGCGGCGATACTCCGGCAGTCCTGCGCGCGATGGTACGTGAAATAAACTATGAAGATTGGTTATACGATACCTCTCCTAGCGCCAAAGCTGCTGAAATGCGCATGAAAAATGTCACCCAATTATTTAGTTGGGTACAGCAAATGCTAGAAGGTAATGACGATGATGACCCCATGACCTTGCCACAAGTTGTTACTCGCTTAATATTACGCGACATGATGGAGCGTGGCGAAGATGAAGACGATGCCGATCAAGTACAACTCATGACTTTGCATGCCTCTAAAGGATTAGAATTTCCTTACGTATTTTTAATTGGTATGGAAGAAGGTTTATTACCTCATCAAACCAGCATGGATGAAGGTAACGTTGAAGAAGAGCGCCGCCTCGCCTATGTAGGTATTACCCGCGCACAAAAAGAACTAATTTTTACTTATGCCCGTGAACGCCGTCAGTTTGGTGAAGTATCCCGTACCGAAGCCAGTCGATTTTTACACGAATTACCACAAGACGACTTAAGTTGGGAATTAGCTCCAACCAAAAAAAGCATCGAACATAAACAAGCAACAGCAAAACAAGGTGTCGCTAATTTACGAGATATGTTAAAGAAGAAGACTTAGCGAAATAATTTTTAGTTAAGTCTTTTAATTTCATGCCGATATATTGAAATATAGGCAATTTATCTCATTAGGAAAGCATAATAAATGGAATTACAGACTAAAAACATGCAGGTGACTATTGCGCCTATACACCAAGAACAGATCTCAGCATCTGAGCAAGCAATCTTAAAAATTGCTACTGAAACAAATGCAACATCACCCTCCTCTGAAAAACGCTTACCAGCAGACCAAGTCAACATATCTGAAGAAGCTCGTCAAAAAAGTATTGATGACAAAAATCAAGCAGCAATGCGAAAAATGCTCGGCAAGGAAGAAGTTGACGAAACTAAAAATGAAGGACAAAAGACATTAGATGAGCAGATTGCCGAGTTACAAGAGAAGATAGCCAAATTAACGACCGATATTGCGCAAGAGCGTCGCAGTGGTAATGATGAAAAGGCTAAGACCATGGAGTCGGAATTAGCCATGTTAAATGCGCAACTGTTACAATTGATAGAACAAAAAATGGAAACTGCAAAAACTTAACAATCAGCTCACTTAATACACATAAAATGCACAGTACATGCCATTTTCATAAATAAAAAAAAGGGGATTACTCCCCCCAAAAGGAAATATATATTATTATTAAAATCTATATGACGCTCGAAGATAATAATAACCACCACCAAAGCCCATGACCGCAGTTACAGGGTATTTAGCACCAAGAATATCTGCATATGGATTTTTATTTGGGTATTTATCGAAGATATTTTGTGCTCCAAGTGATACCTGCATATTATCACTAACGGCGTAACTCAATTCCGCATCAACGGTTAACGCAGCATCTATATCGATAGGCCAATCACCGACTTCAGCATGAGCTTCATAATGCTCGCCAAAATAGACAAAACGAACAAACGCATCAAAGTCACCATTCATGTGATTTATAGTAAAGGTCGCTTTTTGATCTGGTAAACCATCTTCCATTTGTTTAACGACAGTTTCACTAACGTATTCTTGGTTCCAGTTATCAATACTTGTATCCGTCCAATTGTAGGCGAGGCTATACTTAGTGTCTCCACCAAACATAGCTACTTGATAATTAGCTACTACATCAATCCCTTTGGTGGTTGTATCGAAGTCATTGGTAAAATATTTAACACTATCAAAGCTGCTTGCATCAAGAATGCCAATAGCTTCAAGTGATGCAACGTCGCTATCTGTTACTTTAAAATCTTTTGATAGCGTAATACGGTCTTTTACTTCAATGTTAAAATAGTCAACGGTGACAAATAGTTCATCAAATTGAAATACGGCACCAAAAGCAAAACTGGTTGAATCTTCAGCTTCAAGTTGTTTGCCGCCTTTAAGTAAAGCAATAGCATTCGTTGGTGCTAGTGTTGCTTGGTCAACTAAATTACCTTCTTGATTTAGTGAAGTACTGACGTTACTAGCGTTACTTTGCCCAACAGTTGGCGCTCTAAATCCTGTGCCAATGGAGCCACGAAGCGATAAGTTATCCGTGGTTTTCCAGTGTAGCGATACTTTAGCATTGGTCGTTGCGCCAAAATCACTAAAATCTTCATAACGTGCAGCGACGCCTATTCGAATGTCGTCGCTTAAATAAGCTTCTATATCAACATAAGCTGCAATGTTCGAACGCTCAAATAAACCCGCATGCTCAGGTTTGAATCCAGGAAATCCATTAGAACCAACATTAAAGCCTTGTTTATATAAGGGTAATGAAAGCGTTGTATCGCCTAAAGAATATGAGGCGGGATCACCACTTTTTATCTCAAACGATTCTTCTCGATATTCTAAGCCACCTGCAATATTTACTTCGTCATCTGACCAGCCAACGGATAATGGATAAGAAAGATCTAATGTATAGCTTGTATCAAGTTCAATATATTGTCCGGGACTAAAGTCACGGGGAGAATCAGGTCCCATCGCAGAATTTAGTGTATCGGTAATGGCAAAGTTTGAAGCATGTCGGCCAATTGATGCACTTAGATCGTAAAGGATGCCACTGTCTAACTCTCCTTTAGTGCCGATAGCAATAGCAGTATCAACCACTTTGCCACCAAAATGAGGCGTAAATCCACCGGGAATATTTTCATAATGAGAAAAACAATTTGGATCATCAATAATACTTTGTAGTCCACTAGGATCTGGTGCGTTATTAACAATATTTACCGTTGGGCAACTAATACCATCATCCGGCGTTAAATCGCCGACTAATAAAGTATTATTTGGTCCGCCATACACGCCACCACGGTTATTAGGATTTCTGAAATAAAAACTACCCACAACTTCTTTTTCAGCCCAATTACCAAATAAATAAAATTCTTTATCATTACCTAAATCTAAACCAATATTGGCAAACAGTTTAAAATTGTTTTTAGTCTCAGGGTTACCCCACACTTGCACAGGGTTGGCCACATAACTGTTGCCTGCATCAATAAGCCCTTGGGCATCGGCCCTTTGCACAGACCTATCTGTTGCATCACTTTCACTTAATTCAAAACTTAAGTTAACAAAACCATCTTCAGTAAAAGGCAGACCAATATTTCCTGCAACTAAATTACTTTGACCGTCACCTTCGTAATATTCTCCGGTTTGAAACTGTAAGACTCCACCTTCACTATCATCTTTAAGTTGAAAATTAATAACGCCTGCAATAGCATCTGAGCCATATTGAGCAGCCGCACCGTCTCTAAGCACTTCAACTTGTTTTAAAGCAATTGCTGGAATAACCGAAATATCAGGACCATGTGCACCATTATTCACACCACCTGTGGTCCAAGTAATCACCGATGCACGATGACGGCGTTTACCATTAACTAAAACGAGTGTATTGTCTGACGGCAGGCCTCTTAAATTTGCGGGACGTACCAAAGTTGCCGCATCATTAATCGACTGTGTATTAACATTATAAGATGGCACTATATTCGTTAACACTGAACTAATGTCGCCAAAACCGCTTTTCATCAGTTCATCATCATCAATAATATCAATAGGAACTGATGAATCTGCAACCGATCGTGGTGCCGATCTTGTACCTATTACAACAATATTTTCAATTTCACTATTATCTTTTTCTACAGAAGATTCTGTCTCAGCGGTATATCCGATATTGGCAGTTAAAGCGAGAGTCACTGCCATTGTTATTTTTGCTAGTTTCATCATTACCTCTATTTATTTTGATTGTTTTATAGAACGTTCCATTTTATTTTCTCCTTTAAAATAACATTACAAATAAAGATGAAGTATAAATAACAAACCAATTAACTGGAACGTTCCAATTAATAAAATATACTATTTAAGTAGATAGTCAAACAGTATTTATATTTAAATAATTGACACCGCTTACTATTTTGGTTGTAAATCCCACTATAAATAGTCGATAAACTCAGCAATGCTGGGTAAAAGGTCATTAATAAAGCGATGAAATTATCAGATGATTGCCTCATTTCGTCTTTGACTTTTAATTACCTTTTGCAAAAAGTGCTAAAAATACGATGAACTCTGGAAAAAAGGCCTTAGAAGTCGTTAATTGTTCTGATTTATTACCGGTTTGCCAAACGATCACTTCAGCCACAACTTAGTGATTTATCTACCGCAACATAAACTGCACAGCAAATGAGTTAGTTTTTGTTGACCAGCACTTTTGGCTTCCCTTTCCACTCCGGTAATTTCAAACGATTATTGGGATGCTTTTTATTGTATTGATCAACATAAGCGGTATATTTATTCCATAAGTCGTCAACATCTTCATTAATAATATCATTAATGGCCGCTTTAAAGCTCCATGGCTTAATCGTTAAAGGCGACTGATTAAACTTGTAAGCAAACTCAGAGTCATAATTATCGGCAATCCAGTTTAAGAAAAAACCCGTTGTGGTATATCCTGAAAGGTAACGATCGTTGACTTTCGTTGTTCGGTTAATTCGTCCTGAATCAGGTGAGCGAGTCAGGTGATGTTTTCCTCTGATACGAACCAGATCAGCAACCCCTTCAAGAAATGCATAATAATCATGACCCGGCGAGTAAACATCTTTAATCGTTTCTGGCTTCGATTGATAACCATGTACCAGCTCATGCCATAAAACGCCGTAAATTTCATATTTCACTGCATCATCGGGCTGTTCTGCAAGGCCATATTGTAGATAGCGAGTACTAAAATAAAGCTGCATGTTTTTACCTGAGCCACCACGAGCAGCCAATACATCACTCCAGTTGTATTGGAAAGTCACCGTCTCAAATTCAGGCACTTCAGTAATATTACGATAAAGATATTTACAAACTTCCAGGGAGACCTCATTAATTGCTGCCGTTAAATCAGGAACAATTCGATTAACCCGTTTAAAACCTTCAGAATCAGTATCTTGATGGGCTAACATCACTTTTGGGTAGTAAAATCCTTGCCAGGGATTGGCTGGATCATAAGAAACCACAAAGCGCTTTTTCAATTTGGAGTGTGTGCCAAACTTATTTTTAACGGTTAAGGTCACATCATGTCCACCAGGTTTGTTAAATACGACCTTCGGATTTCTTTTATTACTGGTTGTCGGAGTAGCATTCTCAAAGGTCCACTGCCACTCCGTTGGTGAATTAGGGGACTCATCAGTAAAAGTAACGGCCTGATCAAATTTTACTTTGGTTGCCGAGGCTGAGAACTGCGCAACAGGCTCGCTGGTGATACCCTGAAGTTCCAATTCGGCGATTTGTAAGTAGGTATCGCCCCAAGTGGTCGGCCTGGTCTGAGTAAAATGATATCGATACTGGGAATACTTTGTTGTATTGCCCGATATCTGGTATTGATTAGTCACTCTTCGCCCGGTGAATGCCTGCTCACTTTGGATATCAATTGTAGTCCAGTTTGTTCCATCATTTGACGCTTCCAGTGTCCATTCTTTTGGGTCTCGACCCGGAGCATCGCCGCCAGAAGTTATCTGATATCCGGTGAGTACTTTAGGAGTTTTGGTCTTAAAAATAACCCAGGCCGATTTATGTATAGCTAAAAACTTGGATCCTTTGTCACCATCAAAGAGATTATTTACACCTTCTGCTGCTGGAGAATCTTTATGTTCAGTTGCCATTGAAAAAGGAAAATCCAAGAAATTAACCGATGCAATGGATATCGCTTTCTCAGTTGTTGTACCATTGGATTGATCTGTTGTGACGCACGCTACCAACCCTCCTACCAAGGCTGCTATAGTGAGAATTTTTACTAGTTTCATCTTATATCTCTTGTCTCTCGTTAAGTAGTTTTACCTATATTTGAGTGGTGTCATCAGTGAAAATATTCAAGCTCATCAAGACTAACCATCGCGATACCTTTCCTTATAAATATTGTTTGTATTTAATTTTCCGATAGGTCAAATAAATAACACTTTGTACAGTTTTATTTGGAAAACAAAATCGCTACGTTCAAAAAATAAAACCTTACCCAAAGTGCTTTTCATTTCAACTAAAGTCACATCCGTGTGACGACATCCTCAATAGACGCAATCTTATAATGGTTATAAGTCTGAGGTTAATAGCGATAACTCCCCTATTTGTATTAGTCGGCCATTATCACCACCAACATTGTCTGCTTCTAGGGTATTTTCAAAACTAAATTGATAAAACTTATATGCTTTAGTTGCATTATCAATGTCATTGATATAAGTCGTTAATCGTCCAGGAGCTTCAGGATACTGGTTTGTATCAAGTACAGTCCAAGTGATACCGTCAGAAGAGCCTGAAATGGTCCATAATGTTGGATCCCTATGTGGATTATCATTGCCCGTTGTAACACCATATTTTTGAAGTAATTTGGCTTCAGGTAATTCAAAAGTAACAGTGACGGTGTCGACGACTTTTATTGGCGAAAGTTCAGGTGCATAAGTCTCAAGCCACCATGTTTCCTCAATAAATAAATTGGCTTTGGTATTAACATTATTATCATTGAGTTTATCGGCGGATTCATAGGCTCCCCAAGCAGGAACAACAACGGCCGTAGCGTTTGTACTAATCATGACACCATCATCAACGGCGAAGTTAGTATAACCTTCAACACCCGTAGGATAAGGAGGACTAATTCCTTGGGTTTTCAGGTAATCTTGGTACTGAGCTAAAACAACAAATGCACCGCGGTCTTCACCAAATATGCTCTTAAATGCTACATCAAAGTCCCATGTTTCTAGGTCTATTGTCGTTTTATTAAATAGATAAATAAAATCGATGTTTAGGTGGCTATTGGCAACCCACTCAATAAAGAATGAGGTTTGATTATAAGCATCATCATTCCAAGTTTCCATCCAACCAATACCAGCGCGTTTATGTTCATTATACCCAGCCTTAATACGTATATAATCAGCTAATCCTTCCGTATAAGAATGATAATCCGACCCTTCAACATATCCTCCAGATCTAGGTGAACTATTATAGCCATGAGTTAGTTCATGCCATAATATGCCGAGTATTTCATTTCTTAAGGCTTCATCTCCATCTGCCGCTTTATTTGCCATATGCTTGACATCAAACTTTAACAACATATGTTGAGGATCACCGTCTTTATCTGATTTGGAAGCAATAGCATCGTAATCACCAGTACTAAAGGTTACTGATTTAAATACCGGAATTTCGGTGACATCGAGGTATAGAATTTTAGCAATTTCTAAAGAGATATCATGTATCACTTCTTCAAGATCAGGTATCACTCGTTCAAGAGCAGCTTGACCTTCATGATCAGGCTCTTCTACAACAAAAGAAACACTTGGCTCTACATAGCCAGCATAAGGGTTTTGCGAATCCCAGATAATAACCATTGATTCCATTACTAATGTCGCTTCACCTTTATTATTTGCAGCAGTCAAGGTTACTGTTTTTGGTCCCAATGAAGAGAAAGTAACACTAGGATTTCTTAAATCGCTTGTAGCCGGCGTTCCACCTTCAAATGTCCAAGACCAAGACGTAGGATTTGCTAATGACTTATCCCAAAACTGAACATCTTCCCCTCTTTCAGCTTTTACTTTGTTACTAGAAACGGCGACAAGAGGCTTGTCAGCTTTCACTATAAACTCAATTTCAGCTAACTGAAATATACCCACATTGTCATCGCTATTATCAAACATAAATCGATAATACTGATACTCATCTTCATTGGTTGAAAGATCATATTCATTTTTTGACCCTCTACCAGAAAAGCTTTGTCCAGAACGACTATCCATCTCAATCCAAGTGCTATTATCATTTGAAGCTTCTAAAGTCCATGAGGCGGGGTCTCTTAACGGTGCATCATTTCCTGATATTAGGTTGTATCCTAAAATTGGATAGGGCTGTACCGCTGAAAAAATAACGGTAACAGAATCACTAAACGAAAGAAATTTGGATCCTGTCACGCCATCAATGAGATTTGCCGGCTGCTCGCCACCTGGCGCATCTACTGCGTCTGGTACTTCTATTTGATTACCATTATCAATTGACAAGTTACGTGTAGCTGAACTGGAATTCCCTGGCTCTTCTATAACCCGCGGGGTTATTTCCATGGGCTTATCATTGCCATTACATGCAGATAATAACGATACGCCAATGGCAATACTGGCTAATGTAATTTTAATCATGATTTATACCTTAATATTATTAATTTTATATAGGTTCTTTTAGCAAGGTGCTATTGATATTTACTAGCACTTTTATGTTAGAAACTCACTTTGGCACCGGCATAGAACATACGCCCTATTCGGCTATATTGTGCTGCAGTTGCACTGTGGGCTCGGCCATTTGCATAACCTTCAGGCAAGAATGGAGGATCTTGGTCCAAGACGTTGTCTATTCCGGCATATACTGAATAGCTTTTATCGTTACCAAAGGTGTAACGTACTTGAGTGTTGTGAATAACAACGGCTTCAATGTCATTATTAATATAATCCGCACCCGGACTAATGTTATCTTTAACCGCCCCTTGGTATACAACAGTCCAACTCATCGTTAAATCCTCAAATGAATAGGTTGTACTAAAGTTGGCTCGGTTTTTAAAATATGGCAGTTCACCTATCTTATCTTCCCATGGCGAAGTGGGTAATGCTTGTGTCGTATGTTCAGCCACATGGTCGTGCAGATATTTAAATTTCAACTCACCGTAGTTATTAAGTGACTGAGTATAATTAGCTTCAAGAGAGTAACCTGTAATTTTTCGTCCGGCTAAGTTGAAAACGAAATTATGTGTTGTATGAATAACACCAGTACTTGGGTCACGTTCTACCGCACGACAAAATTCAGCTAATCCTTCCAAACAACGTTGAACTTTGTAGTTATTGCTAACCCCTGTAATGATGTTCTCAATATCTATATTGTAATAGTCCATCGACAAGTTAAAATCATCTAAATAATCCGGCGTATATATAAAGCCAACCGTAGTAGTGTTGGCTTTTTCAACTTCAAGATCTGGAGACGAACCGAAATAGGAATTTCTCTCTACATCGTCATTTTCTGGATCACCATCAAATACGCCACCATCTTGAATGGCCTGTGCAATACCAGGGATTAGACGACACGCATCAGCATGCGCTTGGCTCACCCCACTACCAGCCTCAGTTTCAGAAATACCATGACATTCATCGACACCCCCAAGGCTAAGGCCCTGTTTTGTTGTTCCATTAAACATGTCCGCAATAGATGGTGCTCTGAAGGCATGAGATACCTGAGCTCTAAATCTTAGCTGGTCATTTACCTGCCAACGGCTGCCAATTTGCCAACTGTCATTTTTTCCCGTATGGCTATAGTCCGAAGCACGGCCAGCTATGTTAAGATCAAGTGATTTAACATACGATATATCAGCAAGGAGTGGGATATTAAATTCAATAAAATACTCTTGAACATCATAACTTCCTTCAAGACTATCAATTTGTGTACCACCACTATATCCTTCTTTAGTTACAGAATCGGCATGTTCCTCTGAATATTCTTTGCGAGTTTCATAACCTGCGGCAAAACCAATATCACCTGCTGGCAATGAATACAAACTACTATTTGAAACGGAAAATGATATTATTTCTTGTTCAAGTTTTCCGTCCAATGTTGTAAGATTTCGCCAAAAACCTATCATCTCATCAGTCAGAGGCTCAAAAAGATTGGTGGCTACACAGCCTATTGCTGCAAAATCTGCATCTCGACAAATAGGGTCACCTGTTACAGGATCAGAAATAACATCGGTTGCTTTTCTATATGCAATTCGATTGATATCCCTTCAATATTGGTCATTTGTGACTTCACCATAGTTGTAACTTGCCTCCCAATCCCAGTCATCCATAAATGTTCCGTCAAAGCCAATGACATATCGAGTAACCAGCCTCTCGGCTCTAAATCCACCAAGACCAAACTCATTTATTCGACCGCGGTAGCCTATTTCGGTCACATCTTCTGACAATGCCAATCTTCTAATATCATCTGGAATAAATGGATTATCTAACGTCAGCGCTGCTGCACCACGTTGTGAAGAGCCAATAAAATAGAGATCTGAGTCGTTTCGTGTTTCTGTTTTTGCATAGGAAAATTCCGCAAAAATACGAGTATCATCGTTGAGATAGTAATGACTTATAGCGTTAACAACGGTACGCTTAAGTGGCGTCGATATGGTTCTACTATTGTTATTAACATAACCATGTTTGTTATCATCCCACGGTATAAAACTGCCACCTTCATTGACAACTCTGCTATTACCAAGATCCCAAGCCCAATGAGTTGCATAAGTACTTGGTACAACCTCATCTAATATATTGTTATCAGGGTCAAATTTGCCATAAGCGATCCCACGATCTATTGATCTTAAACCATCAGAAACTGACTTCTCGAAACTTAAAACTACGTTGCCTTTGTCTTCAGCAAAGTTGCCACCAAGTGTGAGGCGTAGTAATTCGCTTTTATTATCACCTTGACTTGACTCTGCAAACCTAGTTTCAACTTCAGCACCTTCAAAATTATCTTTTAAAATAAAATTTACAACGCCGGCAATAGCACCAGAGCCATAGGTAGCTGAGCCACCACCCGTTGTAATATCTACACTCTTTATAAGTGCCGTTGGTATTGAGTTTATATCAACTAACATTTCGCCAACATCACTAGATACAAAACGTCGACCATTAACTAAAACTAACGTACGTTCTTGACCTAGGCTTCTCAAGTTGAGTGTATTCATTCCGGTATTGGCATAATTAAAACCGGCAGTTTCATTGGTTAAACCACCCGCCATACTGGGTAAATCCAATAATGCATCCATTGCATTGATGTGTCCGGTAAGTTCCAATTCTTTGCCACTTATCGACGTTATTTGACTAGGAGCCAGAATATTTACCGATTTTATTCGTGATCCGGTGACTGAGATTCTCTCGACCCTCTCAACTCCTTCATCTTTTCCTTCGTCCGCAGCAATAACAGATGTTGATAATATTGCACCAATAGTAATAGCTACTGCAGACAGAGCATATTTTCCTCTGTTTGATTTATAATTTTTCATATATCTCCCCTATATCGTTTTTATTTTTTGCCAAGTTCATTAGAATTTAAGCTGGAACGTTCCAATTATAAAATATAGGAATATAGTAAATAGTCAATGATTACTTATGTTAAACAAGATTTTTGTAATTACATATTAAGTAAATTCGTTTATAACTCCATTTTGTATTTGTTCATCAAAGCCGCACTCATACTTACATGGCATACCTTGAATAACATCAATACATACGTACAATATACTGATTTAAAATAAGTTATATCATTTGGTGAATTATTTAATTTTTGTTATTCCGTGTAAAAGTGTTTTACCAATTAATTTGACAAATCATAAAAAATAAACAAGGATTGGATGGTTCCGATTAAAAAATGAACGGTGTGTATTAAATAACCCTGTGTAAATGTACTTTATATGCACTTATGATAATCGTAATTTGTAAAAAAATATACAGACCGAACTTTTTTTAGATTTTTACTGGAACGTTCCATAAAAAGACAATAAAAACAAAGGAATTAGTTATGAACAAATATATTAATCGTTATATGATAAAAGGCTTGTTAGCTACTTTTTGGTACTGTTCAACCTCAGTTTTCTCTGCTTTTGCTATTGAAGATTTAACCGATAGTAACCCTAATAACATTTCTGTTTCTGGTGAAAACACACCAAACGAAGGGAAAACAGAAGCTTTTGATAATAATGTAAATAGCAAATGGCTGACCTTTTCATCCAGCGGGTGGATTTCTTATAACTTTGCCCAACCAGTAACAATAAGTAAATACACCGTCACGTCTGGCAACGATGCAAGTACTCGCGATCCAAAAAACTGGGAATTAGAAGGATCAAACGACGGTATTAATTGGTCCTATTTAGATGCTCGTAACGAGCAATATTTTTCACAACGAAAACAAACAAAAAATTATTCAGTAAGTACTACCCAACCCTTTAGTAAAATTCGTTTTAATGTACTGACAAACAATGGTGCTAACATATTGCAACTTTCAGAACTTGAATTTATAGGTACCGGTATACAATCTGCACAATTGCCATTAAGTGATAATGAAACACTTGCACAAGGAAGTTGGCAACATTATGGGCAGTTTAATGCAGATAGTGCCATTGTAGCGAATACCACAGGTACAGGCGATGCCGATTTGTATATGCGAGCGGGTGAACAACCAACACTTAACCAATATGATTGTGTCAGTTATACACCATCATCCACAGAAAATTGCAGCTTGAGCGATAACAATATTTACGTTTCCGTTTACGCTTATAGTGCCACTACTTACCAAATAGACATTACAGAAGAATCTGTAAATTCTGGTGAATGGACAGCACCACAAGTCAGTTTTGTTGATATGAATCCTGAAACAGAGGGTTCACAATTATTAAATAGAATATTTTCCGACCCTGCTGGCCATATGGCGCAACGCTGCATTGATGTCGCAAAAATGCTTTATAAAGACTCCGCTGAATCATCAAGATTTCATCACTTAAGATTTGAGCTCAGAGCCAAGAATTCTCAAGGAAATGAGTTTGTTGCCTATAAAACTGGACAAGATGGTTCGGGGGAAATGACGATTGCTGTCAGTACTACCCATTTAGCTAAGCTATACCGCGATGGCGGAAATTCGGATAGCGCAATCCGAGATGAAATTGACGGTATATTATTTCACGAAGTTACCCACGGCTATAATAATTCACCTTTAACTACAGATAGTTACGGAGATGGCGGCCCATACTGGGCCTATACCGAAGGCATTGCGGATGGCGTTCGTATTGCTGCAGGTTTCCACAAAACCCGTAGTCCTGATGTAAATGGCTCACGTAAATGGTTAGGCGGCTACACTACGACTGGATTCTTCTTGCAATATGTAAATGAGAAGATTGACCCTGAGTTTCTTTACAAATTTAATAAAGCAGCAAAATATATAGGTGACTACAATTGGTCTTTTGAAAGTGCTTTTCAAGCGACTATTAATCGCAGTGTTGATGATGTTTGGCAAGAGTATAAAAACTTCATTAATAATGGCGGTGTCTTAAACTATTAATGTCGTTACAAAATAGATAATTAAAGGCTGAGTATGTGCTCAGCCTATTTTTTCGGCTCCATATTATTTATAGTCAGCTTGACTCTCTAACGACCAAATCTACAGCGACCAAAATTTTATTACGACTACCATCTTTAATATTGCTTAATATGTGACATACCGCGATGCCAATTTTATTAGCATCAACATGAACTGTTGACAGTGCTGGTGTCATTAACCGTGAATCTTCCAGATCGTCAAAACCAACAATTGCAATGTCTTTACCGGGTATTTTTCCTGCCAACTTCATTTGCTCCATTGCCCCGTAAGCAACAACATCACTAAAACAAACCACTGCTTCAAGCTCTGGCTCAATTTCTAAAGCCGTCGTCATTGCTTGTCGACCGCCATTCCTATTAGTATCTGACTGAATGCATAGTTGATTAGAAAATGGCACGTTGGCTAAAACCATAGCCTCTGTAAAACCAGCAAGTCGTTGATGGTAATCTGAAATTGTTTCGCGTCCACCTAAAAAAGCTATTTTTCGATAACCTCTAGCTAACATGTGCTGCGTCGCCATATTAGTACCAGCAAAGTTATCAGGTAAAACGGTTGCAACCTTTGCTCCACTTATTTCCCGCATTATATTCACTACAGGAAAACCTTGATCAACTAATTGATTAGTCCATTCAGCCGTTGTACCTGGCGCAGGACACATGATAAAAGCAGCGACGTTATATTCTTTGAGGTTACGCACTAATTGATTTTGAGTTTCAACATCTTCACCACTATTAACGAGCATAGAAAACAAACCCATTTTTCTGATTTGTTGCTCTAAACCTACGGCAAGTTGTGCTGAATAAGGGTTGGTTAAGTCATTAATAACAATAGCAACTAAATTAGATTTTCGGCTACGCATTGATGCTGCATCACGATTATAAACATAGCCAGTTTCATCAATCGCTTTTTCAACTTTTAGTTTTGCCGTATCACTGACTTTTTTACTACCAGTAAGTACTAAAGAAACAGTTGACTTAGAAACACCTGCAACCCTAGCAACATCATGCACTGTAACACTTTTTGAGCCAGAATGAGTGACCATATAATGAAGTCCCTATTTAGTCGTTTTTTATTATTATCAATCTAAAGTATTTGAATTATAACTAAACACAAGGTATATTAATACAACTTTGGAACGTTCCAATTGCGTATTTGTTAATAATTAATAATACCTAGTGTAAATAGGAAGAGTAATGACCATTCATTTTACTATAAGTAGATATCTACACAAAAATTTGATTTTAGAATCAATAAAGCCTTGTTTGACCTTTACGTTTGCAACAGTAGTGTCTTTATTCTCTTTGGCAACATTAGGAAATGACGATGTTACCCAGTGGGTTGACCCTTTCATTGGTACTGGCGGCGATGGCCATACTTTCCCCGGTGCAGTAATCCCTTTTGGTATGGTGCAATTAAGCCCTGATACCGCTGCGGTCAGTCGAGGTATTGATCCGCAAGCCCAAATTTATAAACACAGCGCTGGTTATCATTATGACGACGACACCATTACTGGCTTTTCTCATACCCATTTCAGTGGCACGGGCCATTCAGATTTAGGTGACTTATTGATCATGCCAATGACTGGCACTGTACATATTCAACCCGGTACACCAGATAATCCAGATGCAGGTTACCGTTCTCGCTTTAGTCATGATAATGAGTCTGCCACTCCAGGTTATTACTCCGTTGAGTTAACCGATTATAAAATTAAAGCCGAGCTAACCGCGACTGCTCGTACTGGTTTGCATAAATATACTTTTACTGAAAATGGTAAAGGTCATGTATTACTTGATTTAACCGCTTCAATTTATAATTTTAAAAATAAAGTTATCTGGAGTGATGTTCGCGTAATCGACCCGCAAACATTATTGGTTTATCGCTCAACCAATGGTTGGGCAAAACAACGTGAAACCTACTTTGCTATTCGTTTTTCTCGTCCATTTGATGATATTGAATTGATCAATGAAGATAATAACCGTTATCGCTGTAATGGTTGTTTATCAAAAGACAGTAAGAAGAATAAACCTTCAACCATCGTCAATTCAGCCATCCAATTTACCGCTGGTAAAGCAATAAAAGTATTAACACATTTTAATGACGTCAATAAAGAACCTTTATTGATAAAAGTGGGTTTATCGGCGGTTAGTCGTAAAAACGCTTTAGAAAATTTAACCACAGAATTACCCCATTGGAATTTTGACCAAGTACGTCAGCAAGCGAAACAACAATGGCAACAACAATTATCCGTAGTTAAAGCAGAAGGCGACCGTGCACAAAAACGTCAATTATATACTGCGCTTTATCATGCCCTGCAAGCACCTTCTATTTATCAAGACGTTAATGGTCAATACCGTGGAGTAGATGGAGAGATTCATCAAACCACTGATTTTCAGCACTATACATTATTCTCATTATGGGATACTTACCGCGCCTTACACCCACTATTAACTTATATTGCACCAGAAAAAGTATCCGATATGATCCAATCAATGTTGGTTCATTATCAACAAAGTTACGACAAAATGTTACCTATTTGGTCATTTCAGGCACACGAAACTTGGACAATGATTGGTTATCACGCGGTATCGGTTATTTCTGACGCTTACCTTAAAGGTATTCAAGGCTTTGATACTGAATTGGCGATGAAGGCGATGATTGCTACCGCCAATAATTCACGTTACGACGCCATCGACGATTATAAAAAGTTCGGATATGTACCGATGGATAAATTAAGTGAATCAGTTTCGATCACCTTAGAATATGCATACGATGATTTTGCCATTGCGCGTATGGCAGAAAAAATGGGTCATAAAACCGTTGCAAAAACTTTTTTTGAACGAGCGAATTCTTATAAAAACTTGTTTGATGATGACGTTAAGTTTATGCGCGGCAAAAGCAGTCAAGGAAAATGGAATCCAGATTTTGATGCCGAAGAAGCAAAACTAATGGGCCCATTTACTGAGGGTAATAGTTTTCAATATACTTTTTATGTGCCGCACGATGTTGATGGTTTAATCAACCTGATTGGCGGTGACAAGGCCTTTGAACAACGCTTAGATTTATTATTTAACAAAGAGTTAAGTCATGAAAAAATTAAAGATCATGAAGATATCGCGGGATTAATTGGTCAATATGCTCACGGTAATGAGCCAAGTCATCACATCGCTTATCTTTATAACAATGCCGGTAAACCTTGGCGTACTCAAGAACGTATTCGTCAAATTATGGATACACTTTCGTCTGATCAACCCGATGGATTAGCGGGTAATGATGACGTTGGTCAAATGTCAGCTTGGTATGTATTTTCAGCAATGGGCTTTTATCCGGTGGCACCGGGCGACTTAAGTTACAGCATCGGCGCTCCGCAATTACCACACATCAGTTTAAATTTAAATAACGGTAAAACCTTTAGTGTTGATGCTAAACATTTATCTACAGCCAATAAATATATTAAGAGCGTTAGTTTAAATGGTCAGCCGCTATTACGTAGTTATCTAACGCACAGTGACATTATTAATGGCGGTAAATTGAAATTTATAATGTCTGATCAACCCAATAAAAATTGGGCGACAAGCCAAGCTGCTCGTCCGCCATCAATGAGCCTAAAAAATAAGAATTAGCCAAATAAGTCTTAAAAAAAACAATCCATTATCAAAAAAATAACGATGCTGAGTGATCAGCATCAAGGATACTTTATGTTTAAAAAATCATATACAGCGGTACTAGCTATGGTAGTTGGCTGTTCATTGGCAGCTTGTAGCAAGGATATTGCCAAAGAAGAAGTTGCTGATGTACAAGTTCAATCCAAAACTGCATGGGTCAAAAATCCTGCCGACTTGGTAAATCCCTTTATTGGCACCGAAGGTGTTTATAATCATCGCCAAGCCGCTAATGTTGTACCCGGTGCTGTACTTCCACACGGTATGTTTAACTTTGGTCCTGAACATGCCTACACTCATGATTTACTTAGCGAAAGTGAGCTAATTTCTAAACGCATATTAGAAGATAATGGCCGTTTACCGGTTTCTCCGGGTGGCTACAATTATGGCGCGAGCCGCATTAAAGGTTTTTCATTTACCCGTTTATCAGGAACGGGCTGTTTAGGTGCTTCAGGCGATATTCCGGTATTACCTTTTGTTGGCAAGATTAAACACTCCCCCGATACTGACAAATTAAATGCCTATTACAGTGCCAGCTTTAGTCATGATGATGAAACTGCCTTACCCGGTTATTATCAAGTGAAAATGGATAATGGGATTAATGTTGAATTAGCAGCGACAACTCGTAGTGGTATTGCGCAATTTACCTTTGATGAAAGCGTTAATTCAGAACAAGCCAAACTACTATTTCGTAGCTCTTATTCTCAATTAGGCAGTGGTGATGCTTATACTACGGTTGATTTAGAAAAAGGTGAAATCAGTGGGTATGTCACCAGTGGTAATTTTTGTGGTTATTTAGGTGAATATAATCGCCGTGATTATTATACCCTACACTTTATCGCCAAGCTAAATGTTGCTATAACGGGTAGTGGTAGTTGGCAGGACGATAAAGTATTCAGCAATAGCACCAAGGCCAAAGGCGGTATGGGTTATGGTGAAAAAGGTATTCCCAAATTAGGTAAAGGCTCTGGTGTTTGGGTTGATTTGGATCTTACCAAGCAAAAAACAGTGACCATGAAAGTTGGCATTTCCTACGTAAGTTTAGCCAATGCTCGTGAAAATTTAGCCGTAGAACAAGCTAAAACGAGCTCTTTTACTAAAGTACAAGAGCAAGCTTACCAAACATGGAATTCCGCTCTTAGTAAAGTCAAAGTTGTCGCTGATGAAGTGGCAGATAAAGACAAGTTAACTACTTTTTACACGGCGTTATTTCACTCTCAGTTTCACCCTAATATCTTTAGTGACGTTAATGGCGAATATACTGGCTTTGATCAAAAAACACATAAAATAGGTCAGCAACAAAACGCTCAATATGCCAATTTTTCTGGCTGGGATGTTTACCGTTCACAACTACAACTCGTTACCTTATTAAACCCAAAACGTGGCAGTGATATTGCGCAATCGTTATTTAACCAAGCACAACAATACAACGGCGTGTGGGACCGTTGGACACACAACTCTGGTCCAACAGGAGTCATGAGTGGCGACCCTTCAACTATTGCTATTGCAAACTTTGTTGCTTTTGGTGGTGACAAATTTGATGTTAACGGCGCTTATCAATCATTAATAAAAGCGGCAACAATTCCAACCGCATTAGATTTAAGTGACCAAGGTTGTCCAGTCTTTTGTCGTGGTCAGCATCCATCACTCGATCAGTGGCTATCACTTAATTATATTTCTGATCAGTCCAATAGCTGGGAAGGTGCATCAGAAACTTTAGAGCAAGCTTCCGCAGATTTTTCATTATCACAACTTGCCAAACGATTAGGTCATAAAAGTGATGAACAAAACTTATTAACCCGTTCAAGTTATTGGCAAAATCTTTATAATCCACTTGCTTCAACGAAAGAAAAATCTGATTTACGTGGTTATCTACAAGGAAAGAACAAAGACGGTAGTTGGAAAAAAGACTTCGATGCCAACAGCGGACACTTATTTGTTGAAGGTAGCCCGGCACAATATTTATGGATGGTGCCGTTTGATGGTCAAGGTTTAAATACCTTGGTGGGCGGAGATGAAATAATGGCGACTCGTCTAGATAATCATTTTCATAAACCTGATGGTAGCTGGGTTCTATTTAGAGATGACGCGACATATGCTGACGTTTCTAATCAACCTTCAATCGCTTCACCATGGATGTATTTGTTTACTGGGCAAGCGTATAAAACACAAGATACTGTACGCGAAACCATCAGCCAACTTTGGCACAACTCTACCAAAGGTATTCCCGGACAAGACGATTTAGGACAAATGTCTTCTTGGTATGTATTTTCTTCGCTAGGCTTATACCCGTTATATCCCGGTCGTGCCGACTTAGTATTATCAAGCCCGGTATTTAGTCAAACACAAATTGGTAACTTAACTATCAAGGCACCACAAGCGTCAGATAAAAACCGCTTTATTCAGTCGCTAACAGTGAATGGTCAGCCAACTAATAAAAGTTGGCTTGATGAAAGCTACATTAAGCAGCCAACAATACTAGACTTTACGTTATCAACAATTCCAAATAAAAACTGGGGTGCAGCATTAAGCGATCGTCCTCCATCGTACTCAAACCTTATTAAAGTAGCTAAAGGTGAGCAAGCAGGGAGTAAAAAATAATGACTGGCAATATTCCATCAAGCAATTACGGTATTAACGACACCAACTCCACAAGTAACCCAATGGGAAACTATCACTTTGCTTTTGGTGCAATGACCACTTTATTTTTCATTTGGGGTTTTATCACTGCGTTAAACGATATTTTAATTCCTCATTTAAAAGCAGCCTTTGAGTTAAATTACACCCAAGCCATGTTAGTGCAATTCTGCTTTTTTGGCGCTTATTTTATTATTTCACCCTTTGCCGGAAAATTGATCGCTAAAGTCGGTTATCTCAAAGGTATTATTATTGGTTTATTGACTATCGCCTCAGGTTGTCTTTTATTTTATCCGGCGGCAGAAATAGGTGAATACTGGGTTTTCTTGTTAGGATTATTTGTACTTGCTTCGGGTATAACCATTTTACAAGTATCAGCAAATCCTTATGTAGCATCTTTAGGTGAAGAGCGTACCGCAGCGAGCCGCTTAAACTTAGCACAAGCAATAAATTCTTTAGGTCATACTTTGGGGCCATTATTTGGCGCGGCATTAATTTTTGGTGCGGTGCAAAGTGATGTTATCGACGCAAAAAGCGTGCAACTTCCCTATTTGTTATTAGCGGGCGCAACGATCATTATTGCCATTGGTTTTAAGTTCTTACATCTACCCACCATTCATTCGATCAGTGATGAAAACAAAACAACTAACAGCTCTACAGATTCTATTTGGCAACATAAAGGCCTTGTTTGGGGTGCTCTAGCTATTTTTCTTTATGTGGGTGCGGAAGTTTCTATTGGTAGTTTTTTGGTGAATTATTTTGCAGAGAGTCATATTGGTGGTTTAACCGAACATCAAGCCAGTAAAATGGTCGCCTATTTTTGGGGCGCGGCGATGGTAGGTCGTTTTGTTGGCGCTTTTCTTATGCGCGTGGTTAAACCAAGTTATATTTTAGCCTGCAATTCAGTTATCGCTATTAGCTTATTAATTACCACGATGTCGAGTACTGGTGATATCGCAATGTGGACAGTGATCTCCGTAGGTTTTTTCAACTCCATCATGTTCCCGACTATTTTTACTTTAGCCATTCGTGGTTTAGGGCCATTAACCTCTAAAGGCTCAGGCTTGTTATGCCAAGCCATTGTAGGCGGCGCAATTTTACCACTTATTCAGGGCTATGTTGCTGATGTTACTTCCATTCAAACTAGCTTTTTTGTCCCTGCCTGCGCTTATATTTATATTTGTGGTTATGCACTTTACTCAGCCAAATACACGACTAAGCACTCAGTTAAAACTTCGCACAACACAATATCTGCGAATGAGGTTAGTTCATGAGTCAATTACCATTTGAGAAAAGAAGACCTGTATTATGTTTTGGAGAAGCGCTGATTGATTTTTTACATACTGGACAGCAAACGGAAGACTTGCTTGAGTTAAATAATTATCGTCAATATCCCGGAGGGGCCCCTGCCAATGCTGCAGTTGCTGTAGCTAAATTAGGTGGTAAAGCGCTATTTGCCGGACAAGTGGGTAATGACCCTTTTGGTGCGTTTTTAATTGATTCGTTACAAGCTTATCAAGTTGATACCCAGTTTGTGCTTAAACACCCAACGGCCAAGACCGCGTTGGCTTTTGTGATGTTGGACAGAACTGGCGAGCGCAGCTTTTCTTTTCATCGCCAACAAACAGCTGATCTATTATTTGAACAGTCACAAGTTGATGACGCTTGGTTTAATGATTCAGCTATTTTTCATTTTTGTAGCAATACCTTAACTGAAAAAACTATCGCTGATTGCACAGAATATACAATACAACGAGCTTTGGCTCATGATGTCTTAATCAGCTTTGATGTAAACCTCAGGCATAACCTTTGGTCAACAGGAAAAGTGAATATTGATGTGGTGAATAAGCTGGTCGAACAAGCACATATTCTAAAGTTCTCTTTAGAAGAGCTAACTTATTTAGCAGAGGGTGATATTGAATCATATATTGAAGGTTGTTTCCAAGCTCGTTGCCAATTAATGGTGATCACTGACGGCGAGAAAGTCCTTACCTACTATACGTCTAAAAATCTAGATGCTATTTCTCCACCCAGCGTTAATGCTGTTGATACCACGGCAGGTGGTGATGCTTTTATTGGTGCTTTATTATTTTCTTTGAGTCATTTTGAACAGTTAACTGAGTTACTTAATGATAATGAGCTGTTAAAGCAAGTTATCAACTTCTCTGCTTGTTGTGGTGCACTTGCAGTTACTAAACCCGGCGCTTTTCCCGCATTACCCAATATTGAACAAGCTATTACCTTTCTCAAAGAACAAGGCTCAGCTCAATCACAATTATTAGACATTTTTCACGGAGCAATTAATGAATTTTTACGATAATGATTTTCTTATTGATCATTGCAAACAAATTTTAAGTTTTTACAACGGACGTATTATTGATAGTAGCGGTGGCTATTTCCAAAATTTTTATGACGACGGCACCACATTTAACAAAGGTTTTAAACAACTAGTTAGCAGCACTCGCATTATCGTTAATTATGCTACGGCGGCACGAATACTAGATAAACCACAATATATAGCCATTGCCCAACATGGTTTAGATTATCTCGAAAATGTTCACTGGCAATCTACAAGCCAAACATATGCATGGACATTACAAGATAATCAACCAGAGGACATGACTCAACAAGCCTATGGTTACGCTTTTATTTTGTTAGCTTATGCTGCAGTACGAAAAGCAGGAATAATAAACTGTGATGATAAACTTCATCAAGTATATGACTTACTTGAACAACGCTTTTGGCAAGCCGAATACGGTTTGTATGCCGATGAATTAAATGAAAAGGGTAAGTTATCAGATTATCGTGGTCAAAATGCCAATATGCATTTGTGTGAAGCAATGATCGCCGCTTTTGAAGCGACTAATGATCAGAAATTTCTTGACCGTGCAAAAATCATCGCCAGTAATATTTGTCAACGACAAGCTAAATTGACAGATGGAATAATATGGGAACATTTCACCAAAGACTTTCAAATTGACTGGCAATATAATATTGAGGATCCAAAAAACTTATACCGTCCATGGGGCTTTCAACCCGGACATCAAACAGAATGGTCTAAATTACTTTTACAATTAAACCGTTACGCCCCCGAATTATGGTTAGTCGAAAAAGCAAAAATGCTCTTTGATACTGCTTATGATAATGCATGGGATGAGCAACATGGTGGTTTGATTTATGGCTTTGATCCTGAAGGAAAATGCTGTGACGATGACAAATTTTTTTGGGTCCAAGCAGAAAGTTTCGCCGCTGCCGCATTACTTTATCAAGTCACTGGCGAACAACAATACCATGATAAATACCAACAATTATGGAGCTATAGTTGGGAACACTTTGTTGATCATACTTATGGTGCTTGGTTTAGAGTATTAAGACGTGACAACGACAAATATTCTAATGAAAAAAGCAGTGCCGGCGCTAAGTGTGATTATCATACGCTAGGCGCTTGTTTTGAAGTACTTGCTTCTCTAAGCTAACTTTTCCCGTACGTAATACATAATACATATTCACTCCGGTTAATGGTCTACACTTTAAGTTATTGACGTTAATCGGACCATTTATGTATCAAGTAGCACTATGCATATTAGTATTTTCTTGCAATGTATTTAGTTGTAACTTAACGGTACGACTAGAACAGTATTCACCTCAAGTTGAGAAACGCCCAGATCGAAGCTGGGCTGGCATTGACTATCAGTTAACAAAAAATTTACTTTCAACAGCAGGATGTTCATTTAAAATCATTGAGATGCCATGGGCAAGATCGCTTGAAGCATTAGCCTTTGGTGAAATTGATATGATGCTAAATGTCACTAAAACGAAAAAAAGAGAGGAAAATTTTTATTTTATTGGCCCATTTAGAATAGAGTCGATTGTGCTCGCCATCAAAGAAAGCTCCAAAATTAAACTCAATAAAATTGAAGATATTCTAAAACTAGATAAACCTATTGCTATACAACGAAAAGGTTTTTATGGCGATGCAATCCAAAGGTTGGTCGACGACCCTAAAAACAAAACGCACTTCATTCAAGTTACTGATAATGAATCTAAAGTAGCACTACTAAAACTAGGTCGCATATCTGGTTTCTTAGAAGAAAAGCGGAATCTAATGATTGGCAATACTGCTACACCTCGATTTGAAGGTATATGGTATGCCCCGTTTATTATCCATCAAAGTCCGGTTTATTATGCGTTCAGCAAAAAATCAATAAACAACACGCTATTAAAGAAATTGAATTCAACTTTCAACCATCTCGCAATCAAATAGTAACATCTGCCATTCTTTACAATTATATGTTTACAAAATCAGCTATTGATGGAACGTTCCAATTATGTTTTAATCAAGAACTAACTTTTAAAAAGTTGGCTCTTATGAAGCATGAGTTATCAGCAAAATGTTATTAATCCATTAGTGCTGTTATAGATATTAAATAAAAATATACTCATCTTGCATATCTAGAAGATCTCATACATTTTATACGCTATTTAAAACCAGCTTGTATTGCTTTGTTATGGGATTTATTTTTACTTATTATTTGGAACGTTCCAAATACATTGCTTTGGGAAATAACAATGAATATACCTTATAAAAAATGTGCTTTAGCACTTGCTGTTAGTGTGGTTTCATCCTTTTTTACTATTTCTGCCGTATCAGCAGAAGAAAGTGCAGAGCCAGAAAGAATTATTGTCACAGGTTCAAGAATACCGAGAGAAAATTTAGTTAAAGCTGGTGCTGTAACCGTTATTAGTCGTGCAGATATTGAAGCATCTGGCTTTAATAACTTTGGTGACTTGTTACAGAGTTTAACCGTTTCAAGTGGCTCAGCTAATACACTCAGTAACGGTAATACCTCTGGTGTTACTAACTTCAACTTACGTGGTATTGGTTCAAATCGTACTTTGGTTTTACTCAATAGTAGACGTTTACCCAATGGTGGTAACGGCGCTGACAGTTCACCTGATTTAAGTGCTATACCTACCGCTATTATTGAGCGTGTAGAAATATTACTTGATGGTGCCTCTGCAGTTTATGGCTCTGACGCTATTGCTGGTGTAGTTAACATCATTACACGACAGACTGAAGATATTTTTGAAGTAACCGCAAATTATGGTGAAACAGCCAAAGGCGATGCTGAAAATTATTCGGTGGAGCTCGTTGCCGGTATTGTCGGTGATAAAGGTCGCTTTATGGTCAGTGCCAGTTACGATGAAAAAAAAGCAGTATATGCGGGTGATCGTGATTTTAGTAAATACGCCTTAAACTTAAATGCCGATGGCAGTAAAACACGTGGCGGTAGCTCTGCCCTACCTTGGAGTAATTTACGTGTAACAGACCCTGATGGTGAAAGTTATTATGTTACTCGAGGTCCTGAATTTGGTGATTGGCGTCGTACAGTAACAGATTCATCATTAGCAAAAAATGATTTATATAACTACCAAGAACCTAGTTTGCTACAAACACCATTTGAGAAATACACCATGAGTGCCTTTGGTGAGTATGAATTTGGTGATGTCGCTTTTTCTAATAATGTCGTATTTGATTTTGAAGGTATTTATTCTCACCGTCAG
This sequence comes from Colwellia sp., assembly GCA_013215655.1. Lineage (GTDB taxonomy): Bacteria > Pseudomonadota > Gammaproteobacteria > Enterobacterales > Alteromonadaceae > Colwellia_A. The sequence goes on from JABSOX010000011.1 coordinate 83,242, forward strand.
TCAACCACTAACGGCGCTCCACAGCCATTAGTTCCAGTATGGGGCGGTTATACTGACTTCACTTATTCAACTGAAAATTATTATAACCAGATGTTTGGCCCGAAAGATGCGAATGGCGATTCTTATGCTATTAACGATTGGCGCCGCAGAATGGTTGAAACTAATGGTCGTATTAACAATGTAGAAAACAGTCAGTACCGTATTGTATTAGCGCTTTCAGGTGAATTTAATGATGACTGGAGCTGGGATTTAGCCTTTAACTATGGACGAAATGACAATAAACGTTTAAAAACAGGCATATTTAACTGGCCGGCAGCTAAGGATGCCGTTGGACCAACACATTTTGATAATGAAGGTATTTTACGCTGTGGCGCTTCAGCAGAATCAATTATCGATGGTTGTGTGCCACTAAATATCTTTGGTCAACCAGGAACTGATAGTGAAATTAACGCGGATATGCTGGGATGGCTTTCAGGTGATTGGCCACAACTTCAACATGGTTATAATGAAACTAAAATTATCAGCGCCAATATCAGTGGTATTATTACCGAGTTACCCGCGGGTTTCCTAGGTGTTTCTTTTGGTGTGGAAAGTCAAGAAGTTAATGCTCGCATGCAAACCGATGCGGTGGCTATTAATGTCTTGGTCACTGATGGTTTAGGTAGACCAACAGGTGGTGGTTATAGCGTTGATGAAGCTTATGTTGAATTTGCTATTCCACTATTAAGTGATGTTGCATTTGCGCAAATATTAGAATTAAATATCGCATCTCGTTTCTCTGATTACGATACTTTTGGCTCCACAACTAATTCAAAAGTTGGATTGTTTTGGGCTGTAAATGATCAGTTAAGTGTCCGTGGCACTTGGTCTGAAGCATTTAGAGCACCAAATGTTAATGAATTATTCCAAGGACAATTACCTGCTTTTGAAAACGGTGATGATCCTTGTGCTACCGCTACTCCAAACCAAAACTGTATCAGTACTGGTGTACCGGCTGATGGTAGTTATCGTGAAACTATTGGACAAATTCGTACCAATACCGGTGGTAATCCAGATTTAGAACCTGAAACAGCGATTATTAAAAGCTTAGGTATTATCTACCAACCTAGTTGGTTGACAGATGCTTCAATCACTTTTGATTTTTATGATGTTGAACTAGAGAACGCCATTGGCAATATAAGTGCGGTAACAAAATTACAAGAGTGTATGAATAACGGCATTTATTGTGATTCTATTCATCGTTTTACTCAAGGTGAATTTGTTGGTGTGATCACCGGTGTTGATACGTTTAACGAAAACTTAAATGCACTAAATCGTTCTGGTTTCGATGCTGAATATGCTCATAAATTAGCAGAAACCAGTTTTGGTGATTTCAACTTAACCGTAAACTGGTCTCATGTTACTTCTCATAAGACCATTGAGCCCGGTGTAACCACTTATGAAGATGCAGGCCGTCGCGGCATACCTGAAGATAAAGTAAACGCTTCTCTAAATTGGAGTTATGAAGACATTACTGCTACTTGGAATGTTTATTACATCAGTGCCATGGATGAAGTATCAACGGAAAATGGCGGTTCGTTAAATGGCTTCTCTCATAAAATTGATAGTACGCTACTAAACAACGCACAATTTGGTTATGCCCTTGATGATTATAATACCCAGTTAAGCTTTGGTATCAATAATATTTTTGATGAAGAGGCCCCTTATGCTAGTGGCGGCGGTAATAACGCTGATGGCAATCATTCTTCATTCTTTATGGGCAGAGAATTATACGCCAGAGTTAAACTTTCTTTTTAATAAAATCGGAATAATATAACTCTTCAAAGCCCTATTTTTTAGGGCTTTTTTTTACATCCAATTTATTAGCTATTTTAATGTTAAAATAGCTAATGCCATATTCCTGCCACTATTGATCTTATTAATGACAGAATAAAACGTTATTCTTAGAGTGAATGATTTTAGACTTTAAGAAGAAATAATGAATATTAGATTAAAAAAAAGTTCAATGTTATCAAAGTTTAGCCTTTTATTAGCTAGCTGCTTGATAAGTTTTACTGCATTGGCAAAAGAACAAATTAATGAACGTAACGACTGGCAAAAATATTTTGATAAATACAATGCCAAAGGCACTATCGTTATTGTTGATCATCGAGATAAAGATCATAAAACTCTGGTTTATAACCAACAACGCGCAAACAAACGTTATTCCCCAGCCTCCACTTTCAAAATACCTCACACCCTGTTTGCATTAGATACAGGTATAGTTAAAGATGAATTTGAAGTTTTCCCATGGGACGGTGTTAAAAGAGGTTATCCACCACACAACCAAGATCAAAACCTACGTTCCGCAATGCGTAACTCTGCTGTCTGGGTTTATGACATATTTGACCAAGAAATAGGCGAGCAGAAAGCAAGAAGTTACTTACAAAAACTTGGTTATGGTAATGCCGATCCAAGTACCGAAAGAGGAAGCTATTGGATTAATGGTAAACTTGCCATTTCAGCATTTGAACAAATTAACTTTCTTGAACGCCTTCACAAAAATGAACTGCCTTTTAGCTTAGCACACCAATTATTAGTCAAAGACATTATGGTAGTTGAGGCGAGTAAAAAATGGATCTTACGTGCAAAAACAGGTTGGCAAGGCCGTCATGGCTGGTGGGTAGGTTGGGTTGAATGGCCTACTGGGCCCGTTTACTTTGCATTAAATATTGATACCCCCGCAAGAATGAAGGATATATATAAAAGAAAAGTTATTGTTCGAGAAATATTGCAATCAATACAAGCGCTACCCGTTACTAAAAATTAAGTTATTGCAGCTCAAGAACCGGCTAAGTATAGGTCGATCGTATCGGCCAATTTAAATAAACTCACCGGTTTTGAATAAAAATGCTTAAGGCCAATATCACAGGCATTTTCGGCAGAAATGTCATCGTTATAACCAGTGACCATAATGATTGGTAAGTCGGGTTTTTGTGATAATAAAGCGATGCTTAACTCTTTACCATTCATTTTAGGCATGGCTTGGTCGGTAACAACCAGATCGATATTAACTTTAGCATCTTCAAAAAATGTAAGAGCTTGCTCACCGTCACCACACACCGTAGTTTGATAGTTTTCACTAAGAAACTCTTGATAGAACCCAGCAATACTGGGTTCATCTTCCACAATCAAAATATGCTTTTTAATCATAATTTCATCTTAGCGGTAACGTTGAAACAGTTCGATACTCTTTAGAGTTTAGTTCTCTTTTAATATAAATTACGCTTAATTAAAAAATATTGCACTACTAATTACAACACTTGCTAATAAAATAGTATAAACGATATTTTTATTATTTTTATTTTGCTGCTCTTTTATTTGCTGTAATAAGGCAACTTGCGCTTGCTGCGCTTCTCTACCTATTTTTAAATAATCATAAATAAGATCGGGAATTTCAGGTAATTTTTCATTCCAAAAAGGTAAATTTTCTTTAATTTTATGAAAAACCGCTTTGATACCCATTTGTTCTTTTACCCAATTTTCCAAGAAGGGTTTGGCGGTTTGCCATAAATCAAGTTGCGGGTATAACTGTCGACCTAAACCTTCAATATAAAGTAAGGTTTTTTGTAAGAGCACCAATTGAGGCTGCACTTCCATATTAAAACGTCGTGCGGTATTAAATAAGTTAACTAATACCTGACCAAAGGATATTTCCGCAAGGGGCTTATTGAAAATAGGTTCACATACTGTACGGATAGCAAATTCAAATTCATCAACACTGGTTTGTGATGGTACCCAACCAGAATCAACATGCAGTTGGGCAACTTTACGATAGTCGCGATTAAAAAATGCAACGAAGTTTTCAGCCAAATAGCGTTTATCTTCTCTATTGAGCGTACCAACAATGCCACAGTCGATAGCAATCCACGTAGGATCAGCCGGATTAGTCGCATCCACAAAAACATTGCCGGGGTGCATATCTGCATGAAAAAAACTATCACGAAATACTTGCGTAAAAAACACTTCAACGCCACGCTCCGCCAATAGTTTCATATCAACACCAAGCTGCTGTAAAGTATCTATTTCACCAACACCTATGCCATATATACGTTCCATAACCAAAACATTTTTATGACTATATTCGCTATATATTTCTGGTATATATAAAACTTTATCGCTTACGCTACCTTGACTAAAATTACGTTTAAGCTGGATGGCATTACCCGCTTCACGATTTAAATCAAGCTCATCAAGAATGGTTTTTCGATACTCCTCTACCACTTCTTTAGGTCGTAATCTTTTGCCATCTGGCAACCAACGCGAAACAATACCCGCAAACATTGACATCACTTTAATATCGGCAAGAATAGTTTTATTAATACCAGGACGAAGTACTTTAATAACCGCCTTCTTTTCAACATCATCTTCAATTAACGTGACGGTATGAACTTGCGCAATAGATGCGGAAGCTAAAGGTACCTCATCAAAATCAACAAAGTGTTTGGCAAAAACATCTTCGCCAATGGCTTCTATAATCAACTGTTTCGCTAGTTCTCCATCAAAAGCAGAAACTTGATCTTGTAGCAATGCCAATTCATCAGCGAAATCAGTAGGCAAAAGGTCACGGCGTGTTGATAACATTTGACCAAATTTAATAAAAACAGGTCCTAATGATTCAATGGCTAAACGGAAACGTTGTGCACGTTTTTTATCTTTATGCTTATTTCTCAGCCAAAACAAACTTAAACGCGCCAATTTCGCATACCAAGGTAAGCTTTTTTTCGGAACAATTTCATCTAAACCATAGTTTAGAAAAGTCTTAACAATTTTATAGAGTCGTAAACTACTCACAGCTATCCTTTTGGGTACTATTACTAAGCTCAATTTTATTATTTAGTAGCTGCCCTGATCTTTTTATAAGCAGTTCTACTTGCTTTTCAGTATCAGTGACTTGTTGATTAAAATGAGCGAGTTGACTTTTGGTTACCACCAGTCGTTGTTCATGCACTAACCACTCACTGGCATCCGCTTGAATTTGTTGAGCGGTGAATTTCAACTTATTAACCAAAGACTTTCCAACTTGCAATAACTTGTAAGTTGGAATATCACCAATATGTTTGGCTAATTCACTTTGCCAATCAATATTCAGTGTTTCGGCAATATGGGCAAATTGTTGTGCCACTTTAATATCACCAATAATATCAAGTTTGTCTTGTTTAATAAGTTCGGTAAGTTGCTGCTCTTTTTTTAATAATAACAAAGTATTAATGCTGGTATTAATGGTGCAGTCGGCATGCTCAGTTAAGGTATTAACTAATACTTTTTGTGCCGCAACCGTAAAGCTCAATGGAAAACCTACTTCCTGCAAATGAATAGTTAAGGTTTTTTGCTCAAGTTTATCTAGCCCATTTTTGCCGAGTAAATTTAGATTCAAAGCTTGATTGACTGACAACTCTATAGCAGCACAGAGTGCTTGTTGAGGCATGAGTTGTGAGCTGATATTATTCACAGTTAAAACTTATAACCTTTATGAAGAGCAACCACGCCACCGGTTAAGTTTTTATAGGTACTTTGTTCAAAACCTGCATCATTCATCATCTCTTTTAATGTTTCTTGATCAGGATGCATACGAATTGATTCTGCCAAATACTGATAACTATCACCATCTTTAGCAACTAACTCCCCTATTTTAGGAAGAATATTAAAAGAATAAAAATCATAGGCTTTGTTAATTAATTCATGCTTTGGTTTGGAAAACTCTAAAATCAATAAACGTCCACCGGGTTTTAAGACCCGATATATTGAACGTAAAGCCATATCTTTGTCGGTAACATTACGTAATCCAAAAGCAATAGTGACAATATCAAAAGTATTGTCTTCAAAAGGCAAATATTGCGCATTGGCTTGTACGTATTCAATGTTCTGCACTAAACCTTTATCACGCAATTTATCACGACCAACATTAAGCATTGAGCTGTTAATATCGGCTAGAATCACTTTACCTTCACGACCAACAAGTTGTGAGAACTTAGCCGTTAAATCGCCTGTTCCTCCGGCTAAATCAAGCACCTTATTACCCGGACGCACACCACTAGCATCAATAGTAAAACGTTTCCATAAACGATGAATACCAAATGACATTAGATCATTCATCACATCATATTGCGCCGCAACAGAATGAAAGACACCAGCAACCTTTGACTCTTTTTCGTTTTTATCAATGGTTTGATATCCGAAATGGGTGCTGTTACTTTGATGATTTTGATCTTGAGTCGACATGTTGAATTCACTAATGACAATAATTGGCAATAGTTTACCCCATTTATTGGCAATTATTAACACTTGAGGTCAAGGTAAATGTAATAGTGCATATTTATGTTTTACTGGTTATTATCAGATAGTGAACTATTAAGTCACTTGATAATCAAAGCTTATTCCAACAAACATTAAAATCACCAACAAGAAAAGCAAAATGAAAACAATAATATTCGCAATTATATTGTCCAGCCTTTTGACAGCATGCACCAGTAAAGAGATCTATAACGCTACGCAAATTAATCGTCAATCTAAATGTAATGAAGAGGTTGGTGTATTAAGAGATAAATGCCTTGAAAGTTTAAATAAAAAATCTTATGAAGACTATGAACGTGAACGTAAAGATATTATAAAACCTAAACACTAGAAACTTTTTAGCTTTTTGGTAATTGCCAGTAGGGTTTATCGCCATAATACTGCGCCAAAAAATCAATAAGCACTCGAACACGTTGTGATAAGTGTTTATTTTGAGGATAAACTGCGTAAGCCGGAATATCGATATTATCGTAGTACTCACTTAAAATAGGTCGTAGCTGACCATTTTTTATTGCCTTATAAACAATGAAATCAGGCGTAAAAATAAGTCCTTGCCCATCTATTGCCGCCTGACATAAAAAATCACCATTATTAGAAGTAAGCACTGTCGGTACTTTGATACTTAATTCTTTTTTACTGTGTAATTTAAATAACCAATTTTCTGGTGCTTCACAATAATTAACTTTTACATGGCCACGTTTTAAATCATGTGGGGTGATAGGTAAACCATATTGCTCAATATACGAAAGACTGGCACATAAAATTAAACTTATTTTTGTTATTTTTCTCGCCATCAGGGTTGAATCAGCTAAATTTGAAATACGAATGGCAAGGTCAAAACCTTCTTCAATCAAGTCGACTTTTCTGTCGTTAAAATCGACATCAAATAAAATATCAGGATGTTGATGATTAAATGCCGTCAACGCAGGCGCTAAATGTGCGATACCAAATGAAAGTGGTGCTGACAATCTAATTTTACCTTTTAACGCTTGATGATCACTACTGATGTTTGACTCAATTTCGGCAACATCATCAATGATTCTTAAGCATTGTTGATAATAGTTTTGACCATTTTCTGTGAGTGTTTGACTACGTGTTGTCCTAATGATTAAGGTAACACCCAATCTTTTTTCTAATTCAGATAAACGGCGGCTCACTGCTGACTTAACCGTATTCATTTGCTCTGCCGCTTTAGTAATACTGCCTGCTTCCACAATACGTACAAACGCTTGCATATCTTCAAATTGATTCATCTTTTATTCACTTACATTGTTCACTTAATACGAACGATAAGTTCATTTTATACGTGTTTATTTAAAATAATTCAACTGTAGAATGCTCATCATTCAGAACTCTTTAGGAATTAGACATGACAAATAAGACAATTTTACACATCAATTCAAGTGGTCGCTATCAAGGTTCGATCTCTAGAGAAATATCTGAGTTGGTGGTTGACCAATTAAGTGAACAAAACTTAGACCATAAGCTGGTTGAGCGCGACGTAGCGAAAGGCCTACCTTTTATTGATGCCGCTTGGATAAATGCCAATTTCACTCCTGACGAAAACCGCAGTGAAGAAGATAAAGCAGTTTTGGCACTATCCGATACGTTAGTAGCAGAACTTCAGCAAGCTGATCATATCGTTATCGCCTCTCCTATTTATAATTTTGGTATTCCAGCCGCATTAAAAGCTTGGATTGATTTAATTGCTCGTGCCAAATTAACCTTCAAATATACTGAAAATGGTCCTATTGGTTTAATTACCAATACCAAAGCAACGTTAGTGATGGCTTCTGGCGGCGTACCCATTGGTAGCGAAATGGATTTGGCGACACAATATTTGAAACAAGCTTTAGCCTTTATCGGTATTACTGATGTTACCGTAGTGGACTGTGCCAACGTAAATATTGAAGAAAAAGGAAAGATTTTAGAAAGCGTGTAGTTGCTATTATTAAGACCAAGTTAAATAATATTTTATCTTTCGGCGGGCAGCCCCTAATTTATGCCCGCTTTTTTCTTTACGAATTAATCTATTTCGACCCGCATTTCAACAAGGTTTTTCTTAAAACCGACCTTTTCATAAGCGCGAATAGCCGCTTCATTACCATCATAAACGTCTAAAATCATTTCTTTGATATCTTTAGCTTTTGCCCATAGCGTTAATTCATCGATAATCATTTTATTTATACCTTTCCCCCGAGAGCTAGGATCAACATACATAAAACCAAGATAGGCAAAATGGCTAAACTTTTTATAAGCTTTAGCGGCTAAAATTTTGGCATAACCTGCACCCACTAATTTTCCATGCTTTTCTGCAACAAGTAGCTTTGCCTTATCACTTATTAATAATGCCTCTAAATCATAATAAGTAATATGACCTGCTTTTAAGTTGTCGGCATATGGGCGTTCAGCAGCAATCACCCCTTGTTCAAACTCAAGTAATTGCGATAAATCAGAGGATGTTGCAGATCTAATCGTTATTTCCATAATCGTAGCTTCTTTAGTCATTATTTATTTAATATCTCATCGTCATTTTCAAAGTTTGTTTCTTATAACAAACAGATGATTTAAACACTACCAGAACACCTTGGTCATTTCACACTCATTTCACAACACTTAGTTTAAATTTATCTGACAAACGTTACCTCAAGTATAAAAAATTACTGGAGTTTTAAACTATGACAATTAAATTTCGAACATTGATCATCTCTTTATCCCTTATTACATTAATGATTAGTGGCTGTAATGTCGTAAACATTCTTAAACTAAGAAATGCTAATAATGATGTTGAGCCGATCTGGAGTCATTCTGACAGTAAATTTGCCATTGATACCGACTATATTGGTGAAAAAGTCTTCATCTATGGGACTATAAATGGTGTAGACGGATTTAAGTTTATGATTGATAGCGGTGCTTCTTTTACTTACTTACTGGATACACCAAAAGTTATTGCTTTAAATTTACCTCAAGGTTATGAGTTAAATTTGGCTGGTTGGGGAGATGAACAAGATTCCTTAGGTCATCAAACCAGTATGAAATCTTTAAAGTTTGGTGGACTTGAGGTCAATGATTTTCAAGGAGCTTTCCTCAGAATGAGTAAAACTCGCTACTTTGAAAGTGCTGATGAACTCATTTACGACGGTATTATTGGTCATGACTTATTACGTCACTTTGTGTGGACGTTTGATAAAAAAGCCAATCAAGTCAGTGTCGCCAATAAACCTCACATTCCACAGGGTGAAACCACGGCACTACCTTTCGATACTTTTATGACCAAAATTAGTATTGAGGGAAATATCGATTTTGGTAACGGTCACCAAATAGAACATGAATTTATTATTGATACTGGCAGCCGTCATTATTTTAAATTGAGTTCCGAGTACCCTAAAGCGAATGATGTAAAATTACCCAATGGCCAAGTTACTGCTGCAGATTTTGGTTTAAGTGGCAAAGCAGAACATCAACGTGTCACATTACCAAAAATTACCCTTGGTGATATCCTGATAAAGAACATCAAAACGAATATCATTGAAAATGATGACGAAGACGATTATTGGGTTATCGGCAACGCAACACTTAATCAATTTATAACCACCATAGATTATCAAACTAGCCAGATTTATTTGCAGACCTATCAGCAACAAGCTTTTAAATCTCGATATAATCTTTTTGGTTTAGAGGTAAGGAAGCTACTTTCAGGTAATTTTTTAATCCGTTACGTGATGCCTGACTTACCTGCCATGGCATCAGGATTTAAGGTTGGCGATATTATTACTCAAGTAAATGGCATCAATGCAAAAGATATTTCCAAGGATAAATGGTTGTCACTAAGCGCAACGCCAGGTGAATATGAAATTTGTCGACAGTCTTTACCTTGTATAAAGTTACAATCTCAGCACATTGATGGCTATTCAAATTTGTAGTCACTAAAAAATAGTCGTGGAGCTATAATTATTCATTTATGAATGCTCTACCCTGCTTTTTTATCTTAACCTAGACGTGTTTTTGGAAAACCCAAGAGACTTTTTTCACCACAGGCTGTGTGAAAACTCCCAGCGTAAAATTTTTATGCGACGCTACGTAAATTAACAGGTGGATTGGCATCAAACGTACTACAGAATTTGATCTACAGAGCCTTTTTTCGTTGATATAATTCAATTACGCAAGTTCAAAATAGTTTTCACACAGCCTGGCCATAAAGAAGACGTTAGCTTATGAGTTCCTAACGGCTACATTGTGGACATCGGGTATATACGTCAAACAATCATTCGAAATAGGTTTTGTATCGATAACGTCTCACTCTGCGCTAAATATCCGTTGCAGCGAAACGTTATACTTTTTCTCTGTCGCATTTCAATGCTTGATTGCAGCATGCATTTACTTGGGGCCTGTTTTCGAGTTTGCTAAAAGCGCAAGCCCGCTTAGTGTTACCAGGAAGGCTTCGGTCAGCATACCCGACTGGATGTCCGCATTCGGCAGACCATCCATAGCCACCCCTACCAAGCGACCGGTTAAGTAGAAGCCAAAGCAGAAAGTGAGTCCTATAAGAGCCTGAGAACGAAGCTCTTTGCGCCAGAGAGCCAGCCATGCCAGCAGTCCGAACCCCATGTTTAACGCGTGGTTTCCACGCAACTCATTGAGTAGGGATATGTCTGTAGCGTCCACGGTCATCCCCAGCAGGGCCATAGACGATACCGGAGAGACCACTCGCCAGCTTCCAAAGACTGCGAGGATCGTCCCGCCAACACACAATGCAAGTAAAGGTAAAAATCGCACAAGCACATTTGCCATTCTAAAGCCTACCCCTCTCTCTGGTTTACTTTTGTTTTCCATTTGTATTCACCTTTCTCTTATGTAGTTTTGCTAGTTTCTCGGTAATAGATGACCTACCATTATCTAGTTTATAGATAATGGTAGTTTTAGTTATTTTATTCACAATTAAAATCAAACTTCCGCAATTAGTTTAAAATAGCTGATATTACAGTTAAATTTGTAAGGCTAACTTCTACCATAAACGAGACATTTTTGGGACACCAAAAAGCAGCGTCAAATAACTGTTTTATAAGACTGTAGACCTCGCAAGCATTATCTTTCCAAAGATAGCTTTTTATCCGAACATTTTTTTAAATGATTTTTCTACTCTAGCATGCGCATTTTTGGCAACGAAAGTACCGTGGGCGCTTAATAGCTGATCAAAATTAAGGTTCAACAAACTTTCAAATTCAGCTCTTGTCTTACCTCGATCTACAACCGCCAGTTTCATCCACATTTTACTGATAAGCGTTTCTTTGCTAAAACCTATTAGAGGCAATATGCGCCGAGACAACAAATTAGTGTGAGGCATATGCGGGAATTCGGCATAGCTTTGAATTGCGTCACAAGTTAAAAGTATACCTATTGAACGCTCCAGTAATATTACGCCTTCTGGTTCGTTCAAATGATTAAAAGCAAAGAGTTTAGCATTAGAAAAAGGCAGTATTCCACCATCAGACAATCCATATTTAATGGCGGGGGTAGTGTATGTGGTTCCACCTTTAAAGGACCAAAAATCAGCATTGTAACAATCTACATAAAACGGATCATCCATACCGTGCCCTGGACCAAGGCGAAGCACATGAGCTATCTTTCCAAGCTTTTCCAAAGCCACAAGACCTGCTTCATCCATACGGACAGGATTAATAAGAGTCAATTGGCCATTATCTCGCACAATTGTCATGTTACGAGTAAACCGCACGACGGCATTAGGTTTCACACAGCCATGAACAACATATAAGTTTTCTGCAATTTGTTTTGGTAAGTCGTGGGGTAGGACGTCAGGATAATTCATAAGTAGCCTCAAAATTTTCTCAATTAATTAAATTGTTTGTAGTTTTAAATATTTACCACCTAAGTAGTTTGCTATTTCATTTAGTTAAGAAATGCATTATGGAATATATATTTCCGGAAAGCAACATTTCCGGTAATAATGATTTCCGGAATGAGCAATTACCACTTATGGTTTTCTCAATAAAAAATTTCTGTTATGGTTGCGGCTATGAAAGAAGACAAATATAAACGTCCAATTAAAATCAGAGGACGAAAACGTGATGAAAGCCGAACTGATTCAATTCTTCAAGCCACAATAAGTTTGTTGCTTGAGGTAGGTTTTGATAAGTTCCGAGTCCAAGATGTCGCAGAGCGTGCTGGTTCTGGCACGGGTGCTATTTATCGACGATGGCCAAAAAAAGAAAGTTTAATTGCAGAAGCGATCAGGTATATGCCTGTCACTGAAGTCAATATTACAGATGATCCCATTGCTGATTTAAGAACGCTCATTAACTCTCAATGTAACTCTGCGTTTAAAAAACCTGATCTTGTGCCTGGGCTTATTGCAGCAATGCGTGCCGATACTGGGATTGAAGAAGCTGTGAAGGCAGGCTACAGTTTGGAGCATTATAGAAGTGCAATTGTTCGTATTGTAGGAGACGACCATCCACAGCTTGATTTGCTTACAGATCTCACCCCAGCAATTACTTTATACAGGGCTTCATTTACACCCGAAGAGATAGAACCTGAAGTAATGACTGACAAAATTGTCTCACTAATAATGTCTTTCGCTAAGCAACCTTAGTCATAATCGTAGTTCCTTTCATGCCTTTGATTATTTAACGTTAATTGATAGCACTTATGCTTTGTCTTTCAAATACTTATATCCGCTTATGTATCAATAACGCTCCTAAATCTTAGTAGTTTTAGCTAATAGATTTAGTTAGTCTTTTGGTAAGATTTATCATGTTACGTAAGAATATTTATCTCTGCTTGTCGGAAGAGTTGCCCTTAGTAAAACAAGTGCTAATGTCTCTAATGCGCACAAAGACGTCTTTAGTTGTATATTGTTTTTGAGTGATTATTTATAACAATATAAGGCTAACTTTTGCCATTCAGTGATCATTAAAAAACTATTTTCATGATTTGATTAGCTTCAAAAAATCAGTATAAAACTTAATTACTCTACTATCTCACAAGTGTAATTAATGAGCTTTCATCAAATTCTACTTACCGAACACTATTCACTAAACGAAACAGAAATAGTTGTGCCCTGTTCACTAACCACAGACAATATCCAGCCTTGGTGTTCACACAAACGCTTTACAATAGACAGACCAAAACCATAACCGGTACTTTGACTGCCTTTAACCGAAGGTTCCGTCACCCTAGTAGATATATTCTGCTCTATACCGGTGCCTGTATCTGCGATGATTAATTGCTGATCAATAAAGCTGACTTTTACTGTGCCCGACTCGGTATATTGAAAAGCATTGCTTAGCAGGTTATCTAACAATACTTTGAGCATACCCGGCTGGGCGAAAACCTGTGTATTGCAATTATCATCAACCAATACTTCAACCTCTTTCCCATTAAGTAAATGACTATGCGTTATTATTGATAACTCAATGATGGGCAGTAATTTTACCAATTCCTTTTTAACCGATGTTTGCTCTTCTCTCGCTAACATTAACAAAGTCGTTACGGTTTGTTCCATTTGCATACTGGCATCAGCAATACGGTTAACGATGTTCTGTGCTTTGTCTGTTGTTATGCCATTTTCTTGCTTTAGCTCTTGGTAGACTTCAACCGCATTTTTTATCACCGCCACTGGTGTTCTTAATTCATGGCTAACATCACGGGTGAAACACTTTTCTCGTTTCAAGGCTTGATTAATCCGCCGCATCGTATCTTCTAGAGTATGAGCTAATATGCCAATTTCATTATTGGGGAATTGCTCAGCAAAACGCTCTGGGATATTTTCAGGCGCTACGCCATCAACTAAATCGGCTAGCTGTTTTAATGGTTTTGCCGTTTTCCGCCCCAACATCCAAGCAATCATAAAAGCGACAAAGACTAAAAACCCTCCAATTATGAGCATAAATTTAAGCACGCCTCCAACAATGGGACGTACTAACAACATTTGGCTAACTTCTGCAACTAGGTAGGTATTTTGGTACTCAGGTAAACGAAATAAATGATAATGCCGTCCTTGTTCACCATAAAATTCTTTATGCTGTGGCTTAGCAATAAATTGTGATCTCAGATCATCAGGTAAATCTTGTGTTGAAAAATAAAGCTCCATATAAGAATTTCGTGCCATCGGCCACTGTGCTGATTTTTGATATCCAGCACGTAAATAATTCGCTTCACGTTCAACTTCTCGCTCAATAAAACTGTCTTCTAACATGTATAAGAGCGTAAAACAAAACATGCCATAGATAGCGGATAATACTAAAGTAAAAATACAAAATTGAGCGACTATACGCCGACTTAAACTATGAAATTTTATCGAATTAGCTTTCACTTTTGTCACCCTTTTCATCATTATTCTCTTTAATAACGAGAGAAAAACCAACGCCATGAACCGTTTTTAAAAGAGGAAAAGCAAAAGGCTTATCCAGCACACCACGTAACTGGTAGATATGTGAACGCATAGCATCAGACTCTGTCGGTTCATCACCCCATAACTTTTGTGATAATTGTGAACGACTGACAACTTGCGGATAAGCCTCAACTAAGACCGTTAATATACGAAACCCCATAGCATGTAAATTTAGTAACTGGCCATCACGGCTGACTTGTTTTCTTTTTCGGTCAAGTGTCAGAGGTCCCAATGTTATGGTGTTATTGGTTTGCAATAAATAACGTCGAGACAAAGCTATACATCGCACTTCAAGCTCTTGTAATGAAAAGGGTTTTGTTAAATAATCATCTGTTCCCACGGTAAAACCAGAGACTTTATCTTCAATGCTGTCGCGCGCGGTAAGCATCAATATCGGAATATGCCTATTTGATTTTTCTCGTAATTGCTGACAAACATCGAGACCATCCAAAACAGGCAAGTTCAAATCAAGAATGATCAGGTCATAATGATTTTCTAAAGCGAGGTCTAGCCCCTGCTGTCCTTGATTGGCAAAATCAAATACATGCCCTTTTGCTTCCATATAATCGGAGATATTACGAACAATATTAAGCTGGTCTTCAACCAATAATATGTAAAGTGATGTACTCTGCTTTGTCATGACATTTACCTAATACAAAATGAAAAGCTTCAACATTTCTATTGAAGCCTTAATTCATTTATAAAACAGCTTTTATAAACAATTACAGGGTTTTTAACATATCCAACGCGGGTTTGTAATCAGGTTTTGTTATTAGTAATTGATTTAAAGTGTTTTTGGCATTATTTTCCTGACCCAATTTATGCTGCGTTTTGGCAATTTGCATATCTAACATTGGATTATTAATTGCTTTTTGTGCAACTGTCATCAACGTAAGGGCATTTTCAAAATGTTTATCCGTTTCAGCCGTTTTTAGATAATAAAAGCCATACATACCCACTAAGGAGATATGATATTGATCTTGCTCATCGGTTAATAATTTAACCACCGATGTGTCACCCGCTAAAAATTTAGCGACCACAGCCATAGTTTTATCTTCAATGCCTTGCTTGGTAATAACAGGAATTAATCCCAAGCTTTTTACTAATTCTGTTGCTACACCTACGGTTGATGTTGGATTTTGTCCGGTAATAAGTCGGTCATCAACGGCTACATGGCTTAACATAATCTCGCTTGATTGAAACTTAGCGCCACGTTCAATTAACTTATCTTCTAGCATAAATTCGAAACTACTCAGCCATTTTTTACCAAACAAGTTTTCTTCTTTATTGGTAAAACCATTAATCTTTTTATTGGCAATCAAATAGCTACCATCGTTAAGTTTCACATCAACTAAAGCTGCAGGTCCATGACAAACGGCAGCAACACTACCTTGCTGTTGATAAATATCAGCGATAAGCCTTTGAAGCGCTTTATCTTTTGGTAAATCAAACATTGCACCTTTACCACCAACAACAAAAACTGCGTCATAAGCTTTAGCATCAACTTTACTTGTTGCAATAGTATTGTTTAGCTTTACCATAATGGCTTGATCCGCTAATACTTTGGCATTATAGGGTTTGCTGGGATCATATTTATCTGCCTGAACTTCCCCACCTTTTGGACTAGCAATATCAACAGTAATGCCATTGGCTTTAAAAACAGAATAGGCTTTAGAAAATTCATCAAATTCATAACCAGGCCTTTCTTCACCTTGCTGCTGACCATAACCACTGACCACCATCAAAACTTTTTTAGTCACTGTTGTTGCACTAACCTGCACCGAGATCACGACCAAGGTTATTAACGTTATAAATTTATGTTTCATTTGTTTTAGATAAGTCATATACATTTCTCCTAAGAATTAAAGTGATAATGACAAATGGGCTGTGAAACAAATGTGAAAAAACCAATAAACCTTTTTGTCGATCCTCGCTGCGCTCGTATCGGCCTACAACCCATGCCTTAGCTAAGGTTAGTTGTCAGCCATTAATTGCCGTACAGAGCTACGTAAATTATTTCTGCTGGCATAAACGCCTAAAGTGGTAACTAAAAATAAAATGACAAATAAGGTAAAAGTTAACCAAATAAAGTCAGGTTTATAAGTTAATGAAAATTGAGATTGATAAATCAACAGCCCTGCAATGTATGTGCCCAATACCCCACCTAAACCTGTAATGCTCGCGGTAACTAGCCATTCAATGACATTAAGCTTTAAACAAGTAGCCCGCGAAAAACCAAAACTCATAATGATACTGTTCTTTTTCTTTTCTTGTGCTTCAAGTGCGCTAATTGATGCCAAAATAACAACACCCGCAAGCAAGATGATCATCAAAGAAAAACCACTAATAACTTTGGTGATCATCGCTAAAATCCGATCAAAACGGTCGGTTATTTCTTTTAGCGAAATCATCCGTAGTGTTGGATACTTTTGCCATAATGTCGCTAATATTGACGATTGTTGATCATCAAGTTCTAGACTTGCCATGTTATAATGAGACGCTTGAATATGCATTGACGCCGCAGTTGGCATTTGTACCCAAAAAGTAATAGTGCCCGCTCCAGACTTAAATACATGACTAGCGGTTATTTCAAAGCTAATTTTTTGCTGACCGATAAAAAACGTTAAGCGGTCGCCAATTACAAATCCTAAGTCAGTCATAACTTCCTCTTCAACAGAAATTTGCTGCCAAGAGTCAGTTCCTGACGACCAATATTCTCCGTCTACAATTTCATTATTTTGAGGGACTTGATCATTCCAATGTAACCGAACTGAACGTTTAAACGTTGCCATGCTTTCACTGGGTTTTTGACTAAACTCAACTAATGACTGCTCATTTACCGCAATCAATTTTCCATACATAAACGATTTGGCCTGACGAATCGTTAATTTTTTCTCGACAGCCAATTTCTCTATAAATGTCAGTTGTAACGGTGTTGCTTGTGTCACCATAATATTGCCATCATGTTGCCTTTGATAAGATGTCATCGTGGCGCCAAGATCTTTTAACAACATTAAGGTAAATAAGAGTAAAAATACACACAAGCCAATACCTAAGATTTGCGTACTTTTACTTAATATTCGCTGCTTCATCATAAATAAGGAAAAAGGAAGTAATCCCGAAAAACGCTGAGTGATTTTTTCTCCTAACGTTAGTGAACTCCAACTCAAAAATACCATTAAGGCAATGGTGATCCCTATAGCCGTTACCATCATCAAGGTTAATAAACCATTATCTGAATATGTTATTGCCACAGCTAACAATACCAAGATACTGCTCACCTTATTAAACCAATGACTTAATCCTTTATTTGCACTGTTAAATAGCTTCGCAACTGAGGTGTTATACATAGAAAACCACACAGGAGTCTGAAATACAGCAAAAATAAGCATCACAAAACTACAGCTTTTTACTATCGACCAAACCTGTAACTGCCAATGTAAATTAACAAAAGTTTCCTTTAACCAGTAAATAATCAACCAATGGAAAACTGTCGATAATAACAAAACCACCGGTAATAAAAGTACCAAACCAATTAACCATTTAAATATTGATACTTGTAATCCGGTATTATTCGACGCCCCTAGACTCATACATACCGCTGTAAAAAATTGGTCTTTTTTCATATGTACTTGTGCCAACTGTTCAATCGCTATTGCGGCCATAAAAAACAAAATAATAGATGCCAAGCCCATGAAGTTTTCAGTGCGCTGCCAAAACAAGGCTAACGGATGCTCCCCCTGTTTATGATGAATGTTAGCGGCGGGTAAATCATGCTGCTGCCATTTAAGTAGATCAGTAATTTGCTGGCTAGTTGCACCGATTAAATAACGATAATGAATAATATCCGCTGATAAACCCAGTGATGTCATATCCTGAGCATTAACCATGGCACGCATATCTACGTTATGTCCTTCCATTAATCTATCGGGTTCATGATGTAATACTCGAGCGACTAATAAACGCTGCTCTGCCACTTGGATATAGTCGCCCATTTTTAACGATAAGCTGGCAAACAATCGCGCATCTAACCAAATTTGTCCTAACTGTGGACCACCATAAGTTGGTTGGCCACTACCTAGTAATGTTGGTGACGTTAATAGCTCGCCCTGTAATGGATATTGATTATCAACCGCTTTAATTTTAGCTTGTTGCCATTGTCCTTTGTGGCTCAATGTCACTTTAACTTGTTGAGTCACCACCACTTCATTGGTCAGTTTTGATAATGCGGTATATTGTGCAGACGTTAACTTTTGCTGCTGACTAAGCACTGCGTCCGCGCCCAATAAACCTTGTAAGTTATTATCCAGATAATTTTGTATGCTTTCGCTTGATTGACTTAAGGTGACAATAAACACCAACAGAACACCTTGAGTCCAGCGTAATAATCGTTGATGAGCATGGCTATATTCCTGCGTAAAAAAATGCCCAGCAAGTTTAAGATGGTGAGTTAAGGCTACTGCTAACATGAGATAGCTCTTTGTATATCACGTGATTGAGTTTTGATTTGTCTATTGGTTAACGAACCATTTTCTAGTAAAAAAATATGTTTCGCACGACTCGCTAAAATCTCACTGTGGGTTACTACCACAAGACCGGCATTATTTTCCTGACAACAACTAAATAAAAGATCAGCAATTTCAGTGGCACTTTTTTGATCCAAATTTCCCGTTGGTTCATCAGCAAAAATAAAATTGGGTTCAAAAACAAGCGCACGCGCTATTGCCACTCGTTGCTGTTCACCGCCACTTAACTCACTGGGTTTATGATTGAGTCGATGGCTTAAACCAACTTTGTCTAACCAAACCCTCGCTTTATTTAATGCAGACTTATCTCCTCTTAATTTTAAGGGCAGTGCAACATTATTAAGCGCTGTTAATTCGGGTAATAAATGAAATTGTTGAAAAATAAAGCCTATGTCTGCTCTTAAAGAATCTAGCGATTGGGATTGCCCTGCTTTAACATATCGCCCTTGCCCTGTAGTTGCTTGTTCCAAGCCTGACAGTAACATTAATAAACTAGATTTTCCCGCCCCAGAAGGGCCTGTTATCGCATAGGATTCGCCTTGAATAATAGACAAATTAAGATCATCAAAGAGGGTAACTTTTGATTCTTTAGTTTGAAACGACTGCCTGATATTACTTAATTCAATATGATTAGACACGGTTAAGACCCATAGTTAACAATTATATAGTCAGCTTAAAATGGGTGGTGTGAAATGAGTGTGAAATTGATAGTCGGTAAATACTAATTTAATTAAGTTATTGCCCACTTATGTAGGTTAAAATACTCCATGGCTGCGTTGCTCTCAATCCCAATAGGCCAGCTATTGGTCAATCGATTGCCTTGCATTGCAAAATTCGCCCTACGCACAACAAGATCACTAACTTAATAAAAATAGTATAAATAAATGTAAAAAACTGAGCTTATGTCAATTTTCACTTATTAAGTAAAAACAGCCGAAAACCCAGTTTATTTTAAAAAGTATGCAGACTAATTTGCTTCAATACTCATATTAGCAGTAGCCAAAGTTGCAGAAAGCACTTGTGGCATTAACTGTAGCTCTTCGATAACTTGATTAAGATCAGTACCGTTCTCTGATTTAAGAATATAAAAGGCGCCATAAGCCTGTGTTATGGTTAAATGATGTTTTTCATTAAATGAATCAAAATCAACATTTCCTTCAAGCTTCACTAAGATTTCTCCAGTGGTTTTAATTAATGCGCCATGATCAGCATTCAATAAAAAATCAGCATTGGCTTCTTTTACGTCATCACCAGATAGCGTTTTATTAATTTCTATATCCGCAGGAGCAGTACTATTTACATTATTGGTATTTTGTTGAGCAAAAGCTGTTGTACTTAATAGTGCAATAGCTAGGGGTAAATACTTCATTACTTTCTCCTTATTTATGTCCGTAGAATCGAATTGACCAGTCTTTAACCATGCCTAATTCAAGGTTGTTGTTGCTGTTCACACGATAGATATTTGTACCATAATCCCAAAGAATAGTGGCAGAATCACCTTTATCCGTATCAACAATTTTAAGTGTCCACTCACCTTTCGATGATTCACCATAAAAGTGTGTGCTCATTAATATTGAATCTTTATAACCCGTAGCACCAATTGACAAGAAGCCTGTACGAGCACTCATTAAGATACTACGTGTGCCAGCAGGAGAAATTAACTCAATTGATAGATCTCTGATTCTTTGGTGGTCTAAGTTCAACTTAACCTGAACCGCTTCAATAGTGACATCTTCTCTTGTCGTAGTTTTTGTTTCAACACCAACCACAGAAGCATCTGGCACAGCTACATTAGCCGTTATTTTCTGCCAATCTGTGATTTGTAATTCAGGTAAAGAAGCCGAAGTAAATAGAGCTTTTTGTACTGCGCCATCAACATTTACAGCACCTAGTCCATAATATTGATGAAAATGATATCCCGCAGCATTTGTTTGCCAACCCGGAATCGCATTATAGGTCTCCATTTCACCATCAGTATTTTCAAAAGATAAATCTACACCACTATTGTCAGGATCCGTTTTACGTGCCGACTCAACGAGTAAATGACGAACGGTACGAGCGCTTAAACCTGGATTAGCAGACATTACTACCGCTATAGCGCCTGCCGTATTTGGTGCTGATGATGAAGTGCCATTCATTGTTCCTTGATAATTACAATTAGGATCTAATTCGTTACCGCCATGTAAACCATTGCTCGTGCTACCAATAACGTTAGAGCCTTTATCACATCCTGATAAATCTGTAGTTACCATAGCAGGGGAATCACTGCCGAACTCTCCCGCAGGTGCGGCAAAAAAGACGTTTGAACCAACCGAAGAGTATGACGTAACTTTACCATTAGCATCGGTTGCTGATATCACTAAATTCCAAAAATTGGTATTGGTATGAGTGACGTTGGCATTATGAAAGGGTAAACCATTATTATCGTAATAGCGGTCATTTTCTCTCGGTAAGACTTGATATCGAGTGCCAAATAAATTGGTATTATAGCGCTGAAATGAATTTCCAGCCGACTTTACATACGTTGCACCACGTCCCCAATGGCTATTAAGTGAAACGTCTCTCATTACTGTATCGTTCATTTCCAAACTTGGGTCAGCGGCGTAGTCATGCACTAAAGGAGAGTTTGGTGTCCACCCATAACTTTGGTTAAATACTCGAGGGTCAGTAAAGCGGTCTAATGCACGCCAATCTGCAGATACCCCGTGAGACAATAACCAATTGGTATCATCTTGCGCAAACAAGTAATTAAAACCGATTAAATTAGCGTCTGGAGCAACACCTCGACCACCAATTCTATTATTGTCTTCTGCAGCGATTAAACCACCAACCGCAGTACCGTGTCCGTGATTGTCTACTGGATAACCAATTTCGCCCTCAAGAAAGTTGATAGAACCCGCAACAACATTGGGTGATAAATCTGGATGGTCTATTTCAAGACCTGTATCAATAACGGATACAGTAATGCCACGACCCTTTATTCCCATCGCATGGGCAAAATCAATGTCTAAATCGTTGCCTGCAATACCACCAGACTTTGAAAAAGCTGTCTGCCCCGTATTTTTTAAATGCCATTGCTGATCAACTAACGGGTCATCTCCATATATTGGAAACTCCTGTGCATGTACGCTGACAATAGATGACAATGAGCCTGTCAAAACTATTGCACTGGCAATGAGTGTTTTTTTGAACGCCATAATAAATCCTATTATTGTTATAATTATCGTAAAGTTTCTGCGTAATATTAAATAGAAACTTTAATTTAAATCGATGTATCAATCGTTATTCGGTCATTGATTAATCATCGAGTTCAAAAAGTGTACTATATTAATTAAATGTTAACAATATGTTAAATATTAGCGTTTTGTGATTGTTGATTGATGCACTGGCTTCGTCTTTCTCAATAGTAAAAGCGTAAATCCCATGCATTTATGTGAATAAAATAATGGATCTACCTAGCTGATGCAGTAAGCGTACTTAATTGCTTTATTAGTTCTTCAGTCATAGGCACTGCTGATGCGGGATTTTGTCCGGTGATAATACGATAATCAACAACTACGTGCACCTGCCCCTTCGCTTTTGCACTATATTTCCCACCCACTTCTGTAAGCTTATTTTGTAATAAAAAGGGATAGTTATTACGTGCCCAGCGTCCTTCTTCTACATTGGCTTTACCCGTAATCTTTTTACCTAAAATCAGGCGCTGCCCATTCGACAAGGTAACATTTACTAACGCGACAGGACCATGGCAGTCAGCAGAAACAATACCTCCAGCTTCATATATTTCACGAGTCACCTTTTGCGCAGCGCGATTATTTACCAAATCAAACATCGGTCCTGCACCGCCGGCAAAATATACCGCAACATAATGGCTGCTATCGACTACGGATAAAACCATACTCGATGCCAATTTATCTTTTAACGCCGAGTTATTAAACCAAGTGGTTTGTTTGTTAGATAACTGAAATGAGCCCCTTATTGTACCTTCACCACCTTTAGGACTGGCAATATCAACATCAAAGCCAGCCTGTTGTAACAGTTGAAAGGGTTCTAGTACTTCTGGTAGCCAGTAACCATGTTTATCGCTGGAGATCACAAAAAGCACTTTGTTACCATCGACATGACTGTTTTGTTTGGCAAAAGCACTGGCGCATAAAAAGTAAAACAAGCTGATAACCATCAATAATGGCCAACTTAAGTTTGTACTTGCTTTTAATGGTTTCGATATTTCCATTGTTTTCTCTCAATTATTAATAACGTAAAATGACAAGACTCACGATAATTCAATAACCAAAAAAAATAATGAACAAAGTTGGATTTATGATGAACAACATATGACCAACATGTGATTTATATACATTTCAATAGATTACATCAAGCTTTACGAGGTCGATTAAAGTAAAGTAAGATAACTCTCTAAAAAATATAACTGCTACTAACTAACAGCAAGGAATCGTATTGCGTTATCTTCAGTTCAACAATATTTGTATCGATACCCACAATCAATTACTTATAAGATCAAAAGAACAGATATCACTTGCCCCTAAAGTTTATGATTTATTAGTATTTTTCTGCCTGAATCATCATAGGGTGATAAGCAAAGACGAACTTATGGATAAAGTATGGTCAGGCACAATTGTGACTGAAAATGCCATAAGCCGTACCTTAGTGAAAGTGAGGAAAGTGTTAGACGATGATCCCAAACAGCCGAAATTTATCATCACTGTACCCAAAAAGGGCTACCGTATGGTGGCAGAATTTATCGCGACTGATAACGCGACTCTAACAAACGGCACAGATGAAAGTGCTAATGAACCTAATGAAAAAGTAGCTCCTGAAATTAACTCAAAGGTATTAACAGAAAACTCAACTAACAATAATGACTCAATAGATAAAGATACAAATAAAGTCACTACGTCTAAAAAAACTAAGGTGATTCAAGCTACTGTCATGCTCTTGTCAATAATCGCAATTTTCTTAACATGGCAGTGGCTTACTAATAGCACGGTCGTGATAACGACTAAGCAGATTAAAGCACTCACTAGAGAAGTCGCGGTTGAGTTACATCCATCTGTTTCTCCAGACCTGAAAAAAATCGCCTATACTAAGAAGCAACAAGATAAACGCTCATACATCAATATTGAAGATTTAAAAACACATAACAAACAGAGCATATCTCATCCTAGAGCAACACTTTCCAAACCGGTGTGGTCTCCGACGACAAATAAATTAGCTTTTTTATATCAACACAACCATGTATGTAATATTTTTTGGGCAAATTTAAGTGATATAAAAAACAAAGATTCTTGGCAAAAAATTAGCGAATGTGGCACAGACAGTAGTCCACAATTTGTTTTCTCTGTAGACGGACAATACCTGTATTTCAATGATCGTCAATCGAATAGCAACGGTTATCAAGTATTTAGGGTTGATTTATCGACATTAAAAAAAGACATCGTTAACCAGCCGATCACCAGTGGTCTGGGTAATTATTCATTTGATATCTCACCCAATGGTAAACGTTTAGTACTACTTAACAGTGAATTTTCTCCACAAACACACATTTATACGCTAAATATTGAGACTTCATTATTAACGAAAACAGCACAATTACCCTATTTAATGCGCTCTGCGCGTTGGGCGCATGACAACAGTACTATTGTACATCCATCACCTCATCCAGCCTATGAGCTTTGGCAAAGTAGCCTAGACGGCAACAAGCTGTCAGTATTTGCGAGCAATACCTCTCGGATAAAACAGCATACTCGTATCAATAATGGTGAAGATTTTGCGTTTGTTTCTTATTTGCGAAATCGAGATATTTTCTATCAAGAAAATTCAGAGGTTTATCGTTCAGACAATGAGCCTACTATACAAGCACTCGATAATTCTTCGGTGATGGATTACCTACCAACTTTGGCTAATAATTCCAAACAATATGCCTTTGTTTCTAAACGTTCAACAACTGCCGAGGTATATTTATCGACACTCGATAAAAACGAAGCTCAAGCGCAACAATTAACCTTTTTTAATAACCCGGTGAAAATTTACCACTTAGCTTTTTCACCCAATGATAAACAATTACTTATTCAAGCAGATAATCAATTGTTTATTGTTAACCTATCAAATTTGGCCATTGAAAAACTCCCTATTAACAATACCAGTATTAATGGTGCAAGCTGGCAAGATGACCAAAACCTCTTGTTTTCTACGATTAAAAACAATGATTGGGAATTCATGAAATACAATATAACTCAGCAAAAAACAAAGATATTTACAGGTTACCAAGGAGGGATTTTTTCAGCTAGTGACAAAAGTTATTACTTGTTAGCTGACGAAAGTGGGCAAGTAACAAAGTTTGATCCGATCAGCAAAACAGCTTTACCGATAAATCTTACTTGTATACCCAGCTTTAAAGACCGCCAATTAAATTTAGTTGCTACCGCAACAGGATTAGCTTGTTTAGCGAATAAAAACGATAAAGCCCTTTCTCACTACGCTTTTAAAACACAACAAGTTGAAACATTGCCAAATTTACCTAAAACAATAGACTTTGACGCCAACGCTACAGGTTTTATCTATACAAAAATGACCCGTTCTGTTGCTGATGTAATGCGAACCTCAACTAAATAGCAGTCTTTCAGGCCTAATAGATAAACCCCACAAACAAATATAACTAACTAATTTAAAAGAAATAAAGTTGTGACCAAGACCATGGTCACAACTTTTTTATTTATATTCACACATAATTCCTTTTTTGTTCCTTCTTTCACAAAAGAATTCAATGACACTGCACTCAACTTAATGAGCAGGTGTCAACATTATGGACAAACCATTAAAAAAGAAAGCAGCAAAAACAAATTATGAGAAAGCTTTATTTATATTGCTTGCTTTGGGAACCGCCAGTGTGGTTTACGCAACGAGTAGTACAAATAACTCTGCAGGAAAAATCTATAACCTATCAACACAAAACTTAGTTATCAGTAAAGTAGCGCAAGCACAGTTTGCTGAATACTTACCTTTACGTGGAGTCGTAGAACCCGAAGAGACGATATTCATCGATGCGATAGACGGTGGCCGTGTTGAGGAAGTATTTATTGAGGAAGGTGCAATGGTCAAGCAAGGCCAGAAAATTCTTAAACTGAGTAATACCAATTTACAACTGAACGTTTTATCCCGAGAAGCCGAAGTTTCAGAACAAATAAATAACATGCGCAATACACGGCTCGCTTTGGAGCAAAACCAACTAAAACTCACCCGCGATGTTATTGAGCTTGATTTTGAAGTACTCAAACTGGAAAAAGAACTTAAGCGCAATAAAAAATTAATTCAAAAGAAGCTAATTTCTACACAAGCCTTTGAACTAGTACAAGACGAGCTCGCATTTCAATTAAAGTACCGTGCGGCGGTAAAAGAAAGCCAAGAAAAAGAAGCGTCCCTACAAACCCAACAACAAAAACAGTTAGCACAAAGTATCAAAACGCTCAAAGCCAATCTTGAGATATCACGTGCAAGTTTAGACAAACTGATTATTCGCGCACCACGTTCAGGTCAATTAACCTTTTTAGATGCAAAAGTGGGAGAGTCTAAGCAAAACGGTCAACGCCTAGGTCAAGTCGATTTAATAGAGCAATATAAAGTTAGTGCACAAGTAGACGAATTTTACATAAGCAGAGTAATTAAAGGCCAATCTGCAACATTTACAATGAATCGACAAAATTATCAGCTTAATATTTCAAAAATTTATCCTGGTATTAATAACGGCACATTTAAAGTGGACTTTCTTCTAGCTGAGCAAGCCATCGCTAAGCAACTCAGACTTGGACAAAGCCTACAACTAAAATTTAACCTATCTTCAAGCGAATCTAAATTACAAATAGCCAACGGTGGATTTATGCAAAATACCGCTGGGAGCTGGGTATTTGTGATTGATAAATCAAATAATTATGCAACTAAGCGAAGTATACGTTTAGGTAGAAAAAACCCACAAGTGATAGAGGTGCTTTCAGGCTTACAAGCTGGTGAGCGTGTCATTACTTCATCCTATGCCAGCTTTGTTGATGCAAAAAGCCTAAACCTATCAGTTAACTAAACTTTTTTACTCACAATAAATAAAAAATTTAAAATTAAGGAAATATCATGATCACATTAAATAATATTAGCCGTTCATTCATCGGCGACGAAGTAGAAACAGTTGCAATTGACAAAATGAGTTTAAGCATCAATAAGGGCGAATTCTTATCAATATTAGGACCTTCTGGTTGTGGTAAATCAACACTACTTAACGTACTAGGAATGCTCGACAACATTGACCAAGGCGAATTTACTTTTTTAGCACATCGAGTTGAGCAATGTAGTGAAAATCAATGTGCTAAATTGCGTAAACAACATATTGGTTTTATCTTTCAAAATTTTAATTTAATCGACGAACTCACCGTTGAACAAAACATTGAACTACCCCTTTATTACCACAACGTACCCAAAGAAGAGCGAAAAAAACGTGTTAATGAAGTATTAAAAAGGGTTGATATTGCCCATCGTCGCAAACATTTACCGGCAAAACTTTCTGGTGGTCAACAGCAACGTGTCGCGATAGCCCGAGCAATCATTACTCAGCCGGCGTTAGTATTAGCAGATGAACCCACCGGTAATCTTGATTCAAAGAATTCAGCACAAGTAATGGAGCTCTTGCAAGAATTGAATAAAGAAGGGTCAACCATTGTAATGGTAACTCATGCGCCAGAGCATGTGCAATATGGTACTCGTGTGCTTGAATTGCTCGATGGCAAAATACTAAGAGATGAAAAAGTTGAAAATGCAGTTCCAAGTGCAAAATTAACGGAGGTGGCTTGTGGTTAATTTATTACTTATCGTGGCATGGCGTAATTTCTGGCGAGACAAAACCACCAGCTTCATTCAATTATCTGGTTTAGTGATTGGTCTTGCCTGCTTTATTTTAATCCAACTTTATGTGGATAATCAAAAAAGTTACAACTCCCAGTTTACTGATGCGCAAAACATTTATCGTATAAATTTGATCCGCGACGAAAGTAAACCTCAGGCTCAAACACCTTTAAAGTTATCTCAAGAGTTAACCAGTAACTTTCAACAAATTGATGACGCAACTCGTGTTGCTAGTAATGGTATTTCAGTAAAACACTCACAAAACATTTACGCTGAACGTGGTTTATTTGTTGATAAAAATTATTTTTCATTTTTTGATTTTGAGTTATTGGAAGGCGATATTCATACCGCACTCAATGCACCTGACAGCCTAGTTTTACATGAAGACATGGCAATAAAATACTTTTCCCGTAGCACCGGAGTATTGGGTAATCGCTTGACGATTAATGGTAAAGAACATCAAATCACAGCGGTTATTAAAAAAAACAATACGCCGCATACCATGCCATTAACGCTAATATTACCTATTGAAAGTTATTTTAGTTTATTACCAAGCGAGGCATGGCAAACGCGCTGGAATTATAACGCAACAGTCACGTTTGCAAAGATTGCAAATAAATCTTCGATAGAAAACTTAACAAGAGCGGTAAGTGACTATTATGATGAGCGGGCAAAGGGCTCCTCTTCATTTAAAACCAATAGAGTCGTTATTGAACCACTTTTAAATATCTATTTAAACAATGTGACAACTTATAGCTTAATACCTCCCGGCAGTGCTGTTATGGTCACTGTTTTTGACATTGTCGCATTGATGATTTTATTACTTGCCTGTGTCAATTTCACCAATTTATCCACTGCAGCAGCAATGCGTAGAGGAAAAGATGTTGGCGTAAGAAAAGCATTAGGCGCAAGTAAACATCAACTTATCACCCAGTATTTGTTAGAAGCGATATTACTAACAAGTGCAGCAACCGTAATTTCTCTTTTAGTCGTTGAATTGTTTTTACCCTCATTCAATATACTAATGAATACCGAAATAAATTTAGCTTATTCATCATCGTTAGGCCTACAACTGATTAGTTTGACATTATTTGTTGCGATAGCTGCGGGTAGTTATCCTGCGTTTTATTTAAGTAACTTATCACCCGCTCATGTACTTAAGGGCTTAGTTAGTACCTCAAAGACTGGCAACTTACTTCGTCAAGGTCTTATTATTTTGCAGTTTGGTATTGCCGCTTTTTTACTTGTTTCTAGCTTAATCGTCAATTGGCAGATGCAGTTTGTAAAAGACATGCCACAAGGCTTTGACCGTGAAAACGTTGTTGTAGTTAACCGAGGTGCCGATATTTATAACTCTTTCAAAACACAGCTTGCTAGGCACCCCGATGTTATATCAACAACCATGTCACATACGGTACCAACAAAACCAACAAGAACATCAAATATTGTTAGACCCGTTAATGACATCAGCAGTGAAATTTGGGTGGGAAGTAATCCCGTAAGTTATGATTTTTTCCAAACCTTTGGCATTAAATTACTCTCTGGACGTGATTTTTCTAAAACTTATACTAATGATATTTATGTAGAAAACGAAAATGACTGGCAGGCGTCAACGGGTAAACTGATCATCAACCAATCTCTAGCGACATCTTTAGGCTGGAGCCCTGAAGAAGCTCTTGATCAAATGGTCACCATGGGTGGTGCCGGTGGTGACGGTTTGCATAATCATCAAATTATTGCTGTGGTTGAAGATAGCCATTATATCAATGCAAAAAATGCTATTTCGCCAATGATTTACTTACTTTCGGGTCAGCCACGCGATTTATCACTACGCTGGACTTCAATTAGGCTAAAGGCTGGCGCTAGTTTACAGACAGTAAAAGAACTAGAACAAGTATGGTTAGGCTTAGATGGCAACTTGACCTTTAAATATGATTGGTTGAGTGATTTATTTTCAGCGTCATATCGTAATGAAAATCAACAAACAGAGCTATTAAATATCT
The DNA here is from genome assembly GCA_013215655.1 of Colwellia sp. Lineage (GTDB taxonomy): Bacteria > Pseudomonadota > Gammaproteobacteria > Enterobacterales > Alteromonadaceae > Colwellia_A. Next base: position 113,418 of record JABSOX010000011.1, read on the forward strand.
TCACTTTTTTAGCCATTATGGTGACTTCAATTGGGCTGTTTGGTTTAGCGGCGTTTAATACACAACAGCGCGTAAAAGAAATTGCTATACGTAAGATTTTAGGCGCTAGTACTTCACAATTATGTTTTATGTTGGTTAACCAATTTTCTCGCCTAGTTTTGCTAGCAAATATCATTGCACTTCCTATTGCTTATTGGTTAATGAGAGATTGGTTGAATGGTTTTATTTATCGAATTGATATGCCTTATAGTGCATTTATATTGAGTGGTATCTTTAGTTTAATTATCGCTTATATCACCGTAATGGTTATCGCTTATCGAGCCGCCACTGCAAAACCCGTTGACTCTCTTTCATGTGAATAATCATCTATAAAAGCGCTTAAACCCATGTTGTAACAAACTCAAAAACTTGAGCGCTCTTTCATTCAAAAGTAAAACAACAAAGCCCTATAAAAAGGTAAGTTCATGAAAAATACTAAAGTTACACCTTATAAAGCCACCTTTGCGCTATTATTTGCGACTCTTCTGTCGCTCTCATTAAATACAGCAGCGAACGGACAACCCGTAGTTAAAATTAATGAGCCACTAGTAATTGCAGAAAAATACACATTCCAATCAACTGTTTTAGGTGAAGAGAGAACCTTCTACGTTCATTTGCCGACAGGTTACTCAAATAATAACAGTAAATACCCCGTGCTTTATATTCCTGATGGCAAAAGAAAAATGCAGAAAGCCGTAGCCATAACCGATGATCTAGCTGATTTTTCACAGCGTATTCCCAAGATGATCGTTGTGGGTATTGAAACCAATAAAAACAGAACAGCTGACCTAAGCACCTTAACAAGTTCAAAGGTTTTCTTAAACTTTATAACAACCGAACTAAAACCCTATATTGAAAGTAAATATGCAACAAGCGGTGAAAACCTCTTGATGGGGAGCTCTATGGGTGGTGAATTTGTGGTGAGAGCCTTATTAGAACAACCAGAGCAATTTGATGCTTACTTTGCGATCAGCCCAAGTATTTATTACAGCAATTTTTTGTTAGTAAATAATGCCAATAAAATATCTAAAAATGGTCAAGAAATTAAAAAGAAACTTTACCTTAGTCTTGCCAATGAAGGCTGGAATCAAGGGGTTGAAGAGTTTGTTTACCAGTTACGAAAAAAACCAATACAAGGTTTGCAATGGCAGTTTGCGAAACATGAAGAAGAGTCGCACGGTTCTCTTTCTATGGGACAAGCTGCCAGGGACTTACAGAATTATTACGCTTTATGGGCTAAACCACATTTTAAAAATACGGATGATTTTGAGAATAAAGGAGGTATAACAGAGCTTAAAAATAAATATAAAAGTAGAGCCCCTGCAATTATTCCTATTTCGATTTTAGACCATATGGCACTACTTTATGTTGATGAACAACGTAGTAATCAAGCGATTGAATTATCACTTTTATCCGTAGAACTACACCCAACATCGGGTCGAGCCTTACGAAATTTGGCCCATGTTTATGAAAAACTAAATGAACCTAAAAAAGCACTGTTAGCTTACGAACAAGCATTGGCTACAGCAATAAAAAACGAACACAGAGCTAGTAGTATTGAATCTCACCAAAAGGCATTAGCTGATTTTAAGGGCAAAATTTTTCAATAAGGAGAGAACATTACATTTATGCCACTTATCATTTCAGCTTTAAGTGGCATAAATAGTCCGTATGTACCATAAAACAGACATTAGCATCGGGTAACCAAAGATTAATTTGGATTAAATTTTGTATTAATAAAGCCAAGCACTACGGCAAGCGTAAGGTGACTGATGTATCCAATTAACTGTATCTCTCTAATCGCTTTGAGGCTTTTTCAGCTATTTCGAAACTTGACCCGATTTTTCTGTATAAATCTTTAGGGTGGAAGCCTTGTGGGTATTCTTCTCCATTACTGTGATGATAGGCCTCAGCCATCTTGTGATGATCTGGACATAGAGAAATACCATTTTCCTTAATATACCCACCAAAAGGCATTAGATTTCTTTCAGTAACGTGATGAACGATCAAATTCTCAGTCTGTACACAGAACACGCATTTATTTCTATCCCGCTTAAATACAGAGTCTCTGAAGTTTTGGCGTATCAGTTTTTTGTTGCCACTCATAGAACCCCCCCAAAAAAACTTGGAACCTTCAATATTCAGTTAACGCCCTAATAATGAGCAAGAAATTGTTTATTAAAATAGTAACACAGGAGAAAAATAAACTATTTCTTGTCCTGTTAATTGCTTGTTATGACTGAAATTCCAGCCAATTAATCGCACTAGCTTTATCGTCAAAACACTTAGCATTTTGCGAGTTTCTTGCCGGAGTTCTGCTTTCTAAAATTTCTAAAAGTACCGACGAGTTTATGACTAAAGCTTTAGCGACCATATTCTGACTATTTAACCAGATATTACATTCGTTAATTTTGTCAAAAACATCGGGAGTCCCTCCTTCTATTTCTGAGTAGTCGAACAGTAATTTAAATTCTTTTTGATAAAATTCTTCAATTATTGACTCTAGTTCCTCAATTGTTTTGACAATTCCTTCTCTGTTATACGAACCAGTAGCTTTTACAGTAATTATGTCGCCATCAACCGAAATGAAACTTTCACCATGCTCTATAGCCATAATTTATCTCTGAAGTCATAAGTAGCCGTATCAGTAATACTTATCTACTTGATAGCATATTATCTTAGTTCAAAGTCATTAAATTTCAATTAGTTGATACTTATATGTTAAATAACTTTTAAATAAGTATGGATATTACTGAGACTTACCTGTAATTCGCCAATCTCAATATAAGTTAACTCAGGTAATTTCAAAAGCTTAAGATAATTATTGTCGCAAACCTCTAATGCACACAAAATGATCTTAATTTACTGGTGGTAAACCTAATATAATTCAGTGATCACAGTAAATGATATTTGTTAGCCGTGTTGTACTAATGACTGGCAGTGCTGATGTAATTGTCCATTTAGTGGTATTATGTTTGGCTATTTAGTTTGAAAAATCTATTGTAAACACCTGAGCGAATGTAAATATGGAATCATTTAAAGCGTTATACCACCGAGCTGCCGAGCGTAAAGGCGGCGAAAAACAGTTGAAACTATTATTAAACGACAATAGTTATTTCGGTGATGATGTCCCTCTTCAGCAACTTGGTGATGACCGTATTTTGTCCGCTTTTACCAAAAAAGTATTCCAATCGGGTTTTGTCTGGCGTGTGGTTGAAAACAAATGGGGCAATTTTGAAGAAAGTTTTTTTAATTTTGATATTGAAAAAGTATTAATGATGCCCGAAGAAATGATGGAACGAAAAGCCGCAGATCCAAAAATCATTCGTAACTTTAATAAAGTTAAGACTATTAAAGCCAATGCACAAATGATCTTTGAAGAACAGCAAAATGGTCATTCTTTTGCAGAGTTTCTCGCACATTGGCCTAGTGACGATATTATTGGTTTATGGGCATATCTAAAGAAAAACGGTCAACGCCTTGGTGGCAATACGGGTCCATATTCACTCCGCACCTTAGGTAAAGATACTTTTTTATTAACTCGTGATATTGAAGCCTATTTTCGCGCCCATGACCTTATTTCAGGTGGCATTCAAACCAAATCAAGCTTAAAGGCTATTCAAAATAGCTTTAATCAGTGGCAATCAGAGTGTGATTTATCACTAACACAATTAAGCCGCTTAGTAGCTTTTGCCACTGGCGACAATCACATTCATATTGAGCAAGAAGAGAGTGCCTAAGATGAATAATATGGACAACATTGCGGTAGCTTATATCGATAGAACCGATGCTACTCTTGCTAAAAAAATTGCTGAAAAATGGCAAATACCCTATATCGGTGATGTTGCTGCTAAAGTAAACTTCCCAGAACTAGAATTTTTACTGCAGGTCAATTTTCAACATTTAGAATTAAGTAAACTTGATGAACCGAAATTAGGCGCTATTAAAGTTGATTTTGTTGATGGTGCCGTAGCCCATCGCCGTAAATTTGGTGGTGGCAGAGGGCAAGATATTGCCAAAGCCGTTGGTTTAAAACATGGTTTTACGCCACACGTATTAGATGCAACCGCAGGGCTTGGACGAGATTCTTTTGTACTAGCAACATTAGGATGCACAGTTACCATGATGGAGCGTATGCCTATAGTCGCCGCTTTGCTTGAAGATGGTTTACAACGAGGTAATTTAAATGTTGATGTCAGTGATATTACTCAAAAGATGAAGGTTATTCACGCTTCTTCAATTGATGATATGGAGCTTGCTCAACAGCCCGACGTTATTTATTTAGATCCGATGTATCCACATCGAGAAAAATCAGCGGCGATAAAAAAAGAAATGAGAATTTTTCAAACCTTGGTAGGAGAAGATTTAGATGCCGATGCGTTACTGGCACCCGCATTAGCATTAGCAAAATATCGAGTGGTTGTGAAACGTCCAAATTATGCGCCACCACTCAATAATCAACAGCCATCAACGAATATAAAAATGAAAAAAAATCGCTTTGATGTCTATGTTAATCAAGCGATTCCTAAGCAACCATAAAACTATATTTGGCTCTACAAATTAGCGATATCTTGCCATTCATCTTCATTTAATATTTTATCTGAATCTAATAAAATGATGAGCTTACCGTCCTTATTACATACGCCATCAATAAATTTTGCGCTTTCTACACTACCAACATTAGGAGCATCATCAATATCACTCGTTTTAAGGCTTACCACTTCAGCAACACGATCAACCAAAATCCCGACAACCTGCTTACCTGATTCAAGAATAACAATACGCGTATCATCGGTTGGTTCAATATCTTGCAAACCAAATTTCTCACGGGTATTAATCACGCTGATAACGCTACCACGTAAATTTATAATACCTAAGACGTAACTTGGTGCACCGGGAATAGGTGATATTTCACTGTAGCGCTGTACTTCTTGCACTTTAAGTACACGAATACCATAAGTTTCATCACTTAACTGGAACGTTACCCACTGAACAATCTCATCTTTAGTGTTTGCTTCGGCAACTTGGGTACTCATAATAAAACTCCGTGATAATTTTGGTGAAAGTGTATAGAAACGATTGTAATCGTCAAGCATTGTTAATAATTTTAGTGCACTACTGACATTATACCAACTCTTTTAACATCAATATATTACGACGCGAATGTAATAACTTAGTACACAATGCGTAATGTTGTATATATAGCTTGCCTAAAGCTACCTACATAACTTATTCATTTTTATCACCGTAATATTTACGTAACACAACCAAGAGAGAATTCGCGCAAATAAATATAAGGATGAAGATGTGCGAGTTTCTACTTTTTTTAAATCATCAACCATAGCCATTGTTGCTTTTACCATTACCTTTTTAGTTGCTTTATATTGGATTGCCGATACTTATAAAATCAGCCGTACACAAAATGAAGATTATAAAACGTTAACGGCTCTTGTCTCGATAGAGTTTCATCAAATTATCAGTGAATTTTTACAAACGGGGGAAGTGACATTATTAACTTCAGCAGATAATTCACTCACCAAAATATTAACAAAAACACAAAACGAATCTATTCGTGTGGTTGCTATCAATATCACTCCTGATGTTAAAGATTTAAAAAAATTACTGGCCACAAAATTTAGAGCCATTGGTAAGTTAAGTGGTGATCCTATTGCCCTTTTGCGTAATAGCGAACAAAGCATAAGCGCGTTGAGCCATCAATTAACAAAATATGCACAACAAAGCTCGGTATTATCTTCTCTACAAAAGTTAGCCTACTTTCAAGTGACTGAAAACATTTCAACGTCTCTTATTTTACTGATCGACGCTCGAGAAAAAGCGATGATAAATAATGATAATTACAGCATCACCCTTGCTTTAAAGGAACTACAGTTAGCGGGTAAAGAGTTACTTGAATTTCCATTGCTTGATATTAATGAAATAAGCGATAGTGATGACGATGAGTTGGATTTTGATGATGATCAACCTCTAGATTTAAGCGAAGAAGCCCGTGATGAATTACTGTCAATTATTAAGCGTTATCAACAGGATTTTACCGTAACCTTACAAGCCGAAAAAAGTCGGTATGCCGGAAAGAAACTATTGAAGATACAAGTAAATAATTTACAAGATATTATTCGCGACGGTCAGCTTATAATTGCTCAACAGCAGCAAAAAACAGATACCAAAATTCAAATGATTATCTTCAGCTTAGTCACTTATTTGATTGTATTTTTATTGGTTAATCACTACTTACAGCATCGAATTATTCTCAAACCTTTACAGCTGTTGCGTAATAGTTTTGTGCAACTTGTTAATACAGGAGAGGTGAATGATATTACTGGTATCAATGTTAAAACAGAGTTAGGAGAAATTTCTGAAAGCTTCAATAAAATGGTCGCTAATTTACGTAACGAAGATAAAGAAAAAGCACAACAGTTGGGTTTAGTATCCAAAGCTTTACATACTATGAAAAATCAAGCACACAGTATTAATAAAACCTCAAACAGTGCCAACCACCACGTACAAACAGTGCGTAAGATTATGACAACATTGGGTCAAGCAACCGATATCGTTAATGAACTTTCACAACAAGTCGTTGAGAATGCCAAAAGCACACAACTCGCCATGAGCAACAGCCAAGAGCAAGTATCACAAGTACTACTTGCCAGCGAAATCACCAATACCGCGGCACAATCAGGTAAAAGTGACATTATGGAGCTGAGACAATCGGTAAACAGTGTCAGCACAATTATAGAGGTGATTAGTGCAATTGCTGACCAAACTAACTTACTGGCATTAAATGCTGCTATTGAAGCTGCGCGCGCGGGTCAACATGGTCGAGGGTTTTCAGTTGTGGCTGATGAAGTTCGCCAACTTGCCGGTAAAACGCAAGACTCGTTACAACAAATTAGTGCACGTTTACATCAATTACAAAATGCCAGTAAAAGTATAGAAAATACCATCACTGCCATTGAGCAAGCCTCAAATAAACAACAGAATATTGCGCGTTTACTAAAAGAGAATGCTGCACAAGTCGCCGACCAAGCCAAAGTATCCGCTCATGTTGCCCAAGATACGTTGGGACATATAACTAATCAGCGTGAACATTACATTGCCTTTGAACAGGCGATGAACAATGTAAACAAAGAGGTTTCTCAATCAAGAGAGCTTGCCAAAGCCATATCAAATGATGTTGCCGGACAAGTGAGTGATATCAATCAAACCTTAAAGTTAGTTTCATAAATCATATTTACCTAGAGCAGAATCATTACCAATAACCTAAACTATAAACAGTGCATTTAGTTGGTACGATTTCATGGCAAAAACACTGTGTAAGTGGAAGAAAAAGGAAATTGAAAAAAAGCTACATGAATTAGCACATATAGTTGATCGACCACGTTATATTTGTAAAGATTGCACACGGGCAGCACATGATAAAGGTTATTTATGTAAACCTGCTAAGCTTCCCTTAAACCATTAACCACTACGATTAGTCATAAGGTAAAACATGATCCAACAAAATGATCCAATGCCAGCAGGTGAATTATCTCAATTGAAAAATGGCAATATGATCACTCATAAGACCCAAGAGCTATTTGCCAATAAAAAAGTGGTATTATTTGCCGTACCGGGGGCTTTTACGCCAACCTGTTCTGCCGCACATTTACCAGGTTATGTTGTTTCCGCCGATGAACTAAAAGCGAAAGGTGTAGACGCTATTATTTGCTTATCCGTAAATGATGCCTTTGTAATGAATGCATGGGGTGAAGCACAAAATGCTGAAAATATTATGATGCTTGCCGATGGCGATGGCAGTTATAGCAAAACATTAGGGCTTGATATGCAAACGGCTGGTTTTGGCGGTTTACGTTCACAGCGTTATGCAATGATAATAGAAGATGGCATCGTTACTAGCCTACATATTGAAAAACCTAAAGAATTTGAAGTAAGTAAAGCCGAAGTCATTTTAAAAACTTTATAGAAAAGAAAATGAAAATAGTTATCATTGCTTATCTCATTGTTTTTAAATGATTTTTATTATTTATTGCTTGTGTTGTTTAGCCTAAACAGGCAAACTTCGCACAAATTAGAGCGTTAAGGCACCACTATGTTAAAACCTGAAATGGTAGAAAAGTTAAACGAACAAATCAATTTGGAATTTTATTCTTCGAATTTGTACTTGCAAATGAGCGCATGGTGTGAAGAAAAAGGTTTTGAAGGTGCTGCTACTTTTATGCGTAAACATGCTTTAGAAGAAATGGAACACATGACCCGTTTATTCACTTATGTAAGTGAAACAGGCGCATTGCCTATTCTAGGTACCATCGATGCGCCACCACATGAATATGACTCATTAGCCGATATTTTTGAAAAAACCTATCAGCATGAATGTGAAATTACCGAGCAAATCAATACTTTGGCGCATCAAGCATTTTCGAATCAAGATTACTCCACGTTTAACTTTTTACAATGGTATGTTGCTGAACAACATGAAGAAGAAACCCTCTTCAAAAGCATTTTAGATAAAATTAATCTTGTTGGTCATGATGGCCATGCGTTGTTTTTTGTTGATAAAGATTTGGCAGAAATGGCAAAAACAGGCACTACCAGTATTATGACTGAGTCAAACGTATAGTCCTTTTTACGCTAATCCTGATCTTGAGATAAAAAGGCTTGTATATTAAACAAGCCTTTACTCAACGTAAACCTTGATACATGGCTTAATTGGCTGCAACCCAATAAACTTAATATTGGACCCTTCAATTTGCAGCACATAAACCACACTCTTTTTTATAGCATTGATTCGGCTGAAACAAATACATAACCACTACCTCTAACGGTTTTTATATGGCTATCATCATTTAATGATTTTAGCTTTTTACGAATATTCGAAATGTGCATATTGACGCTTTTACTGCAATATAAAATACTGCGACGAAAAATGTTCTCTGCAATATCATCACGCGAAACAACTTTACCGAAATTTACCATCAATAACTGTAATAATTCGAATTCAATTGCAGTAATTTGGATGTTCTCCCCTCGGAAATGCAATTCTCTTGTCGATAAACATAACGATAATCCATTAATTTCTAATAAACTATTTTTTATCTTACCTTCGTCTATTTGTTTTCGACGAAAAAACACCTCAATACGTATTAACAACTCATTTTTACAGGCCGTTTTGGCTAGACAATTATCAGCTCCCGCTTTTAAGAGTGTCACTAACTCCAGAGCTGATAACTGAGCCGTAAACAACCACAATACGCTGTGAATTTTTCTCCTAAGATGATGAATAACATCCAGTAAATATTTTATAGATTTATCTAAATCGACAAGCACTAAATCAAATGTACCTACTGAACATTTGTCAATAACCTCAGCCACTGAATAACAACAGGTTAATCGATAGCGCTTATCGGACAAACAATACGACAAGCTAACATCGTCTTTCGCAGGATCCGTTAAAATTAGAATACGTTTTTTCATAGTACCTTTTATAGTCATAGCAATTAGACTAAATTATTGTTCAGCGATATCAACACGATAGCCAGTGGGTGAAGTGACATCATCTTGAATAATCAGAAAGAGCGGTTTAGACTCTTCATTTAACACCAATTCAAAAGACTCCAATATAATTTCACTGCTGTTATCAACCGCAACTACATAAACTTTATAGGTATTGTTAAGTAACGAGGTATAAGAAGGTTGGGCATACGAAACTAGTGGCTTATAGGGCGTAGAATCTATCATTTCGTTATTACTAACAAAATAGAACTGCACAAAACCAAAATCATCGCTATCCACTAAATTAATTAATGTCAGTGAATGATCATAAATACTTGCGCTATGATTATTGTCAACCACCAAAGATTTAATATCGATTGCAATTTCATCTACTATGCCATCGTTATTTTCATCAATGTCGCCGTCATTATCGTCATCAACATATGTCTCATCGATATAAAAGAAAATCGTTTTATCTGAGTTATCAGGCAAAGTGATTAAATGTTTACTGAGTAACTGAATATTCGATTCAGGGATCAGCACATCAATACTGTAATCATCATTTTCTTGTACTAAAGTTTGACTAAATTGACCAAAAGCAAAGCTTTCAGAGCTTGCCGAATAATGAACACCCGCTAAATTAAAGCTAATATCGCCTTGATAATCTGGAATGAGGTCATGTAATTGAATCGCATTATAAGCCCGAATATGGCTTTGGGATTCCACATCAATATATTCAACAACCGTTGAATTAGAGATTTTATCTAACAGGTAAGGAGAGCTGCCTGTTGCCGTATTTTCTCTCATCGCCATGATGTATTGAATGGGATAGGAAAAAGTAATTTCTTCTGACTGATAAACGACGTCATCGGTAACAGCATCAACAATATAAAAAATATAGCTGTCTTGTGCTAATTTTTGATTGTCTGATAACTCTTCATGAACAAATTGACCGATCAGCTGGGCTTCATTAATCGTTTCATCACTTTTAGAGAAGTATATATTTGCAACATCAGCACTGGGGTGCATATTTAAAATACGTAAATTAAATAAATCATCCTCACTATCGGTATCATCATCAATTAAGGGGATTTGATAAATGTTAACTTTAGGTGAATGAATATCATCATTTAATACCATGAATTTAATGATATCTTGGTCAATACTCATACTACCTTCAAGAATAAGTGCTAAAGAGTCACGGTCTTTACTTTCATCATCTTGATAAGCTATTTCGTAAAAATAATCGCCCGTATTAACACTAATGATACTACCTATCTCAGCAAACCCTACACCCGTGTAGGTACTCTCATACGCGTCGTCATCCTCATCGGTTAAATCTTGGTCTATCGTTAAATAAATAATCGGTGAGTTTTGCGAAACATTATAAAGCCGCAAATTACCCGTACTTTCCTCATCATCACCACTTGAACCTCCACAACCAACAAGTAACATAGTTGAGAGGAAAAAATATAGACTCGGTTTTTGCCAAAACTTACGGTCAATACCAAACTGTTTTTCAAAATACATGGGTAAACCTTATAAAATTAATGTCAGAGATACATAACGGATATTTTTTTAAATTCAAAAATCACCTAAAACAAGTAGAGCTTTTGTGTTCGAATTAGTTCTGAATTTTTGTAAATTTTTATACTTCTTTACTTTTCTTTGTTTGTATTTAAAGGTGAACGCTTGTCAAAAATATAAACTTGCCAATCGATACCTCAATAGATAGATCATCAAAAAATATCTTTGAATAAACACAGTTACAGCCGTTTTAATTTAATAACGATATTTATAACGGTGGTGAACAATTTCGGTTGACGTGGCATCGTGATAAACCGTTAATCTTTACATTTCTTTACTTTTTACCATCAGAAAATCCTGATTTATAAAATGTATTTTTAACTTCCACTGAAATCCTGCACTTTGAATGGCAACGGGTATATAATGCCGCTCAAATTTCACTTTGGTAGGTAAGCCTGTGGTTGACGTAGATGTATTAGTAATTGGAGCAGGTGCAGCAGGGCTAATGTGTGCAGCGACTGCTGGTTATCGTGGTAAAAAAGTGATTGTTGTTGATATGGGTAAAAAGCCTGGTCGAAAAATATTAATCAGTGGTGGTGGACGCTGTAATTTCACCAATGAAAACGCTCAACCTGAACATTATATTTGCCAAAATCCACATTTTATAAAATCAGCAATGAGTCGATATTCCGCACAAGACTTTATTGAACTCGTTGAACGCCATGGTCTGAATTTTCATCATAAAACCCTCGGACAATTGTTTTGTGACGATAACGCACAAGACATTGTTGATATTTTACTGACCGAATGTGAATGGGCAGGTGTTGAAATAAAGCTACGTAATGAAGTATTTAGTCTTGAACAAAATGAGCAAGGTTATCTAGTAACAACCAGTGAAACAAAATACCAATGTAGCTCATTAGTGGTCGCCTCTGGCGGTTTAACGATGCCAAAACTGGGTGCAAGTCCTATTGGTTATAAAATTGCCGAACAATTTGGTTTAAAGGTTTTACCCACAACGGCTGCACTGGTGCCTTTTACTTTGCATGATCATGATAAAAGTCGCTTTGATGGCTTATCGGGCATTAGTATCGCTACTGAAATATCTAGTGAGAGTGGTAAGTGCTTTAAAGAAAACATTCTCTTTACCCACCGTGGACTTTCAGGACCTGCCATTTTACAAATATCTTCTTTTTGGCAAGCAGGTCAAACAGTCACCATTAATCTTTTACCCGAACATAATTTAAGTGAAACCATCGCCAATTGGCGTCAAAATCAAGCACAAAAATCAACCAAAAACCTGCTGAGTACTATTTTACCAAAACGCTTTATTGAGTCCTTAGTTACAAGTAATGACATCCCCGATAAAAATATCAACCAACTCGATCACAGTGAAATTCAAGCTCTACATAATTTCATTCATCAATGGCAAATAAAACCTAATGGTACTGAAGGATATCGGACAGCCGAAGTTACTCTTGGCGGTGTAGATACCGACGAATTATCGTCTAAAACATTTGCCGCTAAAAAGGCGAAAAATCTATACTTTATCGGTGAAGTCATTGATGTTACTGGTTGGTTAGGAGGATTCAATTTTCAGGCCTGTTGGGCGCAAGGTATAGCGTGTGGTGGGGCTGTTTAATGAAAATAAAAATCAAGAGTGACCACTCGAATCACTCAATAATTTACCCCCTAAGATTTTTGAACAATTAAAGCAGGAAAACTCTATTGAATTCTAATCTATCAATGGGGTGGTTACAGTATCACTACTGTAACTCACACAACATTTCCCTTGTTCTTAGTATTTATGGATCGGATTTTTGCTAAAGTGCGACCAAAATCTAAATTAAGCTCTTTGTTAATCAGGATAAATTCATCCTGATTATAGAGAAAGTTGTGTTTTTAATATCTGCTCTAATCGGTATCTTTGGCATCCTTGACAGAGTTTGAACACACTTTTTTCATAAACTTGCTTCCGCCAACTTTTACTCTTACACAGTTAGAAGTTTCAGATTGTTGTGTTACCTGTTTTCCTTCTCCAGCTCCATTTGTGCTCGCGCAAGCACTTAAAATGATTGAAGTAGCAATTATTATTATTAACTTATTCATTTGCTTAGTTATTCCTTTAAATTTATTTTAAAACATTTAATTTTCAAGGGTATATTATATGATCTCTCAACAATTCGGTAATTATTTTATTACCCTTTTTATGCTTTTGATAAAAAGTGAGTACTTTACAATTGAGTTGAGATTTAAAATCATAATTTTAGTATGATTAAATAATTATGTATTTATTCACTATTATTATCAGTTGGTTGCGCGACCGAATTAAAGAAACATTTAGTCTACTAGTCTTGCTTGATTTAGCCTCGTCACAGCAAAAAGGCATAACGGTTACTAATGCCGAATATAAAAGTCCTCTGTGGTTAACTAATAGTGAATATTGGTTTGATATTCGTTGTGAAAAAACAACGTCTTGTGACGTAGTAAAACGCCATTACGGCCAAACTTTAATATCTCAAAATGCTATTACGAGCAAACATTATTGTCACCACACGATTGCAACTCATACCACAATGCGGTCTAAATTTACGAGTCGAAATCATCCCACGTAATGTTCACCTAGGATACGAATATAGTTACACCTTTGTTTATCTAACAGTAATTGAACCAACAATGCAGACATTAGGATTATTTTATAATTTAGAAACTACTACCCCCCCCCGAAGTCATCTTTTTGAACTATAGTTAAAAATTAATATATTTTGTGGCCTAGTCATAGTGATGGAAGCTCTTACATGAATTTTAATGACCCAACTTCACAGCCATCAATTGAGTTATTTCAATCTGTTTTTGATGCTCTGCCATTTTGTGTATTTTGGAAAGATCGTAATAGTGTCGGACTCGGATGTAATCAAGCACTTGCCACTATTGCAGGACTTGAGTCCCCAAAAGATTACATTGGGAAAACAGACTACGATTTGCCCTGGACGAAAGAAGAGGCTGATTTTTTCCGCGAATGTGACCGCCGCGTGATGGACTCAGGAAAGGCAGAAGTGAATATTATTGAAAGTCAAAAGCAAGCCAACGGTAAAATAGCATGGCTTGAAACCAGTAAGATCCCTTTAACCGACTCAAACGGAAACATCATTGGGATTTTAGGTGCCTTTCACGATATTACTGAAAGGAAAAGGATCGAGGATGATAATATTGCAAGTCAAAAACTTGATTCATTAGGAGCTCTTGCCGCGGGACTAGCACATGATTTCAATAACGTTCTTGGTATGATCCTCGCTTCCAGCCAGCTTGCAAAGATGAAAATAGCTAATAACTCTGAAGAAACTAAGATTATTAAATACTTGGATAATATTGAAAAAGCTACAAAACGTGCTTCAGCCTTAACAGAAAAGTTTATGAATTACTCTGAACGTGGGCAGGTATCAAAAGTAGTATGTAATATCTCTGAAATGATAGAAGAAAGCATTGCGTTTGTGCAGTCGAGCATTAAGCCATCCATTAGATATGAAGCCAATAGCATTGAAGAGATGCTGTATGCCGATGTTAATCAAATCAATCAAGTGATTAATAATTTGCTTATTAATGCATCTCAAGCCTCAACAGATAATGATGAGATAATTGTACATCTTAAAAAATGTGAAATTGATAATTCGGAATTTTTAGCACTTAGTACAGGTAGTTACTTTGCAGTTTCAATTAAGGATAATGGGATTGGAATTGCTGACCATCAAAAAGACGCGATATTTAAGCCTTACTTTACAACAAAGGAACGGGGGCATGGACTGGGATTGAGTTCTTGCCAAACAATAATCAAAAACCATAATGGTGCAATTAAGGTCAATTCAAAAGTAGGGTCAGGCTCGACGTTTACTATATATTTACCTTTATCCCCTTCACAAAAAGACGTTTCGCTTATTCACACCCCGTTTTCAACTGAAATTATGCGCGGCTCAGGTCGCATCCTTTATATCGAAGATGATTTAAATACCCAAGCCTCTGTTGTTGAAATACTTCAAGAGTTAGGTTACAAGGTGCAATATTATTCAGATGTGAAATCAGCGACTGATTATATAACAGAACGTCATGATGATTTTGATATGGTCATCACTGATTTTATTATTGGAGACTCTTTACAAGGAGGGACAGAAATCCTCGACAATGTTCGTTTCATACGACCTAGTTGTCCAGTAATTTTGCTGACTGGCTACTTTAATCATTTGGACAAACGAACAGAAAACAGTCATGTTTTTTCGTATATTGCACAAAAGCCCGTAGATTTTGCAATAATCAGTCAAATAATAAACAATTTTTTAAGCGTGAAAATATGATCATTTCAAGTATTGGGACTGCTGTTCAAGATAAAGTGAACATTAATTGAATACGATAACGTCCGCTTTGAATTAGAAAGTTTCCCTTAAGGTGGTATCAAACATTGTCAGCTTTTAGCGAGCCGTTGACCTAAAGAGCAGCCAATAGCTAACGTCGCCAATGCGCAGCAAGCATCCATCTCAGAAGAGCTTTTCTTACGAACGATTTGTGCCTTAAAATAGTCCTTAAGGGCAAACTTTATTGTCGCTCTACAATTTTGTAGATGTAGTTTTATTTTTCAAGAATTACACCGATAACTCGGCATTGATGGCCATTAAAAGGCAGATAACGAGATCATCATCTAAGCTTCCTTTTTCAAATATGTTGATGCGATAGCAAGCAAAAACTAACTCCAAAGATCAACAGACCCTAGCTAAATGACAAAAAACTTAATTTATTTTAACCCTTTTTATCACCTCACTCGTTTATAACAATAACATCCCCATTAATTTGAGACGATTATGAAAACACTCTTTAGCATTTCCCTGATCAGTACCGCTTTATTATTAAGTGGTTGTGCACAAGAAAAAGACCTCGAAACAAGCAAGGAATCGAGTAATGACAAACAGGAAACAGTGATAGTTGATCAAAAACAACGTGCCGATAATAATAACCAACAAATAATGGTTGAAAACATAACAGTGCAACCTACGAGACAAAAACTCATTACTACACAAATAAGCTACGCACCGTTGTCAGTAAACAAATATCGAGCTGGGGGACAAGACGTTCAAATGCCTCCCGCACATTTTATCAATGAAGCAAACAATAACGAAAAATATTCTCATCAGGAATCTAATGGCACCATATTAGTCAATGAACAACCCGTTTCAACATTTTCCATTGATGTCGACACCGCGGCTTACGCTAATGTTCGACGACTACTTAATCAAGGTAAATTACCTCAACACGATGTGGTTCGAGTCGAAGAGTTAGTTAATTATTTTTCTTACGACTACCCTACTCCCACAAAGCAGCCATTTTCGGTTTATAGCGAAATCGGCCCCAGTCCTTACAATGCTGATAAGTATTTATTACATCTTGGTATTAAAGGTAAAGCGGTTCCTAAAACAGGGCGACCAGCCGCCAATTTAGTCTTTTTGGTCGATGTTTCTGGATCAATGAATAATGCCAATAAAATCGGCCTATTAAAAAATGCCTTAAAAATGCTAACGAATCAATTAAATCAGGATGATAGTGTTGCCATTGTCGTATATGCAGGAGCCGCTGGCGTGGTATTAAAACCCACTAAAGGGGACAATAAACCGGCAATAATCGACGCGCTTTGTAAACTTTCGGTGGGTGGTTCAACAAATGGTGGTGCGGGAATTGAAGCAGCTTATCGGTTAGCACAACAATCCTTTATTAAAGGTGGCATTAATCGAATAATGTTAGCAACAGATGGCGACTTTAATGTTGGCACCATTAACAATCAAGCCTTAAAAAACCTGATTGAAAACAAACGAAAGTCAGGTATCGATTTATCCATATTAGGCTTTGGCGTAGGTAACTATAATGATGAATTAATGCAGCAACTTGCCCAAACGGGCAATGGTAATGCTTATTACATTGATAATTTACATGAAGCGAGAAAAGTATTAGTAGAAGAGTTGTCATCGACACTATTTACTATTGCCAAAGATGTCAAAATTCAAGTTGAATTTAACCCTAATATCGTCAGTGAATACCGCTTAATTGGTTATGAAACCCGCGCGCTTAAACGTGAAGATTTTAATAACGATAAAGTTGATGCTGGTGATATTGGCGCTGGACATACAGTAACAGCGATCTATGAAATAAGCCTTACCAATGGAAAAAATAAAGCCAATGACACATTACGTTATCAAACTCAAAATACAACGCATAAAACCACAGCTAAAAACCAAAATGAATTTGCCTTCTTGCGTTTACGCTATAAAACACCTACAGAAAAGAGTAGTCGATTAATAGAAGTGCCACTGTTAAAAAGTGATATTATTGAATCGATAGCAACAACCAGTAATAGTTATAAATTTTCAGCAGCAGTCGCAGGTTTTGCCCAGTTGTTGCGTGGTGGTGAAAACCTTTCGACAATGAATAAAAAAGATGTCATCGACCTAGCCCAACAAGGTAGAGGCGAAGATCTTCATGGTTATCGAGGAGAGTTCATAAATATGGTTAAACTTGCACAAGCTTTATCACCACAACTTAGTATTGATAATGGTGCCAATAATGCTGTCGGTCATAAGTAAAGTCCTTAGGTTCTGCCATTAATGACCCAAACGGAATTCACTATTCATAATACTGAAAATAATACCGACAAAAAGCTTATCGACCATGAAGTCACGGATGAGGCGCTGATGATCACCTATGCCAAAGGTGATGCATCAGCATTTGAACAACTTTATCAGAGGCATAAACGCGTGATTTTTCATTTTTTTATCAAACAAGGATTATCAACCGCCATCGCCGAAGAGTTATGTCATGATACTTGGCTGAAGTTAATAAATGCTCGGGAAACTTATCAAATTAGCGCAAAATTTAGAACTTACTTATTTACCATTGCCCGCAATACATTAATAGATCATAAAAATAAAAAAAGTAGTCAAAAAGAAGAAACTCATGCCGATTTATCAGAAACGGCAATGGCCTTTAATAAAACAGAGATAAGTAACCAACAAAGACAATTGGCACAGGCGCTGAAAGCCAATATTGCCGCATTGCCTATTGAGCAACGCGAGGTGTTTTTGTTAAAACAAGAAATAGGCTTTAGCATCGAACAAATTGCCGAAATTACTACGCAGCATAAAGAAAAAGTTAAAAGCAGTTGGCGATACGCATTACAACGTCTACGCAAGGGGTTATCTGACTATGTCATCTAAGCCAACTAAGCCAACAAGCCATGATCAGCAACAAACTCAGATGCAAGAAGATGAGGTGTTTATCAATGCCTTATATCAACAACTTCCACCTGATGAAGAGCAACAGCCTAGTGAATTTTTAGATAAGCGTATTATAAAAGCGGCTTATCAAGCGGTTGCGCCAGAGCCAACTAAAATTGGCAAGAAAAAAATCACCTGGTTTCATTCCCTAGCAACAGCCGCGTCTTTAACTTTAGTGATCAGCTTAGTTGTTCAGCAACAAAACCAAATTTTACCCTCAGTAGATACAAGTACCAACTTAGTCAGTAACTCACAAAAAGATAAACAAAGCAGTGATGATGAGATGATGATCGTCGAGGCAGTTGCAGCATTCTCAGCTGCTAAACCAATGATGGATAATGAAATAACCAACGATGGTTATGCTACCACACAACATGATAAACAAATGACTATTGCTCAACCCATTACTGCAACAAAAAGTACGATAAAACAACAACGTGCCTTAACAAAGTCTCTTACACCGGCACCTCTTACATCAATAATAATGGCGGTAAAAAATCAATCGCCTAAAATAGAAAATAAAAGCTACCAACCAGCAGCTAAAATACAGCAAATAAGCCAAACAGAATTTGCCGCGGCTAAACGTTCCTCACCAGTGAAAGGTGCCACTGCACAAAGACTTACCATTGCCCAATACCAGCTTTACACAGTACAAAACACTCAGTTTAGTGCAGAAAACAAGCTAATGTGGTCACTCAACAATGAACAAGCCGATAGCTATTACATCACTATTTATCTTCCCGATAACAATACGGCGAGTTATCGATTAGCAAAAACGCAATTTAAACTAAACGTTTTATCGGTTAAGACTCACGATAGACACATACTTAATAAGCGAATATTTTCAAAAATCATCTTAAAAAATGATCAATAATACTTGTCATAAATGTTATTGGTTTGCTCGTGCAGGAATTGGTTTAATTTGATATTTGTGAACTTAAATGAAGATATTTTGCACTAGTTGTATTGATGATACACCTACTTCAACATCACTATGTCGTGGTTAATGGCAACAAACTGGCTAAGCAATAGTTGGTTGCCTTTCAACCCACTGACCTTCCAGGAAAATGCTTTAAGGGGTATTATTGGTTTTATAAACCGCCCCGCTAGATTGTACTGATTCAATATATAGCTATTCTGATCAACACTATAAATAAACTGTTCACTAATGAATAAAGCCTTACCATTTAATTCGGAGAGTTGTTTTATTTCGGCATTTTCCTTATTCAAAGAACGAGTAAATACCTCTCCGTTAGCATTGCTATAGATCAGTTGGCTGTGGTGAACCCATGCTGCTTCAACCTGATTGACTGCAAAAGCGCTTAGCTTATTTTGGTCAAGATCCAAGTGATACAAGCCTCCGGGCTGAGGGTCATTTAACGCGACTAAAAATTGATTTTCAGCATACCAAGACAACATGGAATAAAGTGGTTTTTCGGTGTGATAGAACTGCACTTCTCCATTTAAATCTGCAATGGCGAGTCTATCATCAGATACCCATGCCAAATGTTCACCATCTGGTGACCAGCTAAAATTTTGGATACTGCTTTGTGATGAGATAAAGCTTAATTGAGAAGCCTGCCCCTGACCCTTCGATTTATGCCAAAGCCAAAGCTGATCTTGTCCGCTACGATCAGAAATAAAAGCGATGTAATCACCATTGGGCTGATACTGTGGATTTCTATCTTGAGCGGCAGAACGTACTAAACCTGAGAGTGCTAGCATCGGGATGCTTAACTCTTGTTTCAACTCTGATTTAAGATCTGATTTAAGCTCTGATTTAAGCTCTGAACCAGCCTGAGTTACCAGTTTATCTGCTAGGATAATTTGGACTATATCGATATCTTTTTTACCTTTCACACCCAGTAAATTATGAGATTGCGGATGCTTAACTACTGAGATCAAGTTGCTTTCTGGTGTTTTAATTGCTTGTAGTTGCCCATTAAAATCGATCCGGTAGAGCCTGTTATTACTGGTAGCCAGCAAATATTCTCCCTGCGGTTCAAAGTCGGCTGCAAAAGTCTGATTTTGGCTCATCCCCTGCTCTAGTTGGATCTTTTCACGACTCAGCAATTGACCCTTTTCATCTAACATTTCCAGTAAATTATTAGAATACTTGTCGCGGCTAATTATAACAAAACGTTTGTTCAGTGGATCATAGTCAAAATGATAGATGTACTGTTCTTTTGAAGCATAAAGAGAAGTGAGTTTTTTACTTAAATCATCGTAATGTATTAACTGATAACGTCCGTCATTATACTGCAAAAATGCATATTGATGATTTGACAATGCTTTTGGATTTTCCAACCTCTCTGCCTGGCATTGATGACGAAAGCTAGGCATTTGTGGGGCTGACAACGCTAAAGCAAAATCTAAAGTCGCTATATTCCAGCACAATTGATTGCCGGTTTGTTTTAGTTGATTTCTACTTGATTGTTCACAATTATTTTTAGCTGCAAATACTAATTCCCTGCCGTTACTTGTAAAGCTCATCGCACCATAGGAGCCTGACTGAGCAGTTAATCGGCTTTCTTTGCCACTAGCCATATGTTTTGCCCATAAGTGGCTTTTACACGAACCCGCATCACGATTAAACACCAGATACTTTGCTTTTGCACTAAACAGGGCGTGAGTTTCATAGGCATCAGTCTGAGTTAATTGATCAATTTGCGTATATTGATTTGGTAGTTCGTTCAACCAAAATACCTTCCTTGCGACTATAAACGCCAAAACTGAGAAGATTAATAAGGGGATAGCAAATTTAATCCAACCCGCTTTATGTTGTTGCTCACTTGATTTCGTTGCTGAATCGTTTTCTTTAGTTAGCGGTTCGCTAATCGCCTGCAAGTCTATTAAAGGTTGCCAGCGAACTTCAGCAATCAGACGATAGCCAATTCTAGGATGGGTGGTGATTATGGTGGGAGCTTTGGCATCGTCTGCTAATACTTTGCGCAAAATCGCAATGCAACGTTGCAATGCATTAGGCACCACTTCAGTACCCTGCCAGACATGATCCATAATTTCCTTATGAGTCACCACTTTATTTTGACGTTTAGCTAATAACAATAATACCTGTAAAACCTTGGGTTCAACCTGAGTCTGGCATCCATCTTTTATCACCACAGAGCGGGACAGATCAATTTGAAAATCCGTAATATAGAATATGTTCTGCTCTGCCATTTTGAACCAAGGGTAATTTTCTCGAGATCTAAATTTTATGATTAGTTGGCTAGGCTGTCGAGTGCTAGCTTGTAAAAATACGTCGAACGGTACAATTTACGGGACATCAGCAATTCATCAGCATTTCATCAGTCCGCCTTTGTTGCCATCAGAGCCTACAATTTAGTTTAATACTAAGCTTATGAACACAACATCCTAAAGGTAAATTTTAATGGGCTATAAAAAAACGACTTTGCAACAGCTAAAGCTAGGAGCATTAATATTGCTGTTATTAAACTTCAGCTCAGAATTAGTTGCCGGTGAAAAAGAGAATGGCATTATCAATAAGGCCATTGAAGCCTATGGCGATGATAAGTTGATACAACTGCAAAGCCTGAAATTTACAGATAACATCAAGAATTTTTCCATCGGGCAAAGCGGTCACTCGGCTCAAGGTCCGATGATCATGCAATTGAACAATAATGAGATTGAAATAAGCTTAGATTTAACCAACAAGCGAAAAGTATTTAAACGAGCAACAACAAGGTTAGTATGGGGTCATGGTACTGATATGCCGACAGCAGCCCATCAAATTTTTATAGATGGCAAAGGTTATGTTGTGGATCACGGTTTACAACAATACCGATTAGTAAAAGGCATCAACTATGACAATGCCGATGTTGGTTTTAGTCAATTACTAGATCCACTGATCATCAGACAGCTAGCCACAGACCGAGACCACAGCCAATGGATAGATACTGCTTACATACAAGGTCAGGCCCACGATGTACTGACGGTGAACGCAGGTACTAAACAGGAATATACGGTCTACCTCAATCAAAAAAACGGCTATTTAACTCGTATGCTAAAAAAACGAGGGCAACAGACCCGCAGTTATGACTTTATGGACCATCAACAGACACAAGGCATCACTTGGGCCAAACAAATGTTTGTCAGTACGGCAGAGCAAGCGATCTACCATACAGACTCTAGGAAACTCAGCTTTAATTCAGTGAAAGACAATCAATTCGACATTCCCTCTGGCTACAAGCCGCAAACAAAAAAACGATTTTTTGATGTTTCACAGCTAACGATTAGGCAATTAGCCAAAGATGTTTATTTTGTCGGCCAAGGTTGGGGATATACCTTGTTTATTGATGCAGGTGATCACTACATTTCAGCCGGAGCTTGGGGACAAGAAAATAATTCGCAGGCTTGGCAACAAGGATTAAACTTACTAAGAAAAACTACGGGCAACAACAAACCAGTAACGCAACACCTTGTTAGTCATCATCATAATGATCATATGTCAGGACTTAGCAATATTGTTAAACGAGGCGCAAATTTAATCATTCATCCAACAGATATATCGGCCGTAAATAAACACCTACAACAGCCATTAGCCGATAATCGCTTTGTGCCAATAACAGAGACGAGCTATTTAGCTGATGGTAAAATTATGTTATTTGATGTACCAAACGGTCACGCCAGTCATAATTTAGTGATTTATCTACCACAGTACAAACTACTCTTCACGGAAGATATGTTTGGCAGTGGTTATCAAGTTGAATTTGGCTCTCCAAATGGTTGGCCAAGTGTAGACACCTATCAGAGACTTGATAGTTTAACGAATAAAATCAATAAATTGGGACTGGAAGTAGAGCAATACGTATCATCCCATCACGGTAGAATATTAAGCCAAGTAGAAATAGATAAAGCCCAGTCGATAAGCCGCCCCTCCAAAGAAGAGCTAGTGAACCGATTGTTTTCTCATAATACCGAGTTGAATTAGCAACTTACCTTTGATCTTTCAACTTGTTATAAGTTGAAAGGTCTTTTGTATTAAGCTATTCCAAGTGAGGATAAACAAAATTTTGCTTCTCTAGGTCACTGCAACCCGACTCACAAATTTTTGATACCAAAATGATGCAACTAAAATAAATACACCAATACCCATAAACAAAATAACCTTTTGCCATAATAGAGCGTTAGCAGCATCAATCATTGCCAGTTTAGTTATCCCCAATAAAATCAATCCAAAACTATATTTTACCGTTGTTATACGTCGATCTTTTGAAAAGAGAATTAAAGCGCCATGTATGGCCAATGCAGGAGCAATTAACAAGTCTAATTGATATTTAATAAGTGCAGAGCACAAGACCACATAAGTAATGGCGACAATGGAATGTAAAAACAAATCACCATTTTGTTTTAATATTTCACCCAATCGAGAGTGCTTAAATTTCTGCTCTTTTTGATATAAAGCAGCGATTAAAAATATGATTGGTAGCAATGCATAACTCACATTCGACGAATTAAATAACCATGCGACAATGACTAATAACAAGTTAATCACGATAATAAAGGTTTCATTTCTTTTTAAGTGTTCAGATAGATTAATTGCATTAAAAGCAGCTCCCCAAAAAATTGCGGCAATCAACAAACCGTACATCATGTTATGCGTTTGAAAGCCAATAATATTAGGGATTGCGAAACCAAGAGATAATATTCCCCAGCTGCAAATAAATTTATAGATAGACGCGCTATTTTGACGATTAAAAAAATAGGCTGCTGCGAAAAAGCTTAAGAAGCCAAGTAATACCACAATGCTATTTATTAACGTTAGTTGTCCAACACCAATGGCAAAAGCGAAACTTGCTAGGCCAGTCAATACTTTAGTTTCTTTGAATAATAAATGATGATTAACCTTACGCGCCAAGAACAAAGCGATTAAAGGCGAAAGCCATAGTAACATCAGTGAATTATCGTCAAAGCGGCGAATAACGGAGCCTAACCAACACACAGGAATAAGTAGATAAAAAAGGATTCGTGCCGATTCCGCAAAATGTCTAACTAAGCTGCTTGGTTGATATTTTCTATAAAAAGCTGACCATAACCAAAGTTGTATAAACACAGAGAATACCGCAACTTTTGCAAATAAAGGCAACATGGTAAAGCGATAACTATCAACCAATATTGCTCCTTGGTAGGCATAAAATAATGGCACGATAAGAAGTATTGCGGCAAATATTTCTATCGTTACTTGCTTACAATTTTTTGCTCTAAACAATAAGGCTATTTGCACTAAAATAACGAGTGTTCCAGTCCAGTTACCTAACCATATATCGGCGCTTGTAATCAGTAGAATAGATAACCAAACTACCTCTAACAATTGTAAAAACGGCTTAACTCTATTTTTGCTGAAGTCATCATATACTTCATTATTGTTGATAAGTCGTTGCCAAGTAGCGATAATTACAACAATCATTATTGATAACAACCAGCCATCAATTGATGTTAATGCCGGTAATGGAAAGTACATTGCTAACGCTGACCAACAATATAACAGTGCTATTGCCGTTAACGTTTGACCTTGATGAATGACAGCCGAAATTTTATAGCGACGAGCAATAGCAATTAACAATATTCCCTCCACCGCCCATGCTATTCCCCAATAAGCATCACCAATGACACTGACTATGCTCAGTACAGCCCACGAAGCAGCAAGTAAGATAAAAACATAGGTTAGTTCACGTTTTACTCGATAAAAGAAAACACTAGCGCCAATTGCTATTAAGGAATTCAAAGTAAAATTAATGCTCATTTGTACAGTGAATATATCTGTCACTTGCAAGAAAATAACCACAGTAGAACCAACAAGTGTTGCCAAAAAAACTAATGTTTTATTTGTCGGTACTTTATCTTTAAATAGGGATATTGCTACGTAAACAAAAAAGAGCAAGTAAAACAGATTAACGAGCCAAGATGATATTTGAGTCTCTTCAAAGCCGATAAGCCATTCAAGGGAAATAAGTGTGAATGCCAAACTTAGATGAACAAGCCAAGCGCCTAGATGTCGATAAGCTAGAATCAAACTACTACACACAACAAAAGCGAGTGATAACAAATAATAGAAAGGGTCAAGACTCATTGTATTTGAAAGCATTGGCATCGTTGCAATACCTATGATACCTAAAGCGGCAACTACCTTAGTATCTAACCACAATGCCAGAGCATGACATAACAAGGCAATGACTAGGTATAAAATGAATACAAGAAGATCAGGTAACAGCCCATAAACACTGCCAGAAAAATAAACGGCACTGTAAGACAGCAAAATACCTAATGTGACAATAGCGGTGGCAAATTCACCAAAACGCGTTTTTATTTTTAAGTGTATGCCTAATCCCATGACACCAAGAGCCGCTATACATATTAATAACGATTTGGAACCCGCACCCAATTGATCAATAAGTAACTGCATTAAATAGCCAAAGCCTGCAAGAGTTAAACTAATGCCAACCATGGTAAGGATGAATATCCCCAACATACCTCGTTCTTTATATGACTGGTAAATTTTAGTAACAGGGGAAAGCCACTCAAAAAGAGAAGATAAAAGTGTTTGAAAAAAGACGGTTATAAAGGAAGGTGTCGCTAACGTTAATACATCTAGCTCTGCTCTTGTGGCTAAATATTCTTCTGCTGTAATGACGGTTGTATCCGATGATTCGGCTGGCATTACCGGGGTAAGATATTCTTCAATTACAGTGATATCTTGCTGTTGAACCTTCGTTGATGTTTGCTCTTGGACAAGCAAACTATCCAAACGACTTTCAACCGCGGTGACTCGTTCACTAAATTGAAGTTTAAGCAATGCTAATTCTGATTTTAGCGCTTTAACTTCTTCATTCATTTATTACATCCTGTAATTTTATATCCGCTGTTAAGATAATGTTATAAGCGTATGACTACAATGATTAAATTAATTTATGACAATACACTTTAATTTCACATAAAAATATCAATTCATAAAATCACGAAGATCAGAAACTGAATATCAAACTATTTTTTATATTTCCACTCAAAAACAAACTGAAATAAAACAACAAAACATCCCTTTAAAATAGACATAACTTGATATAACGTCATATTTGATGTAATAATACTACATAAGTAATTATTATAGAGAAATAACATGGTTGATTACAAAACGGTTAAAGATGAAAAGAAGATCTTAGAGTCAACAACTTTTGACTATGACAATACTGATTGGCCACGAGATTTTGATATACGTATTGAAGTCGCTGAGCAACGAGAAGTACTCGACAATACTTACAGCTAAGCTCGAACCTTCGAGATAGTTTCAACACGTGCAATGCTTTTACCATCATAGATAAATTAAAAATGTGACGTTTGCTTAATTGATATTACATGCTTGGGAGTAAATAATGCCCAACATGTTGCGCCGATGTTACGTACTGATTGATATGTTAGCCCTTGCTGTTTTTGTTTAAATAACATTCTACCAAGTTGCTGAGCGTCAGTGTAATCGCTTGGATTATAAATACATTGATCATAATTAGTTACATCCGCTAACTCTCCTGAAAAATAACAAGTCAGCCCGCTCATAGTAATTACATCATAGTGTAACCCCTTAATATTATTGAAATTGCACAAGGCTGCAATTATATTAATATATTGTTACAAATTTGTTAATTTAATTGTTTTATGCTATTTTTTTTGTGTGTTTTTTAAACAAAACAAAAGGGAGAGTAAAATGAACACACAAAAAGTAAATGTATATTGTCGACAGTTAAGTCTATTTCTAACCATAATTTTAACCAGTTTAAACACCTACGCAGAGCAAGGAAGTCTGTGGATTACTATTGGCAGTGATGCCGTTAAACAAGCTGAACATATTGGTGCAAAGCTTGCGCCCGCGTTAGAAGGTCCATCTCTAATGCAAAGCCCAGTGTTAATTTATCAAATAAATGAGGAAAAATTAGCTGAGTTATCAAAGTTAATGCACGAAAATCATAATCGCTGTGGTGGTTATATTGTGCATGATAGCTATCAAGAAGCGGTTGATGCACTTAAAGGTCCAGCACAATTATTAGCGTTTAATGCACCGCCGATCCAACAACAAGCTCGTGTAGATGAATTATTACCGCAAATACTTGCCAATAATATTCGTGGCAATATTGCCTCATTAAGCAATTTCACTAATCGCTTTTATAATACTCGTACCGGTGCTGAAGCCGCGGACTGGCTCACCCAACAATGGCAAAACTTAGCAGCGTCAAAACCTTGGGTAACGGTAGAACCTTATAATCATAGTGGTTGGGGTCAAAACTCGGTTATTTTAAAAATACAGGGCAGTGAATTTCCAAATGAAATACTGGTGATGGGTGCTCATTTAGACTCTACTGCTGGTCGTAGCACCACTGAAGGCACCAGAGCACCCGGTGCCGATGATGATGCTTCAGGTATTGCCTCATTAATGCAAGTAGCCCGAGTATTACTCAATGATGGTAAACAACCACAACGTAGTGTTCATATTATGGGTTATGCCGCTGAAGAAGTCGGTTTAAGAGGTTCTAAAGAAATAGCTACCGCATATAAAAACCGTGGTGAGAATGTGGTTGCCGCATTGCAACTCGATATGACCAATTATCATGGTTCTAATGACGATATTGTTTTTATGACCGATTATGTCAACGCAAGTTTCAATAGCTACATGAAATCATTGTTGGATACCTACCAGCCACAAGTTAACTATGGTGATGACCGCTGTGGTTATGCCTGTTCTGATCATGCCTCTTGGTATAATCAAGGTTATCCAACCAGTATGCCGTTTGAAGCTACATTTAATGGCGCTAACCCAGCAATACATTCACGTAATGATACCTTAGCAAATAGTGATCCTCAGGCTGAAAACTCAGTGCCATTTGCACGCTTAGCATTAAGTTTTGCTATTGAAATGGCTAACCCCAGAGCCGATTCAAGTAACGTCGCTCCTACCGCTAAATTTAGTTCGGTATGTGATAGCTATACTTGTGATTACAATAGTAATACCTCTAGCGATAGTGATGGTCAAATTGTTAGTTATCTTTGGAATTTTGGCGATGGTGGTATTAGCACTTCAGCAAATCCTGCTCATACATATAGTAGCTCAGGTCTATTTTCAGTGGTATTAACAGTAACAGATAACCAAGGCGCTAGTGGCCGAAGAATACATAATGTTGATGTGCCCGGCGATGTTATTGATCCCCCCGTATTATCAATTGATTATAGCTGCAATCAACTCTCCTGTAATTTTGATAGTTCGGCTGCTGATAGCGATACTCCTATTGTTTCTTACCAATGGAATTTTGGTGACGGCAATAGCAGTTCTGCATCAGCTCCAAGCTACACCTATGCCCAAGCAGGAACATATACGGTCTCATTAACGATCACCGATCAACAGGGTTTAACAGAGACGGCTGCAATCACCGTCACGGTTCAGCAAGACCCTAATAATAGTTGTGACGGAACCCCCTTATGGCAGCAAACTAAAAGTTACGCTTTGGGTGATAATGTACAATTTAACAATAAAAAATATCAGGCAATTTGGTGGTCAACGGGTGCTGACCCTGAAGTTTATAGCAACGTATGGAAATTTATCGAAAATTGCGGAGATGGCGGTGGTGGCGATCCACAAGCGCCAATAGCAAAATTCACTTACAGTGTTAACGCAATGCAGGCTAACTTCACCGATCAATCAAGTGATGATAAAGGGATCAACGCTTATTTGTGGAATTTTGGTGACCAACAAACCAGCCAAATACAAAGTCCCGATCATACTTATAGCCAAGCAGGTAGCTATTCAGTCAGCCTTAAAGTAACCGATGGTGATAATTTAACGGATACTTATAATCAAGTGGTTACAATTGAGGGACAAAGTGGAGAATGTAATGCCAATGAGTGGCAAGCAGCCTCGGTTTATGTCACTGGAGATCGTGTTGCCCATAACAATGTGGAATATACCGCGCGTTGGTGGACACGTAATAACAATCCAGCTGAAAATTCAGGCCCTTGGGACGTTTGGAAAAACGAAGGAAATTGCACACCCTAACTTTTAATAGTTTTCATGAAACGAAACAAAGTCCCAAATGTTCTGGGACTTTTTATTTATCAACGTTATACCAATTCATCTAAATATTTGCTCACCCTTGCTTGCTAAAATCAACAAGTGCTGCGTTGCTTTCAATCCTAATAGCCAGCTATTACTCAATCAAACGCCTTGCTCTTGTTAATTTTTCTGCGCAATCATTGACCACCAATTTAGACGAAATGGTATTATTTACCGTAATAGTTAATCTGTAAAGCATCTAAATGTGTTTTAATAACCGATAACCGTTGTTTAAATTGAGCAAAGTCACGATGTTTTTCAGCGCTCCATGCGACTTCGGCAATAGCACTTAAGCGCGGCCATAAGCGGTTATCTGCACCGGCCTCATCAACCACCATTTCAGTCCATAATGGCGCTTCAATACCGACCACCAGAGGATAGTTTTCAGGTTTAAAACTATAAACACGCGCTAAACTGACGCCATCTTTAGTACACCAATCAAAGGTATTTTCTTGTCCGGCAACATTACCATGGTCAAAATAGGTATAACTACAGCGTGATAAAACCAGGTGGATATTTCGATCAATTGCCGACTGAATATCGTACTCATCATTCCAAAGTTGCAACAAAGAGTCACTATGTAACTCTCCTTTAGACGCTTCCTCCCATGCGATAGTTTTACGACCTAAATTTTGTAAAATATTATCAGTGCGTTCAATAAATTCGGCATAACGAACATGCTCTATTTCGTCACCTCCAATATGAATATATTGTGTAGGAAAAATATCAACCAATTCACTTAATACACTAGTGACAAATGGGTAAATAATTTCAGGTTTATCAAGACAAAGTGAACTCCAACCAACTTGCATACCTTCATATAATTCAAAAGACTTAGCATCTTCACAAGCTAATTCATTATAAGAAGCAATCGCCGCTTGAATATGACCGGGCATATCAATCTCAGGGATAATTTCAACACCATGTAGCTGAGCAAAAGCAACCAAGTCTCGCATCTGTTCTTGGCTGTAAAAGCCCCCGCCGCCACCATTAACTTGCGTTTTAGCACCAATACTGGTTAATTTAGGATAAGCTTTTATTTCAATACGCCAGCCTTGATCATCCGTTAAATGCAAATGTAATTTATTCAATTTAAACAATGCCATACGCTCAACATGTCGTTTAAGGTAATCTATTGAAATAAAATGTCGAGCAACATCAATCATGCTACCACGCCAGGCATAACGAGGCTGATCAGTGATATCGACTTTAGGTAAAACATAATTAGCGCTGGCTTGAGCAGGTAATAATTGTCGTAATGTCTGCACACCATAAAACAAACCTACATCACTCACCGCACTGATCTCAATACCTTCGTCAATACGAAGCTGATAGCCTTCTTCTGTTAAAGATAACGATGGGTCTAGGTTAAAACGAATCGTTAGTGTTGACTCATCACTTACTGATAATTGTAAGTGATTCAACAACTTCGTAATTGCTTGGGTACTGGCGGGAGTATTATCCGCAAGAACTAATTTAACTGTTTCGCTAAGAGCTAACTGACCTTCTATTACGGTTAACTCTTGTGGATAGGGTATTAAATTAAACGGCGATAGTGATGAAGCCAAAGCAATATGCGTACTTGTTAACTCAGGAGAAGTCCTTGCTGAAGAGTCACTTTTTCCACCACAGGCCAGCTGCAATACACACATCAACAGTATTAGTAACTTATTCATAAGTGTCTTTATTTTTAATCGTCTAATAACTTCTATCTTATTGTTTAATTAGAGTTACTTCAACAAACAGTCCTTTTTGGTTAATGTCTTCTTGAACTTTTTAACGATAGTCAGTAGCATGTAACTGGCTTAGTCGGAGCCCCCATCACTCGCGGAAAGAACCCTGTTCACGGCATATCAACTGAAACTGCATTAGCAGTAACAATCTGATTTTTTACCTTCTTTTTCTGTTAGGCGAGTGCGGAAACTATAAGAATGGTGAAAATATGCAATCTCTAAACAGTTTTATTCTAAATCTCAATCAGCAAAAAAACATTGCCAAAAAACGCCTAAAAGCTATCCGTAATGGCGAACTTAGTGCCATGGCTAAAGTACAGAAATTCCATACCCACTCTATCCAAATCAATGCCAATAATATCAAACTGGCCGATGTTCAATACGCGCTAGCACGAGAACTTGGCTTACCAAGCTGGAGTAAACTCAAACAGCATATAGAAGAGTTGGATCACCATCGCCAAGCCATCTCTGATCATGTGGCACCTTTAGATAGTGACGCTACTACGCTTCATGTTCGTTGCGGACATGACATCCAAAGTAAATTGAGAGAATGTCGCTTTGAGGGAGAGTTTTTACCGCTCATTGATCCGTTATGTATCGGACCATTACCGGCTTCTCAAAAAGACTTTGTTGTCCGACGAGCCCAATACGTGCACCAAACTTTGCTTCCGATCATTGGTCGTGCCGAGGAGGAAATTGATTGTATTATTGAATCTGAAACTGCAAATTTAGCGAAGCTACTCAGTGAGCAATATGAAAGAATTGTCTTTTGGGTAGAGCATGATTGCTATGATCAACTAATGTTGGTTTACGCATTAACTCAACTAGAGTCTGCACAAAAGACCACCGTTGAGATAATCGAAGTCAATCAGTTTCCTGGCACCGATAGATTCATCGGTTTTGGTCAACTACCTGCCGAAGCTATTCGCTCTTGCTGGCAAAAACGTAAAGTAGTGACACCAAAGCTCATGATTCAGGCTACTAAGTGCTGGCAAGCGCTAATTTCCTCGCAACCATCTTCGTTAGTTGATCTATTACAATCAGATAGCCTTGACTGCTTACCCAATATGAGCAAAGCGCTAAAGCGCCACCTTCAAGAACTGCCTAACCATAGTACAGGCTTGAGCTTAACTCAGACGCTTGCTATGCAAGTACTGAGCAATGAAAATGTGCCTATAACAGCAAGCTCTTGGTTTATAAAGTATCAAAAAAAAGAACCCCTGCCTTTTCTTGGTGATGTAATGTTTTACGCTTTATTACTACCTTTGGCGCAAGGTGACACTCCTTTGATTAAACTGACAAATCAACAAAGTCCTTGGTGGGAACATTTAGTCTCCATCACAGAGTACGGACAAGCCTGCCTCATAAGCGATATTGTTTACATTCAAGATTATTGGGTTGGCGGGATACACTGTAAAAAGACAGCACAATGGCAGTGGGATCACCAAGAGACCAATACATTATCGGTAAAATCTCTTATTGTGACTGATAGCTAGAAAATTATACACTTTTCAATACAGCGTCAAAATACATTATATGTGTTTTTGCGCTGTTAATATCAAAACCGAACTCACATAAAACTCGCACAGTAATTACCATAATAGATTTGGGCAGCGTTTGTTCTTTTTTTGTAAATGAAAAGAATGAGACATAATCGGCCTGAAAACTAACAGTGTAGCGTCAATTTTTCAGAGTATTTGTTTTGATATCAACGTTATGTATCGGATTTTTCGACCACGCTAACTATTGATTATATCGAATAGGATGTTTATATTAATTCTACTTCCTTTTGAAAATAAAATAGCAGCTAACTATTATTAAAATAAGGTAATTATGAACACTATCTTGTCTCACTTAAAACAGAAGTTGGTGCTTCTAGTCGCCTACTGCATTTTCGCTTTTTCATTGACCATTAGCGTGGTTAATGCCGGTGATTATCAGTCTCTAACTCAACTCTTCAAACAATGGCGAGCGTTTGAACAACCGCCGTTATTTAACAATGCTCCTGATTATCGAACTAAAACATTTGATAGTCGCTTTCAAAAATTTGAATCGATTAGACAAAAGCTATTACACATTGAGACGACTAATTGGTCTATCGAGAATAAAGTCGATTGGCATATTTTGTGGGCGGAATTAAATGGTTATGAGTTTAATTACAAACTGCTCAAACCTTGGCAACGAGACCCTGCATTCTATAAATCGATCTGGAATTATCGCAGTGATGTGCCAGCACACGAAGGGCCGACTCATCATGGTGTGACAGAGTTATGGACTTATCAATTTCCATTAAGTGAAGTCGAGCAACAAAGACTGATCGCCGACTTGAGTATAATCGAACCTCTCACTCAACAGGCTAAAGTTAACTTAACGGGCAACGCCGCAGAACTTTGGAAAGCGGGTATTAGAGACATCGTTCAACAAAAAAAAGCGCTTTTGGATCTTCAAAAGAAAGTAAACAAAACAGCTAGCTCAGAGTTATCAAACGTTATCGAAACCGCGATCAAGTCGACCAGTGATTTTGCTGATTGGCTTGAAATTCAAGCTAAACTTAAGAATGGGCCATCGGGTATCGGCGAAGCGCAATATACTTGGTATATGAATAACGTTCACCTAGTTCCGCTTAACTGGCAAGATGAAGTGAGATTGTTACAAAGAGAACTAGATCGTTCGTGGTCTAGTTTGAAACTAGAAGAGCATCGTAATCGTAAACTGCCGCAATTAATCGCAGCAGCTAACCAAGCAGAATACGATGAACTTAAAGAGCGCTCAGCTACTAAATTTCTTAAGTTTCTAGATCAACAAGAGATTGTTACCGTCGCCGACTATTTTGAAAAGGCCCTAAAAGGACACTTGGGGCCATTTGTGCCGGCTGACAAACGTAACTTCTTTCTGATAGGTTCGCATTTTGATCCAACACCCTTGTATTCTCATTTCTATCATTGGTTTGAATTGGCTAGAATGGACAATAAGCCTCATACTAGCCCGATTCGGCGAGAAGCATTACTCTATAATATATTCGATAGTCGCAATGAAGGCACTGCGACGGCTGTTGAAGAAATGTTTATGCATGCCGGGTTATATGATGACAATCCAAGAGTTCGAGAAATTGTATGGATTATGATTGCTCAACGCGCGGCCAGAGGTCTCGGTTCGCTTTACGCACATGCCAATCAGATGACCATGGAACAAGCGGGCCAAATCCATGCCGATAAAACCCCTCGCGGTTGGATGAAAGTAGAACCGGAACTGTTGATTTTTGAACAGCATCTTTATATGAGGCAGCCAGGTTATGGCAGTAGTTATGTGACGGGAAAATATTTGTTGGAACGAACCATGGCTGACTATGCAATTTTATTGGAATCACAAGGAAAAGACTTTCGTATTAAAGATTTTTTTGACCAGCTTAATTCAATTGGTAGTATTCCAATTGCACTTGGTCGTTGGCAAATGACGGGGTTAGATAATGAAATAAAATCGATTCGAGAAAATTATCAACCACTCGACTCGCTCAAATAAGTATTTAACCTGAACTCTGGATAATGAGTGATTGATATTGATTAAAATCAAAAGCTTAGACTAAGTTACATGCTTAATAGCCTTTTAAAAACACTATATTCTCAATCAATGTTTCAATTTATTCGATTACCAAGGAAAAATATTTATGAATAGCTGGCTATTTATCGACGGGTTCTATCTTATTCTAGCGAAGAAATACGAGAACTATCGACTTGTAATCGAGTCCTATGAGGTTGAAATTGCAAGTCATAAATCAACTCAAGATTGGATAGGAGAATCAAATTGGCTGGCTGCTTATAGTAATTAAAAAGTCTTCGTACTGTGGCTGTTCAATTCCGATATGACCTCAATAATTTACACCCAGAGATGAAACGCCACAGGTAGAAAAAAGCTTGAAACGGACGTTAGGTGGGATGCTTTTCACTCACAAATTTAGATAGTTTTGTGCGCATTCCTGACATTACGTTTAAATTTTTTGCCATATATTTTCTAATGATTCACGTCCATTAAATTACAAAAAATTATCTTAATAGTCATAATTACTATCTATTAGTGGATTACACCGATACAACACAATTGCGACCGTTCTCTTTTGCTTGATAGACGGCCTCATCAGCTCGTGAAAAGAGACCATGAAAGTCTTTATCTTGCTGGTTAAATTGAGCAAGACCAAAACTAGCCGTCACCGTCAAACCTTCTGGTTTTAACTGTTCCAAGGTTTTTCGTAGCACCTCTGTTTTCTTCACTGCCTGAGTTAAAGGACAGTGGTCGTATAAGATAACGAACTCTTCACCGCCAAAGCGCGCGACAATATCGTTATTACGTACATGGCTAGAGAGTAGCTCTGCCACTTTGGTGAGTACTAAATCACCCATAGCATGACCATGTTCGTCGTTGAACGATTTAAAGAAGTCGATATCAACAACCACCATACAAATATCTATATCGTGTCTTGTTGCGGCACTAATTCTTTTTGATGCGGCATCTAGCAGGTAATGACGATTATAGAGACCGGTGAGTTGGTCTGTCATAGCCAGTTCTTCTAAACGTTGGCGTTGTACTTCGAGTTTTTTAAATAGTTGCTGGTTAAGGATTAAGCTATCGACTCGTGCCAATAGTTCTTCGCTCATAATTGGCTTTGGTACATAGCCATTGACGCCAGCTTGAAATAGTGCCAATTTTCGAGAAGCATCGTCAAAGCTACTCATCGCCAAGATAGGAATAGGAATAGGGGTTTTATGCTTTTTTTCTCTATCTCTAATATGGCGTACTATTGCTGTACCACTGAGCTTACCTGCGAGAATGATATCGGTCATCACTAAGTCAAAATATTCATTGTTATAGAGTTCTATCGCCTCTTCACCTGTAGTGATATGACTGACTTCATAGCCATGTTCGTTTAATACAGAAATTGTAAGTTTGGCGACACTCATCGCATCTTCGACATACAGTATTCTTCCGACGTAGAGAAAATTACTATTGGTGGTTTTACTCAGACTATCGACATAGTCAGAGAAGGCAGAAATATCTTTTTTACTAAAAATCTCAGTAATCCCTAATGCCATAAATGACTCAGGTTCGTGTTCATCTGATGCAGATAACATTACGATAGGTGTGGATTGAGTAGATTGGTTTAAACGTAACTTCGAGCAAAAACGGCGGCAATCACGGGTCTCCAGCGTTCTAGCCACACAAATAAGCTGGTAGTTGTTTTGTTTGATTAAGGATATCGCTTCTTTTTCACAACTGACACTGTCGGTAAAAACCCCATGACTTGCAAGCGTCATATTAGTGATCATTCGGGCAGAGCTGGAAGGATCAATTACAAGAGCGTTCATAAACTAGGTTTGGTTAAAAACAATAACTTAACACTAGTCTAATGGCCGTTAAACGCGAATAATTTATTAGCAGGCACAACAAACAGACAGCACAAATGGGTTTAATAACACTGAACCTACGATTTAGATTAGCGTTCAAATTTAATTGGAGGTTATCTACACAAAATCCAATCCGAATACTTTGAAGTATTTCATTGGTTCAATTCTATTGAAATCCAACATTTTAAAGAATTAACGCATAGACATGACAGCAGAGTACAGCATAAAAATGACAAATTGGGTTCAATTTTAGGTTCATTAATCTATTGTTAGAGTCCTTTCCGTGAATAAATGAAGTCCTCTAATAAATAATTTTTGGTATGAACTACACTTATATCTTACCAATCATTAGATGACCTTGAACATCTATTGTAGTTAGCTCTAAAAAGGAAGTTTTGAATTATGCTAAAAATAGTTGTTGTTGACGACTCAAACGTTATGTTGAAAATAATTGAAGGCATAATAAAAGCAGAAGTAAAAATAGAAACTCAAGTCACCAGTTATCTAAATGCTAGTGAATTCAAAGATAAACTCCTCGAGCTAAGTCCTGATTTAGTTATTACTGACATCGATATGCCCAATGTCGACGGGTACGAACTCATTAGTTTCGTAAAATCGAGAAGCAATGTTCCTATTGTTGCTATATCAGGTAGTCGTATTTCAGATAACTGTACTGACACATTATTGTATTGTGCAAAAGGATTTGGAGCTGACTATACCCTAAATAAGGTAGATTTGAATGTTGGACTTTCAAGATTAGTGTCTGACATATTGTTGAAGAACATAACTGTCGAATATGGATAGTAAAGTCTCACCTCCCTATATCACAAATTAATACGACAGAAATCAAAAGCGAGATAACTCAATCAGAAAGAGGAGTTAAATGGCAAGTGCTTAATGACTACAGCCAGTAATTATCAATAAGGATAGTGGATATATTTCCCGTTATAACGTCTCAATTATGCGTTATCAATACAAAATCTAATCCGAAGCGATGTTTACACTAGTTACCTAATGTCTCCTTTGTGGTGGAAGTGAGCCTTAGCTCGTAATCAATGAATAATCAAAAAAAGGTCACCGCTAATGACTTCTTGGTGCGCATTAGAGACATTAGCGTAAAAAATTTATCAATACTTTTTCTAATACGTTATTATATATCTTTAAAAAAATGTAACCTTACAAGGTAGCTAACCTTGCACGGTTTTCATAATAAGCTGTTATACCTAAAGGATAATTCGTGAGTAATACTAAATTTTCTGAAAGTTGTTATCTATGTAATTCGGATTCTAGTTACATTAAAACGGACAATGAGAATAGACGCCATTATTTATGCTCAAATGAAAGCTGCGGTGAGTATGAAATATCATTAAGTGCTATGGAACACTTAATTGATAATAATGACTTTAAATCTCAATTATTACCATTAGCTAAAAGATGTAAAGGTACAGATGGTTTATTAGAGATTTCAATAAGAGGAACAGCTATAGCAGCAAAAGTTAGACCAAGAACTGAAGTGTGATTTAGGTATAAGTCACTCAAACGGACGATAAATAGTTGGCTAGCGCTCATTCCTCGCAATTTTAGTCAACAATTCTTGTCCATTATTAAGGCGTTGGTCTAAGAGATATTTGTGTTGAAATCTATTCCTGTGTTAAAAACTGAAAACATGATTATTTCTGTTTTAAATCCTAACGACTTTGAGTTGTTAGTAAAATATGAAAATGAAAATCGCATTTATTTATCTCAATGGGAACCTACAAGATCACCAACGTATTTTAGTTTGGAATACACTCAAAAACGCGTAGAAAGCAACTTTAAAAAATTTCAATCTAGCTCTTCTATTTCTCTTGTCGGTTTTGACAAAGAACAATCAAAAATAATTTGTCTGTGTACCTTTTCAAACATTGTTCATGGCCCCTTTCAAGCGTGTAGTCTGGGATATTCAATCAGCGAAAAAGAACAAGGTAAAGGTCTAATGTTTGAAATGCTTCAAACATCAATTCAATACGTCTTTGATGAATATCAATTACACAGAATTATGGCTAACTTTATGCCATCAAATATACGGTCAAAGAAACTATTAAATAGATTGGGCTTTCAAAAAGAAGGATTTGCTAAGTCTTATTTAAAAATAGCTGGCTCATGGCAAGATCATGTTTTAACATCCAAGTTAAACCGGCATATAACAATGCCATAAAAACACACATAACTGTTGGCTCACCTCGTTTCACTCGGTATGATAGCCAACAATTATTTAGCTGCTTATGGCGGCGTTATCGATATAAAATCTAATCCAAATCACCGCTAATTATTGAATGCTAACGTCCGCAAAGTGGTCTTACCCCAGTTTTGTGGACACACTATAATTGTTGTTGGACTGCCCCCAGTTTTAGCACAAGTTATCATTGAAGATTCAAGTTCACCCAAGATGTTTTTTTTCCTCAAACCACTGCTCCAAGTATTCTATGCACTGCACCAATTTAGTTGGGACGAAATAGCGCACTGGATATAACGCATATAGCGTTAGCATAGGTTTTTTTGCATCGGCTAAAACTTCAACTATTTCGCCACTATCTATAGCTTGCTGACAAACAAAATCAGGGATAAAACCAAGCCCTAAACCTTGTTTAATTGACTCCATCATAAACATCGTATTATTAACTCTCAAGCGACCTTTTATAGCAACACCATCTTCAATCGGCCAAATATTTTTTCCTTGGAAGTAACTATAAATAAAGCAATTATGATCTTTAAGGTCTTTGGGTAGTGTAATATCAGGGTGTTGTGCAAGATAACCTGGGGATACGCATACTTTATAAGTAAACTGGGTTAGTGGTCTGCCGACATAATTTGAATCAATGGGCTTACTCGACGCTCGAAAGCCTAAATCAAAACCTTGCTCTACCAAGTCAACACTTTCATCGCCTAAATGAATATCGAGTTCAATCTCTGGGTTAGCCTTCATAAAGTCAGCAAACAAATACGACAAATCAGTAATACCCAAAGCCATAGGGGCATTTATTTTAAGTTTACCACGCAGATTCTGTTGTAAATCTTGCACAAAATTATCAGCGTCATCCAGTTTTGACAATATCTCACGAGCGCGTTGTAAATAACCTTCGCCCACATGTGTTAGTTGAACGTTACGGGTTGAACGGTGCAACAAACGAGCGCCAAGTTCGGTTTCAAGTCGCCCTATCTCCTTACTTATCATTGATTTGGATGAGCCAACTTGCTCTGCTACCCGAGTAAAGCTTCCTAAATCAGCTAAACGTACAAACAGCTGAATTGCCCGTAACTTATCCACGATCAAATCCTTTTTGTCTTAGTACTATCGTCATCGTTCTTTATTCCTATCATTTGAATCGTAAACAATGTTTCCAATTTGAGAACAGTATATACGCATTATTGGTATATATGAAAACAAACTAGAAGGGTAAACTTCTTTCATCGCATCGAGGCAGGCATTTATCACCGACATGTGAACATTCAAATTAAACAAATTTTATTTTTTAGGAGAATACCATGTATACACTTTTTTATTCACAAGGCGCTTGTTCTGTTGCTACTCAGGTTGTTTTACGCGAACTAGGTCAAGAGGTTAACATTATCGATGCCAAACAGCGTGACAACTTTAAAGATATCAACCCTGTTGGTGCAGTACCTGCTTTAGTTGATGGTGATAAAACCTTAACTGAAGGAGCAGCGATTATGCTTCACATTCTTAACAAGCACAAAAACTCACTTTTTCCCGAAAATGAAAGTGATCGCCAACAAGCCATTCAAGACATTATGTTCGCTAACGCCACTATGCACCCAGCCTATGGTCGATTATTTTTCTTAGCGCAAAACGTCAGTGATGAAAAAGTAAGACAAGAAACGTTGAATACCGCCGCTGAGATTATCAATAAATTGTGGCAAGTTGTTGAAAAACAACTGGCTAACAAAAGCTTCTTAGGAGGTGATAGCGCATCAGCCGCCGATATTATGTTGACTGTTTATTCTCGTTGGGGTGCCTATTTCCCTGTTGATATTACCTTTGGTGCAAAAACGACGAAAATGTTAGCAGCCGTGCAAGCCATGCCTAACTTTATTAAAACCGATGAAGCCGAAGAAGCGATGTCAGCTAAGTAAAGCGAGTTAAATATAACTGATGGAAAAAATAATCGCTTAACCGCGATAGCGATTACCTTTTTTCATCACTACTTTTGGGGGATAAACATGAATAATGAAAAAATAACTTTAGGCAATGCAACACGTGATATTGATGCGGTTACTGCCATTGTCCATAGCTACTTTGACGGCCTTCACCATGGTGATATAACGAAACTAAATGATATATTTCACCCTGATACTTGGTTAAAAGCACCTGGCTCTCGACGCTCATTAACACAGTGGTTAAACGATGTTGAAAACAGGGAAACTCCGGCACAACTAAACAAGCCATTTGATTTTAAAATATTAGCCCTTGATGTAGTACAAGACCAAGCGATGGTGAAAATTTACTGTCCCTTGTTTGATTTTCACTACATTGATTTTCTCGGCCTACTGAAAGAGAAAGGTCAATGGCGAATAGTCACAAAAATGTATACCGATACTCAGGAGCAACAATAATGACAACATTAAACAGCAAAAGATTAAAAATAGAAATGGTACACGACATTGTTTGTTCTTGGTGCCCAATTGGCTATAGCAATATTAAAACTGCCATTAATAACCTAAATATAGAAGTTGATTTTCACTTCTTACCGTTTGAGTTGAATCCGAATATGGTAATTGAAGGCGAATCTATAGCCAATTACTTTAACCGTCAAATGGGCTGGAATAACGATAAGTTACTTAAATATCAAGGTTCATTAGTTGCCACCGCAGCAAAAGCTGGTGTCAAGATTGATTTTTCCAAAAGAACCCACTACTACAACACCCGAAATGCGCATTTGCTAATGCACTGGGTAGAGCGTTTTAACAAACAAACCGACCTTAATGAATATTTAATTAAAGCCTATTTTAAAGACGGGTTAGACATAAGTAACTTAACCGTATTATTAAATATTGCTGAAACCTTAGGTTTAGATAGACAAGAAGCCAAAAACGCAATGACTTCAACCCATTTAAATCAAGCATTAGAGAAAAAAATAGCACGTGTTAAAACACTTAACATTAACACCGTACCCGCGTTTATTGTTAATGGAAATACGCAGATTTCTGGTTCAAATTCAGTGGAGTACTTTGAAGATATCTTGTCTTCTTTGCTCGATGAAGTTATCTCAGCCTAACGCTGTGATATCGAGAACTCAAAAAAATTAAAAGTTTCATTAAATCAATACCCATTAAAAAATAAAGGAAAAAATCATGCCATTTATAAACGTAAAAATCACAGATGAAGATGTCACCAACGAGCAAAAAAAGGCCATTATCAAAGGCTGTACTCAATTGATGGTTGATGTACTAAATAAAACCCCATCAACCACTTTCGTAGTTATTGATGAAGTGAACACTGATAACTGGGGCATCGGTTTTGACCAAGTAACTGAGCTGCGCAAAAAAACGATGACTTCAATTACTGAATAAATTAATCAGATCAAAAAAAGAGATTCCAAAAATGAATATTAAATTACTCGTATCAGCCGCTATTACAGCTGCAAACATAACAGTTGCCCCTATCGCTTTGGCTGACAACATCTTAGTGGTGATGTCGGATACAGCCGAGTTAACGCTAAAAGATGGCAAGTCTTACAATACCGGATTTTATCTCAATGAATTAATGCAACCGGTTAAGCGCTTCATTGATCAAGGGCATAAAGTGACCTTTGCGACCCCTAGCGGCTTAGCTCCAAGTTTAGATGCAAACTCAGATGCTGTTAGTTTATTTGGTAACGATGACGAAGCGTATCAAATCCATAAAAAATTGATGTTATCACTCAAAATAACGGATGTAGTGAACAGTCCGGTGATTAGTTTTTCCCGTGTTGAGCAAATGGGTATCGAAAATTTTGATGCATTTTTTGCTCCGGGTGGACATGCTCCTATGGAAGACCTTTTGTTGGATGATCAACTGGGCCGTATTTTATCTGCATTTCATCATGCACAAAAGCCAACGGGGTTAGTGTGTCATGGGCCTATTGCTTTATTGGCTACTTTACCTAATAACGATGAATTTGTTGCTGCTTTAAAAGCAGGTAGAAAAGCCTTTCCTGCAACAGACTGGATCTATGCAGGTTACAACATGACGGTATTTAGTAACAGTGAAGAAGTGGCCGCGGAAAAGGGATATTTGGACGGAGGGAAAATGTTTTTCTATCCTGAAACAGCTTTAAATTCTGCAGGCGGAAACTATCAGCGTAGCGCAAATGATTGGGCTATTAAAGTGGTTGTTGACCGTGAATTAATTACCGGTCAAAACCCAGCATCAGCTAATGCTGTCGCTACGGAAATATTAAAACGTTTGTAATCAGCACTGACTAAAATTGTGAATCTTGAAATCCAAAATATACCCTTTATATTTATTGAAATTAACAGGTAAATAACTTTCAAGGTTTACTCTCATATAAACTGCTAATTTGGCGTGCTCTGAATAGCAAACTAAGTTCAATAAGAATAAAGGTAACAAGCGTAATGAATGTATTCCAACAACCACTATTTTATGCATTATTGATGTCCGTTGCAGGGATGGGGATTCCTATCATGGCAGCGTTAAATGGTAACTTGGGTATCAAGCTTAACAGTCCTGCGTTAGCTACAGTTATTTTATTCATTGTTGGCGGTGTTGTTTCACTTGCATACTTATTTATGTCCGGCGGAATGTCCAAGTTACCAATTAAAGAATCCATACCGATCACCTCTTATCTAGGAGGGCTGTTCGTCATATTTTATATTCTTAGCATGACTTGGGTCGCACCAAAATTTGGTGTTGGTAATGCGATCGCTATGGTGTTACTAGGACAAATAATATCTATGACGGTTATCGACCACTTTGGCTTAATGAACGCACTAAAGCACACTATTTCCAAACAACGCGTAGCGGGATTAGCATTTATGGTGCTTGGTGTTTACTTAACTATTCGTCGTTTTTAATAGCAATCAGGTAAATTAGTGTCTTACAAAAGAGCTACCTTAGTGAAGCTGGATTTAATATAGAAGAATTGACTTTTATATTAAGAGTGGCTTTATGCAAAAAACGAATATTAAGCAACTTCTACATTTATAATGAACTCAATACTAAAAGAGATAATAAAATTAATTTACTTTCGAAAAACTCAGATAACATTTATGCACTAGTGAATTTCGGGTGCTTTATTTACGTTTAATGGAACACAGAAAGAATTTGTTTAGCTTGCTAGCCTCAATACTGTTTTTGGAACTCAAATGTGGTGA
Source organism: Colwellia sp. (assembly GCA_013215655.1). Taxonomy (GTDB): domain Bacteria; phylum Pseudomonadota; class Gammaproteobacteria; order Enterobacterales; family Alteromonadaceae; genus Colwellia_A. Next base: position 157,411 of record JABSOX010000011.1, read on the forward strand.
TTTCTGTCCTTAATATCTCATTTTGAAAAAATCGCTGAACTCCACATGAGCAGTTCTTTTGTTAAGGGCTGTTTGGTACATAGCGGTCATTGGGATAGTTGGTTTTAAGGGCCGTATTTACAAACCAGGCCAATTTTATTCACTGGAAATACTCATAGTTAGGTGTGCTATCGAGACGTAAGCGGATATCTATCATTTCCACACTTAATTTTAATTTGTTTTATCAAACAGTTACTAGATTTAGCCTTAATAGGAAATAACTTAATTACTCTCATGTTTTTTTATTTCATTTTTTCAACAACCTTTTCAGTTTTATTACGTATTAATTAACAACAGAAATAAAGTAATTGGTGAAGAAGTGTATTTGTTAAAATATAAAATAATGAAATTGGTTAGCATAGTTAAATGCTTGCTTTTATCAGTTGCATGTTTATGGACAGCAAGCTCATTTGCGCAGTCTGCATTATTATTAAGCAATGCTAATGTTGTTGACCCAACAACTCAAAAAATAGAGTTTAGGCACCTTTTGATTAAACAGGGACGTATTGTTGATAAATTGCTGAGTATTCCTAGCGACTTCCAAGGTCAGATTATTGATGCTCAAGGCAAGTGGATAATTCCTGGTTTAAATGAATTGCATACTCATTCATTTGGTAATAGGGGGCCTGGAGGAGCGCACAATTTTGTCGGTACTGATGGCACAGCAAAATTAATGCTAAATGCTGGTGTTACTTCTTTCTTAGATTTATTTGGCTATGAAGATGAATTATTTAAACATCGTAAACAGCAACAAGATGGAAAAATTGAAGGCGCTGATATCTTCACTAGTTTGTCATGTTTAACTGCTACAAAAGGCCATTGTACAGAATATGGTGTGCCAACTCGTGTCATGGATTCACCGGAGCAAGCAATTGATGTTGTTAATGCATTGGCAAAGAAATCGCCCAACGTTATTAAAATCGTTTATGACCAGCACGGAGGCCTACCTTCGATTGATAAATCAACATTAACAGCAGCCATTCGTACAGCAAAAAAACATCAGATAAAAACCATTATTCACATTAGCTCTATTGATGATATGCGTGACGCCATTCATGCTGGGGCCAGTGCTTTGACTCACATCCCAGATGATAAAGAACTACCTATCAATATTGCTGAGCTAATGGCAAAACATGATGTGGTTAGTATCCCTACTTTGTCTGTGAATACTGATTATGTCGATTTTATTAAGAATCCTGAGATATTAGCCACACCTCTGGCAGTAAAACTATCTACTGAACAAATAAGGTCAAGTTATAAACTAGACAATGTAAAATGGACATTAGCGAGGCTTGATGAATTACATACTCGTAATCAACTTTATTACCGCTCAGTGAAAACTTTGCTTGATGCTGGTGTGACAATATTGACCGGTTCTGACTCAGGTAATTACGGTACTATTCAAGGCTATTCAGTACATCGAGAAATGATTAAATTGGTTCAGTCAGGGATGAGCACATGGCAGGCTTTGGCCGCTTCGACTACTGATGCTGGAAAATTTCTTGGTAAAAGCTATGGCGTCAATATTGGTGATGAAGCAAATTTAGTTCTGTTGACAGCTTCACCCATTGAAGATATTGCTAATAGCCAGAAAATTGCAATGGTTATACATCATGGAAAAATCATAGAATAAAGGTCAATTGGGTATGGACAACTTGTTAAAATATGGCGATAAACTGCAGTTGCTAATGGATTATTCTACTTTTTACATACAGTTAGCTTATGCCCATTTTCTGTTTAATATTCAGCTTCTTTCCATGTGGTTATAAGCCTAATTGTTCAAGCTACAATATTTCAGCAAAACCGAATCCGAAGTATTGTCTAACGCTGGTTATCTAATATCAGCAATGTGGCTTGAGTTCAACCAGAATTTACTAGGTCATGAACAGAGGAAGTTTCGAGTAATAGAAGTGCTTGATAATTAGTCTTAAATTGCAATTGGCCGCAATTAAAACGTTACTCACCGAAAACCGATTGAAATAATGAAATATTACAAACTAATATATATGACGTGATGGCCTGTAATTACTGAGACCATCACAAAATATATTGTCAGGCTTTTCTATAATTCAGGTGAAAATGGATATTATGACGAATAAAAATACTAGATTAGAAAAAGTAGGGTTTGTATTAGTTTTACTTATGGTTTTGTTACAGGGTTTTTATGGTACTTTTGCCTTCATTGAGCCAGCCATGTTTTCTACCGTAAGGGGCACTGAACTCTTTTCGGGTATAGATGCTGATTGGGTGAAGATATATGGTTCACGTACAATTTTCATTACCTTGATTTTTGGTTACCTTTTATATACTCGAAACTATATTATTTTAATGTGGGGCGCATTATTTGGGATTATTATGCCAATTACAGATGGGCTACTTGCATATGAAGCTCAAGCACCATTTAAGGTTGTTGCCAAGCATATTGCCACTATTGTGTACTTATTAATTATTTTCTTTGTCTTAAAAAAGGTTATTGCCAACAAAACCTTATAGGCGCTTTAAATGGAAAAATACAACTGGCTGTTTTCACACTGTTCAACATTTTAGCCAACTATTTTATTGCCCATTATTTGGGCGTTAGCATACTTTATTTAGGAGTGTGGTTATCAATATGGAACATCTAAATGAAATTGATATGTAAAACTATTCTTTTAGGATTTTTTTTAGTTGGGACTTCGTCTTGTTCTGATAGCGATCAACAACCTGATCCTGATTTTATACCCAAAAACACTACGAATAGTTTTTTGAAAGTAAATAGTCCGGTAGTGTTTATTGATGAGGCCCATAATAATTTACACAAAATAAACGGTAGATTTAAGGCATTTTCTCAGGTTCTGACGAGTGATGGTTATACCGTCAAACCTAGCAAAGAAAAGTTTACGTTAGAATATTTGAAACAAGCTGATATCTTAGTAATTGTAAATGCACTTGATAAAAAAAGACGGGACTATAATCCCCCATTCGGTGATGCATTTAACACCGAAGAAGTTGAAGCCGTTAAGAAATGGGTGACCCAAGGAGGTTCTCTTTTTTTAGTCGCAGATCACACTCCTTTTCCAAAGGTATCAGAGAAATTATCGGCTGCTTTTGGTTTCGAATTTAGCAATGGTCATGTCGGCGATGCCATATTTAGCATTGATAATAGCACCCTGATGGAACATGCAATAACGAAAGTAAATTCTGATTCACTCAGCGATGAATCGCTAGGGATTTTTGCTGGTTCTATCAAACCAATAAATATTAAGAGCGTCACTAATTCAAGAAGTATCATTCAAATTAAAACTTTTGGTGGGTCGGCCTTTCAAATTCCAGATAACGCTAAACCACTTTTGGTTCTTGGAAAAGGTGCAAATTCCCTCATACCTGAAATACCTTTCCAAGTAAATGCTGAAACACCCAGAATATCGATGGACGGTTGGTATCAAGGCGCTGTTTTGGAAGTTGGGGAGGGGCGCGTAGCAGTATTTTCTGAGGCTATGATGTTCACATCACAAGTCTATATTCCTACAGGTAAAAAAATGGGATTGGTATCTAGAGGCGCAGAACAAAACGAACAGTTTCTTCTGAATGTTATGCACTGGCTTTCAGGCTTAATTTAAATATATGCGTAGACAGTATGCTAACAATAAAATTAACAAGGACAAAACATAGTTGGCTTTTATTTAGGCGTTATCAATACAAAATCTAATCCGAAACGTTGTTTTTTGTTTGTTAGCTGATGTCTCCAATGTGATGATAGTTAACTTAAAGGTAATTACTCGAGGCCGAGGATTTCCGCTGAATCCTCTGGAATAAGTAGTCTTTGTATTCCGATCATTAATGGTGAGATCACTCACTCCAAATAACGGTATTCACGGTGTTAAGCCACCGCGTCTTTAAAGATAATAACCGTCATCAGTGAGCGCTTTCTTATACGGATTGGTATACTTTGTTTTATTGCTCCCGCAATGCTTGATTAGGCTGAATCGCCGTTGCTTGTCTAACAGGTAATAAAATCGCTATGGCTGCAACTAATGCTACCGCCACCGCCGTTACTAAATACAGTGTTAGATTAAAAGATTGGGTTTCAAATAGTACTGAGTCTAAGGCCGGTGATATAAAAGCCATAATAAATACTCCGAAAACGATACCTATTGCGCATAATGATAAACTTTGCAGAGTAAAAAGCATGCGTATTCGCCGTGGGTTTGCGCCGAGAGCAACGCGAATACCGATCTCTTTTCTACGTTGGCTGACATTATAAGCAACAATTCCGACAACTCCACTGAGTGCAATTGCAAAGGCTAATAATGCAAATAGCGTGACTAATTGACCTACCAAGTTAGCGGATGACAATGAGCTTTCTTTAAGAATTTTCAATGTGGTAATATCTTTTACCGCTTGCTTAGGGTTAATTTCATGAATAGTCTTGGTCACCCTGTTACTAAGTGCATTTAATGGCACATTACTGCGGATCAACATATTGATCCAACTCCATGTTTTATATTCCATAAACGTACTATAAAAGGTTGGTACCGGAGCTATATCAACACCCATTTCTCTGGTATCTGCAACAACACCACGTACACTTAACCAGCTCTTACCTTTATCCAAAGAAATTTGTTTATCTATTGGGTTTTCATTGATGAAAAACGAATCGGCAAAACTCTTATTAATTAAGATCGAATCTGAATTATTTTCACCATCACTTTCTTTAAGGTAGCGCCCCTGTAGCAATGGAATATCAAGTACATGATGGTAATTAGGTGATACTACTGCCCTTAGTGCATCAGGACGTTCACTACTATCAGCGGGTGGCTGTCCTTTAATTTGAAAAAAGCTCAGCTGTCGACGGCCTTCACTCATCGGAAAAATGGTGGTAAAAGCAACTTGTTCTATTTCGGCTTTACTTGCTAAGCGTTGCGCCGTTTTTTGTGCGAAATCATGCCACTGTTGTAGTGTCTCATTACCTCCCGGCCCCATTTGTAGGGTCACAATATTAGTACTATTAAAACCCGTATCTTGATTGTTCAAGCGATATAAACTTAAACTCACTAACGTCGCACTAGTAATAACAATAAAGGCCAAACTAAATTGCATCACCAGTAAGATCTTACGAAGTCGGTTACTCGCACTGCTGGGAGTGATATTACCGCTACCTTCTTTCAGCGCTTCATTGATATTACGTTTTTGAAATGCAGCAGTTGCACCACTAATAATACCGGTTAATAGTGATGTAATTAAACAAAATGCCAATACCCCCCAATTAATCTTCACTTCACTGGCTAACGAGGTGTAATGAGCAGCAAAGCTAGATAATAAATCGATACTAAAGATAGCAATTATCAGCCCGAGTAAGCCACCCGCTAATGATAGAATAATGCTCTCAGTCAATACTTGTCGCGCAATACGCCGTGGATTGGCACCTAGTGCTTCTCGAATGGCAAATTCCTGTTTACGACTCGCTGTACGAGCTAAATTGAGATTGGCGACATTGGCGCAGGCAATCAGCAATACCAATAACGTAATCGCCATCAATAAGTAGAATGTCGAACCTGAATCGCCCATCATTGCCGTTTTTAAAGATACTAAGGTATTACTTAAGCCTTGATTTTTGGAATAAATGTCTGGAAAATTTGTCGTTAAGTGTTTCGAAATATTATTAATATCCAAACTTGCTTTTGCCAAGCTCGTTTCAGGTTTTAATTTACCATACAAGGTCAACAGCTTGAGGCTCCGATCATTGATCGTTCTAGCACTACCTCGAAAAGGACACGAAGAGGCCGTTACCCAAATGTCATTCTTAACCGGGTAAGGAGCTAGTGCAGGTAAAACCCCGATAACCTGATGAGCTTTGTTATTCATCTGCAAGTTCAACCCAATAACATCAGGATCACTGCCAAACATTTCACGCCAGTAGTGATGTGATAATACGATCAAAGGTTTAGCACCCTGCTGATCTTCGCCGGGTAAAAATGTTCGACCTAGTATCGGTCTAATGTTCAACATCTCAAAATAGTCCCAGCTGACCACGCCAGATTTTAAGCTCTTGGGGTCGCCATGACCCAGTAAGTTAAAACTCATTTGGTGATATTCAACTAAGTGCGATAAATGTTCATTTTTTTCGCGGTAATCCAACATCGTGGCAACAGAGACTTGTACATCATCTCGATTAATTTTGGAATTGTTGGTATTTATCTTTATTAACCGCTCCCCTTCACTGTAAGGTAAAGGTGCCATTAGTACGTTGTAGACCATGCTAAAGATTGCGGCATTGGCACCAATTCCCAGTGCCAAAGTAACCACTATCAAAGCACAAACTGCTGGTGTTTTAAAAAAACTCCGAAAAGAAAACTGTATATCTTCTATTAATGTTTGCATTGAAGATTTATCCTTATTTTGTAATCAGTTAACCTGAATTCATTGGTATTGACTGATAATATTTATAACTTGAAGATAGAATAAGTATGAGTTTATGCGGATTGTCCCTTGTTCCATTGCATAAACGGCATACGACAGAGCCAATAAATCATTACCAAGATAAGTAAGATAATTGGCGTCCAAAGCAAATTTGTACCCTTAACAAATTCAGGAAATATGTCTTGATCAAGAAATGCCAGTGTCGGTAAAAGTAATGCAAAACACATCCGCCAAAGATGGCGAGCAATGCGATGAGAACCTTTGAGCCCTCGTCGAACAATCATATTTAAATCCAAAAGTGCTGCCAAAGCGGCAAAACTTCCGAGGATAAAATATCCTGCTAATGGCAATGTACCTTCTAGCACTTTACCATTATAAACAATATCCCAGCCCCACTTATAAAACGTCGCAGCTACTGCGGCTATAATGACAAACGCGCCATATTCAAACTTTCCTACCGTGCCAGCTTCTTGCTTAATAATACTCCAAGAGGTAATCACAAAATACAACGATAGCGTGCCCATAATTGGAAATTCACCCAATTGATATTCTAAATATGCAGCACTTAAAGATGAGAAAATCATCGCACCAAAAAAAACATTTCCGGCCAGTCGGTGCAGTTTTAAGCCTTTAGGCGCTAACAATGCCATATAGCCAAATATCAATACCAAACTTCCAGCTATTATATGAAAAATAAGCATTTTATTACCCTTCTAAATTTATTTTAGTATAAATCGATCTAACCAATTTCATTAACGCAACAGGCCATCATTTAATTCGACAATCGTTCTGCTGCGTTTGGCAAATCGTGCATCATGCGTGACCATACAAATGGTTCTTCCTTCCTCATTAAGCTCATCAAATAAATCCATTATTGCCCCGCCGTTTTTAGAATCTAAGTTTCCGGTTGGCTCATCGGCAAGCAATATCGAAGGGTCAACCACCAAACTTCTCGCTACAGCAACACGCTGTTGTTGTCCTCCAGATAATTGCGCAGGATAAAACTCCGCTCTTTCCGCCATATTCACTCTTTCTAAACAGACCATTGCCATTTCTATGCGATCTTTCTTTTTCATTTTTCGATAAGATAAAGGCAACGCAACATTTTCCAATACCGTCATATCACCAATCAAATTAAACGCTTGAAAAATAAAACCTATTTCTCGGTTACGAATTTCTGCTCGTTGATAAACATCTAAATCATGGGCTTGATGCCCATTAAGTAGATACTCGCCGCTTGTCGAAGTATCGAGCAAACCTAAAATAGAAAGTAAGGTCGACTTTCCGCAACCCGATGGACCCGAGATACTAATATAATCACCCGCATTGATGATTAAATTAATGTCCTTTATTGCACTAATAACGCCAGCATCGGTGGTAAAACTTTTGGTTAATGACGTTAATTGAATTAGTGGTTTATCACTCATAATTATGTTTCCTATTTATATATTCTAGAATTATTTTATTTTTGCTCTAGTCAATCATCGATTAATGTAATGCTATTTTAGCTAACTCATCATACTTACTGGTCGATGAAACAATAACTTGTTCTCCCGCTTTAAGAGCAGATAACACTTCAATATCATCAACAGAGCTACGACCAAATTTAACTTGTTTACGTTGCGCTGCTGTTTGGTCTTTATTGATTACAAACAGACTATCCGAAGAATATTCTTGGCTAAAAACAGGACGTTTTATTTTTAAAATATTTGTTAAGTGTTCTAATTCGATAATGCCATCAATACGTAAATCTGGACGGGCACCCACTAGGGCATCTCCCGTAAAATAGACATCAACGACAACAACACCTTGTTTTACTGACGGGTTGATCCGTGTGACTATACCTTGCGCTGATTTCCCACCTGCGGACAACAAAACACTTTGCCCTTTTAAGACATCTTTGATCTGACTTTCTTGCACACGTAATTGTGCTTTTAAGTTATCCTGTTGTGCAATTCTTGCCAATAAAGTGCCAACTTTGAACGGTTCACCAACCTTCAGTGAAACCTCTTGTAATATGCCTTTGGTCGTTGCTTTAACATAGAGATCATCAGCAATATTTTCTTGTAATAACAATTGCCGTGCTGCTTTATTTATTCTTGCTTGTCCAGCGGTTAACTCTGCTTGTTTTTGTCGTGGAAGGTTTTCAAGCAACTCTACTTCCAATTGATGTTGAAATTTAAGTTGCTGCTCTAACAATATAGATTCGTTATAATCAATATTAGATACTGCGCCTGTCTTGAGTAAGCTTTGATTGGCTTCTCTGCGTAGCTTAGTCATCTCATAACGAGCACTAAAATCAGCTATCACTATGCGTTGTTTAAGTATCGTTTGTTGCCAACGCTGTTGTAGTGAATTATAGGCGGACTGCAATACTTCTACGTCAAGTTTTGCTTCATCAACCGCTTGAGTCAGTTTCGGATTTTCAAGAACCATAATAACCGTACCAACTTCGACAACATCACTTGCTTCAAGTAATATCTCTTTTACTCGACCACTAGAAGTCGCAGACAAAAAATTTAACGCTATCGATACTAAAGTACCTGGTGCGCGAACCTCGCGGATCAAGTCTCCTTTTTCAACAGTGGCAATAATCACTTCATCAAGTGATACCAAGACATCTTTGCTCATTGCATTTATGCGTGTCCATGCAAAGAAAAATATAGCAGTGCTGATAAATACAATGCTCAGTTTTTTAGCCGATAATAGCCTTCTCGTATTCTTTTCTGGGATCTGCATATAACTTCTCTTAAATTTAGCTCACATACCCATAGTGGCTATGAATGTGCCACTTAATATAGAGGGAAAACATGTGCTAAATAAGGCCCAATATGTGCCAATAATTGATTAAAGTAATTTTGGAATAGATTGAGTTTGAGTGGTTTTTAAGCAAAAAATGCTTAAAAACGTCAATTGTGTGTCAACTTAACGGTTAATTAGTTGAAAATTTATACAGAAAGATAAAAGCGAAAATTAATTTAATAGTGCATTGATCTTAGCAAGATAAGTTGAAATTTCAGTGGCTATTCTAGGGGTGGAATTAGGTGAAGAAAGCAAAATTTCGTTAGCCGCTTTAAAATAATTTTGTGCTGCTTGATAATTTAAACGTTGCATTTCATTTTTGCCAAGTTCAATGTTGATTGCAATTCTCTCATTTATGCGACGTTGGTCTAACTGCTTTGACAAGAACAAAATATAATCTTCGGTGGCGGTAAACTCTCCACGCGTTGTTGATATTTGCGGGTTTTTATTTTCTATTTTTAATTGCTTTAGTGCATTATGAAACAACTTACCGTAGTGACAGGGATCGGCACTATCTTGCTGCTTAAAGTCGCCAAGGACTGACGAATATCCAGTCCAACACTTTGTCTCTTTAAAATGAGAATTGGTCGTTGTTGAGGATAGCCAAAAATTCGGAATATTTTCCCCAATTAGAAACCAACCTCCCCCTACAGCAACGCATAAAGCAGCAACAACAAGTGGCATTTTGTTAGTTTTGACTACTGAATAGTCTTGTAAAGTTAGTTTTCGTTTTGCGGCTTGCTCAAGTCTTAATAGTGATTTTTTTGCTAAGTCCGCTTGATTATCGCTGTCTATTTTTGTGCGTAATAGTGATAACTCAAAACAATGTTGACGAAACTCTTCATCATTTAAGCTAAAACACTGAGCGGTTAAATTAAAAAGTGCTAAAATTTTAGTAACATGTCTATCAGGTACAACGGGATATCTAGGATTACCTAATCGATCTCTAGTCGCAAACCAGCGCGTAAGAGACGTGGCATCTAAACCTAAATATGCAGCCAATTGCTTACGAGTTTTTATTTCAGGATTTATACCGCTACGTAAGAGGGTATTTAATTTATTTCTATCAATTTTCACAAAAGCTGCCGAAAGTATTTTACCAATTAACTCAACTTGGCATTATCCTCACTATAATTAGTGCGGTTACATTTTATACCCAAACCAGATCAAGATGCGAGTTGGGTAGAACTTAAAAAGTATATAGTTAATTGGGGTTTGGTGAAAGTATATCTATACCCGTCAGCGAAGTTGAAAACTCAATGGAACATGCCTTCGACAATAAAAATAACAAGCAAATAACAAGCAAATAACAATTACCATCAAACAAACCGATAAAGGTGTATCAATCGCTTATTCAGACAATGGAAAATTAATCAACAGTAACATTCAAGATGATGTTTTTGCACCGTTTTTTTTACGAGTATACAAGGTAGCGGTCACGTGGGTTTAGGATTAAGTATTGTTAAAAAGATTATGGTGACGCAATTGAAAATTTGTTAAGTAACTTAACTAATCCAAGTTGACATAAATTTATGCCAATCAGTATAAGAAAATGATCACTTAGCGAGAGGCTTTATGTGAAATAGCATTAGCTTCACCCATAAAAAAATACCTTCATAACGAAGGCATTTTAATGTTTACTTAATGACGACATTCAATTTAGTCGTCTTCTAAAGGAAGTAGACTTTCATTAATTAATGCTCTTAATTGCAACCAAGTAGTAATTTCTTCGGTTAATTCTTTATTACCAAAATCATAATCTTCAAGCTTAGTATCTAGCAATTGTTTGATACTGTTTAAGTCTTGTTCACTACTTGCAAAAATTGTCTCTATTTCTTTAATAGATGTTGAATAACAATATGAAGAGCCACAGCTCGCTATGGCTTCGTCAAGTTGAACTAAAGTATCAGCGATCAGTTGCCCAACAACATCATTTTCAGAATCTAATAAACCACTAATTGTTTCTAACCAGTATTTATTATTGATAAGTTCATTTTTGAAAAAACGGGTATTCGTTTTAGAAAGTGACTGAGCAGCAGTATCCCAAATCGCGATATTAATTTTTGTCAGCTCTGTAAGCGTTACAAAATCCATTTCTTTATCAGCAGTGTCAACGGTCAACTTACAACCGGGTTTTATCGCTTGAAAGCCTCTAGCACCATTAAGTTCTGTCAGTTTAAAAGTATAATCAACTGATGATTTATCAAGAGAAAATGTTGATTTTGCTTGATCAATATTACGAGAACCTTCGATATTACCGGTCGAAATAACATTACCTTCCCGATGAAGCTGATAACTAAAACTTAACGGACGCATCGATTCACATTGAAAAATAACGATCAAAGCGGGTGTTTGTACCAAGTTATCGTTATCTCCCGAATAGCTAAAAGAAAACTCTGTGTCAGGTAATGTACATGGAGGTATATAACGCATTCCTTGGGTTGTTTGGCGAGCCTTGCATTGTTCTTTTGCGTCAAACAATACAGTTGTTTCTGCTTGGGCAATATTAGCAAGGGAAAGCGTAACGATGAGAATGATTCTTAATAATTTCATTTCTATTCTATTCCTTTAGACGTTTGAAGAGCTACTTTTGGGCTGAACTACATATGCTTTAATTCATAGCGCATGAGTCTACCAAACAATTAGACCAAATGGTCAGTTATTTTTGTAATCAATTGTAATTATAAAGAAATATACTTAGATGGGAATTCATCGAAAGATTAAACGTAGCTGGGTATATAAAATTTTTACCCTTTAAGGGGTGTTCAATAAATGCTGATTAATAATGGTCCAGTCTTTAACATGAGGATTAAAAAAACCTGCTTGACGAAAAGCCTTATCAATAACACCTTGTTTCCGTAAAATTTTTAAACCTTTTTGTAATGCGATAAAGGTTTCTTTCCCCAGAGGATGTTTACGTGAAACAACAAAGTGACGACTATCATTTAACGATATTTTGACACCGTCAACGGCAACTATTTTATAACCATCACCTTGATAAGAAAAAGGTCGGTTTTTTGTAAAAGGTGCCAACATCACATCAATCCAACCTAAATCAACCAACTTTGCCATACCTAACCATTCATCTTCATGCATTAGTTTTTTAGGTGCTATCGCTGTTAATGTTTGCCAATCCACTAACCAGTGTCTACTAGAAACTACCGACAACCTCTTAAAGTCTTCCACGTTATTGATCTTCATTTTCTTTTTATTTTCTTGTGAGGTATAAATACCCGCCCAGTATTCACCTTTACGAATAATCTCATCAGAAATATAAACATCATCTTGTAAGTCTTTCACTTGAGAAAGCCAAATAGAATCAAAACCAATCAACAACAAACCATCTCGTAATAACTTGGCATTTCTCGCATCATAATTGCCTAACGTAAATGAAAATTGTATTTGTGAACCACCAAGGGCCAAAGCTTTTTGTACTAAGATAAATTCAACAACATCTCTCAATGAATTTTTGCCAGAGAAATCATTAATTTCCAGAGGTGACTGACCATCAAGAACTTCCATCGCATAATTATAAATGTCTGTTTCAACGGTGATCTCCACCACCGGCTGCTTCGCCATTGCAGTTGTCGTAAATATGAAGAGTAGAATTAGACGTAGATAGGTCATTGGGCCCTAACTTAAAGAGTTTTGTTTAAGTGTAGAACAAATATACAGCTGAATTATATATTCGCACTTCAAAAATTTATGTTTTGTGTTACTTCTGTTTGTGAACATTTTGTTACTATTTGAACCATATACTTATCAAAATATTAACGCTACAACTGGACAGCAAGATTATTTAGATTATTATTCATGCGAAAATTTAGACCGTCGAAATATAAAAAAGGAGAAATATAAGCATATTCAAGCGTAAATTATGTATTTCTTCCATCGACTTATAATCGAATTTAATTCAAATAAAAAGCATATTTAAAGGGATGTAATGTCTATAACTTCATTATTAAAGCGATTTTCTCTAGCCTTTTTCATTATTAGTTTACTTTCTGCATGTGGCGGAGGCGGTGGTGCTGATAAATCTCTACCTCCACAACCAATAATTCCTAAGACTTATACTTTGACTGGCGGTGGTGTTAAAGGGCCGCTAGTTAACGCAAAAGTAAGTTTATATGCATATGACCAGAATTCTGAAAATGGTTATGGCGCATTAGTTGCTCAAGGGATAACAAATGAACAAGCCCGAATTACCGGAATAGAAATCACTGGTGAGCTTGCCAGCCATTACATTCTAGCAATAGAAGCAACTAGTGAGACGATAGACCTATCCACACAGACTACTCCGATAATAAAAAACTTAAGAACGATAATCACTGCAGCAGAAATAAGCTCTGGTCGTTCATTTTACGCTTCACCTTTATCATCGTTAACATTGGAAGTAGTGCTACAAAAAGCTCTAACAGATCAATCCATTGATCAAGCTATTGATGAAGCTCAATCTTTAATTAAGTCTTTATTTGGTTTAGGTGTTAATCAAGATACCAACCTGTTTAATTCACCATCATTGTTGGTAGAAGATGCTACTACTTTTGAGCAACAAGCTGAAATTTTTCAATTAAGGAAGGCAATTGAAGTATTTTCAACGTTAACCTATCAACTTCACAGCCAAATAAATGTTGTTGATTTATCTATTGACGATCTTATTAAGAACTTCGCAATCGATGCTTTAGATGGAAGTTTCGATGGTAAAAACAACGTCGAAAAACAACTACCCTATACCAATAATGACCTCACTCTATTTCAGCAACCAATCAATAATTTAATCATAGAGAATAGTAATGGTGTTCACATAAGTGAATTAAATAGTGTGCTAATTCAAGAAGCGAAGTTGTTAGTTGATAATGATTTAGATACCGAACAATTTAAAATAGATCGCCAATTAAACAATCACGATCGGCTGATATTAGTTGAAGATATTGATAATGACGGCATCAATAATGATATCGATAACGATGATGACAATGATAATACAGAGGACTCCTTAGACGCATTTCCCCTTGATATTAACGAATGGCTTGATACAGACCTTGATGGTATCGGTAATAATCAAGACTTAGATGATGATAACGATGGTATTGCTGACTTAATAGACCTATTTCCACTAGATCCAAATGAATCAAAAGATTTTGATGGCGATAACATTGGCGATAATGCTGATACTGATGACGATAACGACGGATTTTTGGATATCAACGACGTATTCCCTTTTGACCCAACTGAATCAGTAGATACTGACAATGACGGATTAGGTAACAACATAGATACCGATGATGATAATGATCAGGTATTAGATCAATTTGATGCTTTTCCTTTAGATGCAAGTGAATCTCAAGATTCCGATAATGACGGTGTCGGCAATAATAGAGATCTAGATGATGACAATGATGGCACTATCGATACGTTAGATCATTTTCCATTTGATCCGACTGAATCGATGGATACGGATCAAGATGGTATCGGCAACAATGCTGATACTGATGACGATAATGATGGTGTTGCCGACGGCTTAGATATCTTCCCGCTAGATAGCACGGAACATGCAGATAGCGATGCTGATGGGCTCGGTAATAATGCAGATCCTGATGATGATAATGACGGCGTTAACGATAACGAAGATACTTTCCCATTTGACCCAACTGAGTCTGGTGATAATGATAATGACGGTATAGGAAACAATGAAGATAATGACGATGATAATGATGGCGTTTTAGACAACGATGATGCATTACCTTTTGATAGCACCGAAAGTGTAGATACTGACTTAGATGGTATAGGTGATAATGCCGACACTGATGATGATAACGATACCATATTAGATGAGGATGACGCGTTTCCACTTGACCCCAATGAATGGCTCGATACAGATTTGGATGGTATAGGTAACAATGCCGATAGTGATGACGACAATGATGGCGTCTATGACAATGATGATGAATTACCTTTAGATCCAACTGACAGTGTTGACTTTGATAAAGATGGTATTGGTGACACTGCTGACAATGACGATGATAATGATGGCATTAGCGACTATAACGACCATATACATGTATCACCGTTAGCCACATCAAGTATCAGCCAAAAAGAAAGTTTAACCTTTAGAGTTCGCGGTTTTTATCCAGAAAACAGTCCGTTAAACGCCGACGATAAATGGCACGTCCAGTATTATATTTATGATGCTAATTTAGATGGTAAGCAAGTACCCTTTTATACAGAAAATGGTTATTACAATGCTACTTTTAACCACGCAAAAATGGAATGGCAAGTTAATTTTCCTGCACCTG
Organism: Colwellia sp.; assembly: GCA_013215655.1. Classification (GTDB taxonomy): domain Bacteria; phylum Pseudomonadota; class Gammaproteobacteria; order Enterobacterales; family Alteromonadaceae; genus Colwellia_A. Next base: position 172,947 of record JABSOX010000011.1, read on the forward strand.
ATTATTCAGGAGAATTTGAAATTGAATTCACTCTATATTGCTCTTCTGGATCTAAGACTTGTGGAGATCATGACAATGTTTATGTGCAGTGGGAGCAAAAAATTCCCTTTACCATTAGCTGCGTTACCACTCCATGTGGTTATCAACCAAAAGTTGAACCCGGCATAAATATTAGTGCTAGTAAGGAAATGAATCAATTGACTGCCAGTGTGGTTCGAGATAATGGCGATATTATTGCGACATATATCGAACAAGCAGAAAATAATTGGCAGAACTATGTTGTCAAATCGACAAATAATGGCATATCTTGGAGTCGAATAGGCAAACTACCGGAGTATGTACTTGATGGGCAAATGCTAGAAATTTCAACATCTAAAGAGTTGTTGTTTATTGGCAAGTGCACCAATAAGAATATTTGTACTTATAAATCAACCGATGCGATTAATTGGACCAGGCAAGACCTTTTCGATACGTCTAACTTTGGCCATTGCAGCTCCAATTCTTGCGATACTAATTATATGTCGATAAGCAGTATTGCTGAAGATGATGACGGTAGTATTATTGTTATCTTTAATAATCGTAAAGGTGACAAAGATATTAGCTTTTTGACCAAGAGCTATGATTTGGTTAATTGGTCGATACCTATGACTGTATTTGGCAATGAATTCACCACTAAAGTACAGGATTTTATTAAACTTGAAGGTAAAGGTTATGCAGCAGCAGTACTTTCTTATCAAGATTATAATACTTCGATATTAATTTCAGATGATGCCGTTGAATGGCAGTCAATTCAAGCTATTCCATTGGTAGTGGCTGCTGATTTAATTTACCAAAATGGCATATTAAGATTATTCCACCAATCCGGCTTATTTATCTTTGAATCTAGTAGTAGTGATCTACTTAACTTTTCAACACCAAACAAGGTTGTTGAAAAATCATATATTGGCTTCGACACGTTACCAATTAATAACGGTAACTTTGGTGTACTTTACAATCTCCTATTAAATTATCAACATGATATATTTTATGAAGATTTGAATATTTCGACACCTTAACTTACTGCGGCATAATGTTTTTTCTTTATGCCGCACCATTCGATTAAATGATTAACCGCTAGTAATTATCTAACTTCTATGAATTAATAAGATCCCACATTTTGTGGCACTGATCGTTTCTTCATTTACTAAGTAATAATGGGTTAATCATTTGCCGATAACATCAATTAATTTTGGTTGGCGCTGGCCAGCAGCAATTTTGTTTTTTGCTTTTTCCTTAACCGGCTTATTAATGGGCGTATCTCTTTCTGAACGTCCTAATATTGAAACGGCAGATACATTAACTAAAGCTTATTACAGCTTAGGTTTATTTGTGATGGGTGGTTTAGACTTAGGTACTCCTCAAAATGGTCCTTTTATGGGCCGTTTATTATTATGGATTGCCTACTTTGGTGCACCAATTCTTGCGGCATCAACCTTGATAGAGGCACTTGTGAATGTATTGTCTCCTCATCGATGGCGTTTACACAAAATAAAAAATCACATTGTTATTGTTGGCTCTGGCGAACTCACCATTACTTTTTTAAAAGCCTTAAGAGTTAAGTCACCCAAAATCCCCGTTATTGTCATTGATAACCAAGTCAGCAAATTAAGAGAACACGAATTACGCGCACAATTTGCGGTAAAGGTTGTCGTAGGTGATGTTACTCACAGTTACTTTATTAACCGACTAAATCTTGATAAAGCAAATAAAATCCTAATGTTAGGTGAGGATAACTTTCAAAGTTATGAAGCAGCAAATAAAATATTAAAGAGATTTCCTAGCCTTAAAAACAATATTATTATTCACTGTAACAGTATTCGTTTTATGCGTTCAATGAGCGGTTCACGTGTGGCCAAAGATTGTATTAACTTCAATTCATATCAACTGGCAGCTAAAGGGCTAACTAAACAATATTTAATTAATCACTTTCTCAAAACCAAACCAAAAGATGTAGTAGTACTTGCTGGTTTTGGCTTATTTGGGCAAACTATTTTAGAAGAGCTATCACTCTTTGCCACTAAAGAAATAGATACTATTGCCATTATAGATAAAGACGCACAACGCAGAGTTTTAGTGGTTGATGAACAACTAAAACTCACTAAGTTTTGTAACCGTGAAGTACTAGAAGGTGATATTTCTCATCCACGCATATGGGATGATTTATCGAAAAAAATCGATTTAAACCATTCTGAACCGATCATTATTTTAGGCACAGGCTCTGCAGAAGAAAATTTACGGGCATCTATCTGGTTAAAAGAAAAATACCCTAACGCCTTAATTATTTCACGCAGCCATCAGCCATCAAAATTTGCTCAAGAAGTTGGACAACAACATGGTATTTATAACGTCAGTATTACGCAGCTAGTCAAAGAGAACTTTCCACAAGAATGGTTATCTCTGTAGGTTACTATTTCTCCCCCCTCCTTATTAAGCTTAAATTCAGTCAATTTAAATAATTCAAGACTATACTTATTAGTACTTAAAAATTTCTATTGGCTTTTTTGATGACATCACCTTTAGATCTCACCCAACGTAAAAATATTTATCGTTCATTTCAACTCGTTGATGCAAGCCCTGACGAACGTTTTGATCGACTATCAGCCTTAGCAAAGAGTATCTTTAATGTTGCTGTTGCTGCGGTCACATTTGTTGACGAAGAAATATCTACATTTAAGTCCGTACATGGTACAGATCTCAAAATGCTGCCAAACAATGAATCCTTGTGCGCACATGCAATCGCTTCAGGAGAAGATTCGTTTGTCATTAAGGATTTATTGGCTAATACGCAATTTAAAAGTATGTTTCTCGCACAAGAACCCAATAACATTCGTTTTTATGCGGGTGTGCCCTTTCAAGATATTTACGGTAATAAATTAGGTACCTTATGTATTTTAGATTCAACTCCAAGGGAGTTTTCTTATCAAGAACTCACCGACTTAAAGAACTTATCTTATATAGTTGGGGAAATGCTTAAAGCAACTCAAACAGCGATGAACGATCCCTTAACAGGGTTATTAAATCGACGCGGTTTTACTAATTTATCAGAAAGAGAGCTAGAACTCAGCTCAAGAACAAAATGCCCGATGACGATAGTAGTAATTGACCTCAACGCATTTAAGCCTATTAACGACACCTATGGTCATAAAGTGGGTGATGATTTATTACAGTATTTTGCTATTGAGCTAACGAAAGCGACACGAAAATCAGATCTTATCTGTCGAATGGGAGGTGACGAGTTTGTTATTTTGTTACCCAATACCAACGATAAGAATATTAAATTTCTCTCTCGATTGAATAAAAGACTCGGCGAAGGAGTAACGATTGATGGTCACGATTTCTACCTTGAATTTAGTGCCGGCACAGTTTTTATTTCAGGTTTTGAAAAAACCTTAGAGCTTAGTGATTTACTTGTATCGGCTGACAAAGCGATGTATTTGGAGAAAAAACTCTTAGAGTAAAGTTAATATTTTCAGGTACCTTTAAATATTGGAGTTACATTTATTAATACGAATTTTTAAATAAAAGTTCGTGACTTGGATGAAATTTATTATAAAAAATCACTTACCAATGCACTGCTTTATGAATAAGTATTGCTGATAAAGCCTTCAGAACATATTCTTCTCCTTGATTTATCTGCCGTAGATAAGTAGTGACTTACCTACGGCAGACAAATAAATATGTACTACGTATTTAAGATTACCAAGGCGAAGTTACTCCAAACAAATAATTGAACACCGCTTTTACATATTCACTTTCAATGGTTACATCAACAGGGAAAGTACCTATCGCACATTGACTATCAACATTTCCCATTGGATTATCCATAAAATTTTCGAGAATATTAGCAATACAATTAGCATCGTTAATATTGTTCTGGAGGATCACGCCATGATGAAAACTAGGAAATATTACCAAACTCTTTTGTGCGCCCGCATAATCATCAAAAACTTGTTTAGCCATAACATCTGTACTTTGTGGATCCAAGCCACCATTGAGTATTAACAAAGGAATAGAAGTAGCAGGTAATGTAGCGTTTAAAGGCATAGCATCTAGCGGCCAAATATCTGCAATGTCATAAAAGGGAGTTTCACCCGTAGTAAATTGCAGCGTACCCTTATAGTCAGCCAATGCTTGTTTGCTCATCAAAGGGCGATGCATGTTGGTACTAAGCACGTTAGCTAGCACTAAATCATTGCTATCATCTTCTGTTAAGGATTGTGCCTCCACAAGTAACTGGTATGCATGAGCAAATGCATTTTGATCTTGACCATTACAACGGTGCATCATTTTAATAATACCCGGCACGATATCTTTGTAACTAGTTAAGGCCGTATCAAGTAAGGATTTTGCAAGGTTAACCGTAAAGACATTAGCCTCATCTCCACCAATAAAGCATTGCTCTAAAGAGATTTTTTCCAAAGCGCTGGTTAAAAACGATAATGGATCTCCACCTAGTTGTTGGCGACAAAATTCGTTATCGTTACACCGTTCAAGGACCCTCAGCCCAATCACATCATAATTAGTTGCCATTTCTAAAGCTTGAAAATCTAAAGGAGCGACACTATCGAGGATCAAGCCATCTATTTGAGCATTACCTAATTCTTCTTGTTGTTGAAGATATTTTTGTGCCAAAAATGTTCCATAAGAAGCTCCATAAACAATGTCTTTTTCTGAGTCTTCTTTATTTTTATCAATTAAATCAGCCAAATCATAAGCCGCATTTTCAGTATTAAACGCCGCTAATTGACCATCATATTCAGACATGAGTTCATTAAAACATTCCGTTGTTGGCAAATCATTACCATCACTACATTTTAATTTAGATGGGCCTTCAACACCGCGGTGAATTGGGATGTAAATATCCCACTCGTTAGTATTAAAGACTTGCTGGTTATTTGCTTTGAGCATCCATGCAGAATTACCTCCGGGGCCACCATCGAGCATCCATAACTTTCCTTTCGATGGCTGTTGTAGCGCTAAGTAGCGAATAACAAGATTATCAATTGAACGGCCTTCAGGGTTTTGCCAATCTAGTGGTACTTTCTGAAAGTGACATTCGGCGCCAGTGCGCATACCTTCAATATCAGCAAGAGAGCAATCCAGCCAATCTAATAAAGCACTATGGGTAACATTAATTTCGATGCTCTTACTTGTCGATAAGTTACCAATGTCTGTAACCGTTAATTCAAAACTATATTTCCCCGCAACATTTGGAAAATCAACAGCAGTAATTAAAGCATTACTATCGACAATATCTACTGTCGCAGGTCCATCAGTCTGTTGCCACGAGATACTATTAATATCATTGTTAACATCGGTTGCGGTTGCACTTAACGTAAAATTAGCAAAACGTTTAATCGTTGTTTCTGTAGTAATGTTAACATTCGGAGCGGTTGCTACAACAACAGGTTTATCTGAGCCGGAAGAGCCGCCACCACATGCGGAAAGTAAAATGGCAGAGAGTACAGGGCTTAAAAATAGTGAGCTTTTTTTCATGAACTACAAATCTCATTGAGTGATAATTGTAGTTATTTTATGTTGATATATGGATGTAAACGACTCTGCTTACAAGGGCACACGTATATTACATATATAATTTCAATGTCTTACAATGCAATTTCTTTTTTATATTGAGATGGCGTAATCGTAGTTATTTTTTTAAAGGTTTTGTTAAAGGAGCTTTTAGAGTTAAAGCCCGCATCCATCGCCACGGTTAAAATGCTTTTTTCTGGCGCTTGTTTTAATAACTGTTGAGCATACTCAATGCGATAACTCGCAATGAGCTCATAAAAATTAACTTGTCGATATTGATTAATGGCCTGTGACAAGTATTGCGGTGGTGAACTAATAATTTTTGCCAATTTTTCAATATTTAAATTACTATCTAAAAATAATTTATCTGTATGCATCGCGTTGTCGACTGAGTCTAAAATATTTTGTGCAAGATCTTTTGACAAGGCTGATTTTTCATATTTTTCAACTTCACGGCATAAATTAACTACGGGTTGCTCAACCGGTTTTTTACAATATAAAGCCGTCACAATAGCTAAACTAAAAAGTACCAGAATATCCAGCCCACTAGTAACGGTAGAAATTATTGTTGGCCAAGGAAAATCAATCACACCTGAGATCATATTGTATAACAATGAAATCCAAAGCAGTGTCATTGAGAACCAAACACCTTTTAACCAAAGATAAGTATCCTCACTGTAACCTACAGTATATAAAGCACCACGATAGAACTGCAAATTCATTCTGATAAAATGCATGCCACTGGTTACTACAAACAAAAAAACAAAAGCATTAACACTAATAAAGAGTAACCAAGGTAATTCGCTTGGAGAACGTTGTGCTACCGATGTAGGTACGATCAAATAAGGTACTAATAATATAATTCCAGTTAACCACAACATGATCGTTTTTGAGTCAAACAGGGGGCTTTTTTGCATCAATAAAGTTGATTGGGTAAATCGCGTCATTAATGGGCCAATCAATAAAATGCTTGGCAAAAGCAGAATATAAAACTTATAACCGAATTCAAAACCTAAAATAACAAAAGAAAAGGCTACTAACTTAAAGCTCAAAAAAAGTAGCAGAAAGAAGCTAATTTTATTTGTAGAGGGCAACCATTTTAAGCCAATATTGACTAAAACAATCAACATCATCAGAATGATCGTGGCAGAGAAATCTAAAACAATTTCGAAAAATTGTAGCCAGTTTTGCATTAAACCTTCACACCTTTAGTAACTGATTAATATCTATCTTCTTCATAGTTTAAAGAAAATACTTTGCGATTACAGCATTTCAATAATTTATGCTTGATAAAAAAGGCAAAAAAAAACGTTTACCTGAATCAGGTAAACGCATAATAAAAACATGAAACACTAAGGGAAATAACTGTCTCTTGCTTAGTAAGAGCACCCTTTTAATGTAAAGTTCAAATTTTTATAATTTATTTACATTAACATGAAATTATTGATCTTATCGTATTCTCCTAATCAATGTTTTTATTGGTAAATTGATTAGTTTTATCAATAAAAGTATTCAATGATTTCATTTCAATTTACGATAATTCTGACATTTTTTACTATTAATACTATGACTGTGGACTTGAGCTCGCAGTCCTTTCTTTACTTACCATTTTTTTATTCACATTTACCACGACCACTAAACGATTACCTTTGTTAAATAGTTTGCCTATCATACGTTTACCTTTAAAATATATCGTTTCTAATTCCAACTGAATCATGCAGTTTGAAGTAGCATAGGTATATATAAGAAAAATTAAGCACATTAGAACAAGAATAAATATTAGAGAACAACTGATTTTAAACTGTAAGTTACTGTTTCAACACCTTGAATTCGTGGTTTTTGTAACCATTTCATTGCTAGTCCCCATCATTTCGAGTGAATTGTGAGTAACGAAAATCCAACGATAGATCAGCCAATAAAAAGCAGTTCTCAAAACAATTCCGACAAGAAAGAAAAAACTAAAGCTTTTGCTAGCTTATTACCCATCTTTGCATTTATTAAACCCTATAAAATGATGTTGGCATTGGCATTAATAGCGCTACTGTTAACTTCAGGGGTTAGTTTGTCTTTAGGGCAAGGAGTGAAATTTGTTATTGATAGTGGCTTTATTGCCGGCTCGGCTGAGCAACTACAGACAGCAATATTAGTATTAATTGGCCTAATTTGTTTATTGGCCGTAGGCACTTTCAGCCGCTTCTATTTAATGTCTTGGCTTGGCGAGCGGATCAGCGCTGATATTCGCAAAGCGGTATTTAATCGCATTGTTACTTTGCATCCCAGCTATTTTGAAGAAAACAGAAGTGGCGAATTAATGTCACGTTTAACCACTGATACTGCGCTATTACAATCAATTATCGGCTCTTCATTTTCTATGGCTTTACGTAGTTTCTTAATGTTGATTGGCGGCATAATGATGTTATTGATCACCAATTTAAAACTTACCATGATTGTCATTGTTTGTGTGCCGCTGATTTTATTACCAATGATGATCTATGGCAAAAAAGTAAGAAAGCTCGCTGCTAGCTCCCAAGATGCTATTGCTGATATTGGCACCTATGCCGGCGAAATAATTCAAAACATTAAAGTAGTGCAAAGTTATACCCACGAAGCTCGCGAACAACAAGCTTTTGCTAGCGAAGTTGAAAAAGCATTTGTTGTGGCTAAGCGTCGCGTAAAACAGCGTTCATTTTTAATCGCCATTGTGATATTCCTAACCTTTGGTGCGATCAGTGGCATGTTATGGGTTGGTGGCATGGACGTATTACAAGGTAAAATGACCGGTGGTGAATTAGGCGCATTTGTCTTTTATGCCATTATGGTAGCGATGTCTGTAGCAACAGTTGCCGAAGTTTATGGTGAATTACAACGGGCAGCAGGCTCAGCCACACGTTTATTAGAGCTATTAAAAATTGAAAGTGAAATAACCGAACTTGCTATACCTGAGAATATTGCTGAACAAAAACCTGCAGTTATCGAATTTAAAGAGGTTAACTTTTGTTATCCATCAAGACCTGATCGCGCCGCATTAAAAAACATTAATTTAACCATCCCGACCGGTAAAATCATTGCTTTGGTTGGTCCTTCTGGTGCAGGAAAAACTACGTTATTTGAACTATTACAACGCTTTTATGATCCACAACATGGCTCAATTGCATTTAATGAAACGAATATTACCCAACTTAAACTCACTGATTTACGTGATGAAATGGGCATGGTGCCACAGCATCCGATACTATTTAGCTCAGACGTACGGCACAACATTCGTTATGGTAATCCAAACGCCACCGACCAAGAGGTGATACATGCAGCCAAACGTGCCCATGCCGATGAATTTATCAATCAGTTACCTGAAGGTTATGGAAGTTTTCTAGGTGAACAAGGTGTACGCCTTTCTGGCGGACAAAAACAACGTATTGCTTTAGCAAGAGCAATCTTAAAAGACCCAAGTGTATTATTACTAGATGAAGCAACTAGCGCTTTGGATGCACAAAGTGAACATCACGTACAAGCCGCATTAAATGAGTTAATGGCAGATCGTACCACGTTGATTATTGCTCATCGTTTATCAACGGTTATTCATGCCGACATTATCGTGGTAATGGATCAAGGTGAAATAGTTGCCACAGGGGACCACAAATCACTAATGAAAAGTTCGCCCTTGTACCAACGACTTTGTGAATTACAGTTTGATAAGGTTAACGAACAAAAATAAAATTCCCCGAGACAAGCAACGGGGAATTAATCTGAAACATGCTGTACAGAGGCATATATAAAAATGCGTACCACCTATTACAAACGACTTGGTGGCCGAATATATAACTTAATTGGATTCATGCGATTCCAAACATTCATTGTTTTGAAGGTATCTTGTGGGTTAACCGCCGCAAAACAATTCGCATTATCTGAACAAGACTTGCCACTTAAGCGCGAACCTGTACCTGAAGAATTATAAATTCCCAGGTCTTTTATCGAGCTTAAGTTTTCATTTAAAAAGTTATCAATTGTGGCAACAATTTCTATTCTTTCAATGTTTTCATCAACTTCAACTTTCTGATAAGAGACTTGACTAGCCGCTACGGATTGTCCAGATTCCAATTGTGCTAAACGTTCGGCAGCTTCCGGAACAGAACTTGCGGCGTGTTGATACAACAACTTAGCATCTTCAACGTTAACGCTACCTGTTAAGCCTTCTTCATATATTGAGGCCAAAATGAAAGCCGCTTGTTGGTTACCTGCTGAGATAGCATTCTTTAACCATTGCTCAGACAACTTATAATCCTGCTTCACAAGCTTACCTTGTGCGTATAAAACACCTAATTGCACACCAGCATGACTAATACCTTTATTGGCCAAATTTCTTAATAACTTCAGTCCTTTTTCAGTATCTTTATCAGTTCCTCTGCCTTGCAAATACATATAAGCCAATGAAGCTTTTGCGCCATGTTTCCCTTGACCGGAAGCTTTTTTAAACCACTTAATTGCCAGCTTAGGTTTTACCTTAGTACCGTAACCATTGAGGTATAAATTAGCCAGAATTTCTTGTGCATCGGCACTACCATTTTTAGCGAATTTTTTATATTTTTTAAATTGATTCGTACATTCTTTAGTGTCACAGCTATAGACCTCAATAGCGAATGCACTTTGCGGTAGCCATAACAATAAAGTGACCAATAACGCTCTTTTCAAAACTGACATATTATTTCCTTATCATATTTTTAATTGTTTTAAGTTTATACACATTAAATATATACCATAGTGAGTAAATTGTAAGCAGCTGATTTATTGTAACTAAAAATGACAAATATCAGTCGTATTGAATTTAATACACGTTAAGCTCTAATGTCTAAAGAACCTTAGTCATATACGAACAATTATCTAACGGTATGGTTTCGGGGTATGGTGTAAAAACAAAGCCAAACGATTGATAGGATTTAATCGCCGCTTCATTATGATTTAAGACAAAGAGAGAACCTTCATTTACTGTTAAATTATGCTGTCCCAGCTTTAGAAGTTTAGCTATTAACTGCGGGGCTATTCCTTGGCCTCGATGAATGGGGTTTACAACTAAACGCCCTAAATGACAACGACCTATCCTTAGATAATATTGACCAAAAGCGATAACGTCTAACTCATCATTAACCAATACAAATGAATTTAGTGAGTCCATACGGAGATCTTCAGTAAAGCTAGCTAAGTCAAAAGGATACCTAAAATTAGGTCCCGACCAAATTGTCAGTTCCTGCTCATTAGTAAACCATTGCATTATTTTTAACAAATGGCTTTCAGTTGGTGCGATTAATTTCATTGCGAACCTTATATTAATGCGAATAAAACAATAGAAAATTATATCGCAATTAAGGTCTTAAGTGCTGAGTATCGGCCACGGCTTACCGGTAACTCACAATTATTTGAGAGTATCAATTGATAGCTTCCCCCCGATGATATTTTCAACAATTTGATAAACTTTATATTGGCGATGTAGGAGCGATGAATACGAACAAAATTATCGGGTAAAAGTTTGGCTAGCTTGTCTATGGGCTTATCGTGTAAGTGACTTATTTCATCAAGCAAATGCAATTCAGTATAATGACCATCTGCTTTAATATATAAAAGCTCTTTCGTTTCAACTAAATGTAAACCTGACGATTTTTTAACCGCAAGCTGTTTGGTCTGACCCGTTGTAATACTATCCTTATCTGTAAACCTTGTTAAAGCTTGTGTTAACCTTTTGACGTTAAAAGGCTTAGCAACAAAATCTAAAACACCAAACTCAAATGCTCTAATCGCTTGCTCTGCGTAAGCAGAAATAATGATGGTATGGAACGCTTCAGCACTGATCATTTTTAACAATTCAAAGCCGTCACTACCATGTAAATTTAAATCAAGTAACAGTAAATCTATCGGCGTTTCACTTAAATGACTTTGTGCATCATCAAAGTTATCAAACCAAATAAGTTGTGGTTGCCATTCGGATAATATTTCCGCAACCTGACGTTTTATTCGTTGTGCAATTACAGGTTCATCTTCAACAATAACAATGTTCATAAAGCCAATACCGTCTCTGAAACTTGTTTTTGTTTACTAGATAAAATCATTGTAGTCTGCCAACTATTGCCCTGCTGCGTTGATTCGTATTGCCAAGAGCTACCATAGTACTCTGCCAATCGAGTTTTAATATAACTTTCGCCCGTACCTGTTCCTTGATGTTTTGTTGCTCGATAAGGTGTTATCACTTTTAGTACAAAGTTACTTTCTTCGAGGCTAATGATAATTTTAAACTGATCATCATCTTTAATTCTATTATGAGAAAAAGCATTTTCTATAACAGTATGAACAACTGCCGGAGGAATACTCAACTGATCTAGATTTTTATCTTTATCGAGCAAATCAACAGTATTAATATCCAACTGAATATTTAATTGATATCGAGCTTTCATAATATTGAAATGCTTCTGACACAAGGCAAGTTCTTCTTGTAAATTCACCTGCTTTAACTTCGACATATTATTTAACATGCTAAATTCATCGGCCAGCGACTCAATAAACTCAACGGCCAACTCTGGCTGAGTTTCTATCCATTCAATAATTAACATCAAGCTATTCATTAAAAAGTGAGGCTGCAAATTTCTGCGCAACATTTCAGCTTCTAATTTTAATGACATTAACGCCTTCTCTCGATCGTGGCCAAATCTTGTTGTTAAACTAAAAAGATTAGCAATGGCAATCACCGAAAAAAGCGCGGCAAACCATTGGTCAATAAATCTATCTGGCAAAATTATCATACTAATTAAGCCAAATATTAACAGAGCAGTATTAATAACTGCACCACCTTTGTTCTTCTTTAAGGCGATCACATTAATGATTATGCTACCAAGCATAGCAACAATAAATATCGATAGGCTTTTAAAGTCATAACCCGGCGCAAAACTGATACCAATAAACATCAATACGGCCGCTAATAGCAGCCACTTCAAAGTATTCTTAAAGCGATAATAATAAACATAATAAAGTAACAGCAGCATCGCTGTTATCATCACCGTAAGAATAATAATTTTTAGTCTTAAAACATGCCAATCCCACGGGTATGCGTAGAAATATTTAAGCACTTCTAAACCAATCAATATGCCAGAGAATACAGAAAGTAAACTAAAAATCAGAAACGCAGGATCTTTTTTATAGTACCAATATATCAATTGAAAAAAGACAAAAAGCAATAACATCGCCCCACACAACATCAAGGGTGCAATATAATTATATTTAGCATTTTTCATCGCTGATGTTTGATCAACTAGCATTACCGCGTAAAAAATCGACTGCATATCTTCAATGTGATGGTAGGTAGAAATATTCATTGATAACAGATGTTTGCCAATGCTTAGTTGGTCTTTCGACATCGACATGGTAATGCCGATACTGCCCGTTTTTTCCGTTAAAATAGAATCACCAGCAATACCGTTTTGACCAATCAACTTACCGTCCCAATATATTTCAAAGGAACCCAGCATATAAAGTTTAAGTACCGTATGAATGGGTAAGTCATGTTCGGTGATGTCAACTAAGGCTCTAATACAATAATGTTGATGTTCACTTAACGTATACAAATTAATCGTCAACCAATTGGCATCATCAAAATCTACTTGATGACAATTCTCATCAAAGCCTATTTTATAATGCACCGCTTGATTGAGGTCTTGATAAAAAAAGGGCTCTGACTCGGCCCAAGTCTGTCGACAAATTAGTATCAAGAAAACGAAGATGTAGGTTTCATATTTTTTCATTTATACATTGTAACTGCTCATATAAAAAGATAAATGTAATTCGTGCAAGCCAGATGCAATTGGTGAAGTTGTTAGTAAATAACAATCATAAAGTTCATACACTGCAGCCATCAATCAAAATGAGCTGGAGAATATATGAAATATTCAAACATTTTAAAATCAACCTTAACTATCTTACTGATTTCGACTCATGTTCAAGCAAATGCTTTGTCAAAAGTTAGCACTGAACCTTATGAATACACTGGTTTTAAAGGACAAGTTGTAGCTGCACAAAAAGGAACTTTTCAAGTACCTGAAAACCGAAGTGATCCAAAGTCTCGACTGTTAAACATCAGCTTTGTCACTTTTCCTAGTACCAGTAAAAATCCTAAACGCCCTATTGTATATTTAGCGGGTGGTCCTGGTGGTTCGGCAACAGGTACCGCTAAAAGACCACGATTTGCACTTTTCCAAAAGTTACGAGAAGTCTCAGATGTTATTTTATATGACCAACGTGGTACCGGATTATCTAATGATATTGATAAATGCCAAGGTAGTAATAGCGATATGACTATACCCAGCGATGAAACGACTCTTATGGCAACCATAATCACCGACATAAAAACATGTGTCGAACAATGGCAAAAACAAGGAGTTGACCTTAAGGGTTACACCACTAAAGAAAACTCCCATGACCTCGCTGATTTAAGCAAAGCTTTAGGTGTTGATAAAGTTAATCTATGGGCCATAAGTTATGGTACTCATTTAGCTTTTTCGACAGCAAAATATCATCCTGAAATTATCAATCAAATGGTCTTAGCTTCATCTGAAGGATTAAATCACACCATTAAACGCCCGGCTCGTATTCAGGCTTTAATTGAAAAAGTTGATTTAATGTTAAAACAAAATCCAAAGACTGCTGATAAATATCCAGATCTACTTGGCACCATGAAAACTGTGCTTAATAAGCTAGCAGTGACTCCTCAAGTTGTTAAAGCAAAAAGCTTTCGAGGTAAAGATATCACTGTCGGCATTAGTAAAATTGATCTGCAATTTGTCATCAGCTATGTCTTACTAATGGATCCTAAGTATTTAAGCCAAATGCCTAAAATGTTCTATCAAATGGAGCAAGGAGACTTCACTTCAGTAGCTCCTTATGTTGCTTATATTAAATCTCAAACTTCATCATATAGTGCAATGAGTATTGCCATGGACGCGGCTTCAGGTATTTCAGACGACCGTTGGGCGATGGTTCAAGAAGAAGCAAAAACGTCTCTAGTTGGCAGAACAACCAATCAACCATTTCCTGATATTAATCATGTGGTTCCTGTTGATGATGCTGGTGATGAATTTAGACAAGAAGTTGTAACAGATATTCCGACCTTATTTTTAGCGGGAACACTTGATGGTCGAACAATTTATGAAAGCCAAATAGAGTTAACAAAAAACTTTTCCAATAAAAGTATTATTACCATTGATGGTGCGGGACACAATTTATATGTATCACACCCTGACGTAGCAACAAGTGTTGTTAGTTTCTTACAAGGGGAAAAAGTGCCAACAAAAACCATTACCTTGGCACCCATAGAATTCCATTAAATATTATACCAAGTAAAATCGGTTTAATTAATTATTAAAACCGCATCTATTTAGATGCGGTTTTTCTTATTTTAGATACAATAGGTTTTTACTATTATTTTTAACATACAGTATGACCAATCAAATTGACGATACTATTTGTCCCTTGTGCCAAACATCAAACAGCTGCGAGGTTAATTCCCCGACATCTTGTTGGTGCGCAGTCGCAAATATACCGCCAGCATTACTTGAACAAGTATCAAAAAGTCATTCAGGTAAGGCATGTATTTGCCAAACATGTATTGATCAGTTTAATCAGAAGATTAAAGAAGTCACCTAAAATAAGGCCATAAAATGAATGAACTTTTCCCAGAAATAGAACCTTTTGCTCATTTTTTATTAGATGTTGGTGACGGTCATCAACTCTATATTGAGCAATGTGGTAACCCAAATGGTCAACCTGTGGTATTTCTACATGGTGGCCCTGGTGCAGGTTGTTCTACAAATGACCGACGTTTCTTTGATCCAGCAAAGTATCATATTATTTTATTTGACCAACGTGGTTGTGGACGCTCATTGCCACACGGTAGTTTAGAGCAAAACGAAACCGCTATTCTAGTTGCTGATATTGAGCAAATTCGTGAGCATCTAAATATTAAGCAGTGGCATGTTTTTGGTGGTTCTTGGGGATCAACATTATCATTAGTTTATGCACAAACACATTCGAGTAGTGTCACTGCATTAATTTTGAGGGGGATATTTTTAGGTCGCCCAGAAGATACCAATTGGGCATTTAATGGCGGTGGTGGTACACGTATTTTTGCTGATTATTGGCAAGATTACTTAGAAGCATTACCTGCGGGAGAAAAAGCTGGTGTTAAATCCGCTTATAAGATCATGATTGGAGATGATAAAGCTGCAGCCAAAAAAGTCGCAAAAGCATGGGCAATTTGGGAAATTCGTTGTTGTACTTTAGAGCCTAATGACGAGTTTGTCGCCGCATTAACCGACGAAGATAGTTGCTGGACGCTCTCACGACACGAAGCTCATTACATGGCGCACCACTGTTTTTTAACAGACAATCAAATACTCGCTAATTGTTATAAAATTTCAGACATTCCGACGATTATCGTTCATGGCCGTTACGATATAGTTTGTCCTTTTGATAATGCGTGGTTATTGCACCAACAATTACCAAAATCTACCTTAGTGATCAGTAAAACCGCAGGGCATGCCTCAATTGAACCTGAGACTAGACACCATTTAATTACGGCTACCAATAAGATGTTAAGTTTAGAGGCAGGCTAAGCTTCATGACAATAAATATGTTGTTAACTTTTATAACAATGAATTTATTGTCAAATATTTTAACTATAAACCTATTATCAAAATAGAGTTACGATGCCATTTTTTCAATGTGAGGCTCAAGCTTTATGGAGCAAATAATTACTTGGTGTGACTTTCATGTGTTTCTTAAACATATAAATAAATGCCGAGCTTGATTCGTAACCTAAATTAATCGCAATATTACCAACACTCTCACCCATATAAAGCTGTTTAATAGCAATTTGGATACTTAAGCGCTGCTTCCATTCACTATAGGTTATGCCTGTTTCTCGTTTAAATGTTCGTGAAAGTGTTCTCACCGAGGCGCCAACAAATTTTCCCCACGAATTTAAATCTGTTTTTAGTGCGGGGAATTTTTGTATGCGACTAATTATTTCTTTTAGACGTTTATCTTTTGGATAGGGTAACTGTAAATCAATAATTGTTGCCGTTGAAATTTGATCTCGAATCAAACGTAATAGTCGCCCTTGTGTACTTTGCCACTGATATTCACTATCAATATTTTTAGCTTCATTTAATAACACTTTTAAAAAAGGTGAAACATTTAGCACTTGGCAAGAGTGCAAAAATTCATTTGACTGTTCATTGTCGATATATAAGCTAGTTAATTCCACATCTGTTGAGGTGATTATTTCATGTTCTACTTTGGCTGGTACCCATACGCCCTGCTCTGGTGGAATTAAATAACGCCCCCCGTCAGTGATAACAGCCATGACACCTTGGTTGGCATAGACAAATTGTCCCCAGTTATGCTGATGTTTTTCAACCCAGCTATTAATGGGCAATTGTCGATTAACCACCACTATCGGTTGTACCAGAGCTTTCATTGATTCGTCAGATGCTGTTACTCGATTATAATTTGGCATATTATCTATATATAAAGTCTTAAAATGGCTATCAAGTCATTAAGTTTTTACTATAAAATGCTAAACATCAAGTTTTGGTTAACGGAAGTTACAAAGTGACGATTGAATTAATCGTATTATTCAGTGTATTAGGTGTATTTGTTGGGCTAATGTCAGGACTTTTTGGCATTGGTGGCGGCGGTATTATGGTGCCCTTATTTACGTCAATATTTATCAGTTATGGCATTGCTATAGAAAATCCGGTACATATTGCGCTAGGCACTTCGATGACAGCGATAATATTCACTTCATTATCAAGCGCTTGGGCTCATCATAAATATAACAATGTCAGCTGGATAATCGTAAAAGATATGGCGATTGGTATCGCCTTGGGTGCATTTTTGGCAACTTTTGTGGCAGCAGCAATAAATTCTTTATATCTCGCGATGTTTTTCACTGCATTTATGTTTTATGTCGCACTTAAAATGTTTTCTAATTCCCCCGTAAGCCCAACCAAAGCATTGCCAAGCAAAGGTAAGTTATTTGCGACGGGCTATGGCATTGGCACCATATCATCATTGGTTTCCATTGGTGGTGGATCTTTAATGGTGCCATTTTTAACTAATCGTAATATCGATATAAAAAAGGCGATTGGAACCTCAGCAGCGATCGGTTTTCCTTTATCACTTGCTGGTAGTATAGGTTTTTTAATAAATGACGGTGTGGTTATAGCTAACGATGCACAAATTTATGGTTTAGTTCATTTGCCAGCAGCAATAACAATATCTATTTTCACGATGATTTTTGCTCCGTTAGGTGCAAAACTTTCCACAAAATTACCCGTAAAAACATTGAAAAAGCTCTTTGCGGTATTGTTGTCACTGCTAAGTCTAAAAATGTTGTTTTTGGTCTTAGCGCAAACAAATTAATATTTAAAAGTTGATATTGAATTTTATAAATCGGTTATATATCGCTCTTTTACGCCAGCATCAAAGTCACCTATGTATTCAGCGTTTTTACCAGTATTCTCGGCAATCTCTTGACCGAAGGATATTTTTATTTTTTCTGACCAGCTATCGGGTTGCCATGTTTTACTGCGCAAAAAAGCTTTGCCACAATGAAAATATGCATTAGTAACTTTCACTTCCATAACCAGCAAAGCATTATGTGATTTAGAAGCTAGAGTTTGACAAAGATCATCACCTTTTCCATCATATTTTAATAAACGGCATGTTCCATGAACTCGCAGTGACTCTACCGTACCTGGAACCAAAAATATTAATGCCACTTTATCTTGATTAACAATGTTGGCTAAAGAGAATGCTAATTTATTGCCGCGTAATTCTGGAATTAATAACGTATTTTGATCCGTTACTTGTACAAAACCAGCCTCATCGCCCTTTGGAGAAATCGTCGGAAAGCCCTCATTATCAACCGTTGATAACATCATTAATGGTGATGATGCTATAAAATTTGTCATGCGCTCATTTAAAAAAGAATAGATTTTTTTACTAGCGACAGGGTTTGGTTCACCAAGTGTTTGTCTTACATCGGCAAAGCTCTTTAGTTCTTTCATACGGCTATAATCTTTCATGGAAAACAAAGGAGCATTTTAGTAAAAATTTGAATTTCACTCAATACTTTAGATATGATCCAGCGATATAATTTGTAATCAAATAATTTCAATAAGAGTCCTGATAAAACACTTATCGAAATCAGAAAAACTACTTAAACCGAGTTTTTACATCTTCATGTTGATACAAGCTTGTAGTACTTTGGCTACTTAATACTTGTTGCGCTTGTTGTTCAATAAAGGCAATGACGGAATCAGAAAGAGCATTACCAATACTAAAGCGTTTTACTCCTAACTCATTTAACAATCTGATGTCGGATAAATCGGGTAATGACAGTACATTTATCGGTGCGTCTATAGCCTCAACTAATGCCTTAATATCTTGGTTTTTATTAATTCCCGGTACAAATACACCATTTGCGCCGCTGTTAACATAAGCATTAGCACGCTCTATGGTTTCATTTTGTGGCTCTTGCAGCTGAAAATAAGTATCTATTCGCGCATTGATGAAAAAGTCTCTATAACCATTTTTATCAAGTTTTTTTCGAATACCGCTAATCAATACACTTTGTTCTTCTATCGAAATTAATCCTGAGCCACCTTTAATTGAATCTTCAATATTGATGCCCACAGCCCCTAATTCGGCTATTTTTAAAACGTTTACAGCTACTTGATTATTATCACTGGAATAACCCGACTCTATATCGACACTCACCGGAATATCAACGACGTCTATAATCTTTTTAACAGTCTCTAAAATATCATTAAACTCAATAAGTTCACCGTCTTGGTAACCCATCGCATTAGCGACTCCCCAACTGGTAGTGGCTATCGCTTTAAAACCAGCTTGTTGCAAAATAATCGCAGATAAAACATCCCATGCGTTGCCAATTAAAAGTAATTCGTCTTGTTGGTGCATTGCTTTAAATTCTAATAATTTATTCATCTTAATATCTGCTCACTTTTAGTTGTTATTTTTAACTTAAAAATTCTGTTTTTTCTTGTCGACTATGAATGATATTGTTGATATTTAACTGTTCATTCTCTTTAGTTGCTTTAATGGCAATTCCTTCATGATTAAGTAACCATAATTTACGTTCAATGCCTCCGGCATATCCGGTTAATGAACCATTCGCACCAATAACTCTATGACAAGGTACGATGATACTTATCGGGTTTCTGCCGTTGGCACCGCCGACTGCCTGTGAGCCTTTGGGTTTATTAACCATCTTGGCAATATGCAAATAGGTTACTGATTCACCAAAGGGTATTTTTGATAAACATTGCCATACAGCTTTTTGAAAATCAGTACCCTGAGGGTCGAGTGGTAAATCAAATACTTTACGACACCCAGAGAAATATTCAGCTAGCTCTTTTTTACATTGCTCAGTGATATCATTACGTTGAATTGCCTTTTTATCCGATCCACAAAATATCACCTGTGTTAACCCTTTATCAGATGCTTTAAACTCCATAAGACCTAAAGGGCTATCAAAATAATCGTTGTACATTGGGGTCTGTTGATCTTTCATTACAGTTGACTCCACAATTGAAAAGTTAAATAACTACGCCACGGTGAAGCTTGTTGTGAATCAAAATTTTCACCAGCTTTACCTAACGCTTTTTTAATACCGAGATCCCCACCAAGAAAAATGTCCGGCTGACTTAAACCACGCATTTGCGCATAATCCACCGTCCAAGGCCCTATGCCTTTAAGTTCTAACCAGTGCTGTGCATCATTTGGATTCTCATGAGTAACATAATGCTGAGCAAGATTACGTAAAGTTTGTTTACGTGAGCCGGGAATCTTTAAAAATTCAATTTCACTATTCGCTATAGCTTTGGGGGAAGGGAATAAACGTTTATTGCCATCTTGCTCACCTAACGCTGTAACTAAAGCTGAAACTAAATTTCGCGCTGCTCCAATGGATATTTGTTGCCCTAATATGGCTCTGATTCCCGCTTCAAACATGCTCCAAATACCCGGTAATCTGATACCTGTACGAAATGGAAAGTCAGACGTTAAACAATTCTGTAGATCTTTCTCTACGGCTTGCAAATCAACATCTAAATCCAATATTCGTCGAATGTTATTAATGATCGGTTTTAAGTATTTAAGGTTGTCTAATTCAACTTCCACTTCAAACATATTTTTATCGGCAACATGAACAGCAGTAAAATTTCCAATACAACCTAACCAATTAAAAGTACGTCCATAACACTCTTGATCACACCACTCTAGATCAGGAATAGCGCGAGTTGCTAAAGTATTCTGCATAAAAGCCCAGTCAAAAGGAGGACGATAATACAACTTAAGCTTAAGTGTATTTAATTGTGAGCCCGATGATTTTCTTAACGCTGTAGGGGTTAGTTTTAATTGTGATTTAAAACAGTCATTGAAACGGCGTACACTTTCAAAGCCACTGGCTAGTGCCACTTCTGTAATAGGTAATGTGGTTTGATGTAATAACTGTTTAGCAAATAAACACTGTTGATAAAGTGCATATGCCTTAGGTGACATACCTAAGTGTTTATTAAATAATTGTCGTAAATATCGGTCGCTAATACCTAATCTACTAGCTAGTTGTGGTAACGAACCTTGTTGTAAACTGCCTTCATCAATTAAACGAAGTGCTCGATCTAACGTTGCATTTACGCCTTTCCATGCGGGAGAGTTAGGTGCGCTATCTGGCCGACAGCGTAAACAAGGTCGATAGCCAGCCGTTGCACACTCTATTGCAGAAGCAAAATAGGTTACGTTTTCTTCTTTAGGTGGGTATACCGGACAAATGGTACGGCAATAGATACCTGTAGTTTTAACGGCGGTAAAAAATTTACCGTCAAAACGAGGGTCTCTTGATAATCGTGCCTTTTGACAAATCATTGTATCTAACACAAACAGTCCAACCTAAATCAAAGTGACATTAAAATTGATGTAGGAATTATAGCGAATTGATTTTGGCAAACTAGCCAATATCGGAACTGAATGTAAAAAAATGAACCAGCGGGTTTTCGAGGAATGCCTTTTTTAAATTTCTTTAATATAAATATTGCGCCATTGCACTGCATGACCATGCACTTGCAGCTCAATTTGCTCTTGTTTCGGTATAGCTATCTTGGGCTGCCATAAATTTTGCAGAGCTTTTTTATCTACCACCAAAACGCCATTAAGATAAACCGTCACCTTGTCTGCAACCATTTTTATATAAAATTGATTCCACTCACCAATAGGCTTATCTGCTCTGACTAAAGGAAGCTTTCCTTGGTTGGTATTATTCCATAAACCACCAGAGCCTTGTTTTGCGCCATGTTTTTCAACTTCAAGATTATCTGGATCCCAAATTTGCACCTGCGGTAAACCACGTAAATAAACGCCGCTATCGCCATTCTTATCAAGTTTCCAATCTAAGTACAGCTCAAAATCACCGTAATGCTTTTTTGTCGCTAAGCTCGTACCCTTGC
Source organism: Colwellia sp. (assembly GCA_013215655.1). Taxonomy (GTDB): domain Bacteria; phylum Pseudomonadota; class Gammaproteobacteria; order Enterobacterales; family Alteromonadaceae; genus Colwellia_A. Next base: position 195,080 of record JABSOX010000011.1, read on the forward strand.
CGTCAAAATACAAAATGTTATCTTTGAGCAGCCAATGTGCATTCATAACTTGATCAGCTGTTACTTGTTTTTTAATTTTATCTGCAAGTGATAGCTGGTTTCGTTGCTGAGGTTTATCATAAGGTTCAGCGAGAAGTCCTTGCCAATGTGTTTGAATGTCATCAGCAATAAGATCAGTAAAGCCAGCAGGACGTTGTTCAATGATAGGTAAGCGCTTGCTTTCGTTTGCAACACTACTATTTGCTATCAAAATAAGAGTAATGAGTAAAACCTTAAGCATCTTTAACGTCTTCTACGTTGATTTGAATTTTTAGATTTATTTCTCTCTTGACCCAAAGCTTGTTGGCGAGCACGTTTTTTATTAGCACCACTGTTGCTTCGTTTGGTAGGTTTCGTTTTTTTAGTTAAGTCAGGTTCATAGCCAGGTAACCATTGTTGTAATAAGCGAGTATCTAATACTTCTTCGACAGCCGTTAATAACCACTCTTCGTCAGGGCTCATTAATGATATGGCTAAGCCTTCTTTCCCTGCTCGGCCAGTGCGACCAATACGATGAATATAATCTTCAGCGATATAAGGAAGTTCATAATTAATGACGTATTGTAAATCAAGAATATCAATACCTCGGGCTGCAACATCGGTTGCCACTAGAACCCTTGTTTTCCCCTCTTTAAATTCACTTAATGCTTTGTCTCGTGCACCTTGTGATTTGTCACCATGAATAGATTGAGTTTTTAAACCGTCTTTACACATTTCTTTGGCTAAAGCGTCAGCACCTTGCTTGGTACGGGTAAAAATTAATACCTGTCGCCAATTTTTAGAACCAATTAAAAACGACGTTAACTCCCGCTTACGATCAGCATCTACCGTATAAACAATTTGTTCTACCTGAGCCGCCGCGGTATTACGTTCACTAACTTCAATGAGTTTAGGCTCATTGAGCAAGGTTTTACTTAATTTGAAAATTGCATCGTCAAATGTTGCTGAAAACAATAACGTTTGTGGTTTAGTTGGTATGCGTTTAAGAATGTTATTAATTTCGTCCTTAAAACCCATATCTAACATTCGATCAGCTTCATCAAAAACCAGATATTCAAGATGCTCTAATGATAGAGACTCATTAATTAAATGGTCGAGCAATCGTCCCGGTGTTGCTACCAAAATATCAACGCCAGCTTTTAATGCTGCTATTTGTGGATTGATGCTCACACCACCATAGGCAAGTGCGGTTTGTACTGGCGTATATTGCCCATAAGTTTCAATACTTTTGAATACTTGCTGAGCGAGTTCACGAGTCGGTGTCAAAATCAACGCTCGAACTGACTTATTATCAGTATTTGATAGTAATTGTTGTAATATCGGCAATGCAAAGGCCGCTGTTTTACCCGTACCTGTTTGTGCTCCCGCCATGATGTCATGTTTAGCTAAAATAGCTGGAATAGCGTCACGCTGAATGGGCGTAGGCTCTTGGTAACCTGATTCTTTAATGGCTTTGATTAGAGTGGGATCTAGTGCTAACGAAGTAAAACTCATGATATGTTTAATGCAAATTTAGAAATAAATATTACTGATTATTGTAGCAGATTTTTTATCGCTATTGGTATATAGCCTATTGCCTAAAGGCTCAAATATGACTAACGATCAAAACGATAATTTACCCCTTCATCGGTCAGGACTTTATAAAAAGCATCCACATCACAATCTGATGCTTTATTGCAAATAATAAGGTATTTATCTATCGCTTTTTTATCACTTTGTAAGGCTGCTTGTTGTAACCAATATAAAGCTTTTTCAAACCCATCATTATCACCAAAGCGCCCCGTTAAGTAGAGCTCTGCTAAATTAATTTGTCCTTGTGCATAACCATATTTAGCAGCTAACTTAAATTTATCAAAGGCTTGCTGTTCATATTTATCTAAATAGGTCATTGCTAAAAATGCCTGCCCTGAGGTGTTTTCTATTGCACCGGGATAATAAGTATTACCTCGACGAGTTTTAGCAGGAGAACTAATTACAAAGGAATCAAAAAGCTTATTATCTACTGGACGCATTGCTCTTAAAATAGCACCCGATGAATATAATTTTTTTATTTGTTCAAAATTAAATTCATTTCTTTTTCGCGCAAAATAATTACTGGTAACCGCTCGACTTTTTCTGATACTACTTTCTAATGAACGTTGAAAAACATAAAAAACGCTACCATAAACAATAGAGACTGTATCGCCAGTAATATCAACAACCTTGGCTATTATATATTTTTGATTAGGGCGTAAATTTTTAGCCATTTTTCTAAAATCAATAAAATAAAAATCATTAACCTTAGGTGCTTCAACGTAGTGTTGAGATTCGACATCTTTTTGAATATTAGCAATATAAAAGTAACCCATGAGCGCTAACATTAAATATACGCCAGTAAATTTACTGATGAAATGATAAAACTTAAAGGTCGCTTTATTGATGCTTTTTAATTGTTCAGCAGATAATTGCGTATTATCAGCAAGTTGATGACATTGTGTACATTCTATAACGGCTGTTTTTTTGATAGGAAAAAACGGAATGCTTTCTAAAAAAAAGAAACCATATTTTATAACCCCTTTTATTGAATGATGTTTAGAACCGCAACGAGAACAAATAACCTGTTCGGTAAAACCACCTCGTACAACTGACTCACTGTATTCCACTACAACACCTTAATAAAATTCTTCGATAATAGGAGCATTTAATATAACCAACCAATAAACAAAAAATATCGCGGCTATGACTATGCTGATCGCTAATGGGATACGAGAACTAGAAATGGCATCCGATTCATTAATTTCATTTACATTTTTTTTGCCTGTTATCATCGGTAAAATCAAATTTTCTTTTTTAATTTTCCAATAATATGTGATGGCTGATAAATGCAAAATTATAGAAACAATCATAATATCAAATAAATTATGATGTAAAAAACTCATTATTTTTTCAATTTCTGGCGCTATGCTACCGTAATAAGGTCCAGAAGAAAAAACATCATCATTAATAAACAAACCACTTACTGCTTGCAAGGTAATCAAGACAATCATCAATATCACCATAAGGGCGCCTAAAGGGTTATGTCCTGGAGAGTAATGTTTTTTATTTTGTTTGATGCATGTTAAATAGTTAATAAGGGTTTTAAATGAGGGGATAAACTGACTGAATCTAGCGTGTTTAGGTCCTACAAGGCCCCAAGATATTCTAAAGACTAATAAGCCAAGAGCAAAATAACCTAACAGCATATGATACTCGATGAAGTCACTACTGTGCTCAGAGGTATACCAAGACCCAGCGATTGTTAATGCAAATAGCCAATGAAATATCCGTAAAGGCAAATCCCATATTAAATATTTTTTTGACATTAAGTCACCCTGTTGACTTTAAGTATTATTAAGACACGTCAAAATATCAGTCGTGTCCCTTACATCTGTTTGGTATTAACCAAATATTTTTAGAAAAAAACTAATTATTCCGCTTTAAATACGTCATGACAACCACCACAACTTTTACCTACTCCACCTATAGCATTTTTAATTGCTGACTCATTTTTTGTTGCCGCAACCTTTTGTAAATTTAAAGAAGCTAATGTTAGTTTTTCGATACTTTGAGAGAATTCTAACGGCTTTTCCCAAACAGCTCCTAAAGCTTCCGTTTTTACTTTAAATGCTGAGGTATCAGTTTTTGTATAATCAGCGATCATAAGTGATAATTGATTAATACGTTTGGCATTTCTTTCGGCTACCGTTGCGTCAAAAGCAATTTTTCCTTTAGCCATAGCGCCTAACTGCCCCATATTACTGCCAAGTAATTTAAAAACAGATTGACGTAATTCAGTTGCGCCTTCAGCATGTCGCAGAGATTTTGCTGGCTCAGCAAATGCACTAGTAGCAGTAAGAGCAACGATACAAACCAAAGCTTTTGGAGTAAATAATTTCATAATATTCCTTATTTTTATATGTTATTTGTAATAGAAATCAGTAATACAGGCTTTTGAGAACTAGTTTTCAGTCCATCAGTATAATGTGTTTTAAAATGGATTGACTAGCTTGTTGACAATTGTTGTTACAACTGAAAATTTGCAGCTAGAAAATTCTTTAGTCGCTACCTTTTAAAGAATGCATTGCTGGTTTATTAATATATTGTCGTAATGGCAAGTAACAAGCTACAAATGAAATGAGTAACACCATACTTAAGGTTATTAAAAACATCGGTAATAACTGCCAAGATAAATAAAGTGTCAATTGCTTATTAAATACAATACTACCCACAGTGAATAACAGCATACTAACCATAATACCCACTAAAACTGCGCTGGAATTATCTTTTATAATTAATTTAATTAAATCCCAACGTTTAGCACCAATTGCCATGCGAGTGCCTATTTCAAAGCGACGTATTTGTGTAGCGTAATTTAAAATACCGTATAGACCGATAGCAGATAATAACAACGTTAACAGGGTTAATACTGCGCTGGTAATTGCCGTTACATATTGCGTAAAAAGCGTATTGGATTTTAATTTATTCAATGAGGTATAAGAGTAAATAAAGAGGTCACTACTAACTTGTCCTAGGATATTAACCACTTGCTCTCTTGATAAGTCTTGTCCATTGCCAAATTGGAGCAGCATATTAAGTCTGCTGCCGATATCCGTAGGTCGATAGACCTTCATTAGGTTTATGGAATTATTTGGTAAGTTGATCGCTTTGACAATGCCAATAACAATGAAGGGGTCTTCACCTTGAGTAAAAATAATTTTTGCACCTAAAGCACTGCTATCTGGGCTAAGTTTCTGTGCATACAAATCGTTGATAATAACGACTTTGCTTTTATCTTTTATTTGAGCCGAGCTAAAAAAGTCACCTTCAATTAAGTGTTGTTCGATCATTTGAAAATAATGTTGGTCAACAAATTTAGTCTCTATAACCAAGCGTTCATTGGTAGCAGCATTAACTTGTGCTGAGCCAATACCTTCATCAAAAGAAAAGTCTGAATGACTAATTGATTGAACTTCAGCCAAAGATAATAACTCTTTCTCTATTTTTTGGATGATTGCTGAAATTTCATTATTAGATTTACTCTCGCCAGCAGAGGAAAGTGATAATTCAAGTCTGTAAATATTATTAGTTTCAAAACCTAAACTGTTACTAATAACACCGTAAGCTTTTTCAAATAAATTACTATTAATAAAAACTAATAATGTTACCACCACGATTTGACTGAAGATAAGTACTTGCCTCAGTGTTTTGGATATTTGAATACCTGTGCCTTTACCCCCAGTTTGTAATTGGCGATTTAAAGCATGAAAATTCACAGTTTTGTAACTGATAAAAGCAAAGAAATAAGCAAGTACTATAGCTAAAAACAGTGCGATTATAGTAGAGGAAAAGGTTAAACTTAGCTCGCTTACCCGAGGTAGATAAGCTGATAAGTAGGTTAGTAATATTTTAAACCCTAGGGTAGCAATAACAAATGCTACCGCCATAGATAGCAGCATAAGTAAGCTTGATTCAGCTAACAGTGCTTTAAATAAGTCTCGTCTAGTTGCCCCCATAGCCGCATGAATGGTTAATTGTCGAACCCTAGTCGCGATATGTGAGATAAATAAATTGCTAATATTGCTACAGGCAATAATCACTAAGCCTATTACCGCGAAAAGTAAAAATAAAACAGTTTTATTACTGTCTCCAATAATAATTGATTTAAGCGGCTTTGTTTCTATTGCCAAGATCCAACCTTTAAATAAATCTACACCGGTTATTTTTTCTTGCCAAATATTATTTTCTAAACGTGTCAGTGTTTCGTTAAGTTGTTTCGTGCTGAGTGATTTGGCAAGCTTGCCAATAAATAACCTTCGGTCATCAATATAGAACCAACTTTCTCTGCCTGAGTTGGCTGTTAGATTATAATCCCATGGAATAAAGACTTGTGTCGGTAGCTGCGAAGAAGTTAATTTAGGTTCAATAAAGGTCTTTGCTAAAACACCTACAATTTGAAAACGCTTACCTGAAACGGTTATTTTTTGAGTTAATATATCAGGGCTACCAGCATAGTCATCTTGCCATGTTTGATAACTGATAATTGCCACAGGATTAAAAGTATTCAAAGCCTCTGTTTGTGAAAACTGTCGACCTAAGTGCATTTTTGCAGCAAATAGATCAAACCATTCGGGTGTTATAGAAGATAAAGTCATTCTTGGTTGTGAAGGCAAAGAGGTGATCACTTCATTATAAAAAGTAATTAAAGTACTTTCACTAAAAACCTGTTGATTTTTATATAGGTGAATTAAACCTGGATAGGTAAAAGCTGGCGCCATCGGTTCATTTTCGCTATTACTTATGATGGAGTCTACTCTTACTAATTTTTCCTGTTCTGGATATGGCAGTGGCTTGAGCAACATCACGTAAGCTAAGGTTAATACACATAACAATGCCCCTAAAGTAATACCCATAGTTGATACGATACTAAAAATGAAAAACGGCTTTTGTTTAAGGCTTAAATAAGCTTGTTTTAACTGATAGAGAAACAAATTCATTATTCACTACCTTTTAACGATTGGATAACAGGGTTGTTAATATATTTACGTAAAGGTAAGTAACAAGCCAAAGATGAAACCATTAAAATAAGTGACAAGGTTAGGATAAATAGTGGCAACATTTCTAAGCTTATATACTGATTTAAGTGCCCATCAAAACTGATGAACAAACCAAGTAATATAAAAATGCTTGCAACAATACCGATAAAAACTCCTCCGGCATTATCTTTAAAAATCAATTTAACAATGTTCTTTCTTTTTGCGCCAATAGCTAAGCGTGTACCAATTTCAAAACGACGTATTTGGATGGAATAACTCAATATTCCATAAATGCCAATACCTGCAAGCATTAAGCTAAGAAAGCTCACTAGAGCAGTGGTAATAGTGGTGACTATTTTATTGAATAAACGCTGATAACGAACGTCTTCTAACGATTGAAGCTTATCGACACTAAAAGATGGACTAACTTCTTTAATAATATCGATAACTTGCTTTCTAGTTAGCTGCTGTTGATCTTTCAATTTAATAAGCATCGACATTTTCTCTACAGCACTGAGGTCGGCAACGGCTGAACGAGGTAAATAAGCTCGTTCAGCAATGTCACTTTCTTCAGGTGTTTTCATGCCCTTTACCACGCCAATAATGGTATAAATGTGGTCGTCTGTAAAAGAAACTTTTTTGCCCAGTACCTGACCTTGTTCTGCTATTTTATTCGCTAAGACATCATTAACAATCATAACTTTTTTAAGATCTCGAACATCATCACGGCTAAAATTTTCACCCGTTAACAAGGATTGTTGCAATAATGGAAAGTAGTGCTCATCAACAATGCGATAAACCATATTGTGTTTCTCATTACTTTCTTGCTCAGTAATACCGGGCCACCAGAGACTGAAAAAAGCGAAGGGCGAAGCACTATGACTAACGATCTCAACTTGAGGTAATTCAGCGAGCTTTTGCTTAATTAACGTTAATTCAAGTAAAGCAGATTTAGCACTGAGTTCTGATTTCTGAGTAGGCGCTAACGTTAAAGCAGTAACCTGTTCAATATCCAAATAGCTTGGTGCATTGATATTATTCCACGCTTCTTTAAACAAGTTCATACTGATAAATATCAACACGCTAGCGGTAGTCACTTGGCAAACAACTAATAGTTGGCGAAATAATGGCGGTAGCTGATTGCCAGTTCCCTTACCACTGGTGTTTATCGTTGCCGACAGTACTTTATTGTTAATGCTTTTTACTGAAATCTTGGCAAATGTCCAAGCAAAAACAAACAAAATCATCACCGATATAATCAGCGTAAAACCATTCACTGTCATTTCACTTGCTCGTGATAATGCCGTACCTAAATAGTATTCGATCAAATAAAAACCAAAAAATGCAATAAAGAAAGCGACAAGAAGTGATAATGATATAAGTAATAGCGCTTCACTAAAAAAAACATTGAAGAGTTTAGATTTCTTGGCGCCAATAGCCGCTTGTATCGCTATTGCTCGTTGTTGCATAACAGCTCTTGAAGTCATTAAATTAGCAATGTTGGTGAAGGCAATAACCACTAAACCGATAATGCCCGCCAACAAAAAACACACTGATTCCCTGTTGTCTCCGATAATCACTTTTTTAAAATCATGCAAAGCTATTTTTATGGTGGTGCCTTTAAAGCCCTCAAACCCAATGATCGCATTTAACCAGCCATCATTTATCAACGTTGTTAATTTTTGCTCGGCTTGACTCTTAGTAAACTCTACGGATAGTTTACCAACAACTTTGCCATTAAGCCCTGGCCACCACGTGTTGCGTGCTTCTGGCTGAGTTGAATTAAAATCCCACGGAAACCATAATTGAGTTTTTCTATAATAATTCACCCCAAAGTAATAAGAATAAACTTGTGGTTCAATAAAACGCTGTCCAACAACACCCACAATTCGATAAGATATATCATTAAAATTGATTGTTTTTTCAAGAATATCAGCATCGGCTGAAAAGTTATTAATCCAAGTATCATAACTGATAACCACCACAGGATTATTGGTATCAACAGCTTCCGATGACTGAAAAGCTCTACCTATTAATATAGGCATACCCGTTAACTCAAACCATTCTGGAGAAACATAAGTCGCTTCCATCATCGGCAAATCATCTTGGCTGAGTAACACTCCTTTAGTATGTGCTACTAACGCTGCCTGTGAAAACACATCCTGTTTATCATATAAGGTCATAAAAGCGGGATAAGAAAATTGTTCAAACATCACCTGACCCTGAGGGTTAATTTGTTCATTAGAGGTGACATATAACTTATCCTGCTCTGGATACGGCAGCGGCTTTATCAACATCACATAAGCGAGTGTTAATATACATAACAAAGCACCCAGGGTAATGCCCATAGTTGCAACAATACTAAAAACAAAGCCCGGTTTTTGCTTAAGACTTAAATAAGCCTGTTTTAGTTGGTAGAGAAATAAATTCATTCCTTTTACTCCTATATTTTGTCTTTTTGTCGAAGTGAACTTCGACCTACACGAATCTTATTGATACGATTGTAGGTTGATTCGAGTGATACGAGGCTCAACAATGTTGAGTTGTTTTATACATAAATCAACTAATCACTACCTCGCAGACAATGAATTGCGGGTTTATTGATGTATTGTCGTAATGGTAAGTAGCAAGCGATAAACGAAAGCGTAGAGATCAAGAAAATAGTCGCGACATACATCGGCGCTAATTGCATAGTGATATAAGATGAAAGCTCAACACTGAAGAATAAATATAAACTGAATAAAATAACTAAGCTAAAAAACACGCCAAAAATAATGGGCTTTGCATTGTCTTTTATGATCAACAATATTAAATCATGACGCTTTGCACCAAGGGCCATACGTGTACCTAATTCAAGCTGACGCATTTGTGTGCTGTAGCTTAAAACTCCATATAAACCGATACCCGCCAGAAAAAAAGTGATCAACGCTAATGCCGCTGTTGTCACCGCTGTAGTAATTTCAGCAAACAAGCTTTGGGTAAGCATGTCAGAGGTGGCATTGAAACTAAAGACAGAATATCTTGAGTCAACCTCAGCTAACAACATGCCTAACTGTTCGCGACTAACAGACTGGTCAGCCTTTATCTTGAGCATAAATTGCTGTTCGTTTAGTTCATTGGGCGCATAGGATCTTGGTACACCTGCAGCTACATCGTCGCTGCCAAACGCAGTCTCGCCGGGAATAGCAATATCATTGACAATACCTATTATTTTAAAGTCAGGCTCACCTATCGATGATAGTCGCATGCCTATAACATCACCGTCAGCTTTTAATTGTTTAGCAAAAGCTTGGTTAACAATCATCTTATTATCGTTATCTCGGCGATCTACTATCGTAAAATTTTCACCTTGTAATAGCGGCTGTTCAATCATATTGAAATATCTATGATCAATTCTTTTAAAATACGGTGTATACCTTTCATTAGCACTAAGTTTGGTTAACGCTTTAATACCAAAGCCATCTAAAGGTGAACTCCCTTGAGCAATTGATTTCACTTGCGGTAAAGCTTCCAGACTTTCCATTATCTCAGCCATAATCGGCATGGCCTCTTCCTGACTAAGGAGTTGCGCTGAAGAGAAATTTAAAATTAAAGTCGATATATTATCGGTGGTAAAACCTATTGGTGCATTGATTGTCTTTACTGCTCCTTTGAATAAGCTAAAGTTGATAAAGACCAGTACCGTCGCTAATGCAACTTGGCTAGCGATTAATATATGACGCGTCTTTTTAGAGACCTGTAAGCCACTACCCTTACCACTGCTTTGCAACGTAGTATTTAACGCGTGGTAATTGATCATACGGGTACTAAACTTAGCAAAAAACAAGGCAAAAACGATGGTGAACAATATCGCACTGCCGAAGGTTATTGGGTTAAGGAATAACTCGTTGACTCGAGGTAAAACTGCGCTCAAATATTGCTGCATAATATAAAAGCCGACCTTAGCAATAACTAGCGCAAGTATTACTGACATAAGCATTAATAGGCTAGTTTCTGCAAACATCGCTTTAAATAAATGCTTTTTAGTGGCGCCAATAGCTGCTTGAATCGACATTTGGCGTTGCTTTTCTGCGGTACGCGACATAAATAAATTGGAAATATTGGCACAAGTAATCATGACTAAACCAATCACCCCCACTAATAGCATGACTGCAATTGACTCACTGTCACCTAGAATAATGTTCTTAACCGAACGCACTTTCATAACGACTGACCAACCTTTGAAAAATTCAAATTTGGCGGCAAATCCTTCCTGCCAGTGATCACTCACTAAGGGGGTTAACAGTTGTTGTGCTTGCCTTTGACTAAGCCCTTTTCTTAATTGACCAATAAATTTATAGTTGCTTTTTATATTACCAAAAATTTGTCTCTGCTCAGTGCTTTCCGGATTGAAGTCCCATGGCAACCAAAGGTGTGTTTGACGACCAATTCCAGCCAATTTTGGTTCAACAAAGTTTTCTGCCAATACGCCAATAATGCGATAACTTACACCTCTAAGGTTGACTTTTTGTTCAAGAATATTGGCACTACCATTAAATTCTTGTTGCCAAGTATTATAACTCAGCATAGCGACAGGATTATTGGTATCCAAAACTTCGCTGGTCTCAAATACCCGACCCACAGCCATTGGAGAGGCTAACATCTGGTGTAACTCAGGTGTGGCATAAGTGGTATTAACAAGAGGTTGGCTACTGTGAGAAATGATTACATCTTGGGCATAATACATTATTGCGGTTTGCTCAAATGCCTCTTTACTCTTGTATAAGTGCACCAATCCAGGATAGCTATAAGCAACCGTTTTGGTTTCCTTTTCTGTGCCGACAATGTGATGTTCCGCAACAAACAGACGTTCTTGCTCTGGATAAGGCAGTGGCTCAATCAGTAATAAATAGTTTAGGGTTACCACACATAACAAAGCGCCCAAGGTAATGCCCATAGTGGCAACAATACTAAAAACAAAGCCCGGCTTTTGCTTAAGACTTAAATAGGCCTGTTTTAGTTGGTAGAGAAATAAATTCATTAGTCGCTACCACGTAAACAATGAATTGCAGGTTTTTTGATGTATTGTCTAAGCGGTAAATAACAAGAGAAAAATGAAATCGCTGAAATAACCACTAACGTTAGAATGAAAAGTGGAATGAGATCATTAGTAATATACTGATCTAAACTCCCCCTAAAACCGAAGAAAGATAGCAATAAAATAATGAGACCTAGAACAAGCCCTGCCAATAACGCTGGTGCATTGTCTTTAAAAATTAGCGCCACTATATCTTTACCTTTAGCACCTACTGCCATGCGAGTACCTATTTCAAAACGGCGCATCTGACTGGAATAACTTAAAACACCATATAAACCGATTGAAGCCAAAAATATAGTTAATGCCGTTAAAATAGCTGTAATTGCTAATGTAGTATATTGAGTAAAGAGCAGCCTAGTGCGATCGGTTGCTAAGGATTTAAAGGAAAAAATACTGTATTGCGTGGTTATTTTATTGATCAAGACAAGACTTTGTTGCTCGGTTAACTGCTGCCCTGCTTTAACTTTAATCATGAAGTTGGTACGAGCACTTTTGTCTGGTGTATAACGTCGTAGTGGGATCACTCCATCAGCAGGACTTTTAAGTCCTTTCACCACACCAATGATAATATGTTCACCGCCAAAATAATTTAACTTGTCACCAACAACATCACCATCAGGTTTAAGGGTCGTAGCAAAAGCATCATTGATAATGATAACTCTCTCACCATCCTTTATTTGCTGACGACTAAAATTATCTCCTCGCAGCATTGGCTGTTCTAATAAATTAAAATAGCTTTCATCAATGAATTTTGCCTGCGTGGTATATTCTTCATTGGTAGACGGTAAGGTAACTGGAAAGCTGCCAAACCAAATTAACGGAGAAAGTGAAATACTTACTTCATCGATTGCAGGATGTTGAAGCAATGTTTGTTGTACTGCTTGCATCTCTTGTCGTATTTCTATTCGCGATTTTTGAGTGGGTGATTTTGGAGATAATCGTAATTGATAAGCATCACTCACATTAATGCCCATGGGTGTATTAATTTTTGTTAATGACGCTTTAAATAGATTAATGTTTATAAATATCAACACGGTTGCCACAGTTACTTGGCTGACAATTAACCCTAAACGCATTTTTTTCTTAATTTGTACGCCCGTACCTTTACCACCTGAGTTTAAGGTTGCTCTTAATTCTCGGTACTGAATAATGCTGCCGCAAATGAATGTAAAAATTAGGCTTAATAAAAATAAAACAAATGTAGCTAAAGAAACTGACAATATACTTATCTTTAACTCACTTGCCCTTGGCATAACATCTACCAAATATTGCTGCATAATTGAAAAACCAAGTTGGCTAATTATTAAGGTAAAGGGTAATGACAGCAGCATTAATAATGAGGATTCGCTAAAGAGTATTTTTGTTATTTGATTTTTATTTGCCCCCATTGCGGCGACTATAGACAACCTTCTTCGTTGTTCGATGGTGCGAGACATAAACAAGTTAGCGATATTAGCCGTAGCGATAATAAATATGCCTAAACACCCCAAAAATATATACAAAACTAACGACTTTTGTTCACCAAAGATTGCCTGAACAAGAGGTTTAAGGTTTAGAACAAGCTGCCAATTTTTAGCTACGGCAAGATCGCCTGTTTGCTGCTGCCAAATATCATTCATTTGCACATTAATTTGTTGAGCTAATTGTATTGTTGATTCAGGGTTTTCTACTTTAACCAATAGTTGTACTGCTTCGTCAACGTTTTGCCATGCGCCCCATTTCATTTGCGCTGTCCAATTAAAATCCCACGGTAGCCAAATGCTAGTTTTCCGACCAATTTCGGATATCTCAGGCTCGATAAATTCTTTTGCTGTAACCCCCACTATTCGATAGTTAATACCACGAATAGTTATCGTTTTGTCTAGTACATTTTTACTTTGTGCAAATTCGTTTATCCAAGTATCAAAACTAATGACCGCAACGGGGTTATGATTATCAATCTGTTCACTGCTCAGTAGTCCTCTGCCCTTAGCTATAGGTATCGCCAATAGCTCAAACCATTCCGGAGTCACATAAGCACTATTAACTGTGGGTTGGTGTTTTAGTGAACTAAATACATCGGCGATATGATAAACCAAGGCTGCTTGAGTAAACGCATCTTGATGTTTATAAAAATGCTCAATGCCATTGTATGAAAAACCACGACTAACCTCTGTGCCTTGATCATTAAATTTAGTATTTTCAACAATAAAAAGCGTGTCTTGTTGAGGATAAGGTAATGGCTTAAATAACATTAAATTCATTAATGTTAAGGCACATATTAATGCACCCACGGTTAAACTTAGGGTTACAACAACGTTGGCTGTAAACGATGGTTTAGATTTTAAATTTTGCCAAGCCTGTATGAATAAGTAGTTAAGTTGCTGCATATTAGTCACTACCTCTTAATGAATGAATTGCGGGTTTATTAATATATTGGCGAAGCGGCATGTAACAGGCAAACAATGATATCAGCGTGATCAATGCCAACGTCATCATATATAAAGGGATTAACTCAATACTGACATATTCAATTAGACTGTCACGAAAACCTAGATATAAGCCAAGTAATACCAATAAGCTAATGATAATTCCACTGACCATTGCCCCTGAATTATCCCTAAAAACTAGCGTGACAATGTCTTTGCCTTTTGCGCCTATAGCCAAGCGTGTACCAATTTCAAAGCGACGCATTTGACTGGAATAACTCAAAATCCCGTATAAACCTAACCCTGATAAAAATAGCGTCAAAATGGCTAATACCACCGTCGTTATGGCAGTAGTCATGGGCGCAAATAATCGTTCGTTTTTGTAATCTGTTAATGATGAAAAGCTAAATAAACTCAAACTTGGACTAACTTCTTTAAGACTTGTGATGAGCTCTGTTCTTGATAACTCTTGTCCTGGTTTTAATTTTATCAATAGCATATTCCTAGCAAGACTCGCAGGCATATAAAAACGTGCGGCAACATATTCTCGACCCGGAATATGGATACTTTTAACTACACCAATCACACGTAAACCGTTATTGAATTTCATACCAATAGCACTACCATTTGGTGATACTAACTGCGCAAATACATCGTTAATGATTGCCACTCTATTATCATCTTTAATGTCCGCAGCGCTAAAGTTATCGCCCTCGATGATGACTTGATTGATCATCTCAAAATAACGTTCATCGACATCTTTTCCACTCGCGGTATAGCGCTTTGTTGTTGCATCATCGGTTAGCGCAGTAGTACTAAAAATTGAGGGTCGCATGCCCTGACTAACATCAATGATTTTTGGAACATTATTTAATTTAAGTTTTAATTCAGTTAGTTTTTGAGCACGGGAATCGCGCTCTATATTAGCCAACGATAAAACAACCGCCATAATATTTTCAGTCTCGTAACCCAACGGTTGTTCAACCAAGGCATTGGCATCTTTGTATAACACGATGTTTATAAAGACTAATGAAGTCGCTATCGCAATTTGACTACTGATTAAAATGTTTCTTACTTTTTTAGAGACTTGAATACCACTACCCTTACCACTTGACTGCAACGTTGAGTTTAAAGAACGATAGTTGATCATTTTTCTACATAGATGAGAGAAAAAGAAGGTTAAAAGCACTAACAAACCAATCGAAGCGATAACAGAAAAACTATTGAGATTAAGTTCGTCAATGCGCGGTAGAAAGTCTCCCAAATAATAGGTAAGAATACTAAAACCTATGAAAGTGAATATTTGCGCAACAACAATCGATAACAACATAATAATGCCAATCTCAGCCATTATGGTTCGAAATAATTGTGCTTTTGACGCGCCAACAGCAGCCCTAATCGCCAATTGTTGCTGACGTTCCGCGGTACGAGATACAAATAAATTAGCAATATTGGTGCAGGCTATTAATACTAGACCTAAAGCACCTAAGATTAATAGGTAAACACTCTTTTCACCGTCAGCGACAATAAAGGATTTTAATGTACTAACTTCAAGACGAATTCCCCAACCTTTAAAAAACTCCTCACTTGCCACTTGATTTTGCCAATTGTCATTAACTAGATTGGTTAATGTTTGATTCATTTGTGTAGCAGAAAACGTAGCAGCTAATTCAGGCTTTATTTTCCCTATAAAAGATAGCCCGCTATAGTCATTTCCCCACGCAAGACGCTGCTTGTCACTAGTAGGATTAAAATCCCATGGCACGTATATTTGTGTTTTATAACCCGGACCAGCAAGAGGTAGCTCAATATTCTGCTGTGCTGTTACACCTATAACACGGTAACTTTTGCCACTAAACTTTATTTTTTCATCCAAAATATTATCTTTACCCGCAAACTCAGCTTGCCATGTTTGATAGCTTAGAATTGCCACGGGATTATAAGTATTTACTTGCTCTGAGCTTTCAAAGGGTCGACCCAAAGCCATCTTGGTTGCAAAGATGTCAAACCACTGCGGCGTTACAAATGATATGGTCACCATAGGTTCGTCGGTGCTAGACGTTAATACGGCTGCATCAAAATACGACAAGACACTTTCTGAAAATGTCGTCTGATTTTTATAGAGGTGCATTAAGTTTGGATAAGTAAAAGCACGACCATCAACTTTATTTTCATTACTAATGAGTTGATGTTCTACTCGATAAAGCCTGTCTTGATCAGGATAAGGCAAGGGTTTTATCAACATCACATAGGCAAGTGTTAATACACACAATAATGCTCCGAGAGTTATCCCCAGGGTCGTAACAACACTAAAAACAAAACCCGGTTTTTGTTGAAGACTTAAATATGCTTGCTTAACTTGGTAAAGAGTTTGATAAAAAAATGAATTCATACAATTTTCCTTTGTCGAGGTACAGGTTATTAGTTCCAGACATAACCTAAGTACTTACCTCCATGTAAGCAAACCTCGACCTACATAGGTTTCATTGGCGCGATTGTAGGTCGACACGAGCGTAGCGAGGTTCGACAATATTTAACCTGCCAATTTAGCTTTTGGTGCTTGCAATATTGTGCCATCAAGCAGTTGAATCTTAGTTTTTGCCATATCAGCATATCTAGGATCATGAGTTACCATGCATATGGTTGTTCCTGATTCATTCAATTTCTCAAGTACTTCCATCACCAAGTCGCCACTTTTTGAATCAAGGTTACCTGTTGGTTCATCAACAAGTAACACTGCAGGTTCTGCTACTAGAGCACGAGCAATAGCGACACGTTGTTGCTGTCCACCCGAAAGTTGATTAGGTTTATGAGAAATTCGATGTGATAAAGCTACTTTTTCTAAACATGCGGTAACTCGCTCTTTAATGACTTGATTACTGGGTTTATCACTGTGATAACGTAAAGGTAAAGCAACATTGTCAAAAACCGATAATTCATCTATTAAATTAAATGATTGAAAAATAAAGCCAATTTTTGCATTGCGTACTTCTGCTGCTTGATCAAGAGTCAAATCAGTTACATTGATTCCTTCAATTAAATACTCGCCTCCTGTTGAAACATCCAATAGCCCCATAATCGATAATAAAGTAGATTTACCGCAGCCTGAAGGCCCAGAAATTGATACGTAGTCGCCTTTATTTACACTGAAACTAATACCTTTCAGGGCGTGAGTTTCCAGCTCTTCAGTTTCAAAGACTTTAGATATATTTTTCATCTCTAATATTGCTTGTGACATTTTGCCTTCCTTTATTTGTATTTTATAAATATATCGATATAGCGACACACTAATTAATTGTTATTTCTTTCTCTGTGTAATTACTTAAATCTGAAATAATGAATTGATCACCTGCTTGAGCCCCACTGCGAACTTCTATATATCGCCCTGTTTTCTTTCCAAATGTTAGTGACACTCTCGTTGCAAGCGATTGATCGCTATCCAATTTATAGAGTTCAACTTTAGTCTGCTCCTTAGTATTTGCTGGCCGTTCGATGTAATAAACATCCCGAAGAGTTGCTGCAGTGATAATGGCATCAACACTTTGTTGTGGGCGAGCGCTTTTGGGTAATGATGACGGCAATGCAATTTCTACTTCAACAGTATTATCAGTAACAATGGGATCTATTCTGACCACTTGACCAATAATTTTATCTTGTCGAGTATCTATTTCCACTTGCTGGCCAACCTCAACCAGCTGTATTTGGCTTTGTGGTACACGCACCAGAGCAATCAATTCAGTAACACTTCCTATAAGCGCGACCTCTTGTCCCGGCGCTAAACTCTGACCAAGTTTTACGGAAAGTTTTTGTAGAACACCGTCAAAGCCCGCTTTAACATTGAGTTTATCTAATCTATCTTGAGCTATATTAAGTTTTCCTTGTTGCTGCTTAATACGTTCTTGTTGGATATTTATACCTTCTTGATGAACAAGAGACAGTTGCTCTACTCTTTTATGTAAAATTGTAATGCGCTTATCTAGCTGCTTTTCATTAAGCACACTTTCTTTATAAGTAAGTTCTGACACGATACCGTCCTTGACTAATTTTTCTTCGGCTACTCTTCTTAACTTTGCCGTTTCATATCTTGATTCTAGTTCTGCTAAACGACCATCTTCATCAAGTAACTCTCTTTTTTGGTTTATTCTTAATTGCCTTAGATTTGCTTTAATTTGGGAAAGTTCTTGTTGCGCATTTTCTACCTTTTGCAACAATTCTGGATTAGCCAATTTAACAATAATGCTCTCACTTGAAACGGCAGCTCCGGGCTTCAAAATAATTTCTTTTACTGTTGCTCGTGTAAGGGTAGTGATCAGTTGTAACTTATCAGAAGTCAACTTTCCATACCCTTCAACCGTGACATCTAAATCACCTTTTTTTACCGTTGAAAATAGTAAATCTTTTTTGGCTAAGTTCACTTGATTAAGTGATGACTTTGTAAATACAATTAACGTTATTAACAATAATAAACCAATGAGTATAAATATATTTTGGGGATTAATTAACTTAGTTTTTGTCTTTTGTTTAACGATATCCATAAAACTCTCTTTCATTTCAATACTGCTTACCCATTTCATACGATTATAGTTGCGACTCTTGTGCCAAAATTTAAATCCAATAAAAACAACAAGATAGATAAATTCGCATCCTATAAAAACACAAAAAGTCCGATACTGAACTAATAAAAGTTCAATACCGGACGATTAATTTTATTTATCAACAAAACATTAACAATTAGAAAAAAGATAAAAACAGTGGCCTAAGATCAAAAAACGCTCAACTACTAAAGTGAGATTTTAATAATGTTGGGGATCTACAAGGGAGGTTTGTTGCCAAAACAAGCCAAATGGGTTTATATATTTTTTTGGAAAAAGCAACAATATAAAGGCGATTTAATACGGTTAACAAAGTGCCAACTTTATTATAAAATTAGCCAAAATATTTGTAAGTAAACAGGTAAAATAGCGAATAAAATGAAAAGTACCAACGTAATATTTATTACGCTGGTTAAAGTAATTTTAGAAATTGACAAGGGGAGATCGTATTAAAATTGTTGTTCAATATCCCAATTAACTTGATGCAGGAATAGGTAAAATTATCATCACAGTGACCCCTTGTTCTTCATTGTTATGTAACTCTAAAACCCCTTGATGTTGTTCAATAATGCTACGGCAAAAGCTGAGTCCGATTCCCTGCCCTTGTGGCTTAGTTGTATACAATGGGACAAAAAGATTTTCAAGATTATTAAAACCATGCCCATTATCAACTACATCAATCACAGTGAACTGCTCTTGTTGATCAAAGTTTAATGAAACCTTGGTAGCGCTCGCTTCTTGAGCGTTCTTAATTAAATTTATAAGTACCTGTTCAAAAAATTCATTATCGGCCCATATCTGTTTTGCAGTACCCGAAGTCGTGATTTTGAGATTGTCATACATATTAGCTACAGATTTCATCACATGCTCTACCAATAGCCACTGACAATTTAACTGATACTGCTGGGATAATGACGAATAACGATTTACAAAATTTTGTAAATGACTACAACGCTCAGTAATGACGCTAAGTACCATTTTATCACGTTCATTATCAGCTTTATCCGCCAAGGTTTCTGCCATTGAAGAAACAGGCGTTAATGAGTTACGAATCTCATGAGTTAAAACACGAATAATTTGCTGCCAAGCATTCAGTTGATTTTCACGTAGTGCAGATTCAATATCAATGAATACCAATAATTGATGAGTTTGGCCGTCATCAATAAATTCACTCTTTCGTATTTGCCACTTGTTACGTAAGGAGCTTTCAGAAAACTGCCAGTTATTAGCGGCTAACTCTAACCCCAACAATTCTGCAGAGGCATGTTTTAACATTAACCAAGGTCGTTTAAACAAATGTTCAAAGGCTTGGTTGCCAAAGGTTAACTGTTGTTTATGATCAAAAACCAAAATTGGCGATTCTAATTGACCAATTAACTGATAGACCAAAAAAGCATGCTGATCGTAACGAGATTTTTGTTGTTGTAAAAGTTCACTGAGCTTTTTGAGTTGCACATGAAATTCTTTCACTTTACCACTCGAAAATGACGATTTGGCAAACTGATTATAATCTTCTTGCCCGATGGCATCTAAATGCAAAGTAGCTCGAGTAAACGCTTTGAGTACACGAGTTTTAATGTTTAAGTTAAACAATAAACAAGTTAAAAATAGCCCAAGCTCACTTAATAAAATCCATTGCCATTTAAGCTCTATTTGCCAAGTCCACAAACCAAAAAATAGTCCTATAGGTATAAAAAACCAAAGGAGTTTAAATTGTAGGTAACGTTCTAAAGAATCAGTTTTGCGCAAGTTCGTATTTCTCTATTCGTCGATACATTGAAGATTTTGTTAATCCTAAAAGCTTCGCGGCTTTAGGTACATTATTATGAGTAGCGCTTAAGGCTTGTTTAATCAGGCTGATTTCTGCTTTTTCTAAAGTCATCAGTGGTAATACATCATTACTTGGCCGATTTGATAAATGTAAATCATCAAGGGTTATTTCATGACCTTCCGCTAATAATAAGGCACGTTCAACTAAATGTGATAACTCTCGAATATTACCCGGCCAATGATAGGCCGATAAAGCCAGTTTTGCTTCAGCATTTATCATTTTGATATCGCGTTTATATTTCACGCAAAATTTAGTAATAAAAAACTCTGTAAGCGGAAGAATATCGTCAGTACGCTCTTTTAGTGATGGCACTCTAAACTCAATAGTATTTAAGCGATAATACAAGTCTTCACGAAAAAGCTCCTTATCAAATAAATCGGTAAAGTTACCATTAGTTGCTGAAATAATGCGAATATCAGATTTTTTTGTTTGGCTAGAACCTAATACTTCATATTCACCGCTTTCTAACACTCTTAATAATTTTGCTTGCTGTGATAAAGGAATATTAGCAATTTCATCAAGAAACAAGGTGCCTTTTTCAGCAAGCTCAAAACGTCCTACTCGCGCACTTTTTGCATCAGTAAAAGCACCTTTTTTATGACCAAACATTTCACTTTCAAAAAGCGACTCTGAAATGGCGCCCATGTTAACTGAAATTAAGGCCTCTTTTTTACGTAATGATTGTTGATGAATATTGCGCGCTAAGTCACTTTTACCAGTACCATTATCGCCAGTCAGTAAAATACTGACATCGGTATCAGCAACGGCCGAAATTTTCTTTAAAAATTTCACCATACATGCGGACTGCCACTGATATTCTTCGTTACTCGTATCTGACAACTGTTGCTTTAACTGCGCGTTTTGTTCTTGCAAAGTATTATAATTTAACTGCTGCTCAATAACGTGTAAGAGCTGTTTATTGCGCCATGGCTTTTCGATAAAGTCTGTCGCGCCAAATCTCATCGCTTTTACAACTAAATCGGTATTTGACCATGCGGTCATCGCAATTCTCGGGATCAGTATTTGCATTGACTGCAACCATTTTAAGAAATCTAGCCCTTCTTCACCTGATGAGGTATCTAACGAATAGTTCATGTCTAATAATATCAATGAAACATCATTCGCTTTCAACATCACTTGTGCTATTTGTGGATTGTCCGCTTCCAAAACTTTATAGCCATGATCTTCAAGTAATATTGCCAAGCTCAAGCGGATATCAGGACGATCTTCAACAACTAAAATACTGGTCATTCATTTAAAACCTAAGTTAAAAAATAAAACTAGTGATATGGTAACTCACTTTTTTAAGTAAAAACCAAGTCATTCAATTTATTATACAGGTGGTGAATTTTTCATTTCATCTTTTACCCAATCAACAAAAGCCTTAATACGCTTTAACTTCGCTGAATTGGGATCAAAGACAATATACTGTTGCCATTTAACTGGGTGCATAATTTTAAATGGAATAATAAGCTGCTTTGATTGTAAATAAGGCTTAAAAAATGAAGAGGCTGATAGCGTAACACCATGACCACTCAATACCGCACTTAGTGCCATATCGCTTGAGGTGACTTCGGTTTTTTTAATATGCTGTTCAAATTCATCAACTCCAGCATGTTTAAACCATTCGTGCCAGGTCACTATTTTTTCATTGGCAAAACTAAACAGATTACATTTCATTAAATCCTTAGGATGCTCTAATTTTACATGATCTAAAAGATTAGGGGCGCAAACCGGATATACAGCATCTTCACCAAATTGTTCGTAATATAACTGGCTATTAATTTTGAGGCGATCTTTGGTACTAAACCGAATAGCGATATCAATATGTTTAGCTTGTAGGTCTTCAACCTGATTAGAGCCCATCATTCTAATATTAATATCAGGATATAATTGCGCAAATCGATAGAGTCTCGGCATGATCCATAAAGAACAAAATGACTGTGTTGAAGTAATGGTTAAATCGCCGGCAAGCCCTTCTGTTTGAATACTATTTAAGCCTTGAACTAACAAATTTAACGCCTGATGAGTTGAGTGATAAAGCTTTTCACCACTCTGCGTCAATTGCATATTACGACCACTACGTACAAACAGTTGAACTTCCAGCACCTCTTCAAGCTGTCGCATTTGCTGACTAACTGCCGCTTGTGAAACAAATAATTCTAGTGCTGCTTTACTATAACTTTTATGCCGAGCAGCACTTTCAAAATAGCGAAGTGCATTTAAATACTTAAGTCTTTTATCCATACAACACTGTTTCTCTTAATATAAGTTTTACTTATACCTACTGTAAATTCTTATCGTTGGTTTGTTAACAATGAATTGGGCAATATATACCCAACAACAACAAACGGAGAAGTTCGATGACTACCCTAACTAATCAAGAAAACATAACAGACTCAGTATATAACAGCAATGTAACTGTTGAAAACAAAGATACATCTACAAACGAAGTTCAAGTAAAACACAGTAAAATGCATACCTTTTTAGCTAACATCTCAAATAAGTTGGGATTAAGTAATGCAATATATTTTAAATAAGAAGTCACTATTCATAGCGATAAAGGGCAATATCTTTTTTGTGCATTGCCCTGCACCGCGGTCATTATTTAGTTTATCTTAGTTTTGATAGATATTTACTGGATAACATAACGGCAATTAAAGGAAAAACAAAAGAACACTGCACAACAATTGAAAATCCAAATTGCGTCGATAACTCCCCATAAAGATAAAATCCTAAAGATATAAATATCGTTTGAATAAAACTATCAAATGAATTTGAAAATGCTCTTATTTTACTTTCAAAGGTCTGATTTAAATGGCTCACATAAATAGGTGAAATTAACGCATCAATAAAACAAATGATAAAAAAGACACCTATCATAAAAGTTAGAGAACCAAGTTGAGATATCACATAAAGACCCGCGAGCAAAAGTGGACAGATAACAAAAGCTATATTTAGTCTATATTTATGCGGTAGTTTGTTACTAGAAAAATAACCTACAGAGGTCACAAATTGCGCAATGGCAAAAACCCAAGCAACATTCTCAACAGTTAAACCTAAATCTTTAAAAGATGATTGACTAAAAATAAAATAAGGGAAGAAAATAAAGTTAATCAGCGCCATAAAAATAATAATAGGCAACTGAATTCGACCTGCGCCCGTTATGAAATATCGACTAGCCTCGCGCATTACCGAAAAGTCTTCATCGTGATGTTCATCAATAACCTTAGGTTCAGGCACAAATGACAACGCAAATAGACTCATAACAAGAGCTCCGGCATAAGCCAAATAGACCATGTCCCATGAAACAGCTTGTAGCACACCACCTATAATAATAGCTAAGCCAAGTACAATACTACCCACAGATCGAGACAAGGATTCAAGTTTAATAAAAGCAGCTTCTTGGCCTTCTTGTTTATATAAGTCGTAAATTAATGAACGATCACTACCCGATACCAAACTCATCGCCAAACCATATAACGCATAAAAACAGAGAAATGCCGTTAAACCGGTAAAACTGATCACACCAAAACAATAACCTATATAAACCAATAACCCCGTAATTACGCTTTTTTTACGACCATATTTGTCACCCAGTAGCCCAGTAGGTATTTCCAAGATAAAAGCAGCGGCAAATAATACCGATTGCAATAGGCCTATTTCAACATCGTTAAAACCTTGTGACAATAAGAAAAGTATGAAAATCCCACGATCAAAAACAGCTTGAGAGGCGATGTAATATAGGAAGTAAGCTCGACGGCTTCGGTTGAGATGAGTGGGTAAACTCTGTTGATTTTCTTTTTTGGAAATACTGTAGTTACTTTTCATCATTATGCTCTTAAATTTTGGCTAACATCACACTAAATTCATCAAGAAGGTCAACTTCCAGGCTGAAATAGTATTTGCTGATTGAAAGCTTAATTTAGTAGCACAATATATCGCTATAAATTTTTGTTTAGTCCAGGAGCTTATCGGGAATAAACATTGATAATACACTCTCTATTCGTTTCCTTATTCAGTAGTATCCGCATCATGCGAGATATTTTTAAAGTATATTGATGGACTTTTAATCTGTCAACTGTGCCATTGTTCAAAGGATTAACAGCACTTTTTTATTAATCCTCTATTTTTATTATTCTCCTTGATTACTACCAGCAAGTCGCGGCGCATGTTGAATAACTCGGTCAGCCAAACGAGAAAATGGTAAGCTTTGGATCCATACTTTGCCATGCCCACTTAAGGTCGCCAGAAACAAACCTTCACCACCAAAAAACATGCTTTTTAAGCCTTTTGTCATCTCAATGCTATAGTCAATACCATCAGTAAATGCGACTAAACAACCGGTATCTAATCTCAACGTTTCACCATTTAACTGTTTTTCAATCACTGTACCGCCAGCATGTACAAATGCCATACCATCGCCCGATAAATGTTGGAGTATAAAACCTTCACCACCAAAAAAACCACTGCCTAGTTTACGATTAAAAGCAATATCCACTTTTGTTCCTAAGGCTGCACATAAAAACGAGTCTTTTTGGCAAGTAATGCTACCGCCCATTTCTGCCAAATTAATTGGCACAATGGAGCCAGGAAACGGCGCAGCAAAAGCAACACGACGTTTACCATAAGCTTCACTAGTAAAATGCGTCATAAAGACTGATTCACCGGTGATCATACGTTTACCAGCAGAAAAGATCTTACCCATAAAACCCTGTTCAATTTCAGAACCATCACCCATTTTAGCTTCAAACTTGATACCATCTTCCATGTAATTCATCGCGCCAGCTTCAGCAATAACCGTTTCACCTTGATCAAGCTCAATTTCAACCATCTGCATTGCATGACCAATAATTTCATAATCAATTTTATGACTTTGCATAATTTATCCCTTTTGTATTTCTACCTATTATACCAATTCCATTAAGTTTCTTCCCATTCAGCGAGATTTAAAAGGCTTAGAGGCAAGGCATTGATTGCAGAGAATGGTTGTTCCATTGTCAAAATCAATAACGCAGGCTGTAAGCCTTTTAAACTCGCCCTTCGGGAGTTTTTCAGCGATTCGATAACCGCACAGAATTTCTTTAATATAGAATGACTATATACAAAAAAATTCTATTTGTTCTCAAACCGCTGACAAGCTCTGAGTGGGAACAAACTTAATGGAAATGGTATTACTACATATTTGTTTACAACTATTGATGGAACTCTTCTTTGTTCGTAGCGGTCTGATACGTTAATCATATGACTTAGTTAAAATTTAAGATAGAATTTAGTCAATTGCTATTATGCATACTAACAACAATTTTCAAGGAATACCGATGTTCAAAATACTCACCATGGCAATAGCCTTTTTTTTATTACCCTTGTCAGTAAACGCTGCACAATATGTAGAAGGTAAGCATTACAGTGTAGTTTCAGCACAGAAAAGTAATAAACAAGAGTTAAGAGAATATTTTTCATTTTACTGCCCCGCTTGTCGAGGTTTTGAACCTTACCTTGTTGATTTCAAAAAAGTATTACCAAATGGAGCAAAAATAGAAAAAACCCACGTTGATTTTATGGGACATACCACACCTGAAATTCAATTTATGATTGGCAAAGCGCTGATCATTGCTGAAAAATCAGGAATTGCACATCGTTTTGCGCCAGCTATGTTTAAATATTTACAAACTGACCGAGCAAAAATAGGTTCAGAGAAAGATGTACGAAATATCTATGTATTAAGTGGTGGCAATGGCGAAAAATTTGATAAAAGTATTAATAATTTCAGTATTGTTAGCCAAGCTAAACGCAATAAAAAGACACAAGACAGATTATCTAATGCAAGCCAATTAACCAGCGTACCAACCTTCCTTGTTAATGGTAAGTACCTAATTAATTCGAAAGCATTAGATAGAAAGAATATGATCGAAGATTATAAAAACATCATTGCTTATTTGTTTACTTTATAGATAAATAGCAAAAGCACATAAATAAAGGAGCGCACTGCTCCTTTATAAAATTAGCACGCTAATTACTCTGATGTTGTTGGGTCTATTATCGCTTTAATTTCAGCTATAGAATTGGCCGGAAAGCCACTATCTTCTGAATGTTTTTCAATTAATTTTTCATTTTCAGCGATATAGATACAATATATTTTATCTTGAGTAACATAGCTGTGCACCCACTGGATGTCAGTGCCTAAATTCTGTAACACCGCACATGATTTTTGTGCCGCGCCTTGTAAATCATCAACACTCATATTGCCTGCAGCGGGGATATCTCTTTCTATCACATATTTTGGCATCATTTACTCCTATTATTAATCATACAAAATCTTCTTTCAAAGTTTAGTACAGTTAATGCTATTGCCAAGTAACTAATACCAAATGAAATAACCTCAAAAGCGAACATATCTTCCTCAAAAGCGAACATAATGATAAATATCTCGATCATAAAAAAACATAACTCACTGTAAAATAGTAATTTTAATTTGTGGCATAGAACTTCCAATACACTATTTAGTATTCGAAAAAGTTTGAGACCTATGAAGATTGAATTGAAAAAACAAACACCTTGGAAAAAGTGGTTACCAATCAGCTTATTTGTACTTTTAATTGCTTATGCAACTTACGCGGTTAGTAGTAAATCAACCAAAAGTATCGCGTTGTCAGAGATCACGCTACAAACGGTGCAAAAAGGCGCCCTTGATATTTATAGTACTGCCTATGGTGAATTTGCTTCCGCAAAAGAAAGGTTATTAACTGCGCCTGCATTAGGTAAAGTATCTGAAATTTTAGTACGCCCCGGTACTAACGTAATACCAGCAACCGTTATCCTTAAGTTGTCTAATCCCAAACTGGAACAAGAAGTCAGCCAAGCACAAGGTGAGTTAGCCCAGCAAAAAGCGCAACGTGAAGCGTTTAAATATGAACAACAAAATGAGCGTTTAAATTATCTCGGCCGCATTGCCGATATTGAAGCTGAAATTGAAAAAGCACAGTTAGAGCTTTCAGTTAATGAAAATCTTATGAACTTAGGTGTTGCTTCACAGATTGAATTACAACGCGCCAAGCTTGCTGTAAAACAAGAAACGAAACGCTTAAAATTTGAAAAAGAAAAATTCCAACAATTTATTGAAATGCAAGGTTATCAATTAACACAACGTGATATCACCGTTACTCAACAAAAAGCACAAGTCACCTTACTTCAAAAGCAATTAGACGATATGCATGTAAGAGCAGGCATTGCCGGTTCGTTACAAACTTTAGAAGTTGAATTAGGACAAAGTGTGCAGCTCGGTGAATCATTGGCGAAAGTTGGCAGTGATCAAGAATTAATTGCTCGTATCCGTTTACCCCAACACCAAGCAGATCAAATCGATATTAATGCACCTGTTATCATTGATACCCAAAAAGGCAAAGTAACAGCTCATATTACTCGTATAGAAAGTAGGGTCACAAATGGTTCAGTTTTGGCTGAAGCGGTAATTGATGGTGAATTAACCTCGAATGCGCGTCCATCGCTGACGATATCTGCACAAGTATTTGTTAAGCGTAATACAACAGCTATTTTTATTAAACAAGTTCCAGGTTTTCGTCCTCGTAGCAAACAATCCTTATTTGTAAAAACATCAAATGATTTATTAGAACAACGAGATGTCACTTTTGGCGAGTTATCTCGAGGCAAACTTGTTATCAACAGCGGACTTAAAGCCGGAGATGAAATTGTCAGCTCAGATACCAGCCAATACAACCAGTTCAAGCAACTAACCATAACAAATTAATTAAGTAACCATAACTTAAAGATAAATAGAATTTAAAAGAGGAAAGGCGATGACTACAGTAGTAGAGATGAAAAACATTCACAAACGTTACGACGGCCAGCAAATTGAAACCCATGCATTGCAAGGGATATCACTTGAAATTAATTCCGGGGAATTTGTTGCAATTACCGGTCCTTCTGGCTGTGGTAAATCTACCTTACTGTCAATTATGGGCTTAATGGATAGTGCTAGCGAAGGTGACTATCAAATTTCCAATATTAATACTTTAGGGTTAAAGGTTGATCAACGTACTCAAATTAGAAATGAGCATATTGGTTATGTTTTTCAATCTTTTAACTTGATTGATAACTTAACTGTTTTTGAAAATGTTGCGCTACCTCTTGAACACCGAAATGTTAAAAGTGCTGAAATAAAGCATCGTGTTGAAGAAGTATTAACACAAGTCGATATGTTACACCGTCAAAACTATCGACCTAATCAATTGTCAGGTGGTCAGCAACAACGTATCGCCATTGCCCGTGCATTAGTTGGCAAACCTGATTTAATTTTAGTGGATGAGCCGACAGGTAACTTAGATAGTAAAAACGGCGACCAAGTGATGGCCTTACTAGAACAACTTAACAAAGACGGTTCAACGATTGTGATGGTTACGCATGACAGCCGCTATTCACGCTGTGCAAGTCGTCAAATTCAATTACTTGATGGAAAAATTGTTTCTGAAATACTTAATTCAAAGGATGTAAGCGATAAACAATTACAGGGGGTTGCATGAGCTTAATTAAGAAATCATTTTTTAATGGCATCGCTCGGGTATTTTCGTTGCCAAGATTAAGCATTCCACTGATATTAACTCTTGGTTTAACCCTAGGTGCGGTATTAAGTGTTATTGCTATTTCATCAACACTTTTATATCAACCATTACAAGGAATTAAAAACGAATCGTCACTACATACTTTTGAATATCGTTTTAAAATGTCTGAAACTTTGAGTGTTTCTTATTGGAATATGAATCGCTTAGCAGCAATAAGTGAACGTTTTTCTGATGTGGGTCAGTGGGCTGGTATATCGCCTTCAGAGCAAGACATATCGATTAAAGACGTAACTTATGTAACCACAAGATATGATGCTTCAAGTAATATTTTAGATGTATTAGGTTCTCGTTTATTATTAGGTGATGACGTTACGATAGCGTCGCCAAGTAAATATGTTTGGATTTCAGAAAGCTTATGGAAAAGTGCTTACGCTGGTGTTAAATCAGTTATTGGTCAACAGCTTAATGTTACTAACCAAAATTTTATTATTGCTGGAGTTATTGAAGATGTGATGGCGGTAAAAAGCAATGAAGCCATTCTCCACCAACAAGTCTGGTTTATTAGTAACTTAACCGAAGTTGCGGCAACACCAGATAATGTTGGCAATATCAGCAATGAAATTGACTTTTTATTAATTAAAAGCTCCAATCAACAAGTAAATTTCCCCACAGAAGAACAAATGGGTGAATGGTTAGTCGACTATATTACCAAAAATGTTGATTCTGATAACGTACAAATGTTTTTAGACTTCCTTGCAAATACCAATAAAGTTGTTGTCGGTGCAAATTATCGCAGCAATATGTTAGGTGATACTGAAGGATTAATTGTCGCTTTATTTATTGCTGTTGTTGGTTTGTTATTAATGGCGACATTAAATTTATTAAACCTATTCATTGCACACTACCAAGGTCGTACCAAAGAGTTTGCCATTCAAATAAGTTTGGGTGCAAGCTTATTTAAAATACGACTATTGGTGCTATTGGAAAATTTACCAAGCTTTTTACTGGCAGCGATTACCGGTCTATTAGTAACGGGCTGGGCTTTAAAAAGTTTACCTTTAATTGCCGGTGATAGCTTACCGATGATTGATGCGATAGGTATTAATAGCGTTACTGTTTTTTCATCTTTAGCCATTATCATTTTATTAAGTATTGTTTTTAGTGCGTTAGCTTTAGTTGATATTGATAAACATGCACTTGCCAATAACTTAAATAGTAGTGGTAAAGGTATTCAAGCGCAGAGTAACCAATGGTTAAGTCGTGTTTTGATGGTTGCACAACTTTCTGTTGCTTCAATCTTATTAACAGCCTCAGTGATGATTGCATTGCAAAGTTATCAAGCAGTTTATCAAGATTTAGGTTATGAAATTGGTAATAGCTACAATGTATCTCTAAATATTAGTGATGAGGAATATCAAACTCAGCTACAAGGTTATGAAAAATATCAAGATAGTGAAGTTAAACAATTACTCGCTAATGTTAGTCGCTTGATTGAAAGTAAAGTAGCGAATAGTGAGGTTATTGTGCCAGATTTTGGTCCGCTTTCTGGCTCCTTACAAGTAATGGCCTTTCAAGATGACAATAACAATGGTCAACGTGTTATCTATCAAGCAAGAAGTTTAAGCGCTACTTTTTTTAAAGCTTTTAATATTAAAATGCTTGCTGGATCAAACGTGACACAAGCACAGATAGACAATGATGAGGAATATATCGTTATTGATGAAAATATGGCTAAGACTATGTTTCCAAATCTTTCAAATCAAGATGTTATTGGTAAAACAATACAATTAAGAAATAGTGAAACAAATCCACCAAGAATAGTAGCTGGTATTGCTAGCAATACCATTAGCCAAACAGGTATTGCCGAACCATTGGGTTTGCCTGCGGTATATTCACATCGCATTAGTGCAGGTGGCAACTTGCAATTTACGGTAATGTTGCCTAAAGGTGAAACCATGTCGACGGCAATGATTGATAATGAGTTAAAACGTCAATTTCCACGCTTAAGTAATTTGACAGTACAATCATTAACTGACATTTGGGATACGCAAACTTTAGAGCAACGTGTAAGTATGTGGGTTGTTTTGATCATGACGGCGTTAACCTTATTACTTGCTGCTATTGGTGTTGCTGGTTTAACACAAATGACTACTAACCATCGCAAATATGAGTTAGCAGTACGTATGGCTACGGGCGCTAAACAAATGAAGCTTGTTAATTTCATTTTAAAGGATGCTTTATGGATGTTAGTTGTCGGTTTAGGTTTAGGTTTTGCGGTATCGGTGCTCGGTTATGAACAATTGCAAAAACACTTGGACTTGGAAATGTTCCCAAGCTTTAATTGGTTAGCTATGGCGATATTAGATACTGGTTTAATTGTTATTGTTATCCTGTCCGTTATTGTTCCTGCATGGCGTGTTATCAGTGCCGACCCAATGCAAGCATTACGTCAAGAATAACAGTTGTTTTTATCTTGAAGATTAACAAAAAAATCTAGTAAACTTAGGGGTAACGTATTGTTGCCCCTTTTTATTCAATATCACTTTTAAAGGAACACCTTTGACTAATTCAAGCTCACATCAAGCCACAATTTTAATTGCCGATGATGACGAAGATATACGTTTGGCACTTGAACTGATGTTAATGACCAAGAACTATAAGATTATTGAAGCAAGTAACGCTAAAGAAGTCATTATTCAAACTGAGCGACAAAAACCCGATTTAGTATTACTTGATATGAACTTTAGCCGAGATACAACTAGCGGCCAAGAAGGTCTTGATATCCTCAAACAACTTAAACAAAGTAATATTCCAGTTATATTAATGACTGCTTGGGGAAGTATAGAATTAGCAGTCAACGGTTTACAACAAGGCGCTTGTGATTTTATTGAAAAACCTTGGCAGAAAGAAAAATTACTAAATAGCATTGCACAACAATTGAGTTTTTCACGCATAAAAGAAGAGCACCAAGGTTACCGTCAACTGCTTAGCGCTAAACCAACGGCCCTCATAAAAAATACTGACGGCCATCAAGCTTGGATATGTCAGTCCAAAGCGATGCTTGCTATTGAACAATTAGTCACCCAAATTGCGCCAACTGATGCTAACGTGCTCATTCTCGGTGAAAACGGCACGGGTAAATCATTATTAGCGGAACGTATTCATCAACTATCAATACGTCAAAATAACCCGTTGATCACCGTAAATATGGCTGCAATTCCAGATAACCTTTTTGAAAGTGAGCTTTTTGGCCATCAAAAGGGCGCTTTTACGGATGCTAAGCAACATCGAGTGGGTCGCTTTCAATTAGCAGATCAAGGTACATTATTTTTTGATGAAATTGGTTCATTACCATTAACACTGCAACCCAAGTTGTTACGAGTATTAGAAACGGGTCAATATGAAATTCTCGGTTCAAGCCAAACACAAGTAGCCAATGTAAGATTAATCAGTGCCACCAATGCTAATTTAACTAAGCTTGTCGGTGATGGTACTTTTAGACAAGATTTATTGTATCGTTTAAATACCTTAGTGATCACTATGCCAGCGTTGCGAGAAAGGTTAGATGATATTCAACCTTTAGCAGAAAATTTCATTATAAAATTTAGTCAAAAATATCATAAAAGCCAACTCGTTTTATCAACCACAGCAATCAATAAACTTAAGCATCATACTTGGCCGGGTAATATTAGAGAGCTGAGTCATGTTATTGAACGTGCGGTGTTATTGGCAACAGCAGAGACGATCACTGATCAGCAGCTGTTACTTGATATTACCGATACACAAAATCAAGGAATAAAACTACAACCTCTGGAGCAGGCTGAGCGTTTATTAATTGAAAAGGCTATGGAAGTTACCTCTGGTCATGTGATTGATGCGGCAAAGTTGCTTGAGATTTCGCGCAACGCGCTGTATCGTCGGTTAGAAAAATTTAATATCAGTTTTGATGATAAAGAGTAACTCTTTATTATTAGCGATATTATTAATAAAGGGACGATTCATTGAGTCATGAAAATTGGTTGATCACTGGCTTAACCATCACCGTTATTTGTTTTTTGTCACTAACTGGCGCTCTAGCTTTGCAATTGGATTGGAGCTACCTTGGTGTTGCAACGTTATTATTTGTTTTAAGTTATCCTCTCACTTGGCTGGCATGGCGTTGTTATTCGTTTTGGTGTCAGGCGATCATGCAACTTAGTACTTATACTCAAATTTTAAGAGAAGGTGAGCATAATCTTCACTTTAAAAAGCAACATCCTGATAATTTACTACTTGAGCTGCAAAAAGAAATAGCTGAGTTATCTCAGGTTAATTTAAATAAACATCTACACCATCAATCTGTAGATAACCTATTGAATCAAGTACTTGATTCATGGCCCGTTCCTGTTTGTCTTTTTGATCATGAATTTAAATTAACTTATCGTAATGCGGCGATGAATGAACAAATTCAACAACCGATGTTATTAGGTAGTTTCGCAACAAATTTAGGTTTTACACTCAAAAATAAAAACTTTATCCATTCTAAGTTTGATCATAAATGGCAATGCCAAACCATTAGTTATTTACAACAAGGTAGTCTCCAAGATAAAAAGCAGTGGCTTTTTTCTGCGATAGATATCTCACAATTACTTAACCAAGCTCAAAGCACTACCCAGCAAAGTTTAATTCGAGTTTTAGGGCATGAACTAAGAAACTCTTTAACTCCTATGTATTCTATGACAGATACATTACTTGGTAATGAACATTTAGACGAACAACAGACCCGCTTGGTATTAACCAGAATAAAAAAACGCAGCAACCGCTTACTTTCCTTTATTAGTGAATATAGTCGCTTGGCACAGTTGCCCTCTCCTAAACTAAAATGGTTTAACTTTTCTGACATATTAAACGAAGCTGAAAGCATGTTAAATGCGCCCAATTGTCGTATCAGTTTTCATGGTAGCGATCAGTGCTTTGGCGATATAGAACAAATAGCACAAGTGATGATCAACTTGTTGAAAAATGCCTTTGAGGCATGTGAAACCAGTAAAAGCGAAATTGAGGTGAAAATATATCACCAACAGCAGCTGCAAGTTATTGAAGTTGAGGATAATGGCCCCGGATTTGCCAATTTAGATAATGTATTAACTCCTTTTTATACAACTAAACAACATGGCTCTGGTATTGGGCTATCGCTATGTGCTGAAATAGCTAGAAATCATGGCGGCCAATTACAAGTTGCCAATAATGCCCGAGGCGGTGCAAAAATCACCATGCATTGGCCAATGTACAACAATCTACCAATAACAAACAAATAGGACTTGGATAGTATGAAACTTATTAAATGGCTGCTTATTACTTTTGCCTTACTCATTGCCATTATATTATTTAATACATTGTCTTTTACTCAAGAACAAATTGAATTAACGCCTTTACTGGATAGCTCTTTAATAGATCAATCAGCCGTAACTACACGGTTATCCCAAGCTATTCAACATAAGACAATTTCATTTGCTGATAAGTCAGATAGAAAACCAGAAAGTTTTTATAAATTCCATCGTTTCTTAGCAAGTAGTTTCCCTTTGTTACACCAGAAGTTAACCCAAGAAAAAATCAATGACTTAAGTCTACTATATGTATGGGCAGGTTCAGATAAGTCATTAAAACCAATGTTATTAATGAGCCACCTAGATGTTGTTCCTGTAGCTCAAGAAACAAAAAATCAATGGACTCATAACCCTTTCGCTGGTGAAATCGCTAATGGCATTATTTGGGGACGAGGTGCTATAGATATTAAATCAGGTGTTATGGGCATAATGGAGGCAGTAGAAAATTTAATTGCTCAAGGATATCAGCCTAAACGTAGTATTTATCTCGCTTTTGGTCATGACGAGGAATTAGGGGGCGAACAAGGCGCAAAACAAATAGCAAAACATCTAAAAGCACAAAAGCTTACTTTTGAGCTTATTCTTGATGAAGGTGGCTCTATTGTCAGTAACGGTGTTATCCCCGGTATTGAATCGCCCATAGCATTAATAGGTATTGCTGAAAAAGGCTATGTCAGTTTAAAACTCACGGCTAATGCTACCGGAGGGCATTCGTCCATGCCACCTAAACACACAGCTTTGGGCGAAATATCACAAGCGATAGTTGATTTGGAAAACAATCCGTTTCCTGCCAATTTAACTTATTCAAAACAACTTTTTAATAATATCGGTCCAGCCATGGATACCATTAAAAAAGCCGTATTTGCCAACATGTGGTTGACCGAACCTATTGTAGAAAAAATATTAAGTGCTAGCCAAACCACTAACGCTACAATTCGTACCACTACCGCAGCAACAATGGCTACAGGCTCAAACAAAGATAATGTTCTTCCTACTCAGGCGTCTGCGATTATCAACTTTCGAATAATGCCCGGTGAAACTATTAATAGTGTCACTCACTACGTCACTGACATTATAGATAATCCAAATATCAACATAGAACAATTAGCTGGTTTTGGTAATAATCCTTCGTCTGTATCAATAACGAATAATGCTAACTTTCAGCGATTAAAACAGAGTATTTATCGTGTCACCCAAGATGAAAGCATGATTATTACACCGTACCTTGTTATGGGCGGCACCGACGCTAAACATTATAGCGAACTTAGTGATAGCATTTATCGTTTCGCCTTTAATCGCTTTAAACCAGAAACATTAGGGCAAATGCACGGTATTAATGAACAAATTAAGATTGATGATTATCTTGATACGATTAAATTTTTTAGAGAAATAATCTTGGCTATGAATTAAAGCCCCTAAATCGTATTTTTTACAAGATGATGAGATAATACTATTTCTTCTTTTGTTGTTTTTTCAATTCAAAATCGATCTCATCAGGAAAAAAGACTAGCCCTTGCTCTGCTTGATTAGGAAAAACAACAACGGCTAGTTGATCATCAGCTAGCCCATGAGACCAACGACTAAACCATTTATTTAATGAGATAGATTCTGCCTGACAAGCCTGCCATTCGTCAGTTGCCCATGCTTGGGCAAATTCTTCATTTGGCCAAACGGGTATACAGTCATCTTCTTCTGTATTGAGCATTACACAACCATGCTCATCAGTCAGTATCCAAATTTTATTATTTAGAACAACTTCTTTAAAAAAGTATGTAGCTCGCTTTTCATCATCATATGCTTGAATTTGTTCAACTAATGATGGCTGTAGTTTTTCTGACATAGTATTCCTAAACTGGCTTATCTTCTTTAATTTATTTTACAAAAATCTGCATCTCTTCGCCGATTTGTTTACGCATTTCCATTAACTTTTTTGCAGTCTCATGTTGCTTAATATCTGCGGCTGACTCAGGTATCCATTGAGGAACCTGTTCAGGCTGACCATTTTGATCAACGGCCACCATGATCACAATACAGTGAGTAGTTAAACGGCGATTCAGTGATTTGGGATCACAAGCAGTTACTTCTAACGCAATGTGCATTGAAGAGTTGCCGGTATAAATAACTTTAGCTTCAACTTCAACTAAACTACCAACATGAATTGGTGCAATAAAACGAATTCCCCCGGCATAAGCCGTTACACAGTAGCGCCCACTCCAGCCAGCGGAACACGCATAAGCGGCTAAATCAATCCATTTCATTACCGCACCACCGTGTACTTTGCCACCAAAATTGACATCTTGTGGTTCGGCTAAAAATCGCAGGGTAATATCTCTTTGTGGTTTGTTCATCATTAACCTTACTTAAAGTATGTAGAGCAAAATATTGTCTGGCATTATAATTAATAACTATAACCTGCCTTGCAGTTAATATTCCAAGTTTATCCATAATTGCCGATTTATAAATGTTAGTGGATTAACTAGCCTTCAAAGGTTTAAAATACGTTTCATAATTATTGATATCATTAACCGCGCTCAGTAATAGGGCATAAACGTCTTATTCTAGGTCATTAATGGTTCATTCATAGGAATAAATAAAGCATGAAAATATGGGTTGATGCAGATGCCTGTCCTGTTGTTATAAAAGAGATACTTTTTCGAGCCGCTGAACGTACCCAAGTGCAAACAACTTTGCTAGCTAACCATTTTTTAAAAATTCCACCATCAAAAGTAATCAGCTTTGTACAAGTAGCTTCAGGTTTTGATATTGCTGATGACGAAATTGTTAAACGTGCACAACAAGGAGATTTAGTGATCACCGCTGATATTCCATTGGCGGCAGAAGTTGTTGAAAAAGGGTGCTTAGCACTTAATCCTAGGGGTGAACTTTATACCACAAGCAATATTAAACAACGATTAAATATGCGTGATTTTATGGATACGATGCGATCTAGTGGTATTCATACTGGAGGGGTTCCACCGATTAGCCAAGCTGATCGACAGGCCTTTGCTAACAATCTTGATAAACTTTTAGCTAAAATAAAATAAGGCTCATTAAGAACCTTATTTTTTTATTTTAGGATGAACAGTATGGCATGATCACACGGATGGAAAGAATTACCACTTTACGAAGTAACTAGCTACAACCTAGCGTGTCGCCGCGTAGGGATCTTTTGAACCTTCCGACTTACTATTATTTTTACTGGGGTTCGGTTTACGGCCAGCTGAATTAGTTGATTCACGATGATGACGATTAGCACTATCATTATTGCTATGACGCTGATTTTTACTTTTGGGTTTATGACCTCTAGCATTATCAGCGGAACGTTGTCCGTCTTTATGTTCTACTTTATTAGCATGTGCACTTTTAGATTTATTTGATTTTTTCGCTTTTAATGGTCTTAGTTTTCTAGATTCCGGTAAAGCATTATACGGTGTGAAGCCATCAACAACTTCACGAGGAATATGTTGTTGGATAAGATGTTCAATATCATTTAATAAATCAATTTCGTCCGCACATACCAGAGATACGGCTTTTCCACTTGCACCCGCTCTTCCTGTTCTACCAATTCTATGAACATAGTCTTCTGGTACATTCGGAAGATCAAAATTAACCACTTGTGGTAATTGATCAATATCAATACCACGGGCAGCAATATCAGTCGCGACTAAGACACTAACCGTGCCTGATTTGAAATTGGCTAACGCTTTTGTTCTAGCACCTTGGCTTTTATTGCCATGGATTGCAGCAGCATGTATGCCTTCAGCTTCTAATTGTTTGGTTAATTTATTAGCACCATGTTTGGTTTTCATAAATACTAAAACTTGTTGCCAGTCATTAACCTTAATTAGTTCTGTAAGTAATGCCTGTTTTTTCTTTTTATCAACAGGATAAATAACTTGTTCGACACTTTCTACTGTGGTATTTCTTGGGCTAACAGAAATTTCAACCGGATTATTTACTAAACCACGAGCAAGTTCACGAATATCTTCAGAAAATGTAGCTGAGAATAATAGATTCTGACGCTGCCTAGGTAACACTGCTAAAATCTTTTTAATATCGCGAAGAAATCCCATATCCAACATGCGGTCAGCTTCATCTAGTACTAAAATTTCTAACTGTTTAAAGCTAACGGCTTTTTGATTATAAAGATCGAGTAAACGTCCGGGTGTTGCGACTAAGATATCGACACCTTGGCGTAAACGCATCATCTGTGGGTTTATTTTCACTCCACCAAAAACTACCGTTGATGTTAATGGTAAGTGTTTACCGTACATTTCAACATTTTCTTGAATTTGTGCAGCGAGTTCACGTGTGGGTGTTAAAATCAATGTTCTTGCTTGGTTCGCTCTTGGACGATTGCCACCTGATAAACGCTCTAATATGGGTAAAGTAAAACCCGCAGTTTTACCGGTTCCCGTCTGTGCTGCTGCCATCACATCTTTACCTTCAAGTACGGCGGGAATCGCTTGTGCTTGAATAGGAGATGGTTTTTCGTATCCTTTCTCAGCCAATGCTAAAAGAATGGGTGCAGATAGCCCTAACGTAGTAAAACTCATTGATGTATCTCTTTAACAGAATCTATTAGATGTATGCCGAAGTGGCGATGCAGCTTACAGTATAGTAGTACTAAGCGCAATTACCGATAATATTTACAAATATGTTAATTACTCATAATCTCTTTATAATTGATTTATATCTGTTGAATACTAGACAAGTAGGTCAATATCCTTTAAAAGTTTAACGAGAAGTATCAAAAAATTAATGGAGCCTCATGACAGCAATTGATTGCGCTAATAAACGTTTTCTTATTGTCGATAATATTAAGCAATCGATGGATACACTTAAATTATTTTCATATAAATTGGGTGCCGAATATGTCGATACCTGTTACAACTCAAAAAATGTTGTCTCTATGTGTGAGGCTGTTTCTTATGATGTTATTTTTCTGGGTTATGATTTGGGTGATCATAAAAAAAATGGCCAACAAATACTCGAAGAATTACGAACAAAACAATTAGTAAAACGTCTTGCCATTATCATCATGATCACTGGCGAGATTTCCCAAGCAATGGTTCTTGCTGCTTTAGAACATAAGCCTGATGACTATCTAACAAAGCCCTACTCGCAAAAAGATTTAGCAACACGTTTAAAACGTAGTTGGGATAAAAAAGTGGCAATGGCGCCTATTTATCGTGCTATGGATAAAGATGAGCACAATAAAGTTCTTGGTTTATGTGAAGATGAAATTCAACGTAATTCCTCATATAAAACAGAATGTTTAGGGATCAAATCACGTCAATTTTTTGAGTTGAACCAGTATCTTGAAGCTACTGAAATTTATGAACTTTGTACAAGTATTAAAAATTGCCAATGGGCTCATATAGGTTTAGGAAAAATAGCACTAATAAGTGAAGATTTCCCTACCGCTAAGAGTCACTTTAAAACGGTTATCGAAGAGTACCCATACTATTTATCAGCCTATGATTGGCTTGCCAAAACCTACGACTTAAACAAAGAGTCAAAGCTTGCCCTAGAGACATTAGAAATTGCGATATCAATGTCACCTCGCTCTGTTGCAAGACTACTTCAATATATAGATCTTTGTCTTTCTTATGAACAATATGACAAAGCGACTTCCGCATTACTTATTACCAATGATCTTGCAAATAACTCCGTTCATTATAAACCTGAAAACGCGCTATTATTTGCTGAATCTTTATTGCAACACTTTGATGATCTTTCTAGTCATGAACAAAGAAAATTTCATTCAAAAGTAAATAACGCTATTTATAGAGTAAACAAAGACTTTCATAGTGCCGAGCTTGGCATTCGCTCAAAACTTTTATCAGCGCGATTATTTAACAAATCTAAGCAATACCTTGAAGGTAAAAGCTCACTACAACAAGCTGAACAACTTTTTGACAAATCACAATCCGAAATATCTCCGAACGGATTTTTAGAAATAGCAAAGTCATTTAATGAACTAGAGCGCAAAGATAAAGCTGCCTATATATTATCCGATTTATCAGTAAGTCATCCGGACGATCTTGAACTTCAAGAAAAAATACTCAACTTGAGAAGTAAAACACCGACAACTAGAGAACGTACACAAGCACAACGCGCTTTTACTCGTGGTGTTAATTTCTTTAATACAGAAAAGTATTCATTGGCTATTAACGAATTTAGTAAAGCATTAATATTTTATCCTAGTTATACCTTGGCAAACCTTCACCTCTTAGAAGCTTTACTGGTATTTGCAGAAACGGGTAATGAAAAACAATTAGAAATCGAACGTTCAAAGCAAATTATTGAGAGTCTAAATAAAATGAAGTCTCATGAAGATGGCTTTGATATGTTTATAAAACTAAAGAATAAATTTTCTCAGTTGGATAATTCCATTAAACAATAGCAGCAGTCATTCATTGAAATTTACTATAACCTGAACAGAAAAAAGCCCGTCACTTTCGTAATGGGCTTTACTTCAACATGAGTCACACTACCATCGGTATAGCAGATCATAATGAATATAATCTTATAAACCTATAGCCTTATATTAAATTTGTAATCGAGCTGTAACATTTTTTAAATCCTGAATAGCAAAAAGCCCGTCACTTTCGTAATGGGCTTTTTTAATAGGAACCTAGCAATGTCCTACTCTCACATGGGCTTTACTTCAACATGAGTCACACTACCATCGGTATAGTAGATCATAATGAATATAATCTAATAAACCTATAGCCTTAGATTAAATTTGTAATCGAGCTGTAACATTTTTAAAGCCTGAATAGCAAAAAGCCCGTCACTTTCGTAATGGGCTTTTTTAATAGGAACCTAGCAATGTCCTACTCTCACATGG
>JABSOX010000146.1 GCA_013215655.1 Colwellia sp.
ATAAAAGCGTAGCCAGCATCAAAGAGGTTCACCTTATTAATCATTTTGGCAAGACCCGCCAAACTCACATCAAAAAATATAGCGCCAGAAAACTCCCCGTGTTGAATGACAGGTGTACCAATAGAAACGAGTATTTCTTTTGATACTGCATCAGCATAGGGTTCGGTGACAATTAATTTCTGCGCTTTTTTAGCATCAACATACCAAGGACGTTGACGAGGCTCCCAACCTTCACCTGGATCCCAACTTGGATCGCTAGCGATATATTTTCCGTCGGCTTCATAACCAAAACCAATTAATACAAAGTTTTCTTGTAGAGTAGGAGAGCGCAATATGATTGCGGCACTATCTTGGGAAATATCTTCAGCGACCAGTTTTGTCGCCATGCTCGCAAGGTTTGATTTTCCTGACATTTCAGCTTCGACTGAGTTACTGATGCCAACAATAATTTCATTAACACTGCTGTTTACTTGATTTTCTAAGGTACTTTTTATAAGTAGATATTGGTTAACGGATAACAAAGTTAACGCGAGCAATAGGATTACCGACGATGCTAGAACAATCTTATGATTAAACTTCAAATTAAGCTCCAAAATTGTATCGTAAAAACAATGATATTATCAGTATAGTAAATACTATGCTTTGACTAATAGCAAATCATAAACATAATGAATTACTATGAATTTACCAATAAAATCATTATATTAAGTATATAATGAAGCGTTTTAATACTTTTTGAAACATAGCGGTAACAAGCGACAATAAAACCATGAATAAAGAGATGTTTTTTAAAGAAGATGCTTTGCCGTTTATAGAGTGTCGCCATAGTCAAAATAGTGGTCGTCACTATAAGACTCACATGCATTCTACATTGAGTATTGGCGCGATAGATACTGGTGAGGTGCTTTATAATGTATCAGGAAAAGAAGCACTGTTGAGGCCCGATGCTTTAGCAATTATTAACCCTGAAACGCTACACCATTGTAACCCACTACATAAAATTACACGTAGTTATTATATGCTTTATTTAGATAAGTCTTGGTGCTTAAAGGTGCAACAATCACTTTTTGATATTGATGACTTTATGCCATCAAGCTTTATTTTGCTGCAAGATAAAGCGTTATATGATGAGTATATAAATTTAATGAAATTATATATGCAGGATTTATTTTTGTTAGAAAAAGAGCAAATGGTCGTTTCATTTCTCTATAAAATATTTGCTCGGTTCGATAAAGAAAAAAAGCCAGTTATTAGCAGAATAACCAGTAATGTTAAAACGTTGAAAGAGGTGTTGTCTTCTCGTTTAAATGAAGATATTACCCTGAATAGTTTTGCTCAAAACCAATCAATAAACCCCTATACCTTATTAAGAAATTTTAAAGCTGAATTAGGCATTACTCCTCATGTTTATCGAATGAACTACCGTATTGAAAAGGCAAAGGTACTATTACAGCAACAAGCAAGCATTGCCGATGTGGTGTTTGAATGCGGATTTTTTGATCAAAGCCATTTTCATCGTTACTTTAAATCGTTTACCACGGTAACTCCCAAAGAATACCAACTCAATTTTATACAATAAATTACCATATAAGTTCCTGATAATGCCCTTTTTCATTATTAAGAAACCAACATGGAATTTCTCTTATTAGCGTCTGCTCATTTTTTAGCTTTACTTAGTCCGGGGCCTGATTTTTTTATTGTAGTACAAACTGCTTTGAGAAAACCATTTCGTCATGCCTTTTTTGTATGTCTAGGTATTACTTGTGCTAATGCTGTTTACTTAGTTATTGCGGTTTTAGGGATAGAGGCGATTAGAGAATATCAGGAACTATTAACCTTATTAAAATATGTTGGTGGTGCTTACTTAGTTTTTATCGGTTATCAATTAGTTAAATCACCCCGATTAACCTTGCAGATTGATAAAACAGATAATAACGATGAGAATGAATTAAGTGTAATAACTGATTTTATTAAAGGTTTTTTGTCTGGTTTTTTAAACCCTAAAAATATCATCTTTTACTTGTCTCTATTTACCGTGATGGTCTCTATAGATACCACTTTATTTGTTAGAGGTCTGTATGCTCTGTGGATGTGTTTGATTGTTTTATTATGGGATGTTTTTATTGTATTGATTGTTGGTCGCCAAAAAATAAAGCAACAACTATCACAATGGATTTTTACTATCGAAAAAATTTCAGGCATTGTGCTTGCGACATTTGGCGTATTATTAGTGTGGTAACCCCCTTTCGCTAAAAAATGGAAAGGGGAGAGGAAAAATTAGCTGGGTATATTTACTCTTCAATAAGCTGTGTTAATGAATAACTTGAGTTGTTTTGACCTAGTTTTTTCTTTAAATACGGTAATATGCTTTCTAACTGCGCAGTAAGTTGCCATGGCGGATTAACAATAAACAATCCCGTTCCGGTCATACCATATTCATCTGTATCTGGACTTTGGCAAAATTCAACTTGCAGTACATTTTTTACATCGCTCGTTGTAAAGTCATTCACCATTTTATCAACCAACTCACGTTTTACTACCGGATACCAGAGAATATAGGTACCTGTTGCAAATTTTTTGTAAGCTTGAATGATTGTTTTAACTGCTTTTTGATAATCCTCTTTTAACTCATAAGGAGGGTCAATTAATACAACACCACGACGTGATGGCGGTGGTATTAAACTTAATATTCCTTGATAGCCGTCGGATTGTTTAACATGTGATTTATTCCAGCGTTGGCAAAAGCTTGTTAAATGTTCAATATCTGTTGGATGTAATTCAAATAAATGAGAACTGTCTTGTCGGCGAACAAATTGTTTAGCTATACCCGGTGAGCCCGGATAGTAATTTAATTCACTATGATCATTGAGTGATTTTATTAACTCAATGTAAGGTTCAAGTGCTTCAGGGATATCATCAGCGGCAATTATTTTAGCAATACCATCTTTGTATTCTCCTGTTTTTTGCGCATAATCATCGTTAAGTGAATACATGCCAGCACCTGAGTGACTATCAATATAATAGAAGCCTTTTTCTTTTCGGGTCATATATTCAAGTACTAAGGTTAATACTGAATGCTTTAAAACATCTGCAAAATTTCCAGCATGAAAGGCGTGACGATAACTGAGCAATGGGATAACCTGATTAATTTTTAATGGTTGGTATTATACCTATTATCAAAAAGAAGTGACGATATTTAATTGAAAAGGATAGTGGCAAACATATTAATACTTCTCATCAATGATCTGTAGTGGCTGTCTTTTGTGCCAGTTAAGCATTTCCAGTTCAGGCTGTTCTAAAAATTCTTTTACATAACCTAAACAAAGGTAAGCAATAAGCTTATTTTCTTGCGGTGCGTTTAGGGTCGCTTTAACTTTTTCAGGGTTTAGTATGCTAACCCAACCGATCCCTACATTTAACGACCTTGCGGTTAACCACATATTTTGAATGGCACAAACTACGCTGTATTCGCCCATTTC
Organism: Colwellia sp.; assembly: GCA_013215655.1. Taxonomy (GTDB): domain Bacteria; phylum Pseudomonadota; class Gammaproteobacteria; order Enterobacterales; family Alteromonadaceae; genus Colwellia_A. The sequence continues at coordinate 3,480 of JABSOX010000146.1, forward strand.
AGGCATGGAGTTTTGGCCTAAAGTAGGCTGAGTATTAGGCTTGTAAAAAACAGCAATGTTAATCGGTGATTCTTTTATACCTTCTAGCTTTAATTGACGATAAAGAGCTTTTTTATCATCTTTAAATGCTTGCTCAGCATGTTCATTTTCTTCCCTATGATTATCAGCAATACTCTGTTTAGTTTGTTGATCACGTATGATAACAAACTCCCATGGTTGAGATAGGCCAACAGAGGGAGCAAGTGCAGCGGCGTCTAATATTTTGTCAAGTATCGGCTGCGGTATGGGTGCATTTAGAAAGTTATTACCACGGATATCACGGCGGTGATAAATAATCTCTGTTAATGATTGTTGTTCATTTGATGTGAATTGTTTATTTTTCATCGTCGAGGGTTCGTATAAATGATAGCTCAATAAATTACATTGTTGAGCTATCTAATTTGATGAGCATTCTAAATTGATCTGTCTAATAGTTGCAAGTAGATAAACAAGTAGCTTGCCTGACAATAAATTATACTTTGCTTGCTAAATATTCATCGTAGGTACCAGCAAAATCAATGTAACCATCTTTTGTTAACTCAATAATGCGGGTGGCAATAGTTGAAACAAATTCACGGTCATGGCTGACAAAAATTAATGTACCTTCATATTGCTCAAGTGCCATGTTTAAAGACTCAATTGATTCCATATCCATGTGATTGGTGGGCTCATCCAGTAATAAAATATTGGGCTGTTGCATCATTAATTTACCAAATAACATCCGGCCTTTTTCACCACCTGAAAGTACTTTAACTGATTTATTAATATCATCGGCTGAGAAAAGTAGACGCCCTAAATAGCCACGCACCGCTTGTTCATCATCCGTAGGTTGACGCCATTGGCTCATCCATTCAAACAACGTCATATCTGTTTCAAATTCATATTCGTGGTCTTGAGCGTAATAACCGATGTTTACGTTTTCAGACCAAGTATATTCACCAGAGGTTGGTTCATAACCTACTTCATTCATTAAGGTACGTAAAAAGGTAGTTTTACCAATACCATTTTCACCAATTATAGCGATACGTTCACCGACTTCAGCCAATATCGAAATATCTTTTAGGATGTGTGCATCCTCAAAACTTTTATTCAAATTCTCAATGACTATGGCATTGCGGAATAATTGTTTTTCTTGGGTGAAACGAATGAAAGGGTTAGTACGGCTTGAAGCTTTTACTTCTTCAAGCTGAATTTTATCTATACGTTTTGCACGAGATGTTGCTTGTTTAGCCTTTGATGCATTAGCAGAAAAGCGTGCTACGAAAGCCTGAAGTTCGCCAATTTGCACTTTTTTCTTAGCATTATCAGCCATTAAACGCGCACGTGCTTGCGTTGCTGCTAACATGTACTCGTCGTAATTACCTGGATAAACACGTAGTTCACCATAATCTAAATCAGCCATATGGGTACAAACACTGTTTAAGAAATGTCGATCATGAGAAATGATGATCATGGTTGAGTCACGCTCATTGAGTACTTCTTCAAGCCATTGAATAGTATGAATATCCAAGTTGTTAGTTGGCTCATCAAGCAATAATATATCGGGATTTGAAAATAGGGCTTGTGCAAGTAAAAT
>JABSOX010000147.1 GCA_013215655.1 Colwellia sp.
AAAGTAACCAAGTTACGAGGAGGGCCAAAACCACGAACACTTACTTTTGTGCCTTCACCATTGCTACGTTCAATAGAGACACCGGTGATACGTTGTAATGATTCGGCTAAATTACTGTCTGGAAATTTACCTATGTCTTCGGCACTGATAGCATCAACAATACCATTTGCAGAGCGTTTTATATCCATCGATTTAATCATACTGGTACGGATGCCCGTAACTTCGATGACTTCAATAGCACTTTTCTCAACTTCTTCAGCAGCAAAGACTGGTAATGCAGCAGTTACTCCTAAAATAAGTGATAAGCTGGTAGCTAATCGGGTTTTGTTAAACGTTTTATGTTTCATGCTTTTCCCTCGACAACTATTTTATTGTCTTATTATAATCTTCTGGAAGCGCTTCCAAATGGTGATAAAAAAAACACCGTTGAATGTGGAAGCGCTTCCACAAGGTAATTTAATTTATCGCTTAGGTCAATTAAGTTTTTAGCTTTAAATGCCTTTTACTATCTTAATAGGGGATATTTTCAAACAACTAATTGAAATAATTAATCTAATTTATTTTGTAGTTCATAATGAATTTGTTTTATTTTTTTATCATCTAATACATACCAACGCATGATCCAAGCAACAAGTAATGATCCTATCGCTGGAAATACAGTAAAAGCGAGTAATATTCCCTGTTTGGTGACATCACTTTGAACAACATCAGCTTGATAATCATAATAGGCTAATAACCAACCCGCTAAAGCGCCACCAATAGCAACACCAAGCTTGATGAAAAATACGATGGCAGAATAGATCATCCCAGTAATACGAATACCGGTTTTCCAATGACCATAATCAATCGTATCTGTCATTTTTGCCCAAAGTAGCGGGGTAGCCATTTGTAGGAAAAAACTCCATAAAAAGAACATCGTAAATGATAATGCTATTTGCTCTGAACTTACAAAGTAGCTAAGTATACATAGGCATGCGGCAATGGTTTGTAGACCAATATAAGCTTTTATTTTGCAAATTCGCTTAGCAACATGTTGTGAAAGAGCACAGCCGAGTATGCTGCCAACCATGCCTAAAGTCATAAATTGAGTGATTAAATCTGCACGTTCAAGAAAATACTTTACATAATAAATAGCTAGTGTTCCGCGTAATACTTGACCACTAAGTAACAATAATCCTGCAAGACATAAAATTCGCCACTGGTCATTTTGCCATAAGGCTTGGAAGTCTTGTTTAATGGTTGAACGTTGCGTCGGTGGTGGAGAGACTCTTTCTTTTGTACCCATAAAACATAAGAGAAATAATACACAGCCTAATAAACTCATCGCGACCATAGTGTACTGATAACCCTTAGCGGTATCTCCTGCGCCAAAGTAGTCAACTAGTGGCAGAGTAAAAGCAGCAACAAGTAAGCCGCCAAACATACCAAAAACAAAGCGATAAGACTGAACTGATACTCGCTCTGTTGGATCATCAGTCAATACGCCACCTAATGCGGAGTAGGGAATATTAATTGCGGTATAAGCAATCATAAGTAAGGTATAAGAGAAAAAGGCATAAGCAATTTTGCCATTTTCTGAAAAATCAAAGGTGGTAAATGCTAAAACACTGATCACGCCAAAGGGCAGGGCTAACCATAATAAATAAGGGCGAAATTGTCCCCATTTTGTTTGGGTTCGGTCAGCTAAAGCCCCCATTAATGGGTCGGTTACTGCATCAAATATTCTAACAACTAAAAATATTGTCCCTACAATAGCAGGAGGAATACCGACGACATCAGTATAATACATCAGCAAAAACATCATTACTGTTTGAAAAATGATGTTACTGGCTGTATCTCCTAAACCATAGGCTATCTTTTCTTTAATTTTCAGCATGCCAACCTCAATGTTCTTTATAAATTTAACAATACTCTTTAGCGATTAGAAATCAAATCTCTATAGGCATAACCACTTGCCTTTATTGTTCTTTGTTGAGTTTCATAATCTACGTGTACTATACCAAATCGTTTTAAATATCCTTCAGCCCATTCAAAGTTATCCATAAGGCTCCACGCGAAGTAGCCGTGAATATTCACCCCTTTAGCAATGGCATTATTTACCGCCGCTATATGGCTTTGATAGTATTCAATACGAGAAGTATCATTGATTTGACCATTAATTTTCTCATCAACCATGGCTGCACCATTTTCTGTAATATATATCGGGGGCAGTATATATTTATTATTTAGATCTTCTAATAATTCAGTAAAGGCTTTGGGATAAATTTCCCAGCCCATATCTGTTAATGGAACATCTTTCGGTAATACAGAAATAAAATTTTCAGTGGTATCTGCACGATAAATTGCTCGGCTATAATAATTTATTCCCAAAAAATCAATGGGCTGTGAAATTATGTCCAAATCACCATCAACGACATCAGGATGGTCTGTTGTAGGTAGCTGGTTGAGTATTTCAGGATATTGCGCATCAAAGAGTGGTTTTATATACCATTGGTTAAAATAATCGTCAGCAAATTCACTTGCACTGATATCTTCTCGAGAGTTTGTTTCTGCATAACAAGGGGTAAAATTTAAAACAATACCATTTAAGGTGTTGGGACTTTCTTGATTAAGCACTTGCATGGCTAATCCATGAGCTAATAACAAATGATGAGCAGCCTTTTTGCCAAATGCTTTGCCCTTTATACCCGGTGCATGAATACCTATTTCATAACCGAGATAAGCACTACAAAAAGGTTCATTTAGGGTTGCATATGAATATACCCGATCACCAAATTCTGCAACTACACATTGAGTATAATCTCTAAATTTATAAGCGGTATTTCTATTTAGCCAACCTCCTTGTTCTTCAAGGTGTAACGGTAAGTCCCAATGATATAATGTAACAAAGGCTTTGATGTTTTTTGATTTTAACTCATCTAATAGTGCTATATAAAATTTCATTCCTTGTTGATTAACGCTGCCGTCTTTATTCATTACTCTTGCCCATGAAATCGAAAATCTATAGGCATCAACTTCTAAAGAGGAGATAAGCGCCAGATCTTCTTGCCAACGATTAATATGATCACAAGCGACATCCCCATTAGAATTATCAGCAACACTTCCTTCCTGTTGATAAAAAGAGTCCCAAATACAGGGCAGGCGTGTTTCAACACTTCCTTCTATTTGAAAGGATGAAGTGGCAACACCAAAAGTAAATTCAGGTGAACGCATAGGTGATAACTTAGGTAAAGTAATTTTCATAAACTGTATTTCTTTGTCTTATTATTTAATCATCAGTGTAAATAAAGATATTGTTGCTGCCATTTAACACACAATACTTGGAAGCGCTTCCAATTTTTCTGCAAAAACACCTTGGAAGCGCTTCCAATCTAGAGTATTCAGTTCTCTTGGTCAATAGAATAAATCAATAATTATACAATTCTTTGAAAGTTTTAAGGTTGGTTTGTCTGCAACACATTGAATATACTTAATATATTGTATATGGTTGATTTTTTTGGAAATCAGCATTGATGGCTAATAATTAAGCTGAACTCTATCGTTCAATTGATGTTACTTTGATAAGGTAATTGTATACAGAACGTAAGCTAAATGAACGACATTGGTAGCAATCGTTATAAGTGTTGTTTTCATTTTATCGTCCATTAAATTAAATGGACGGATTTAACTATGCATTAATTCGTTAACCTAAGTAAAACATTAATGGATGAAGATGAAGTTTAGATTATCAAAGTATGACGTTTTAACTTAATTTAATTGTTAATTTCTATCTCAGGTATAACAAATCGAAAAATAATAGAATTAATAATATGGAACTCGGGTCTAGTCAATTAAGGTATTACTTATTTAATGAGAAGAGAACTGTTTTGTTTCGAAGTATCGCCATACAACTTGTCGTATTTACACTTATTTTTAATGTTGTGTCGTGGATCCGAGCCTCGTCAATGTTATCTACAGATGAAGTATTGACAGACAATCACTATCAATTAACGACGATAATGAATGAGTCTATAACCCTTATTGCAAACGATAAAACAACGGTTATCTATTTTTTTGCACCTTGGTGTCAAATTTGCCATGTAAGCATTGGTAACCTACAAGCACTTTATGAGAAAAATGAGCATGTTGATGTGATTGCCGTGGCGCTTGATTACATGAATGCTGATGAAATAAGAGCGTTTTCTTTAAAACATCAATTAACATTTCCTATTGCGTTAGGCACCGAGCAAGTTAAAAAGTCCTTCAAAATTAGTGGTTATCCTAGTTATTATGTTATTGATGAACAAAATACTGTTATTGCTCGTTCTCAAGGATATTCTTCGGGATTTGGTTTGTATTTGCGTACACTTTAATCCTTCTGATCTGCTCAACGATTGTGTACACTAACGCATTCAAAAATAATAACAGCAGATATGACTCATGCAAATAACGTCCAATTTTGATAGTGGTAATATTCGTGTACTTGATGCCAATGATCCCACCAATATTCAACTTGAAATAATAAAGGACCATCAATCTGATTTTTATCAGTGGTTTCATTTTAAACTTCATAATACTAATCATGTTGAACACCAACTCAATATTCTTAATGCAGGCGGCGCTGCTTATGTTGAAGGTTGGGATGATTACCAAGCTGTAGCATCTTACGACAGACAAAACTGGTTCCGTGTGCCAACAAGTTATGATGGTAAAACACTTTCTATTACATTTACCCCAGAATATGACTCAGTTTATTTTGCTTATTTTTCTCCATATAGTTATGAACGCCATCAAGATCTTATTCATAGCGCGCAATTAGATATTGACTGCCAGTTACCAGTTTTAGGCCAAACCATTGATGGTCGCGATATGTCTTTACTTAAAATTGG
>JABSOX010000148.1 GCA_013215655.1 Colwellia sp.
CTATAACCGCAACTTGTTCTGCTTGTTGATCTATTTTATCTTGAGCAATTTCAAGTTCTTTTTGATGCACCGCACTTAATTGTTTTAGTCTCGATTTTTCGATAATAATCCGACGAGACAATTGACGATAATCAAGTTGTGAGCGTTTAAAAGTAAGCTCGGAAACAATCCCTTTGGTTACTAGCTGCTGCTCAGCGGCAACCTTTAATTCGGCAATTTCAAGCTCAGATAACAACTGTTCTTGTTGGGCTTGTTGAGAGAGTATTTCTCTTTTTTGATTAAGCTCTAATTGTAAGTAACTGGTTTTGGTATTGGCTAATAAACGATTAGAATCTTTAACTTGTTGTGCTATTTGTGGATTTGATAAACGTGCGATAACACTGTCTTTAGTGACTAATGAACCCGGCTTTAAAATAATTTCTTCGACAATGGCATTGTCAGGAGCACTTAATAAACGTTGCTCCTTTGATTTTAATTTGCCAAAACCTTCCACTTGTATGGCAAGGTCGCCACGTTTAATGGTATCTGTCCATATTTGGCTGCGTGGTACTTTTTGACTACCACTGGGTTGGCTAAACGACCAAAAGCTTAAACTAATAACAGCCAAGGTAATAACTGCCGTGATGATTAATTTACTTTTTTTGTTAGGGGTTTCGGGTGATATTTTAATATCCATAAACTGCTCCGTAATAACTTATAGAGTCTATGGAGCAAAACAGATGCCAAACTTTAACGTATTGTAATTTAATGGTTTTTTGTTGGTGGTGTTTTTGTGTTTCCCGATATCACCACGCAGTTTTGTGATATCGGAAATTTAACTAAAAAAATATATTTACGTGTATTGTCGGGGGGAGTTGAAGTAGATTAAGCTGAGTAAGTTGTTTTATTTTACTACTTAACCTGAACTCGGGATAATGAGTGCTTGATATCTAAATAAAATCAACATGTTGACTGTAAACTCAATATTAATAGGTTAATTAAGGGTAAAAACAACTCAGTCAATGTTTCAATTTATTCTATTCTCAAGGCAAAACGTTTATGAATAGCGAGCTATTTATCGACGTTTTAACGCAGAGAATTGGATAAAGGGGAACATTGAGCAAGTGCTGCTTATCCCGAGTTGAGGTTACCTATAGCCAGTCATCTCGAGAAATCCATCACCCTCATGACTGCCTGAAAAGGTTACCATACCTTCAAAATACTCAATACCAAAACGCATGATTTGTTTGTTGTTAACGACATTGACATCCAACTTGATTCCTTCTTTAGCAATCTCTATAGAAAACGATTGCGGATAAGCCGAGCTAGTTTTACTCCGCTCAGTCAACTTTATTTCACTTGCAGATAACGTTTGAATTTCACCGTTACTTTGCATTAAGCTGCCATACACATAATCCTGCTGATCTGAACGAATGCGATAAACCATTAAGGCGGTATCTTCATTAAGACGCAAAGAAAACCAATCCCAGCCTTCTTGATCGTCTGCGAGCATTTGTGAGCCCCATTCACGGTCTAACCAAGCTTTTCCGGTGACTTTTTGTAATTTCCCTTGCCAATAGACTTCACCACTAACGTCAATAAAAGGTTGTGAGTAGTAATGACTCGCAATATTCAAGGTATGATGCTTTTTACTAAAGCCTTTTTCGCCTTGTAAAAAAAATGGTATTTCACTGTTTAAGTTCAAATTAACATGCCAATATCCATCCTCTACAGGAATATCATCTTGATTGGGATTTACATTTATCGCTGAGTTATTTTCCACTGAACCTTTTACTGTTGACCTCTTTATTATTGAACCCTTTACTATTGAGCCATAACTTAGTTTAGCCGGTAATAAATCCCCGCTAGATTGCCAACGCCAATCATCTATTTCAGCCAGAAAAGGCTGCGTATTAATAGTAACATGAGCCAATTTTTCTCGTGCATTTCGAAAAGCGCTAAGGTGTTGCTTTGAATCAGCCAAGGCGGCATGAGCAAAATACCAATGTTTTTGCTCAACACCACGGCGAAATAAAGTCCATTGGGTTGCCAAAGATTGTCCATCTTCAGTTTTAAGGTTAGCGGTAAGATACCACCATTCTTGTTGATACGTTTTATGAGGGGCATGGGCTGCGGGGAAAGTTATTACGTTATTAATTGAAGGTTTTTCAAATTGACTTGAACTATCGGCGAGCCCTTTTAAAGGGTCACGTTTTTTTGAATTATCATCACTGCAGCTATTGAGAAAAGCACATATGCCTAGTATTACAGTAAGCAAAGTATAAAAGGATAAGTCTTTTTGATGTTTCATGACAAACTTGCCCTAACATTAAGTTTATATAAAGGGATACCTAGTGCAGGTATGAGTATGATTATCCCTATTAAGCTACTGGCAGCAAATGGGGCGATATCAAGTATCAGTGGCATTGACCAGCCAAATGACGCAGGTAAAACTAAGCTAACTAACGCATTGGCTAATACGATAGCCACAGGCCAGCTTAATACAATAGCGCCGCAGGCTAATAACAACCACTGTAATAACATATGAACAAACAATTCTAATCGGCTATACCCCAAACTACTTAATATATGTAAATCGGGTTTACGTGCCAGCTCTAAGCTATTGGCAGATAAAAACAAACCAAAACAAGCAATAGAAAGTAAAACAAAAGCAATTGCTTGTGTAAGCACAAAGGTTTGCTCAAATATACCTAAAGCCAGTTGCTTTATTTGTTCGGGTTCAAAAACTTGCTCTTCATCTAATGATAATTGCTCTATGATGACTTGTTTAGTGATACTGGCGTCAGCTTTAAAAAATACGCCAAAACCAATTTCTTGCCAGCCAGAGAGCCCGTTAATACCGTTTTCAATCGGCATTTTAATGGCAAAACCTTGGTTACCATAATCATAATAAATACCAATCACTTCACAAAATACAGTTCTTTCACCCTGCTGAATCTCAATATCCTGCTGTAAAGATATTGCTTGCTTAAAGGCTAGTTGCTCATTGATGTAACAAGTGTTTTTTTCTGGTGATACCGACACGATAGATTTTTCTTTTAGTAATAAGCTGTCATGTTGTTGCTGTGAGGCTAAGCTATAAACATCTACGGTATATTGATCATGTTTAGCGATGGTCTTTTGAAAAAGCACATATCCTTCGATTTCATTTTGTTGCTTAAGCCAAGTTTCTACCTGCGCTCTTTGCTCTGCCTTATGACTAATAAATAAATCGGAATTAAGTAGCTGATTAAGATAAGAGACAAAAGATGTTTCAAAGCTATTTACCATTAAAGCGGCGGAGATACTGGAGGTTAAGGCCAAATAAAAAGCAGCTAAGGGCAAATAACGTCGTCCGACTTGTTGACTAGCATCTTTAAATACAAATTTAAGTCGAAACGAATGAGTAAACCTTGCCAGCCCTTGCAGAAAATAACGCAGTAAATTTGGCAGTATCGCCACACTCGCCATCAGTAACAGTCCATACTTAAACATTAACTGATACCAGTTATGGCTAGGCCAGAAGATAAATACGATCAATAAAAAAAGTGCTATTAAGAGTGTCGATTTAAAATTAAAAGGCTTATTCACGGGGCGAGCTGACAAGGCGATTTGTGCAGCACCAATAGTTTTAAATTGCTTAATTAAGGCAACTATTACCGCAATGGCTGAAATAGCAAAAGCCCATAAACTATATTGCCAAGTCCATTGAAAATGACCACTTAGCCGTAATCGATACAATTGATCTAATGTTAAGCCTAATACGGGTAATAAAATGGCTACTAAGGCAATAGAAATAACGATGCCAACAATACTTGCTAATAAGGTGAGTATAAAAGACTCACATAACATCACCTTTTGAATGGTAGCTAACTCAATACCTAATAATCTTAATTGTGCAGCTAACTCACCACGTTTTGTCCAAGCTTGATTAGCGGCTTGGTAGGCGATAAAAAGGCTAACAATAAAACCTAAAATTGCCAAAGCAGACAAGTTTAGATGCAAGGCATCGGCAAAGCCTTCTCGTTCTTCGAGAGACCAAGCTTCTTGAATTGATAAATATGAGGGTAGTGCAGCTTCCAAGCGAGAAATTTCATGCTCGGGCATAGACGTTACCATTAAATGACTAAAACCTTTGATGTCGGGAAAAAGCTCCCATGCCAGCGTAATATCAAGTAAAGCCACCGAGCCCCAATCATTAACGTCATTAAAATTAACTTTTAAAGAACGCTTATCTTTGAGAGCCATATTATCTTCGACCGCAAGTGTGCGGGCATATTTTTTACTGATATTGATGGTTTTACTGGTGAAACTCTCTGGCATGGTCAGCACCAAAGGTAAAATATCTATCGCGCGAAAGGTGATTCTTTTGCCATTCCCCAGCGTTTTACGAAAAACATGAACAGCACTTAATTGATGAAATCCTGACTTTCTTAAACGAGAAAAGTCTTTTATTGAAATGGTATGACCATCTTTAGGCACAATATTGAAGGCTATCGGTGATTTTAAACGATTATTGGCTTCATGATACTGTTGTTGACTGGCATGGTTTAAGACCAAAATACACAATAAGGTACTGGTGGCGATAGCTAAACT
>JABSOX010000149.1 GCA_013215655.1 Colwellia sp.
ATTTTTTGCTCTCCTGAGGCTTGTCGATCAATTTCGGTACGTCCTAGGCAAGGTAAGATTAATGCATCTTGACCAATCAATAAATGACTGCGATTTAATTTTGTTGATATTTGTACATTGAGATTGGTATTTTTTAATGCTTGGTGTGTTTGTTTAGTATCAGGTGCTGCTTGCGCAATATTACCACCTAAACAAATAAGTACTTTACTTTGTTTTTTCAAAAAAGCATTCAGTGCATAATAAACATTATGACCATTTTTTTGTGGCATATCATGTTGAACAACTTCAGCTTGTTGTGCTAAAAAATCAGCAGGAGGCTGCTCATTTATGCCCATGGTCCTATTGCCTTGTACGTTAGAGTGACCTCGTACGGGACAAAGACCTGCACCAGGCAGACCAATATTACCTTTTAATAGTTGTAAGTTAACTAGTTCTTGAATGGTGACAACAGAATGTTTGTGTTGGGTAATGCCCATTGCCCAGGTGCAAATAACACTTTTTGATTGTAAATATACTTCAGCGGCATTGGAGATCTCATGCTGTGACAAACCTGATTGTTGCTCAATAAATTGCCAAGAACTTTGTTCAACTATTGCCACGTATTCGTCAAAGTTAATACAGTGTTGATGTATAAATTCACTATCTATAATGGCTGGTAAATCTTTATCTATATTTGCTTTATTGCGTGCCAATATAACCTTTACCATACCTCTTATTGCGGCCATATCACCGCCTAATTTGGGTGTATAATAAGCGTGGCTAATTTTTGTGGCCTTTGGCGTCAATAACTCTATGGGATCTTGAGGGCTGGCAAAGCGTTCTAACGCAACTTCTTTTAAATTGTTAAAAGTGATTATTTTGCATCCTTTACGCGCTGCTGAACGCAGTGCATTCATCATGCGAGGGTGGTTAGTTCCGGGGTTTTGACCAAAGACAAAGATTGCCTCGGCTTTGTCAAAATCTTCTAGTACAACAGTACCTTTACCTATACCAATGGTTTCTTTTAACGCAACACCACTGGCTTCATGACACATATTGGAACAATCTGGAAAATTATTGGTACCATAAATTCTGCCAAACAATTGATATAAAAAAGATGCTTCATTACTTGCCCGTCCAGAAGTATAAAATTCAGCTTCATCTGGGCTGGCTAGTTTATTCAAATGCTCAGCAATCAGTGCAAAAGCTTCTGGCCAACTAATCGCCTGATAATGATCACTTTCTCGATGGTATTTAAGAGGTTGCGTTAATCGACCTTGATACTCTAACCAATAATCACTCTGTTTAAGTAATTGACTGACACTATACTGAGCAAAAAAATCGGCACCTACTGTTTTTGAAGTAGATTCCCAAGCGATTGCTTTTGCACCGTTTTCACAAAAATGTAAAAAACCTTCCTGTTTATCACCCCAGGCGCAACCAGGGCAATCAAAACCATCTGCGGTATTAGCGATAAGTAAATTCTTTAGATTGGTTTTTGGTTGTTGGCTTTTAATAATATGCTTTAGTGTTGAGGTCAATGATGACAAACCACCTGCTTTTGCGGGCTTAGGGTGAGGCATTGGAATCGAATTTTTGTCTTTTAAATTATCCATGTTACTAAGCCTTGAGCATATTTGTAAGTTTTGATGATAACAACGTCATACAAGTTAATAAGGTCAACATCACAGTTGGTAATTTTAACACTTCTTAGTTTATAGACCAATTCATTCATTTTGTGCAGGGGCGGGTATTTCGATAAAAAACACAAATTAATGGCTTATTATCGAAATCATCTTTAAATGTTAATGACTAATTCCTCGAGTATTATTTGTCCAACTTTCATATAAACCAAAGGTTTTCATTGATGTTTCAATATCAAACTCTTTCACCATACTAACTACTTGTGCTGATGATTGACGTTGCCAAGTAACATCTTCAAGGTTGGCATAACCTAAGGTTAATGCGGCAATAACTGCAGCGTTGAGTTTAAGTTGTTTTTGGTCAACTTTATCAAATGTATCAGATTGTGCGTGGTAGTTTGACGCGTAATTAGCATTACCTTGGTCAGCAACTAAATTAGCTACTCCTTGCATCATAAAGTCATAGTTGTCTGTGCCTACTACGGCTTCATTAATATGATTAAATGGTCCCAAACCTTGAACGGGCTCTAATACCTTATTTAATGCAGCAGTGATTTCTTTACGTCCGTTAGTATAAAAACCGTTAATTTTTCCTGTACCTAAATCAATGGTGGTAGTCATGATATGTTTATCTAATTCATCTGCATGTAATTGGGTATAACCATAAGAGCCATAAATACCTTGTTCTTCACCATTAAAAAGCGCAAAACGAATGGTCCGTTTGGGTTTAATGTTATATTTTTTCATCTGACGGGCGATATCGATAATTAAGCTGACATTAGCGCCATTATCTAAAGCGCCAGTCCCTAAATCAAAAGAGTCGATATGAGCGCTGATCAAAACAATTTCATCGGGATAAGTACTGCCTTTTATTTCGGCAATAACATTGTTGGCACGATACGAAGACTCCTCTGAAATATTAAGTTGTGCAGTTAGCGATAATTGATGGCCTTGTGCTAATAAGCGCTGCGCTTTTAAAGCACTTTCTCGTTCCATAACAATAATAGGCAGTTTATTGTCAGCTCCGTTACTAGGCAAATGACGATAAAGTAAATTTTGAGGACGAGATGACATATAAACAATACCTGCTGCGCCTTCTTTATAAGCGTTAGCTTCAATATCAACGGCATCTAAGTACTCTTGAAATAATCCATGAACACCGCTTTCATCGGTTAATAATGCTGTTTCGATCAGTAACCATTTACCTTTAATAACTTTATTGTTTAAAAAAGCGCTCTTATCACCTTTTTTTAGATCAATAAGGGCTGCGCTTAAGCCACTTTTGGCAGTTTTACTGGTAAAAGGCATACTAACAACGTTAGGGGAAAAACTGATGTTCTCATTAAATACTTTTACATTGTTACTTAGCTCTGACCATGCTCGCGGCATATTAAAACTTTCTTTATGTGCATCTACTCCCGCTTCTTTAAATTTTGCTAACGCCCATTCAATACTTTTTATATTGGCAGGTGAACCTGTCATTCTACTACCAATCTCATCGGTTAGTTGTTTTAGGTCACTAATGATAGGTGTAGGCTCTTTGAGAGCCGTAATTAAGGTCTTCATTTCTGTATTAACGGCTAATGTATTGGTAGATAAGAAATATATTGATACAAAAACACTTAGCAAAAATTTGTTCATAAAGTCACTCATTGTCATTATTTTTAAATATAAAAGCATTTGTTATCAATATAAGTCAATATTTAGCCTGATAAATCTTCTCTAAAATAATTATTTTGTTTTATTTACTTTCCATATTGAACTTATTGGGAAAATATTAAGTTATTGATAATTCTTATTATCTTTATTTGAAAAACCTGCCTATACTGATTCAGAACTTTTTATTCTTGTATTTTCTTGTACTTAGCTCTGAACGTCTCCCAGGTTGGCTAAGAAGTACGAAGAACAGTAAAGGTTTTACAATTGATGAACTTGTGGTTTACCAGTAGTTAACGTAATTGTATTTAAATCTTTACAGGAATGGAGTTCGTAACATTTGTGATTAATGTTAACGATTTAAATTTGTGCAATAAAACATTAGTCTACGAAATGAAGTCTGACTCATAAACATCAAATAAGGATATGAGGTGTTTAATAAAAATAGTCGATGAGCGGATTTAATAATTATAAAACATTTGAGGAAATACCCATGGTTAAAGCTTCACCAATAGCAAAGGCGATTAAGTACGCCTTGCTCACAACAGTCTCAGCATCCTTTTTATCATTACCTACTTTCGCTGAAGAAGCAGGAGTAGAGGAAGAAGTTGAGCGTATATCCGTTACGGGTTCACGTCTTAAGAAACAAGAGTTTGCCAATGCCGCTCCTGTTCACGTTATCACTGGCGCAGATGCAATTAAGACAGGTGTTCGTACGGTTGCTGAATTATTACAAAATACTTCAATGGCTAACGGCCAACAAATGAACACTTCATTTAACTCTAATTCAGGTGGTTCAAATGCCTCTGAGCCACCTCCAACCGGTGGTGTGGGTTCATCTAACATTGGTTTACGTGGTTTAGGTGCTGAACGTACATTGATCTTGCTTAATGGTCGCCGTCTTGGTGCATCAGGTGTACGTGGTGCTCCATCACAACCTGATATTGGTTTGATCCCTGTTGCTATGGTTGATCGTGTTGAAATTATCACTGAAGGTGCTTCTTCAATATACGGTGCCGATGCGGTAGCCGGTGTTATCAACATTATCCTAAAAGACAGTTTTGATGGCTTTGAAGTATCTGGTTATATATCTGATACTGAACAAGGGGGTGGTAAAACATCTGATTTCTCATTTATCACCGGTTTTGAAGGTGATAAAGCTAAATTCACTATCTCAGGTTCTTATTATGACCGTGAACGTATAGCGGTTAAAGATCGTACTGACTGTATTAAAAAAATCGTTAGAACTGAAGCAGGTAAAAAAATAGCGACTTGTTCAAGCCGCTTTT
>JABSOX010000150.1 GCA_013215655.1 Colwellia sp.
TAGACCAGAGTCAAAATCAGCGAGGGTAGATTCAAATTCGCCCTTTTCAAGTGCTGAATAACCCGCTAGCAGTTCAAGACTTTTCTGATAATGTGATATGGCCTTGTTTTTATTTCCTTGCATACGGTAACTATCACCCAAGCCGCTTTCTATTGTTGCCGAGTTTGGAAATTTTATTAAACCAATGTTAAATATTTCTATCGCTTTAGCCGGTGCATTATGCGCCAGATAAAATTGGCCATACTTGTTAAATGAATATTCCCAATTAAAGTATTCTTCAAAAATTCCCTCAAATTCCTTGATAAAAACCTCAAAGTTTTTATAGTCATTATTATTCACTGTTAGATTGAGTAAATAGCCTTTTGTTGTCGGATGAATAACCGTAGGCAGATCATAGCGTTCTCCTCTATCTTTAAAGAATTTATACAGCGCGGACATTCCACCAAATTCATCAAACTGTTTAATACTATAAAAACGAATTGGAACGTAATCGCTGAAAAATTCTTTTAAACCCCGATTAAAAGTTATAAGTGGTGTTGAGTAGTGATTGTCATCTTTTGATAAGTCATAACGCCACTTCATCGTTTCCGGCGCTTTATCTTTAAACAACTTTGTTAATTTATTATTTGAAGGGAGTGCCCATGATTCAACTGATCCTAAGGTGAAATAAAAATAATTGTTTAACTCAGTATTCGTTTCCAGCACTTTTTCAAAGGCTTGCAATCGTTTACTGGTAAAGTGTGTTGCACTGGCAACAAAATAGCCTTTAAATAGCTTATTTTTTTCTGCTATTAGCTGTAGGGCGAGTCCACCAGCCATTTCCCAACCAAAGTACATGCGTTCCTTAGGTAAAGTACGGTAATTACTATCAATAAAAGGCAGTAATTCAGCTTCTAAAAAGTTAATAAATTCATCTGATTGCTTATAAAGCAAAGTTCTGCGGGTATTGTTTTTCATTTTTATACCCACGACAATTACACCGGGTGTTTCATCTTCCTCTCTCAGGGTATTTTGATAGGCAATAGGATGTAAGAAGAACTGTTGGCTGTCTACAACATACATTACAGGGTATTTTTTAGAAGAGCTTTGATAGTCATCAGGCAAATAAATCTGAATTTCTCTTTGCTGAGCCAATATTTTTGAATCGAATTTAAATTGGTAGCCAACCATATTATTAGTTAGCTCAGTATCAACCGAGTTGGCATAACTTGAAAAAGCAGTCATTGAAAAAAACAAAAATAATATCGTAATAAAGATTTTCATATTGGCATCCGTGTAAATAGGTTAATGACTAATCAGAAGGGTAATGCCCTCTATAAATTGTCTGCATATCCAAAAGCAGGCTGTCTTTCCGGGTTAGGGTCTGTGCTTTCACGCTTGAAAGTTATATCTTGTTTTTTATAAGTTTTTTGTTGCTTGACCATATCCATCAATGGCTCCTTTATTGTTGTCGCTATAGCTGAAAATCAATAAGTATGCAGCGGGTTTAAAGGATATAGCAAAATTCCAGCCAGAAATTAAAGCGTTAAATATCAATGACGTATGAAATAATACAAGAATTTAGTCGGTGTTCTTTTCCCACTTTTGGGAGAAGTTTTCAATACAGGGAAAAGTACTGCTTAAGTGCATGTTGACATGGGATAATTCTAAAACAAGAGCATAATGATGAAGTGACCACTAAAAATTAGAACTACCAAGTCATACTTTATTAACTTGCAGTAACCTTTTCCTGCTCCTTTCGCATTCCCTAATGATTTTGAATTATTCATTAGGAAATATAAGGCAAATATTTGCAGCCTAATGTCTTCTGTTTGGTCTTACCCCAGTTTTGTGGACACACTATAATTGTTGTAGAAATACAACAGGGGGTGTTTCATGACCAAAGGCAAAAGCTATCAACGATATTCTGCTGAGTTTAAACGAATGGCTTTACTCAAAGCTTCAGAAGATGGGGTTACTGCTAATGGTGTTTGCGAAGAACTAGGGATCAGTTTTAGGCAATTAAGTCGTTGGCGTGATGAGTTTCGCTTAAAAGGTGATTTGGCTTTTACAAACAATAAGCAAACTCGAAATGACGAGCTTATCAAGTTAAAAAAAGAGCTTGAGAAAGTTAAAAAAGAACGGGATTTTTTAAAAGATGCGGTGGTGTTCTTCGCCAAGGAGTCCGAGTAAAGTTTTGTTGTATTAAGCGGCACCGCTACAACTATCCCGTAAAAATGATGTGTAATGCTTTAAGTGTTTCACGCAGTGGTTTTTATGCCTGGCTATGTCGGCCATTATGTAAAACCAAGTTGGAAGATATCAAGTTAACTGGACTGATATCAAACATATTCGAGCAAAGCAGAGGTGTTTACGGAGCGCCAAGAATAAAGGCGAGTCTTGATTCTAAAGGGCATTGTTGCGGCAAGAATAGAGTGGCTAGATTGATGCGAATAGTGCGATTAAAAGGTCGTCCTAAACGCATATGGCGAAGAACGGCTCAGTCAAACCCATACGCTGATCCTGCACCTAATTTACTGCGCCAAAACTTTGTTGCTAAAGCGGCGAATCAAGTTTGGTCATCAGACATAACGTACATCCAAACCAGACAAGGGTTTGTCTACTTGGCCGTCGTTATGGACTTGTATTCACGTAAAATCATTGGCTGGTCTATGGATAAGAATATGGGTAGGCACATCGTTATGAATGCATTAGGGATGGCTGTAGCAGCAAGAGAACCAAATGATGGTGTCATCATTCATTCAGATCGAGGTGCGCAATATATGAGTGATGATTACCAAGCAATGCTGAAAAAAAATGGTATTCAATGCAGTATGAGTGCTAGAGGTAATTGCTATGATAATGCGGTTGTAGAGAGTTTTTTCGGTTCATTGAAGCGAGAAAGAATCTGTCGTTATAAGTACCGAACAAGGCAAGAAGCCCAACTAGATATATTCGATTACATCGAATGCTTCTATAATAAAAGAAGGCTGCACAGTTATCTTGATTTCAAAAGTCCAATAGACTTCGAAAAAAAGACAATAGTGCTAAATTAACTGTCCATTATTCTGGGGCAAGATCATTGTGCTCAAAAGCGCCCTTAATCTCTTTTATCTTAGTTGTTGTTTTATCTGACAAAGCGGTCATTAGGATAGTCGGCTATAAGGGCAATAATACACAGCCGACAATAGGCATTAACATGAAGGTACATTTGGATTAGATTTCGTATAGATACAGCCTCTCTTATATACTCCCTTAACTAAAATCAAAAGGAGCCGTAAAGTTTTTATCTGGACGATATCTTCATTTGAATTAGTCGATATCTAACTTACCTAGATAAATACGCCAATATTTAAACAAGCTACTTTCTAAGAAGTTCTACCTGATTAATTTTAGATTGGAAACTATACTGTTGTTTATATGTACTATTCAGTTCAATTGTGATTTTTTGTTGCTACATATATATGATTGACTTTAAATATAATGGTGGGAAATAATGATTAAAAGTGCTTTTTTTTGGCTGCTTTTTTCCTGTTTGGTTTACCTACCATCTGTATACGCCATTGAAATAAAACATGTTCAAGCAAGAAAAGGTTCATTGTTGGACCAATACGCAATCGAATTAATAAATTTCTTGATTAACGTATCTGGTGAAAAAGCCAGTTTTATTCCGATTAGCGATGTTGGTTCGCAAACTAGACGGCAATTAATGATGAAACAAGGGAGCTTTGATGTTGATTGGTTTGCCGCAACACCACAAGTTGAAACAATTGTTGTTCCTATTCGATATCCAATTTTGAGAGGACTTTTAGGACATCGTATTTTTATTACTAATAAAGAAACAAGCGCCTTTCTTAATTCTGATATACCCTTTAACGACCTAAAAAAGTTGAACGTTGTTCAAGGGCAGGGGTGGGGTGATGTTTTAATTTTAGAGAGCGGTGGTTTTACACATATAAACACTCTCGCAGACTTTAATGCTCTTTTTAAAATGATTGAATCAAATCGCTCGTCTTTATTCCCCCGATCTATAATTGAACCATATGGCGAATTAGCCGACCGTTGTAACTTGGACGAAAAGTATGTATGTACTGACAAAAACTTGATGATAGATGATAAGTTACTACTTATTTACAAACTACCCATGTTCATTTTTGTTTCTCCTAAACGCCAAGATCTTATTAATCTTTTCAATTCAGCATTTGAAAACCATTACGACGAGTTTCTAATATTTTTTAACAATCATCCCTTAATAAAAGATACGTTAAAAAAACTAAAGAATCGTTCAATTTATCAAATAAAGACAAACGAACTGCTTAGTCATGAGACGATTAACATTCCAGATAGATATTGGATGGATACATTCTCCAGTAAACATTAGAATAACAAAGTTAACTTTTTACTGGGGGACTTTGATTAAACCTACTAAAATGCATTAGAATTTATATGGCAAAAATCCTTTTACTAATGTCTCGAATGCGCACATTCGAGACATTAGGTAGTTGGTACTTAAAGCTGATTTGGATTAGATTTTGTATCGATAACGCCTAAATCACTAGTTGCTGAGGTTTGGCGTTTTTCA
>JABSOX010000151.1 GCA_013215655.1 Colwellia sp.
TTCTGGTAAAGAAGTACTGGCGCAATATGTCCATTATAATTCTCCTCGCGCCGAGCAAAAATTTGTCGCGATTAATTGTGCGGCAATACCTGAAAATATGTTGGAAGCAACATTGTTTGGTTATGAAAAAGGAGCTTTTACCGGTGCTATTCAAGCCTGTCCAGGTAAATTTGAGCAAGCGCAGGGCGGTACTATATTGCTTGATGAAATTACGGAAATGGATTTGAGCTTACAAGCGAAAATATTGCGTGTTTTACAAGAGCGGGAAGTTGAACGTATTGGTGGTCGTAAAACAATTAAATTAGATGTTCGAGTTATAGCAACCAGTAACCGAGATTTAAAGGAAGCCGTTATTGAAGGTAAGTTTCGTGAAGATTTATATTATCGTTTAAATGTATTTCCGCTTACATGGTTACCTTTGGCGCAGCGTCGTGATGATATCTTGCCTTTGGCGAAACATTTAATGCTTCGTTTATCGAAAAAAAGTGGTGTGCAAATCCCTGAATTTACGGCTGCGGCTAGAAGCAAATTAGTCGCTTATGACTGGCCCGGTAATGTACGTGAGTTAGACAATGTTATTCAAAGGGCATTAATCCTTTATAGCGACAATATTATTGATGCAGGTGATTTATTAATTGAGCAATTTGACACTGCCATCGTAACGTCACCACAGGTAGTCGAAAGTGATGATAAACTAGGTAATGAATTAAAATTGCAAGAGCACCAAATTATTCTTGATACCTTAAATGCGTGTCATGGCAGTCGTAAAGATGTTGCTGAGCGCCTAGGCATTAGTCCAAGAACTTTACGATATAAAATTGCTCGTATGCGCGATTCAGGTATTCAAATACCTGCCTAAAACTTTTCAATCAAAGATTATAATTACTGAGTTCTATGTATACATTACATAGAACTTTTTTATGTACAGGATGTACGGTATTTCGAAATTGCAGGAGCATAATTTCGCGTATTTACAGGATGTTACTGGTGCATCAATGCACAAGAACAACGATATTCCCACCTACCATTACCTTGGCACTATGTTTGCAGTATTCATGTTATATCGGTACATAACAAGAATTTGACACAAGCGAGAAAAGTCATGGATATCAAAACGAATTCTCTATTTGCCCAAATGCAAAGCATGTCTCTTGAGGCAATGAATCATAAAGTTGGCTCTATGCCTACAGAGGGTATTCCTGCGATTAACAAATCAGGGGAAGACTTTGGCAGCATGCTTAAAGATGCACTGAATACAGTAAGCGATATTCAAAAGGATGTTGGCGTCAAACGTACAGCTTTTGAGCGTGGTGATACTAATGTCACCTTAGCGGAAGTGATGATTGCTGGAGCCAAATCAGGTATTGCTTTTGATGCAACCGTGCAAGTGCGTAATAAGTTTGTTGAAGCATATAAAGAAATTATGAGTATGCCTGTTTAGGCACTGAGTATTTGCAGAAAAGTTATCAAATATTTTTATTAAAGACTTTTATCGAACATCAAGTAAGTAAAAAATTAAGTAGTATAGTGGAGAAGTTAAGTGGCTGATACGATAGATAATACCTCAATGGTACTCGCCGATGATGGTATTGATAGTGTTTCCGAGGAACAAAAATCGGGATTTGCTTCATCACTGGGTAATGTTGATGTTCTACGTCAGTTAACCTTAGTCATGGCATTGGCAATTTGTTTAGCCATTGCTGTTTTTGTGATCATGTGGGCGAACCAACCTGAGTATCGACTTTTAACTAAATTACCAACCACAGAACTTATCAAAACAATGGATTTTCTTGATGCTAATCAAGTGGAATACCATCAAGAAAACAACACCATTTCAGTGCCTACTGACGAATATCAAAACATCAAATTATTACTTGCTCGAGATGGTTTCATGGATGAACGTGGTGACGGCAATGAGATTCTTATGCAAGATATGGGTTTTGGTGTTAGTCAACGTTTAGAGGGGGAGCGCCTTAAACATTCTCGTGAACAACAATTGGCGAGAACCATTGAAGAATTACAAAGTATTTCGCGTGCGAGAGTTTTACTGGCGATTCCAAAAGACAATATTTTCGCAAAAAGAGTTAAGTCTCCATCAGCCACTGTGGTATTAACACTCAAAAAAGGACGCCAATTATCCGCAGAAGAAGTCGATGCTGTTGTTGATATCATCGGTTCTGCTGTACAAGGATTAAGGCCAAACAGAATAACGGTGACCGATCAAAATGGTCGATTATTAAATTCTGGTTCACAAGACTCTATATCGTCGCGCTCTCGTAAAGAGTTTGAAATTGAACAAAAGCGTGAAAGTGAATATTTAGGAAAAATAGATTCAATTCTTATTCCTGTCGTGGGTTTAGGTAATTATACTGCGCAAGTTGATGTCAGTATGGACTTTACCAATATTGAAGAAACACAGCGTCGCTATAATTCTGATTTACCCGCATTACGTAGTGAAATGCAGGTTGAAGACCGTACTATAGGCGGTATGTTAGGCGGAATTCCTGGCGCACTTTCAAATCAACCACCACTTGACTCTAACATCCCTGAAAATGCAACAGGTGGTCAACAAAAAGCGATGCCCAGTCGTCGTCATTCTGAATCAACTAAAAACTATGAACTTGATGAAGCGATAAGCCACACTAAGCAACAAACAGGTGTTATCCGTAGAATTAGTGTTTCAGTTGCGCTAGATTATTTATCATCTACAGCAGCTCCGGCGCCAGCAGAAGATGGGGAGGATGCAGCAGATCCAGTAACTTCAAGGGTTCCACGTAGTGTTACTGAACTTGCTAACATTCGCCGTTTATTACAAGGTAGCGTTGGTTTTGATCTCCAACGAGGTGATGTTCTTGAAGTTATTACCTTGCCATTTGCACGTGAACTTTTACCAGAAGAACAAGAAATCCCAGTCTATCAACAACCTTGGTTTTTAAAGTCTCTTAAATTAGTGATGGGCGCATTAGTGATTATTATCTTAATTGTCGCTGTGGTTCGTCCGATGTTGAAACGCTTAATCTACCCAGATCAAACACCTTCAGATTACGGTGATAAATCACTTGATAGCCATATTGACTTAGGTGATGAAACTATGGATATGTTAACATCTGAGTTTGATGCAGGTGCTGTTGGCTTTGCCCCAGATGGCAGTTTACAATTACCTGATTTACACCGAGATGAAGATGTACTTAAAGCAGTTCGAGCATTGGTTGCCAATGAACCTGAACTGTCCTCGCAAGTTGTGAAAAGTTGGTTAAACGAAGATGAGTGATGAACCCCAAGAATTAGCACCTTTACCAGCCGGTTTTGATACCGACAAACTTGAAGGTGCTGAAAAAGCAGCAATTCTATTATTAAGTTTATCTGAAGAAGATGCTGCGCAGATACTAAAACATCTTGAGCCAAAACAAGTGCAACAAGTTGGTATGATCATGGCGGCGATGGAAGATTTCACGCAAGAAAAGATCACCGCTGTACATAAGCTCTTTATTCAAGAAATTCAAAACTTCAGTACCATTGGCTTTCAATCAGAAGAATTTGTTCGTAAAGCACTTACCGCCGCTTTAGGTGAAGACAAAGCGGGCAATTTAATTGACCAAATTGTTATGGGTAGTGGTGCGAAAGGTTTAGATTCGTTGAAATGGATGGACTCTAAGCAAGTGGCTAACATTATTCGTAATGAGCATCCTCAAATACAAACCATTGTTTTATCTTATTTAGAACCTGATCAGTCAGCAGAAATATTAGGTCAGTTTGCCGACAAAGTACGTTTAGACTTAATGATGCGTATTGCTAATTTAGAAGAAGTACAACCGGCAGCTTTACAAGAATTAAATGAAATCATGGAGAAACAGTTTGCTGGCCAAGCTGGGGCTCAATCTGCGAAAATGGGCGGTTTAAAAGCGGCAGCAGATATTATGAACTATCTTGAGTCTAACGTTGAAGGGGTCTTGATGGACTCAATTCGTGAACACGATGAAGAAATGAGCCAACAAATTCAAGATCTTATGTTTGTATTTGAAAATCTTGCTGATGTTGATGATCGCGGTATTCAAGCGATTCTTCGTGATGTTCAACAAGACGCTTTAATGAAAGCAATTAAAGGCGCTGATGATGCTCTTAAAGAAAAAATCATGGCGAATATGTCAAAACGTGCAGCTGAATTACTTGCCGATGACCTAGAGGCAATGGGTCCTGTACGTATTACCGAAGTTGAAGCCGCACAAAAAGAAATATTATCCATCGCACGTAAATTATCTGACGCTGGCGAAATTATGTT
>JABSOX010000152.1 GCA_013215655.1 Colwellia sp.
GTAATGTATGTAGAGGCACACGACCTTCACGATACCATTCAGCACGGGCAATTTCTGCTCCGCCTAAACGACCACTGACTTGTACTTTGATACCCTTGGCACCTAAACGCATAGCATTCTGTACGGCACGCTTCATGGCGCGACGGAACATAACACGACGTTCTAATTGACTGGCAATACTGTCAGCAACTAACTGCGCATCCATTTCTGGCTTACGAACTTCAGCTATGTTGATTTGAGCAGGAACACCAGCAATTTTAGTTACCGCTAAACGTAATTTTTCAACATCTTCGCCTTTCTTACCAATAACAACACCTGGACGAGCCGTGTGGATAGTTACGCGGATAGATTTGGCTGGACGCTCAATTACTACTTTTGATAATGAAGCACGCTTAAGCTTTTCTTTCAAATATTCGCGAACCTTATGGTCCCCGTCTAAATTACTGGCAAAGTCTTTGTTGCTTGCAAACCATGTAGACGCGAAAGGTTTACTAATACCTAAGCGAATACCGTTTGGATGTACTTTTTGACCCATACTAATATCTCCTAGCTATCAGATACAATCACTGTAATGTGGCTTGTACGCTTAATGATGCGATCGGCACGGCCTTTCGCTCGAGGTCTAATACGTTTCATTGTTGGACCGTCGTCAACCATAATGGTTTTAACGATAAGCTCATCAATGTCTGCACCTTCGTTATGCTCAGCATTAGCAATCGCTGAATTAAGTACTTTTTTAACTAGTTCAGCGGCTTTCTTGTTGCTGTAAGTTAAAATTTCAAGTGCTTTTTCAACGTGTAAGCCGCGGATTTGATCCACAACTAAACGTGCTTTTTGAGCAGAACCACGGGCAAATTTATGTATAGCTATAGCTTCCATTTAATTTCCCCTATCTTTTCGCTTTCTTATCCGCGACATGGCCACGGTAAGTACGAGTTGGTGCAAATTCGCCTAATTTGTGACCGATCATTTCATCAGTTACAAATACAGGTACGTGTTGACGGCCATTATGGACAGCTATGGTCAATCCGATCATCGTAGGGATGATCATTGAACGACGGGACCAAGTTTTAATTGGCTTTTTATTCCCGCTTTCCAGAGCTTTCTCTACCTTCGTCAGCAAGTGTAGGTCAATAAATGGACCTTTCTTGAGAGAACGTGGCATGGTGAATCCTCTATTTAATTAAATGTACTATTTAGTACGACGACGTACGATAAATTTATCGGTACGCTTGTTAGAACGAGTCTTGTAACCCTTAGTTGGTACACCCCAAGGTGATACCGGGTGACGACCGCCTGATGTTTTACCTTCACCACCACCGTGTGGATGGTCAACTGGGTTCATGGCAACACCACGAACAGTTGGGCGAACACCGCGCCAGCGTGAAGCACCAGCTTTACCCAAAGAGCGAAGCATGTGTTCAGCGTTGCCGATTTCACCTAAAGTAGCACGACAATCTGACTCAACTTTACGCATTTCACCAGAGCGAAGACGTAAAGTGACATAAGCACCGTCTTTAGCAACAAGTTGTGCATAAGTACCAGCAGCACGTGCGATTTGTGCACCTTTACCTGGTTTAAGTTCAATTGCGTGAACAACACTACCTAACGGAGTATTGCGAAGCGGTAAAGTATTACCTGCTTTGATTGGAGCATCAACACCTGACTGGATTGAATCTCCAGCACTAAGACCTTTTGGGGCCAAGATGTAACGACGTTCACCATCAGCATAAAGTACAAGTGCAATGTTTGCACTACGGTTTGGATCATATTCCAAACGCTCTACTTTTGCAGGGATACCATCTTTAGTACGCTTAAAGTCGATAATACGATAATGTTGCTTATGTCCACCACCAATGTGACGAACCGTAATGCGACCATTATTGTTACGACCACCAGATTTAGATTTAGTATCTAATAATGGTGCGAAAGGCTTACCTTTGTGAAGCTCGTTGTTTACCACTTTAACTAGGTGACGACGACCCGGAGAAGTAGGTTTACATTTTACTATAGCCATTTTAACTGCTCCTATGATTCCGCGCCGACGAAGTCGATGTCGCTGCCTTCAGCAAGAGTTACATATGCTTTTTTCCAATCGCTACGACGACCAGTACGAGCACCTGTACGTTTCTCTTTACCTTTGACATTTAATGTACGAACACCATCAACAGAAACTTCAAAAAGTTTCTCTACGGCAGCTTTGATTTCAGCTTTAGTAGCAGTAGTAGCAACTTTGAAAACAACAGTGTTGTTTGCTTCAGCAGCCATCGTGCTTTTCTCAGAAATGTTCGGTGCTAAAAGCACTTTTAACAAACGTTCTTCGCTTATCATCCTAACATCTCCTCTATTTGCTTAACTGCAGTTGCAGTCATCAAAACTTTAGCGAAACCTACTAAACTTACAGGGTCAATACCGTCAACATCACGAACGTCAACTTTGTATAAGTTACGGGCAGATAAGAACAAGTTCTCATCAATTTCTGGAGTAACGATTAATACGTCTTTAAGATCCAGGCCTTTTAACTTAGCAACTAACTCTTTAGTTTTTGGTGTTTCAACTGCAAAATTTTCTACCACAATCAAGCGCTCTTGACGAACTAGCTCAGAAAGGATGCTAGCAATAGCACCACGATACATTTTACGGTTAACTTTTTGGCTGTGATCCTGAGGTTTAGCAGCGAATGTTACGCCACCAGAACGCCAGATTGGACCACGAGTAGTACCAGCACGTGCACGGCCAGTACCTTTTTGACGCCATGGTTTTGCGCCACCGCCGCTAACTTCTGAACGAGTTTTTTGAGCACGAGTACCTTGACGAGCACCAGCTGCATATGCAACTACTACTTGGTGTACTAACGCTTCGTTAAACTCACGTCCAAAAGTTGCTTCAGATACTTCAAGAGCACCTGTTGCGTCTTTTAATGATAATTCCATTAGAAAATCTCCTGGACTAAGCTTTAACAGCTGGTTTGATGATTACGTTGCCATTGATAGCACCCGGAACTGCGCCTTTAACAAGCAACAAGTTACGTTCTGCGTCAACGCGAACCAATTCAAGGTTTTGTGTAGTAACGCGCACAGCACCCATGTGACCAGACATCTTTTTGCCTTTGAAAACGCGACCTGGTGTTTGACATTGACCTAACGAACCGTTTGATCTATGTGATAACGAAACACCATGCGTTGCATGTTGCATAGTAAAGTTCCAGCGTTTAATACCGCCTTGGAAGCCTTTACCTTTCGATGTACCCGTTACGTCTACTAATTTAGTGTCATTAAAAATTGAAACAGTGATTTCACCGCCCAATTCTAAACCTTCACCTTCATTTTCGTTTAAGCGGAATTCCCACAGGCCACGACCTGCTTCGACGCCAGCTTTAGCGAAATGACCAGCTGCTGGTTTTGTAACACGGCTAGCCTTACGGCTACCTGTTGTAACTTGAAGCGCTGAGTAACCGTCAGTTTCTAAAGTTTTCACTTGAGAAATACGGTTGGCTTCAACTTCTAGAACGGTTACAGGAGTAGAAACGCCATCTTCAGTGAAGATGCGAGTCATACCTACTTTACGTCCAACTAGACCTATAGTCATGTTAAAACTCCTATTAACCCAAGCTGATTTGAACGTCAACACCAGCTGCAAGATCTAAACGCATTAATGCGTCTACAGTCTTTTCAGTTGGCTCAACGATATCAATCAGACGCTTGTGAGTACGAATTTCGTACTGATCACGTGCATCTTTGTTAACGTGTGGAGAAGTCAAGATAGTGAAACGTTCTTTGCGAGTAGGAAGTGGAATAGGACCACGAACCTGTGCGCCAGTACGTTTTGCAGTATCAACGATTTCTGCTGTAGATTGATCAATCAAACGATGATCGAACGCTTTCAAACGAATGCGAATTCTTTGATTTGACATGAAGACAAATCCCCTTTTTAAAGAACAAAAAAACACGACCCTCTACTTCCTTATGTGCCGGAAGGGGGTGTGTTAACTATAAACATTCAACTCAAAATTAGAGCTGCTGTGAAATAAACAAGAATCTAGTTCTTCTTTATTTAGTGCTACAAGCTTTACTTAACCATAAAAGTTTTAGTAAAAGTCTTTAGCAAAGCACACTCAATTTG
>JABSOX010000153.1 GCA_013215655.1 Colwellia sp.
TAAAACTTGTGGTGTATATTTACTATGAACTCCACGAAATGTATAAATTGGTGTGTAGGTATTGGAAAAGCGAGAAATATGCAAGCCTGGAACAGTTTCTAAGACATCATCGATATCCATTGCGCCCATATTTTTAATTTGTTCTGCCGTAAACACACTAGCGACAGCAGGTGCTTTATATATTTGAGTTTTAATGCCAGTAGCAATTTCAACCATTTCCTCACTACCATAAAAATCATCAAAGTAATCATCTTCATTTGTTTCAATTTCTTCAGCGCTGGCAAAAAGACTGAAAGCGCAAAGTACGGCAAGTGAAAGCATTTTTAGTTGCATATAATGTGACCTTTAAATACGTATATTTCCTAAACATAGTCCTTTATGTGATTATGTTTAATAGCCAGAGGCTATCCAGTACTTTTATTGTTTAACTTGTTTATACTCTTAAAGACTTATTATCATCAACAACTTATGACTACAATTCTATTGATGAACATCATCATTTCATGTATTTCAATGAGTTTATAAAGGTTATTGATTTATAGTTAATAAAGAAGGTTCTATCTGTTCGTTAATAGCTTCTATATCCATAGGTTTTCCGATGTAATAACCTTGTGCATAATCAACACCTAACTCTTTCAATTTAACCAAGGTATTTTCGTCTTCAACAAATTCAGCAACCGTCATTTTCCCCAATGCATGCGCAGTATCATTAATTGCCTTTACTAACACCTCATCAATCGGGTCTTTAACCATATCTTTAACAAATGAACCATCAATTTTTACACTGCCCGCAGGTATTTGTTTTAGATAGGAAAATGTACTGAAACCCGTGCCAAAATCGTCAATAGAAAAATGGCACCCTAACTCGTTAAGTCGATTCACCATACGCCGAGTTCCTGTGATATTTGACAGGCTAGCACTTTCTGTCAATTCAAAAATAACCATTGATGGGTCTATATTATATTGAGTTAATTTATCTTCAATGAACGAAAATAAACGGTCATCTGTAAATGCTTGCGCAGATAAATTAATGGCTACTTTTTTTAGAATCGAATTTCCTTGCATTAATTTAAGTGCTTTACCGATAACATGTCGGTCAAGTAAATTCATGTCTTCTGCTTTTTCTAATGATGGGATAAAATCATTAGGATATATCATTTTACCATCTACCACTAACCGAACGAGCGCTTCATAACATTCAACCTCTCTCGTATTGACATCGATAATCGGTTGAAAATGTAAAACAATACTGTCATCAAAGAGCGCATTTTGCAGCTTTTGTACCCAATCGAAGCTTTTTCTCAACTCATCTGTTATTTTCTCATCTTCTCTAAATATATGAGCTCGATTGCGACCTTTTTCTTTTGCTGCAAACATTGCTATGTCAGCTTGCTGCAAATAAATCTCGCTCGATACCGCTTTACCGTCTATCGCGGAAATCCCTATACTGCAGCTCACTTTATAAATTTTATCAGCAAAACTGAAACTAGAATCGGCGATAGTTTTGCAAATTTCCGATGCAACAGCTTTAGCATCATCAACCGACGTGTTCATCAATAAAAAAGCAAATTCATCACCACCAATTCGGCAGAGTATATCGCTTTTACGTGTCCTTTCTGAAAGCAGTCTTGCAATTTCCTTTAAAACCAAATCACCTTGATAATGCCCCTGTGAATCATTAATTACTTTAAAATGGTCTAAGTCGATATACAGTAATGAGTGTGTGCAAGGGGACCGCATCGCGGCAGTTGCAATACTTCTTAATTTATCATCAAAATAATGTCTATTATGTATGCCTGTTAACATGTCATGTAGTGCAACATGCTTTAAACGCTCTTCTGCATTCTTACGAACACTGATGTCATCGATGGTGCCTGATATACCCTCTAAAACACCATCTTTATAATAGGGAGAAAGACTAACTTCACTCCAAAAAGAAAGGCCATTTTTTTTAATTAATTGAACTTCAATATTTTCATGTAGACTTTTACCAGACAAGATATGCTGACATGCTTCTTCAACATATTGATATAATTTTGAATTATTACCATGAATCAAATCAGAGAATAATTTCCCAATAGTTTCTGATACGGTATAACCTGAGCATTTGAACCATGCGTTATTAACAAACATGATCCGACCATTAGTTGATATCTCAATAACTACACTATTAATACTATCTAAAATTCGATAATGATCTTTAGATAAAGAATCAAACCGTTGTTGCTCGGTTTTTAATGCTAGCGTTTTCGCCACAAATTGTTCATTAGAAATAAGAAAATCTTCGCGCTTAGAGGCAATATCACAAACTTTTCTTAACTGCTCAGCTTTAAAGGGTTTTTGAATATAATCTGAAGCTCCTTTCACTAACATCAGTTCTGCTATATCTACCGTGCCGTGGGCTGTCATTGCAATAACAACTTGTTGAGGATTAAGTTCGATGATGACATCTAATACTTCATCACCTGACATGCCAGGCATCATAATATCTAATAAAACAATATCGTAGGAATTCTTTCGAAAGGCTTTAATACCGCTAATCCCATCAATAGCAATATCTATCGAAAACTTATGTTTAAGCATACGTTTAACTAAGTTTGCAGTATCTTCGGTATCTTCAATAACTAGTATGCTTTGCGGTTTATTTAGTGTGTCTTTGCCAATAATGACTTGGTTAACAACGTCAGCAATTATATCAAGCTCTTGATACGCAATAACTCTATTTATATCAAACATGCGTGCTGTTGTTTCAGCGATGCGTTCACTATAGTTTTCTGTGACTAAAAGAATAGGTGTATCATCACTTGGAGCAAGAATACCAGTACGAATTAACCTTGATAAACGCCAACCATCAATTTTACCAATATCAACTTCTGTAATAACCAAATCAACTTTTTTTGTACGTAATATTGCAATAGCTTCAACACTATTGGATGTTTGAATGATTGATTGTCCTGCAAACTCAAGTTTGATACTGACTCTATTACGAATAGCATCATTATTTAAAATTAATAATATTGTCAAACGGTTACCTATGAGGGTTACAAAAACAAGTTAACGACTATCAACGTCCATATTAAATATCTGGTCCACCAGCAATACACTCCACTACCTTTTCATACTCCTATGCAAAAGTAAATAACACAATAAATTTGTTTAAAAACTTAAACTAATGAATGATTTATTAGAGTAAATCAATAAATATGAATAAAAAGTAACTCCTTGGTTTTGTTTAAAAAATAAATTGCCTATTATCCTTGTATCATCAATAAAGTAATTTACCCAAAATGCATAATTTACACAACGAAAAACGGATTGTATTAACTGGTGGTCCTGGTGGAGGAAAAACTACAGCACTTGACTTGATTCGTCGCGAGTTTGCAGGACAAATTGCTTCTGTACCAGAAGCGGCAACAATGGTTTTTAGTGGTGGAATATCGAGAACAGAAAACCCACAAGAAATAACAAGTCAACAGATTGCTATTTTTAATTTACAAAAGAACTTAGAAGATATTCAACGAGCTATGCATCCAGACTGCTTAATATTATGTGATAGAGGCAGCTTGGATGGGTTAGCTTACTGGCCAGGTTCAGAAGAAGATTTTTTTGATAAAATGGAGTCTTCACTTGAAAAAGAAATGAAACGTTATGACGCTGTAATATTTTTCGAAACCGCAGCAAAGTCAGGCCAAGCAATTAAAAGTAACAACCCAATAAGAAACGAGTCAGAACAAAAGGCAATATAATTGGATAAAAAGTTACAGGGAATTTGGTCCAGACACCCAAATTTTAACTTCGTTGGCAGCTCAGAGTCTTTTATAAAAAAAGTGATGTTTGGAATAAATACAATTGAAAGCGTCATTGATATAATATAGAAAAATTTTCCAATTATCTTACAAACAGCAAAAAGCCCGTTACTTTCGTAACGGGCTTCTCTAAATAGAAGCTTAGCAATGTCCTACTCTCACATGGGAACTCCCACACTACCATCGGCGCTACTGCA
>JABSOX010000154.1 GCA_013215655.1 Colwellia sp.
GATTTACTTGCAAGCATGTTAAAGTCTGATGGTTTGTTAATAGTAAATGATCTAGCTAAGGAGTTGGGTGTATCTACGCGAACTTTATATCGAGATATAAACCTCCTTAGAGAGCGAGGCTTACCAATAGATGCCGATAGAGGCAGAGGTGGTGGCGTAAGACTACATAGAAGTTGGGGACTGGGTAAACTAAACGTTACTGACCAAGAAACTGTTGACCTTCTAATCAGTCTTGCAGTTTCCGAAAAAATGAATTCCCCTTTATTTATGAATAGTCTCGCCTCGATCCGCTTTAAGCTAATGGCATTACTGTCATCCGATCAAAAATTAAAAATCAAGGCGCTACGAAGGCGAATTCGGATAGGAAGTTCTGCATCACCTTTGGTGCTCTCATCATATGAAATAGCCGCGTATAAATACCAAAGTGAATTACGCACAGCCTTTTTACTTCAAAAACAATTATTAATAAGTTATATCGACGAAAATAAAATTAGGTCAGAGCGTCTGATAGAACCACATTATTTGTATCTTAACTATCCTGTTTGGTATGTGCTTTCTTGGGATCATCTAAGAGATGACTTTCGAACTTTTCGATGTGATCGCATAATTAATTCGCATATAACTGAAAGGGAGTTTAAGGTTCGTCCCTTTGAAAACTTCACACACATGATTAAAACTGACTGTCCTATAACGCTTTAATTGAAGTACATATATAAACCATACAACAATAATACTAATTAACCTTGAAGAGGTATTGTTAAATGATTGAGTGAATATGAGGGATTTTTTAATTGTTAAAGTATAAATATGAAATGTGAAATGTGAATGACAGCTATGGTGTTTAAAGCGACGATCAAGCTGAACAACTAGTTTACTTCCGTTATATAGCGCACCAATAAGACATTAATCTAATAGCAAAAAACACTACAGATTGATTACTTTGTTCCATCACATCTGAATCAATAACGATTTGAAAGTAGTTTTATTCGTTTTGAGTTGACTGATGCTCTAAATATTGTTTTGTGACATCTAAACCCGTCACCAGTACACCTATCACCTTTTGGTCTTCACCTTTAATTAAAATACAATAAAAAAACTGATATGTACTTGCGCTAGAATCCCACTTTGTCGGACCAATATAATCACCATTAATGCGTATAGGTTGTTGGAATTTATCTTCGTCTCCTTGCCAATAGTCTGTTGGTTTAGGGAAAACGGCAACTAATACACCATTTTTATCAAGTACCATCATTTCAGCAATATCAAACTTTGGATTTTTAATAAATGCGATTATTTGGAGTGTTAAAGAGGTTTGCATCACCGATTTTTGTAATTTTCTATTTAGTTGCCAATTTGCATCTAATTGCATGATAGTTACTATACCAACGTTTTTTTCGTTTGCTGCCAATAATGTTGATACAACCAATTTGGATTGAGAAAACTTAACCAATAAATCTCTATGTTGTTTAACTATTGCTTCTTTATATTCAGCCTCAGTTTCTATCGGATTAGCAAGAAGGACATTGCTATAAATAAGAAGTAGGGACAGTGCAATTGAAAATAATTTCATTAAGAATACCTAGAATAAAGATACTCAATTGAGTTTTGCACAATTACTCAACTATTCAAGTTTTTCAACCTAAATGTATGTGGATTTCTCAGCTTTTACTAGACAGTTTAACACCAGAAAACCGGCGTTACGCAATCCAATAATGCTGTAATGAATTGCATTTAAACTGCAAAAAAATAACGCCATAAATTTAACAATAATGACTGCTATCTAGTCAACAGTGGAAGTTACATTTAATTTGTTCTTTGTTCTTTCTTCTTACTTCTGCAATGCGCACATTGCTGCCCAAAAATAACATTCAAAACCAACAACAATTATGATCACTTTGAAGTGTGATGCGGACATTAATATCATCTAGCTTTGTATTCACTGTTCGCATATCTGACATTCTATCTCACAACTTAAAAGTTGCAGACACCTGCTTTATTTTGCATAGTGCTCCTATCATTTTATCTCTAGGAAATCATTTGCTTATATTAAGGGATGTTTCAAAGTTCTATCAAAAAAATGCAGTACTCCAAGACCTAACTTTTCATTTTGATGGTCAAAGATATTGTGTTGTTGGCCCTAACGGCAGTGGTAAAACAACCTTATTAATGTTGGCTGCCGGATTAGAAACAGTTAGTGCAGGACAGATTACTTTTAATGGTCAACCTGTACATTTAGCCAAAACTAAACGACACTTGGGCATTTCGTCTGACAAAATAATATTACCTGATTTTTTAACCGCTCAGCAATTATTGGAATATCATTGTTCGCAACATAATTGTTCATACCCTACAGCTTTAATTGATCACTTAGAGTTCACTGCTCAGTTAACAACACAAGTATCTGCTCTATCATTAGGTAGTTTAAAAAAACTATCATTACTTTTGGCGTTAGCACACCAACCAAAATGTTTGATGCTCGATGAACCAACTACAGGGTTAGATCATAACAGCCGCTTATGGTTGTTTGATTACATCGAACACTATCCGGGGCAAATAATAGTTACCAGTCATGAAAAATGTTTCACCGAAAATTCACATTACCAACAAGTTGTGCTGGCGGAATTAAATCAACACTGTAATATAATTTTATGAAAGGGTACCTGCAGCTTAGAGGAAAAATCTATTATCATGAATTAAGGAAAATGTTGCCAGCAGCAGGGCAATTGATTGCCTTTCTATTGTCGATACTATACTTGGCTATTCCTGCATCGATACTTACAGCATTAATCTCATTAAGTATTATTGCAGATATAAATACCCCGATAGAGCAAAGAATTATTTACCAATGGGGTTATTTTTTTCTGTTGTATTTTTTAATTCGTATACAAAAAAATGCTATTTTAGGTTTAAATTATCAACATTATTTAGCTACCTTACCTATCCCTGTAAAACTAAAACATACAAATACAGTACTGTTGACACTCATTGCAGGTAATTTACCGTTATTAACCCCTGTTTTTTTATTAACCTTTATACCTGATTGGGCTACTTTTATCAGCCAATTACATTTTCCGGTATTCGCTTTATCTATATTGATCGTTGCTTGGCTTAGCCTCAAAAATCAATCATTGCCCTGGTTAAGCTTTTTGTTTGCCCCATTAATACTTTTACTGGCATTTAAGGGGGGGTCATTGAGTGCGATTAGCCTTAACAGTTTATGGCTATTGTTATTGGTGATAGATACTTACTATGAGCCAGTCTCTTTTATTGCTAAGAAGTCTTTACCCGTTAAGTACTACTGGCAAATTCGCTGGATTGCAATAATGAAAAGTCCTGCAAATGTACTTATTCGTATTTTCTTTTGTGGTTTGTTTATTGGCATGGTTGCTTATGTGCAATATAAAATGGGCCAGATTGCTAATGGATATATACAAATATTAATTTTCTGGTTTTTGGCTATAGTTATAGGCTCTTATCAATTTGATAATGAAGAATTTTATCAACATTATCCTCATTACTTAAGCGGCTTACTAAATCAATTTTATACACGGTATTTCTGGGACATGCTACCCGCAATGTTCATTACGTTAATTTCTGCTGTAGCCATGTATTTTTACTTACATTTCTCTATGCCAATGATCACTTTGCTGCCATTAGGGGTTTTGATAACTATGTTATCTGTTAGTAAATATCATCGAAATTTTTTTATTATTCCTAGTCTTCTTTATGCATTGTTGATGTTTATACTCTAAGAATAAAAGAGGTTGATGACAAGTACATCTACGAGAATGAAAATTACATCTCATGTGGCAAAAGCTAGCTTTTCATATCTTATTTGTTATGACTGCTTTGTACTTAACAACAGGAGTTTGGATTTGAATGTAGCTAATGTCAGCTGTGTGGTCTTACCCCAGTTTTGTGGACACACTATAATTGTTGTAGAAATACAACAGGGGGTGTTTCATGACCAAAGGCAA
>JABSOX010000155.1 GCA_013215655.1 Colwellia sp.
CCATGAAACTTCCAATGGGGGGTCTCTTTCATCGGGACAAAAGATTGTGGAAAAGTTTTTGAACAATTTAAAGAAAAATCAATGAAAACAAACATCCTCCCCAAAAAGTTGCCGTTGAATGCAACCAAACAAAGAGTTGCCCTGGCTGTATTAGGGCATGCATTCCATC
Source organism: Colwellia sp. (assembly GCA_013215655.1). Classification (GTDB taxonomy): domain Bacteria; phylum Pseudomonadota; class Gammaproteobacteria; order Enterobacterales; family Alteromonadaceae; genus Colwellia_A. Next base: position 170 of record JABSOX010000155.1, read on the forward strand.
CAAAACGCCCATACCGACCAATGCACTAGCAATGAATATATTGAAACTTGTGCCTTGCTCTTTACGCTCTAGGGCAATTAAAAGATAGGCAACAAAAAAGGAGATAAATGAACCGGCAATTTCAATTGCACTATGAAAAGAAACGTTTTCCCAGATAAACTGCGAATAATGATATTTGTTCAAATAGAGGATTGAAATATGTATTAACGTACTTAACAATATTAATGAATAAATTATGTTTTTCGTGAGCGGATTTTTTTTTGAAAACGATTTATTTACAAGCATATATAATACTTATATTCCATGAATACTAAACTTAGTTAGTTTTATAAAACTATAGCGTTAACCTTGTATTATGCAAATAACGTAATGAGATCTTAAGTTAGCTATAACATATTAAATATGGTGATTGTCCCTTCCTGTTATTGTTTAGAGAAGGTATTGTTTTAATGTCAATCCTGAATAGACAAACCGTAAAAATGAATAAAACGTCCGTTTAGTGGGGAGTGAGTGCAAATACTCGATTTAACACAGCCTTAGCTTGTAATAAATGACCAATGAAAAACCACTCTCAGTTAAGGGCTTCTGATGCGCTTTGAAAACATTAAGTACGATAAATGGGCAACGATTGAAGTGAGATCTCACAGCGGACGTAATGGAAAACTCTATGAATGCGATTCTGATTTTAAGGGGTGGTTACACAGTCACCTTACTTCGATTTTTCCACATACCGGCAGCTAAAACAGCCAGCGTTTCGAGATGCTCAATGCCGGTTAAATATTTTCCAGAAACTTTGTTTTTAATCTAATTTATAAAACTCTTGACCATATTCTTACAAGTTTTTTCATCGCTAGGAGTTGATTCTTCACGTCTTTGTAGCCAAGCTGCGGGATAGGCGCCCGAGACTGGCGCTCCACTTATATCAGTAATATTGAAATTAAAGTAAGCATCGCTATTGGCAATAACATGCTTCTTTTCAGCTCCTTTTTTTAATGACGTTAATGAAAAATCAACTTTAATTCCTTGTTTGACGATCGTTGTTGCAGCGGCTGAATGACTTTGTAAGAAAGCAAATAGAAGAGTAGCAAGAGCTAGCGTCAATACTTTTATTTTTCTGCTGTTTAAATTATTTCGGGAATATTTCCACATCTTTCAATTTCTCCTTAATGTGCTTCCACTTGTCGTCTAACGTGACGTTTGTTGTTTGCGATAGCTCGCTGTTTTCAACTTACGAAACTCAAAAGCGTGTTGACTTTGTCTTAAACGCTTTGAACTATTTCTATTGTTTTAGCACGCAAGATTGAGGTTATTGTAGGTTGGATAGAGCTAAAAAACTCCAACCGACTAAAAACAAAAGCTCATCTAAGTACAAAGTAACCGTATTAGGATTTGTTTCCGGAACCACTAAACTTCAATTTGATGGCAACTCATAATTATCAAACATTTTATCGGAATAAATATACTAATGTCTCTTATGTGGCAGCTAACTCCCTTATAGTTTTGGAATTTGGTTAAATCTATAATAAGGACGTCTCCGTAGTCTTAAATATGTATAAGCATTCTGTTAGAATAATAGGCTATTGATTAAAGAATACCGAGGCAGCATGTCAGAATTTAAAACACTTTCACTTTTAGAGTCAATTATTGACCGCCTTACTCTTAAAGGCTATAAACAGCCCACACCGATCCAAAAAGAATGTATCCCAGCTCTTATTAATGGCAATGATCTTCTTGGTATAGCGCAAACGGGAACAGGAAAAACTGCGGCCTTTTCATTGCCTATTATCAATAATTTTGGACGAAATAAGATAGATATCAAAGCTAAGAGCACTCGTTCGCTTATACTAACGCCCACGAGAGAACTTGCCTCGCAAATAATGCAAAACATTGATGACTACTCTGATGGTTTAGGGCTTAAAACAAAGGTTGTTTATGGTGGTGTAGGAAGACAAGATCAAGTTGACTCTATCGCACTTGGACTTGATATTTTAGTGGCTACCCCTGGAAGATTATTGGATTTAATTGAAACGGGCGATATAAATTTTGAAGCGTTAGAAGTTTTTGTATTAGATGAAGCAGATACAATGCTAGATATGGGGTTCTTTAACGATGTTCAAAGCATCATATCTAAACTGCCAAAAAAGCGACAAACACTATTATTTTCAGCGACTATGCCTGCTGAAATAGAGATACTTGCAGAAGCCATATTAACGGATCCAACAAAAATTCAAATTACTGCTGAAACGGTTACTATCGACTTGGTTAATCAAAGTGTATACCACCTTGATAAATCGAATAAAGTACCTTTACTATTTAGTATATTGGAAAAACCTGGCTATAAAAAAGTTCTCATCTTTTGTAAAACAAAGTATGGCGCTGACATCATTGTTAAAGCACTAGAACAAGCATCAATAACTGCCGCAAGCCTTCACAGTGGTAAAACACAAACCGTTAGGGAGCAAGCGTTACAAAATTTTAAAGATTCTAATTTAAGAGTATTAGTTGCAACTGATGTTGCTGCTCGTGGAATTGATGTTGATAATATTACTTTAGTCATTAACTATAACCTTCCTGAAGATCCAAGAAACTACATACACCGTATAGGACGAACTGCTCGTGCTGGGAAAAGTGGCATGGCCATTTCATTTGCTGTAGAAAATGATATAAGGCAATTAACTAATATTGAAAATAGCATAGGGCAAGTCATTCCTGTTGTTACAGAACAGCCTTTCCATAAAGAGTTTTCAAAAGTGCCTAAACAAATCAAGAAAAAGGTTAAAAAAACAAATAGAACAAGAACAAGAACAAAAACAAAAAACAAATAAGGACAGGCATAATTGCAATCGAATTAATTAATGGTCCAAATTTTAATGATAATAAATTTTTAAGAACAAGACGCTAGATTGAGCAATAGCTAGCTATTGGGATTGAAAGCAACGATGTTATTGGATATTTAGGCCATTTAAAAAGATCACTTAATTAGTCGAATTGGTATAAATTAGCCAACTAAAGGTTTTCAGCTAGACTACAAATATCACCTCATCTCACGATGCGTTAGACGTGCATGGATGCACTAATGCCGCAGAGGCATGGATGCCTATGAGCGGCCATGGCACCACGACATTGCCTGCACGGACGCAGGTACTACACTTTTGTCTGGCACTAAAAAGTTGACCGATTGTCCTGAACATACACGCTTCTTCACATCCATGTGACCGCGAAATACCGTTCGTCCTGAACATACACGCTTCTTCACATCCATGTGACCGCAAAATACCGTTCGTCCTGAACATAAAAAGCAGCGATAAACGCTGCTTTTTTTATTACTGACTTAAATGGAAAAATTTATTTAAGTGAAGACATGTACTGCGTTAATGCATCAATGTCAGCATCTTCTAGTTTAACAGCAATATTACGCATCATCGCATTTGTGTCATTACTGCGAGTACCGTCACGGAATTTTGTTAATTGTGCTTTTAAGTAATCCACATTTTGACTAGCAATCGCTGGAAAACCCGCTGTAGGCATACCATGACCATCAATACTATGACAGGCAATACAAGCGGTAATACCACGTTCTGCATCACCACTTAAATAAAGCGATTTACCAAGAGCATCGGTAGCGCCATTACCCGCAGTTGAAGTTTGTGTCTGATAATATGCACCTAAATCAGCCATATCTTGTTCTGTTAGTGCCATTGTCATGCCACCCATAACTGGGTCAACACGACCTTC
>JABSOX010000012.1:0-11412 GCA_013215655.1 Colwellia sp.
GCATTGATGCCTTTATTCATTCGTCCCTCCCCCCGCCAACTGCTTATATCGTTTGCCAGTTGTAACTCTTTAAAAGCGTTCATAAATGCATTTTGATCAATGGCTGATACTTTACTGTCCACCAAACTCAGTGCTGCTGCTACTCTAATAGCTTTAAATTTATCTGATAACAAGGGCACTACTAAGGTAATTTTATCTGCAGGTGGCAGCAGCATTGCCGCAGTGGCTGCACTTAACCTGATGAGATTTTCCTGATGAGCTAAATAAGGCTTTAAAATTTCACTGGTAATCGTTTGCGTGGTGTAAGCAAGTTGTTGAATGGCCGTTGCTCGACTAATAATATCAAGTTTGTTATCAGCGATAATACTAAGATGATCTTCAAGGTTAATTGCTTGGTTGCTATTGAGTTCCATTAAAAACTGCTTACTGCTTGGTATCGCTTTCGGCTGACCGTGCCATTTTTTCAAGTATCCACTGGCCCATTGATTTGATTTACCTTGATGACAACTGGTACAAGCATTAGGGGAATTATACTGCTCTGAGACATCCGGTCGTGGGATTTTAAAGCTGTGATCTCGTCTATCATCTACTCCCATATAGCGATTGGTAGGCATATGACAGTTAACACATTGAGCGCCCGTGGAGTCTTCTTGATGCTGGTGGTGAGACTTTACCTGATATACTTCAGCACCATGACATTGCAAACATAAACTATTACCCTCAATTTTCAGCTTCATGGTGTGCTTATCATGACAATCTAGACAATTAACACCAGCCGCAAACATTTTGCTTTGCAAAAAAGAGCCATATACATAATCTTCCTCTTTAATTTGACCATCCGCATGATATAAAGGCGCTGCTAATAAATTGGGCGTAAATTGATCTAAAAAAGCTTTGTTGGCTTTGATACCATCGGTTATTGGTGAGCGTAAAGAGTGACAAGCAAAGCAGTTATCCATAAATGCATTGTTACGGGTTTCACCTTGCCAATGTGCTGTTTTATCGCCAACTTCTCGTAACCATTGACCAAGCGGTTGAGAAACTGCATTTCTTGGCGTTGCTTTACTTTGCTTGTTACCATGTCCAGCCATTTCACCATGACAAGATAAACAGCCAACATTGATATTATCAAACTGGCTATTAAAACTATTTTTATCAGCATCGTAATTCCTTACCAAGCCATCAGAATGACAATCAGCGCACATGCCATTCCAGTTCTGCAATGGTTGACGCCAATGTAATCTATCTTCAGGCCTTATTTCTTCATGACTATAGTTATGATACCAACGCTGGCCGCCATCAGCTTTTGTACGTGCATCCCAAGCAAAAGGCAAAACTTGAAAACGGCCAGTGTCTGTCTCAACCAAGTATTGTTGGAGTGGATAATGACCGAAAGTAAATTTAACCTGATAGCTATCTATTTTTCTACCATAGGAAATGTCTACTTGATAATTCCCATCCTTGATATAAAAATACGCTTGTTGACCATAGTGACTAATCTTTTGTTGATCAAAATTAGCAAGTACAGTTACTTTATTGGCAACAGACATCGACTTGGCATGATCAGAAGCTAACCAATCACTATTTTCTATTTGGTGACAAGAAATGCAGTTTGTAGAATCACTACCAAAAACGAGTACTGAATAGAGGCTATAGGTAATTACCGACAGTATAATTAGTATTTTAACCATATTTGACCCAATCCCCTTCGTTCATAATTATCGAATTCTAACCATGAACAATTCTATTACTGATCAAATTATCTACTACTGCTGGGTCTGCCAACGTAGAAGTATCGCCTAACGTATCCAAATCATTTTCAGCAATCTTACGCAAAATGCGGCGCATAATTTTACCTGAGCGTGTTTTAGGTAGACCCGGTGCATATTGAATGTAATCAGGTTTAGCAAAGCGGCCTAGTTCATTAGCAACAAATTCAGTTAATTCTTTAATTAACCCTTCAGACTCAGTCGCATTATTCATTAAGGTCACATAGGCATAAACGCCCTGTCCTTTTATTTCATGCGGATAACCAACCACAGCAGCTTCCGCTACGGCAGGATGAAGTACTAATGCACTTTCAATTTCTGCGGTACCTAAACGATGGCCAGAGACATTCAAAACATCATCAACACGGCCAGTGATCCAGTAAAAACCATCTTCATCACGCTTAGCACCATCACCAGTAAAGTAATTTCCTGGATATTGGCTGAAATAGGTTTGATAAAATCTATCATGATCGCCATAAACGGTACGTAGCTGCCCTGGCCAACTTCCTGTCATTACCAATAAACCTTGGTTTTCACCTTCAAGGGTATTACCGTCTTTATCAAATAAGGCGGGTTGCACGCCAAAAAATGGCTTACCTGCAGCACCCGGTTTCATATCAACAGCGCCCGGTAATGAAGTGATCATGATACCGCCTGTTTCTGTTTGCCACCACGTATCAACAATAGGACATTTACTTTTACCGATCATTTCATAGTACCAATGCCAAGCTTCAGGGTTAATTGGCTCGCCGACCGTGCCCAAAATACGTAATGAAGATAAATCAGCTTGTTTAACAAAGTCGTCACCAACACTCATTAAAGCGCGAATAGCCGTTGGCGCGGTATAAAAAACATTAACTTTATGTTTATCACATACTTGCCAAAAACGGCTAGCATCAGGGTAAGTTGGTACTCCTTCAAAAACGAGCGTGGTAGCACCGTTTGTCAATGGCCCATAAAAAATATAAGAGTGACCGGTGATCCAACCAGCATCGGCTGTACACCAATAAATTTCACCGTCTTTGTAATCAAATACATATTTGTGGGTCATTGCTGCATAGAGCGAATAACCACCACACGTATGTAATACACCTTTTGGTGTTCCTGTAGAGCCTGAGGTATATAAAATAAAGAGTGGGTCTTCAGCATCCATCACTTCGGGTTCGCAAACAGCAGGTAATTTTGCAACTTCTTCTTCGTAATTTATATCTATTTTATCGTTCCACTTAATATCGCCGCCCGTACGAGCAACAACAATTACGGAATGAACATTTGGACAATCAACAACCGCAGCATCAACATTAGCTTTTAATGGAATAACACGGCCACCACGGAAACTTTCATCAGCAGTAATAACAACTTGGCAGTCTGCATCAACAACACGAGAACGAATAGCTTCAGTAGAGAAACCACCAAAAATAACCGAATGAACAGCACCAATACGTGCACAAGCTAACATTGCATAGCCCACTTCAGGGATCATTGGCATATAGATACAAACACGATCGCCTTTCTTAACACCACGTGCTTTTAATAAGTTAGCAAAACGACAGACATGATCATGTAATTCTTGATAGCTAATTTTCTTATCATCACTGGGATCATCACCTTCCCAAATAATAGCGGTGTCATTTGCTTTTGTTGCTAAGTGACGATCAATACAGTTGTAGCTGACATTTAATTTGCCACCTGAGAACCACTTAATATCAGCTGTTTTTAGATCTACATTGGAAACACTATCCCAAGGCTGATACCAATCAAGAAACTTATTTGCTTGCTCTGCCCAAAATACTTCAGGCTGTTCAATTGATTGTTTATACATCGCATCATAAGTAGCGCTATCAATATGAGTATGCGCCTTTGCTTGTTCTAATATGGGATAACAACTTTTTAATTCTTGCATGTGCAGTCCTTCATTTCTAACGGTGATATTTTTAGTTACTACAAATTTAAGCCCGAGTATATCGTGCTACATAAAGTATTTAACAAACGTGGCAACATCATATAGGAACAAGATTCGTTAAACTACCCAACTAAAGTCGAATAGTTTTCCCATATTAATGCTATTTGATTCTGGTCTAACAGTTACATTAACATTGATAACAGACAATGACAACGCTGTCATTACCTGCGATTTAGAAGTTAAATATACATGTAGAATGAAAGGTTACTAACTCACTAAGTTAATTACCATAAGAGCCTTCGTAGGCTTCGTAGGCTTCGTAGGCTTCGTAGGCTTCGTAGGCTTCGTAGGCTTCGTAGGCTTCGTAGGCTTCGTAGGCTTCTGAAAACGTCTAATAATTTTAGTTCTTGGTTACTAAGAAATTAATGAACTATAAATATTGCTCATTTATCACGACACAGATACATTATTACTATTGATAGTATTTTAAATAAGAAGAATAAATGACTAATACATACCTAATGACTTTATTGTTTACCCTTGGTTTTTCTATCTCAGTTAACGCGCATCAACAAAAACAATATGAGACCGATTTTTTATACCGTACGATTATTGAAACGGTACAAGAGGTTGATTTCGAACGCATGGGCAGCACTTATCACCCTGATGCAGTAATTGTCACCTCGAAGAAATCAACACCAATAAAGTCCGTACTTAAGCGCTGGAAAAAAGAAGGTGAACAACTAGAAAAAGACGGTGGTTTTGCGCGTGTGAAATTTCGTTTCTTAAAAAGAATAGTCAATGAAACAACATCGTTTGAATCTGGTATTTACCGCTATAGCATGGTTGATAAGTTAGGAACTGAACAGGTTTTTTATGCTCACTTCGAAGACTTAAATGTAAAGAAGGATGGAAAGTGGTTAACCATTATGGAACATCAAACAAAATCAGCTACCGAGCAGGAATGGAATGATTTATCCGATTGGAATTGATAAATTTAATACAGTTCATCCTAAACATCGTCACTCTTTGCCATCGACATGCATGAAAGCATTAATGCCGCAAAGGTAGGAAGCCTAGGAGCGGCCATGGCACCGCGACATTGCCTGCACGGACGCAGGTAGTTATGATTTGTCTGGAAAAAATAATGACCGTTCCTCCTGAACATCGTCACTCTTTGCCATCCATGGCACTGCGACATACCGTTCCTCCTGAACATAAAAAACCTGTGTAGTTGCCCACACAGGTTTTTTTCAAGCTTTTTAATAACTTTTTCGTTAATGAAAAATTATCTTTTTGCCAATTTTTCTTTAATACGTGCTTTACGACCTGAAAGTTCACGTAAGTAATAAAGTTTAGCTTGACGAACATCACCGCGACGTTTGATTTCAATTGAATCAACAATAGGGCTATGTGTCTGGAATACACGTTCTACACCAACACCGTTCGAGATTTTACGAACAGTGAACGCAGAATTGATGCCACGGTTCTTAACAGCAATAATAACACCTTCAAATGCTTGAAGACGTGATTTATCACCTTCTGTAACTTTTACTTGTACAACAACTGTATCGCCTGGCGAGTATGCTGGTACATCTTTTTTCATCTGCTCTTGTTCGAGCATATCAATAATTTTACTCATAATACCTTCTTCCTAGAGTTCACAGTCATCAACAAAGTTATTTATTGTCTTCTTTAATAGAAGCTAACATTTTCTTTTGTTCTGCTGTCAGAGCTAGGTTAGTTAATAGTTCTGGTCTTCTAGTCCACGTTCTTTCTAGTGACTTAAACTGACGCCATTGCCTTATATGTTCGTGATTACCACTTAATAGCACTTTAGGTACCGATTTTCCTTCCATAGAAGCATCATCAAAAACCTCTGGCCTTGTATAATGAGGACAATCTAATAAACCGTCTGAGAAAGAGTCTTGCTCAGCTGATTGATTATGTCCTAATACACCCGGCACAAACCGTGCTACGGCATCAATTATATTCATCGCAGGAAGTTCTCCCCCACTTAAAACATAATCTCCGACCGACCATTCTTCGTCAATATCTGACTCAATTAGTCTTTCGTCTATGCCTTCATAACGTCCTGCTATAAAAATCAGTTGGTCATGCTGTGCTAATTCGCGTACACCAGCTTGGTCCAATTTTCGTCCCTGAGGTGATAAATATATGACCTTCGCTTTCCTACTACCGTTAAGAGAAGCATTCTTTTGGGCTGCAGCACGTGCAGCACGAATGGCATCTTGTAGCGGTTGTACCATCATCAACATCCCCGGACCTCCGCCATAAGGACGGTCATCAACGGTGCGATGTCGATCATGAGTAAAGTCTCTTGGATTCCATTTATGAAATTCAATCAACCCGTTACGGATCGCTCGGCCTGTCACCCCGTACTCAGTAATGGCATCAAACATCTCTGGAAAAAGGCTTATCACCCCGATCCACAGTTTATTTTCTACGACACTATTACTCAAGTTAGAAACCTGGGTCCCAGTCAACACAAATTTGTTTATCTTTTTGGCTAACAGAAAGAATGACTTGTTCAAATAAGTAAGGTATTAACCTTTCTTTTTTACCAAATGCATCTTTAATGTTTGCCTTAACAACCAATACGTCGTTAGCGCCAGTTTCCATTATGTCGGAAACTTGACCAAGGTTATAACCTTTGTCAGTAACAACAGTCATTCCTATCAAATCACGCCAGTAAAACTCCCCTTCGGGTAGTTCACTTAATACGCTTTCATTCACTATAATTTCTGAACCGACAAGCTTTTGTGCTACATCTCGGTCATCAATTCCAGCCACATGAACGATAAGTCCGTTGCTGTGTTTACGCCAATCAACTATTTCAACTGATTGTTGTTTATTCCCTAATTTTAAAGACCAAGGAAAATAGTCTAGTATGGCTTCTTGTTCATCAGTGAATGAATGAATTTTCAACCAACCTTTGATACCGTAAACAGCGCCTACTTTACCTAGGATGATTTCTTTATTTACTTCTTCCACGACTACTCCTAAAACCTACCAATTTAATTAAGCTGCAGCTTGTGCATCTTTAACTAACTTGGCCACACGATCAGACATACCAGCACCTTGACCAACCCAATGGTTGATACGATCAATGTCTAAGCGTAATTTTTCCGCTTGACCTTGTGCTGTAGGGTTGAAGAAACCAACTTTCTCGATGAAACGACCATCGCGAGAGTTACGGCTATCTGCAACAACAACCTGATAGAATGGACGCTTTTTAGCGCCGCCACGAGCTAAACGAATGGTAACCATATCGTCCTCTATTTATTTAAGTGTTAAAACGAATTTTCCAGACATTTCTATCACCAGAGTGACAGAAAAGCTCGCGTATTCTACGCTTTTTAGGGATAATTGCAACTGCTAGAGAGTAAAAACAATGAAACTCACCTGATAAGAGCAAACTAACGGCTTGTTATACCTATCCGCAGTAAAAGAGTGATCGCTTTTTATGCAGATAGGTCTTTTAAATAAAGTAATTGGAAACAAATACGCCTATAAGCTAATACGACGATATTGACGATACTCTGGGTGCCAGAAATTTCTATCGATTTTTGCGACTAACATTTCATCAGATATTTCCAATGCCAGTTTTTGCTTAAAGGCAACTTTGGCAATGCCAAAAGCTATCTTTTTACTTAAAGCGGCTATAGACGTTAGCGGCGGCAGTAGTTCTCCTTCACCCGTATTAGCGAGCGGAGATGCCTCAGCAAGCGTTTCACTCGCCACTAACAACATTTCATCTGTGATCCTATTAATATTCGCAGAAACAACCCCTAAACCCAATCCTGGAAATATATAGCTGTTATTGCATTGCGCTATTTTATAGATTTTACCTTTATATTCTACCGGTTTAAATGGGCTACCCGTAGCAATAATAACCTTGCCTTCAGTCCAATTGATCACTTGCTCAGGTGTTGCCTCAACTTGTTTAATTGGATTACTTAATGGAAAAATAACGGGTAAGTCACAATGTTGTTTCATCGCTCTAATTACTTGCTCAGTAAACAAACCAGCAACCCCAGAAACGCCAATTAGAATATCAGGATGCGCTTCATTCATCACGTCAAGTAAAGACGCATAATCACTATCATATTGCCAACTTGTTAGTGCCGATTTACTTTGCACAAGTTTAGCTTGAAAGTCTCTTAGTCCTTGCATGCCTTCGGTTAATAAACCATGACGATCAATCATATAAACTTGACTACGTGCTTGTTTAGCAGAAATTCCTTCACTGGTCATTTGTGTAATTATTTGCTCAGCAATACCACAACCTGCAGAGCCAGCTCCTACAAAAGCGACCTTTTGATCCGAAAGCTTTACATTTTTAGTACGACAAGCAGCTAATAGTGAACCTACAGTAACCGCAGCTGTTCCTTGAATATCATCATTAAAACAACAAATTTCATCACGATACCGATTAAGTAGAGGTGTTGCATTAGGTTGAGCAAAATCTTCAAACTGCAACAATACATGGGGCCAACGACGTTTGACTGCGTTAATAAAGATATCAACAAATTCATTATATTCGTCTTGACCAATACGTTTATGACGCCAGCCCATATACATGGGATCAGCAAGTAACTTTTCGTTATTTGTACCAACATCAAGCATTACAGGTAAGGTATACGCAGGGCTGACGCCACCACAAGCGGTGTATAAAGATAACTTACCAATGGGTATGCCCATGCCACCAATACCTTGGTCACCTAAGCCTAGAATTCGCTCGCCGTCAGTTACCACAATAACTTTTACTTTATTTTTAGTGGCATTTCTTAAGATATCATCCATATGATGGCGGTCTTCATATGAAATAAACAAACCTCGAGAACTACGATAAATATCAGAGAACTGTTCACAAGCATCACCTACGGTTGGCGTGTAGATAATTGGCATCATTTCAGTCAAATGCGCTTGTACTAACTTAAAAAATAACGTTTCGTTATTATCATGAATTGCGCGTAAATAAATATGCTTATTTAAGTCGTTCTGAAAACTACTGTATTGCATGTAGGCACGTTCGACTTGCTCATCGATTGTTTCATAGCGAGGTGGCAGCAGGCCCGTTAAATTAAAATTGGCTCTTTCTTCGGCACTAAAGGCACTGCCTTTATTAAGTAATGGCGTTTCCAATAACGAAGGACCTGAATACGGAATATATAATGGATGCTTTTTATTATTTGTCATAAGGTTTGATGATTTTGCTATGTAGTTAATGAATAATGAAGATTTATGATATTGATGTTAATTACAGTATAGTCGAAGTCAAATAGACAAAAAAGAGCATCATGCATGATCTGTAATAAAAATCTCAATAAAAAGAATTGATAGAGATCAATCTACCTCAGCAATCCACGCTAATTGAATCGCTTCAAGTACTCGCTCGCCGCAATGTTTAGGGTCATCATCAAAGTTTTCTAAGGCGATAACCCACTTCATTAACTCATTGAAATGCAGCTGCATAGGATCTACTTCCGGATGCAGTTCAATTAAATCAAGCGCCAATTCTAACGAGTCAGTCCAACGATAGCCCATATTTTCCTCCAAGAAATAACAATCAATTATCAAAATTAAAGACCACTATTAATGTATAAGCAAATGAAACCACAGCATATCTGCAATCACCATTAAAATTATCCATAATAAAATCATGCGAGCTTTTCGACAAAACGGACAATCCGTATACCACCATTGTAACCAAGACTTTTTCACTTGCTAATGTCTCCTTAATATCCACATAATTACCTATAGTTTAAATGAGGTTAAGTTAATGACAAACATTAAATTTTCACCACAAGAAAAAGAACAACTTGTTGATAAATTACAACGATATTTTTCAAAAGAACTTGATCAAGAATTAGGGCAGTTTGATGCTGACTTCCTCTTAGATTTTTTTTCAGATGAAATGGGAGCCTATTTTTATAATCGTGGCCTGTACGATGCTCAAGCTATTTTAACTGAACGCTTAGACAGTATCTCTGAAGCAATTTACGAAATAGAAAAACCAATTTTATAAATCATTTTTAGAGAGAAATTAGGGAAAACTTGATTTAGTCCAAGTTAAAAAAAATAGAATGATTTACAATGCCAATTAAATATAAACACCCGTAATTAAAAAGTCATGATGCAAATTACCGATCTGCAAAAAGAACAAAAAATCCCACCACTCTTTCGATTAGGTTTCAGACCTTTTTTCTTATCGGGTGCAATATTTAGTATCGTTGCCATTACCATCTGGTTGCTGATTTTAAAAGGCGCACTCAACTTCACTCCTTTAGGAGGTGGTTATTGGTGGCATATTCATGAAATGATTTTTGGTTTCGGCTGTGCAATTGTTGCTGGGTTTTTATTAACTGCGGTACAAAATTGGACCGGTGTGCGTGGTGCACAAGGCAATATACTTATTATTTTATTAGCACTGTGGTTACTTGGCCGAATAAGTTTATTATTCCCTGCCTTCTTCGGTGAAACACTATCAATGATAATAGATTTATCATTTTTACCTGTCGTTGCTTTTATATTAGCAAAACCTATTATTGCCATTAAACAATATCGAAATTTATTTTTTATTCCACTATTGTTGCTATTTACTATTGCTAATTTAGAAATGCATTTGGCAATAATAAATCCACAAACCTTTTCAATTAATTTATCAGGATATGCGGCGGTATTATTAATTACCTTTCTTATATCCGTAATGGCCGGTCGTGTAACCCCAATGTTTACAGCCAACGGTACACAAACAGATAAAGCGACCCCAGCTCCTTGGCTAGATAAATTAACCAATGGCAGCTTAGCGGTGTTAATGATCATTTTATTACTTCATCCCATCGTTGGTTTTAATTCAGTTGTTTTTGGGATATTACTTATTGCTGCCGGTATTTTTCAAGCCATTCGTTGGGCGAGATGGAAGCCTTGGATAACATTAGCCATACCTCTGCTATGGTCGCTACATTTAGCGTTAAAATTCATTTGGTTTGGGCTAATACTATTAGGTATTAGTTATTTAACACCAGAAATACCAAGTAATCATATTTGGCATCTACTGACTATCGGCGGCATTGGCGGCTTGATCTTAGCGATGATCTCTCGGGTATCTTTAGGTCATACCGGACGACCATTAACACCACCCAAAGCGATGTCTTTAGCCTTTATTTTAATGACTATTTCAGCGTTAATTAGAACCTTTGGCCCTTGGCTTATGCCAACAGCTACATCTATTTTTATTGATATCAGTGGCTTTTGCTGGATTTTATCCTTTGCTATTTTTGTTTATTATTATGGTCCGATGTTAACCACAGCAAGAGCAGATGATCGACCGGGCTAAATAATTAACTTAAAATGATTCACTTTAAATAATTAGCATTGAGATCAATGCTAATTATTACTATCCTTGCTCCATATTATAAAACACTATTGACTTCACCCATGCGCGCTGTTTTTTTAGATCAACAAACCTTTAATACAAAAACATCCTTATCATTAATTAAAAAACAACTTACAGAGCTTGTTTGTTATTCAACAACTCAAACAGATGAAATTATTGAGCGATGCCTCAATGCAGATATTATAATCACCAATAAAGTTGTCTTAAATAAAGAAATCATCGAGCAATTACCGATACTTAAACTTATTTGTATCGCCGCGACAGGTAGTAATAATGTTGATATAGTTGCCGCTAAAACACAAAACATCGCGGTAACC